>NZ_JROH01000047.1 GCF_000786205.1 Sphingomonas sp. 37zxx | reverse complement strand
CGCCGCTGGCGATCACCACGTCCTGCGTGCCCGACATCACCGCCTGCGCCGCGAATTGCAGTGCCTGCTGCGACGATCCGCATTGCCGGTCGATCGAAACGGCAGGAACGCTGGCGGGCAAGGTCGATGCCAGCACCGCGTTGCGGCCGATATGCCCCGCCTGCTCGCCGCCCTGCATCACACAGCCCATGATGACGTCGTCGATCGCCGCCGGGTCGATGCCGCTGCGCTGCGCGATCGCCGACAGCACCGCACCGCCCAGATCATTGGGATGCCAGCCCATCAGCCGCCCATTGCGACGGCCACCGGCGGTTCGCACCGCGTCGACGATATATGCGGTCGTCATCATCACTCTCCTGCCCTGCGCTTTTAACGCTTTGGGGCAGGATGATCGGTTGCGTATCGAAACGCAAGTGCCGGTTGCTACCCCGCCTTTCGGGCAGGGGGAGCCGCGATCATGCCCGCGCGTCGCCTACCCGGCCGACATCCTCATTGTGCCGAAGCGCCTTGAGGACGGTATCGACGATATGCACCGCGTTCAGCCGCGCCTCATCATATTGCTTGTCGGGCTTGTCCTGATCCTGGAAAATGTCGGGCAGCCGCATCGTGCGCAGCTTCAGCCCGCCGTCGATCAGCCCCTGGTCACTCGCCAGCGTCAGCACATGCGCGCCCAGGCCACCAACCGCATTTTCCTCGATCGTCACCGCTACTTCGTGCGTCGTCAGCAGCCGGCGAATCATCGCCTCGTCGAGCGGCTTGGCGAAGCGAAGATCGGCGACGGTGGTCGACAGCCCCTTGGCCTCCAGCGTTTCGGCGGCCTTCAGCGCTTCCTCAAGCCGGGTGCCGAGCGACAGGATCGCCACGGTCTTGCCCTCCCGCACGATCCGGCCCTTGCCGATTTCGAGCCGCTCGGGCGTCTCGGGCAACGCGACTCCGGTGCCGTTGCCGCGCGGATAGCGAAGCGCGATCGGGCCGCTGTCATGGCAGACGGCGGTATAGGTCATATGGACCAATTCGGCTTCGTCGGCTGGCGCCATGATCACGAAATTGGGCAAGGTCGCGAGGTAAGTGACATCGAACGAACCGGCATGGGTGCAGCCATCGGCCCCGACCAACCCGGCGCGGTCGATCGCGAAGCGCACCGGCAGGTTCTGGATCGCGACGTCATGCACCACCTGGTCATAGGCGCGCTGAAGGAAGGTCGAATAGATCGCGCAGAACGGGCGCATCCCCTGCGCCGCAAGGCCAGCGGCGAAGGTCACCGCATGTTGTTCGGCGATGCCGACGTCGAAGGCGCGGTTCGGATGCGCCTTGGCAAATTTATCGACCCCGGTGCCGCCGGGCATCGCCGCCGTGATCGCGCAGATGCGATCGTCGGTCTCGGCCAGCTTGGCGAGCGTCTCGCCGAAGACGTTCTGATAGCTTGGCGGTCCCGGCGGTGCCTTGGCCTGCGCGCCGGTGATGACGTCGAACTTCTGGACGCCGTGGTATTTGTCGGCCGATTCCTCGGCGGGGGCATAGCCCTTGCCCTTCTTGGTCACGACATGAACCAGGATCGGGCCTTCCTCGGCGTCGCGCACATTTTCGAGCACCGGGATCAGGTGATCGAGATTATGGCCATCGATCGGGCCGACATAATAAAAGCCGAGTTCCTCGAACAAGGTGCCGCCCATCGTCAGCCCGCGTGCGAATTCGTCGGTCTTGCGCGCGGCGGAATGGATCGGGCGCGGCAGGCGGCGCGCGAATTTCTTGAGCGTCTCGCGCAGCCCCAGGAACTCGCGACTCGACACGATCCGGCTGAGATAGGCCGAAAGCCCGCCCACCGGCGGCGCGATCGACATGTCGTTGTCGTTGAGGATCACGATCAGCCGGTTGCCCGCCTGCGCCGCATTATTCATCGCCTCATAGGCCATGCCTGCCGACATCGATCCGTCGCCGATGACGGCGATACCCTTGCCCGCTGTGTCGGCCAGCTTGTTGGCGACCGCAAAGCCGAGTGCCGCCGAAATCGAGGTCGAGCTGTGCGCCGCGCCGAACGGGTCATATTCGCTCTCGGCGCGCTTGGTGAAGCCGCTCAGGCCCCCGCCCATCCGCAAGGTGCGAATCCGATCGCGCCGCCCGGTCAGTATCTTGTGCGGATAGCATTGGTGGCCGACGTCCCACACCAGCCGATCGACCGGCGTGTTGAACACGTAATGAATCGCGACGGTCAGTTCGACGACGCCAAGTCCCGATCCCAGATGCCCGCCGGTCGTGCCGACCGCAGAAATCGTCTCGTGGCGCAGCTCGTCGGCGAGTTGGCGTAGATCAGCCGACTTAAGCTTGCGAAGGTCGGCCGGAACATGAACCGTGTCGAGCAGCGGAGTTGCAGATACGTCTACCATTGCCATTGCTTACCGCGTCCGCCCGGACGTGTCGAATGTTAGTGCCGTATTGCCGTCACTCGGCGCAATCGGCGCAGGTTCCGCGCACTTCGATTACCGGGCGGGTCGGCGAGAAGCCCGATTCGGTAGCGGCGGTCCGCACCGATCCGGTGATGCTATCGTCGTCGATATGCGTGGTCTGGCCGCAATTATCACACACCAGGAAGATGCAGTCATGCAGACAGCCGGGATGCGAATTGGCGACATAGGCGTTCGCGCTTTCCACCCGGCGCGCCAGATTGGCCTGCACGAACAGGTCGAGGATCCGATAGATGCTGTTGGCGGCGACCCGGCGGCCTTCGCGCTTCGACACCGCCTCGGCGATGTCATAGGCCGACGCCGGCTTTTCGAACTCGGCCAGCGTTTGGAAGATGCGTTCACGCATCGCGGTCCATTGCTCGCCGGCAGCCTCGAGCGTCTTGCGCGCGGCGGTGGTCAGATCGTCGCCTTGCGGCTCATGATGATGGTGCGGATGCATATGCCGGATGTAAGCGCGCCGGCAGCGCGCGGCAAGCAAGCGGTCAGATCACCGCGCGGCGATTAAGGTCGTGGCCGAGCGCCAGGATGCCGACGCCGATTACCGTCCAGACGATCTCGCCGGTGCCGTGCGGCAGCGTCAACGCGCCGCCCATGATGCCAAGGCCAAGCGCGCCGATCGCTGCCGGCATCATATAGCCATGCACGATGATGCCGCGCCCCAGCGCCAGCGCGCCAAGGCCGATCGCCAGCACCAGGCCGAACTGGTGGATCGATTCGTCGAGCAATACGCCGGCAACCGACGACAGCAACGCCAGCAGCACGGCGCTTGCAAGGCAATGGACGACGCATAGCGCCGACAGGCCGATCGCGAACCGATCGAGCACGCTGTCGCGGCGGAATGAAGAGGCTGAAGCACTGGCCATAACCGCCATCTAGGCCAGCAAGCGACAGGTTACAACATCACATCATCGATTTTCTGGTCAGCAATGATCGCTACGGGCTTTGGACGGCAGCGACATTGCCGGTGCCGTCCCCATATGCCCCGGTACGCCATCGACGCACGATGCGCGAAACGCTAAAGGCTCGCTCGTGTCGTACACCGCTCCCTCCTCCACGCTCGCTGCACCGCCGCTGCGCCACGCCGCGCATCCGGTCGCCATCGCCAACTGGCTTTGGACCGTGGCGCTGCTGATCGTACTGATGGTCGCGGTGGGCGGCATTACGCGGCTGACCGAATCGGGGCTGTCGATCACCGAATGGAAGCCGATTTCGGGCACCCTTCCCCCGCTGAACGATGCTGCATGGGCCAGCGAGTTCACCAAATATCAGGCCACCCCCGAATATCTCCAGATCAATCGCGGCATGAGCCTGGCCGAGTTCAAGTTCATCTATTTCTGGGAATATATCCACCGGCTGCTCGGTCGGGTGATCGGCCTTGCCTTTGCGCTGCCCTTGCTGTGGTTCGCGGTGCGGCGGCAAATCCCGCGGGGCTATGGCCCCCGGCTGGTGCTGTTGCTGATCGCCGGCGGCATGCAGGGCGTGATCGGGTGGTGGATGGTCACTTCGGGCCTGGCCGAGCGCACCGATGTCAGCCATTTCCGGCTGGCGGTGCATTTGAACATGGCGCTGACGATCCTCGCGGCGGTCGTCTGGACCGCGCTCGACATGCGGCGGCTGGCGCGCGAGCCGGGGGCACCTGCGGCGCGGCTGACCCGTGTCGCGGTGATTACCGGCGGCATATTGTTGTTCCAACTGGTGTTCGGCGCATTTGTCGCTGGCATGAACGCCGGGCTGGTGACCGATCAATGGCCGCTGATGAACGGACAGGTCGTGCCTGATGTGGATACCAGCGGCGGCGTGCTGTCGGCGCTGGTGAACGACCCCTGGGCAGTGCATTTCGTTCATCGCTGGTGGGCATTGGTGGCGGTGGCCGCGATGGTGGTGCTGGCGCGTGCCGCCCGGCGTGCGGGCAACCGCCCCGCTTCGATCGCGATCCATAGCGCGGTCGGCATCCAGGTGCTGCTTGGCATCGCCACGGTGGTGAGCGGCGTTAATTTCCATGCCGCCGTCACCCATCAAGTCGTCGGCGCGCTGCTGGTCGCATCCGCCGCATGGGGCGCCCACGCCGCCGGGCGGCGCACGGCATGAGCGACCTTGCCCTGCTCCACGTCACCTTCGGCACCGCCGAGGAGGCCGAGTCGGTCGCGCGCGCGGTGATCGAGGAGCGGCTGGCCGCCTGTGCCAATGTGATGCAGTCGTGTACGTCGATCTATCGCTGGAAAGGCGGCATCGAGACCGAGATCGAAGTGCCGGTATTGTTCAAGACCGGCATGGAACAGGCGCTGGCACTGCGCGACCGGATCACCCAGCTTCACAGCTATGATACCCCCGCGATCGAATTATGGCCCGCCGCCACCAGCGAGGCGGCGCTCGAATGGATCGAAGAATCGACCGGCGACTGACCGCTCGCGGGGCATAGGGTATCCCAATACCCGTCAGCAATCGCCCGGTTGTCTTGACTTCCAGCCACCTTCTGCGCATTAGCGCTGCCACGACGCCGCCTCCACCGGGGCGGCGGCTTGCGTTTATACTCACATAAGGTCCAAGCCCCATGAAGGCGCTCATGAAGACCACCAAGTCGGTGAAGCCGGCTGAGGTGGAAAAGAAGTGGCATATTGTCGATGCCGACGGCCTGGTGGTCGGTCGTGCAGCGACGATCATCGCCAACGTGCTTCGCGGCAAGCACAAGACCAGCTTCACCCCGCATGTCGATTGCGGTGACAATGTCATCGTCATCAACGCCGAGAAGGTTCGCTTCACCGGCGGCAAGGCGGCGAAGAAGGTCTATTACAAGCACACCGGCTATGCCGGCGGCATCAAGGAAGTCACCGCAGCCAAGGTGCTCGAAGGTCGTTTCCCCGAGCGCGTGCTCGAAAAGGCGATCGAGCGGATGATCCCGCGCGGTCCGCTTGGCCGCCAACAGATGCGCAACCTGCGCATCTTCAAAGGCACCGAGCATCCGCACGAGGCGCAGAACCCCGAAGTCCTCGACATCGGCAGCATGAACCGTAAGAACAAGGTGGGCGCATAATGTCCGATAACCGCCAGTCCCTGGCCGACCTCGGCGCAATCGCAGCGGGCCAGCCCGTCGGCGAGCAGCAGCCGCAGAATGGCGAAGCCACCACCACCGGCGACGAGCAGCAGCCAGCCGCTCCCGTCTATTCGAACACCCCGCTGCGTGAGCAAATCATCGACCAATATGGCCGCGCCTATGCGACCGGTCGCCGCAAGGACGCCGTCGCGCGCGTCTGGCTGAAGCCGGGTTCGGGCAAGATCGTCGTCAACGGGCGCGACCAGGAAGTGTATTTCGCACGTCCGACGCTCCGTCTGGTGATCAGCCAGGTATTCGAAGTCGCCGATCGCACCGATCAGTATGACGTGATGTGCACCGTCAAGGGCGGTGGCCTTTCGGGCCAGGCCGGCGCGGTCAAGCACGGCATCGCACAGGCACTGACCCGCTATGAGCCAGTGCTTCGCGCGCCGGTGAAGGCAGCAGGCTTCCTGACCCGCGACAGCCGCGCAGTCGAGCGCAAGAAGTACGGCAAGGCCAAGGCGCGCCGCAGCTTCCAGTTCTCGAAGCGTTAAGTTACTAGCGCGCCAAGTTACCGGCGCGTTAATCATATCTGAAAAGGCGGCTCGGCAACGGGCCGCCTTTTTTGCTATAGTCAAGCGTAACCTAAGTCCCTTGTACGCCGCATTATTGCGCGATAGCCTTAATCGTAAGACCAAAAGGTCGCGTCACAAGGGGTAGGGAAAATGAGGATTTCAAAGGGGAGCCGATTGCTCGGGCGATCGGCGTTACTTGCGACATCGGCAGTGGCAATGCTTGGCACCACAGCCACAGCGCAAGCACAACGGGCAGGTTACGGCCCGATGATCGCCGAGAATGCGCCGCATGATTCGATATCGACCTTGCCGATGCGTGCCGCCGCCATGCCGCAGGTCGAAGCCGAACCCCGCATCGTCATCAATACCCCGGGTTCGCCCAACACCCCGGCCAATATCGTCGACCCTGTCGACATCAACGGCATCGGCCAGATGTTCGTGGCGGCCCCCGGCGGCGGCGTCGGCACCTGCACTGGTTCGCTGATCAACCCGCGCACGGTTATTTTCGCGGCGCATTGCGTGAACACGGTCGCGCAGGAGGCCTATGGCTCGAACACCGGCGGCACGCCGATCGCATTCGGTTTCCGCAACGACAATCTAGCCGGCGTCCGCGAATATATCCTCGCCACGCTGAACGGCCAGGCGAACGCCAACCAGTTCCGGACGAACACCGCCAATTTCGTCTACAACGCCGAAGAGGTCCGGTATCACCCCGACTCGCTCGGGCTTGGCCCCAATCTGAACTTCATCGAAGCCGATGTCGCGATCGCCGCGCTCGACACGCCGACGCGCGACATTCCCACCTGGGCCTTGCTGCTGTCGGCGCTGCCGGCACCCGCCGCGATCAGCAACACCACCGGCACCGGCTATCATGTGACGATCACCGGCTATGGCAGCACCGGCACGGGCACGACGGGCGCAAACCAGGCGGGCAATTGGCGCCGGCGTGTCGCCGAAAATTACATCGGCATTCTCGGATCGTTCGACGATCGCGACTTGTTCCTGTTCGGCTCGCCATCGGGCCTGCCCCAGAATCTATACCAGCTTGATTTCGACGACCCGCGCCGGGGCACTGCCGATGCCTATCCGTTCGATTTCAACCTGTTCAAGGACGCCGCCCTTCCGCGCGAAGGCACCACCGGCCCAGGCGATTCGGGCGGCCCGCTGATCCTCGACCGCACTTATGCCGAACAAGTCGTCATCGGCGTATTGTCGGGCGGATCGCGCTTCTTTGGCGCACAGCCGTTCAGCGCTTACGGCACATCGTCCTTCTATCAGCCACTCTATCTGTTCTGGGACTGGATCGCCGAGAATAATCCCTATCGCTATGTCGGTGCACGGGCGGGCAACGGCAATTGGGAGGACGCGGCGCATTGGACCTCGCTGCAAGACCCAGCCTATCGCGTGCTCAACGCCGCGGGACAGTTGGTCACCGGCATCCCCGATATGCCGGGCGCAGGGGTGGCGGGTGCCGACCCGAACCAGTTCGGTCAGATCTGCTTCCAGCTTCCGGGTACCGACGAGTGTTTCGATCTCGCCACCAACCAGTTGCTGGTAAACGGACAGCCGGTGCCCACCAGCGCCGGGACTACTGCGTCCGCGACCAATGCCGCCGGTGCCGGTGGCCGCGCCGCCGGTCTCACCGCCGAAACGATCGCGCATAACGGCGCTGCCACCCTGTCCGACATCGTCACCGCCGATACGCCGCAAGCGCTGGCCGATGCAACGGCGGTGCTGCCTGCCCCCACCATCGCCAATGGCCTGCCCGGTGCGAGCAGTTTCGTGCCAAACAACGTGGCGGCAGCACCCCGCCAAGGCGTTTCGGCCCGCTATTACGACGTCACGCTGGCCAATACCGGCATCACGACCCTGAGCAGCGCGGCGACGATCGACAGGCTGACCGTGGCGGGCAGTGGCGCCCGGCTGAACATCGCTGCTGGCGGCAATCTGACCAGCCTGATCGACGTGACCCAGACCAACGGCATGATGCAGGTCGATGGTGTGTTGTCGACGCCTGGGGACTATCTGCTGATGCGCGGTGGCCTGACCGGCACTGGCCGGATCAACACGCCGTTCTTCACCAGCATGATGGGCATGATCGCCCCAGGCACTGCCGGCACCACCGGCACGCTCACCTTCGCCGGTAACATAACGCTGGCCTCGGCCAGCAGCTTGCTGATCGATCTTGGCCCCAATGGCTTGTCCGACCGCGTGGTCGTGACCGGCACCGCCGAATCGCTGGGCGTTGCCGATGTCGGCGGCCGGGTGGGCTTTGCGCCGACTGCCGGCACCCGGCTGCGCGATGGCGACAGCTACACGATCCTGACCGCAGCCGGCGGTGTCGTCGGCACCTTTGCCACGCCCGGTGCCATCAGCGCGATCCTGACGCCGACGCTCAGCTACAGCGCCAATGCGGTCAATATGCGGATTGTCGCCGGGCGCTATGCCGATGTTGTCGATCGCAACTCGGCGATCCAGACCAGCTATGCCCGGTTGCTCGATCAAAACCGTTCGAACACCGCGGCATTGGCGGGGCTGTATGGCGAATTCGATCTGCAGGATCAGGGCACCATTCGCGCCCAGCTCGAAAATCTGGCACCGCGCACCGCGCCGCTGCAAAGCCAGTTGGGCACCGTGGCCACCGATGCGGTCTCGCGCTTCTTTCGCGATCGGGTCAACAACATTGCCGATGGCGGCCAGGGCGGCACGCTGGCTGTGTATGGCAAGCCGATGCAGCTCGCATCGGTCGCGGCCGTGGGCATGAACATGGCGGGGCCGATCGACAGCGACGTCGGCAGCGGTGCGGTGGTGCAGCAGGGCGCGTTGCCCGACAATCTGGCCGTGTATCTGGCGGGCGGCTATATCGACGGCAATGGCGTCGGCCTGCCCAGCGTTCAGCGCTTTGGCCGCAACCAGTTTGACGGCTTCTTCATCGCTGCCGGTGTCGAACACCTGATGGACGAGGCAAGCACGATCGGTTTCGCCTTCACCTATTCGGACCTGAACGGCAGCACCGTGGCTGCCGGTGATTCATCGGGCAGCCAGTTGATCCAGGGCACGTTGTACAGCAGCAGCCGCTATGGTGCGCTGCTGGTCGATACCCAGACCAGCGCGGGCGTGCTGAAGATCGACAGCAGCCGCCAGGCGGCGATCGGTGCCAACAACTTCACGCTGACGTCGGACGAGCGGGCATTCACCTTCTCGAACGAGACCGGCGTTGCCCTGGTGGCGGAAACCACGGGGGCGACCGTCAAGCCCCGCGCCTCGCTCCGCTACAGCCATATCGGCTTCACCAATGTTGCCGAACAAGGCGGTGGCCCGGCCATGCGCTATAATCTGGGCAATTTCGACAGCCTCCAGGGGCGCGCAGGGGCCAGCGCCAATGCGACATTGGGATCGGTCCAGCCCTTCGTCTCGGCCAATTACGTGCATGAGTTCCGCGATGCACCCGGAGCATTCGGCGCGAACTTCGTCAACGGGATCGGCAATGCGGCGGTCTTCTCGCTGCCGACCACCGATCGCGACTGGGCAGAGATCAGCGGCGGCTTCACCTTTGGCAGCGAGCGCGTGAGCGCGACGATCGCCGCCGAACGCACGATCGAGCGCGACGACATCCGCAACGCCACCTTGCGTGGCTCGGTGGCGATCCGCTTCTGATCGTGTCGCTGTGAAACAGGGCGGTCCGGCAACGGGTCGCCCCATTGGTGCTCGATGTCATCCATTGCCCGGGCCACACGCCGGGGCATATCGTGTTCCACCACGCGGCATCAAAGCTGGCCATTGTGGGCGATGTGCTGTTCCAGGGATCGATCGGTCGCACCGATTTTCCGCGCGGCAACCATCAGGATCTGATCGATTCGATCACGCAGAAGCTTTGGCCGCTGGGTAACGACACGGTGTTCGTGCCCGGCCACGGGCCAACGAGCAATTTCGGCTTCGAACGCCAACGCAACGGCTTTGTTGCTGATCACGTGCTGGCATAAAGCTGTCCCCCTCCCGTTAAGGAGGGGGTGGTTTGGGTTAAGCCACCGGCAGCACGCTTGCGACATAAATGGCATAGCCTGACAGGCCCAGCGTGATCAGCATTGATGTGATGGTGCCGATCGTCCGGCCCAGCTTGAATGTGCCGCCGTCCATGCCCAGCCCGTGCGCCAGCCGCCCTGCCATATAGACAATGCCAACAGCCCAAAGCCAGATGCCACCAAAACCGGAGATTTCCAGTCCGGCGATCAGGGCCAGAATGAACGGCGTGAATTCAACAAAATTGGCCTGCGCGCGCATCCGGCGGATGACATATTCATTGCCGCCATCGCCAACGCTTACCTTCTGGCTGGTGCGTACCTGACCGATGCGGACGGCCAGCCACAGGTTGATAAGTCCGGCCGCTGCGGCCATGGTCAGGGTTATTGGTAAGGCCATGATTGTTTCCCTCAAGAGTGCCACCCGGATGGGCTGCGGTATTCGTCCGGGGATTAGCGCGACAATGCTTGCAACGCACGATATTTTCGGTATAACCCCGCCTTCGCACGCGAATGGGCTTTGTTGCTCCACCGGCAGGCAGCGCCAAACGCTATTTGCGCGGCGATATACGATCAAGCGAGCCGGCATCGCGGCATAGCCGGTTGACGATGGCTGGCGGTTGTTCGAACACCCCTCGGCCCGGTCGTTCGATCGGATCGCGATCGGAACGACTGTTATGACTACCCGTGAAACCACTTCCTATTTGCCGCGCACCGATGGGATGTGGCCCGATGACGTAAAGCGCCGCTTCGTCGATCGCCCCTTCGTCATCGCGTTCTTCGCGGTGCAGTGGCCGTGGCTGGCGCGCAGCCTGTCGGGCGGATCGCGCGCGGTGAAGCAGGCGTTGCTCGAACGGCTCGAGCTCGCCCCCGACGCGCTGCCCAACCTTGGCAGTTGGAAGGCCGATACCGGTTTCTTGAGCCTGATCGTCGATCATATCGAACGCAATCGCCCCGCGACCGTGCTCGAACTCGGCGCGGGGGCCACCAGCCTGGTGGTGGCCAAGGCGCTACAGCAAAATGGCGGCGGGCATTTGATCAGTTGCGATCAGCATGGCGACTTCATCGCCGCGACTCGCGAATGGCTGCAGGAACATGGCGTCGATGCCGATATGCGCGCGACCCCGCTTCGGCAGGCACCGGGCGACTGGCCGGGCATCTGGTACGACCACGGCCCCCTGCCCGATCAGATCGACATGCTGGTGATCGACGGCCCGCCCTGGACGATCCATCCCTATGTGCGCGGCGCGGCGGAGACGTTGTTCGACCGGCTGCCGGTGGGGGGCACGATCCTGCTCGACGACGCCGCCCGCCCCGGTGAACGCATCGTCGCCGCGCGCTGGCGCGAGCGCTGGCCGAACTTCCGGTTCGACCTGGTGAACAAGGGGACCAAGGGCACGTTGATCGGGGTTCGGCTGCGCTGACCCGCCCGCCCCCACGAGGTAGAGGGCTTTGGCGATCATAGGCGCTGGTCGGGCGCGTCCATCACGCGGGCGATCGTTTCAAAGGCGCGGCCCTGCACCCGGATTTCGTTGAACGACGGCCGCGTCTCGCGCACCCGTTCGGAAAGCGTGCCTGCCCCGATCAGCCGCACTTCGCGTCCGGCATGGCGGTGATCAATGTCGAACGGATCATGGACATGCCCGGTCAGCACCGCATGTGCCCCCGCCTCGACCAAGGCCGCCAGCGCACGTTGGCCGCCGCGCGTCTTTGCCCGGGTGCGGGTGCCGGCCTCGATCAGCGGGTGATGCGCCGTCACGAACACCAGGCCGTCACCGGGCGCTTCGGCGATCTGCCGCACCACCCGGCCAAGCCGCCGCCGGCTGACAAACCCCTTTGACCAATCGAGTCGCAACTGGAACCGCGCCGTCGTCCGCAGCGGCACGATCGTGATCCCGGCGATGTCGAGCGGGCGTTCGAGCATCCGCTGAAGCGCGCGATAGCGGCGATAGGGCAGCAGCATCCGCTGCACCGGATTAAAGACCGGCAGATCGTGATTGCCGACTTCGATCGTCACCGGCCGTTCGAGGCTTTCGAGCCAGGCGGCGGCGGCCTCGAACTCATGCGCGCGCGCGCTTTGGGTAAGATCGCCGGTCATCAGGATTGCGTCGGGCCGCTCATGGCGGACGATGCCAGCGAACCAATCGAGCGCTGCGCGATCTTCGGCCCCGAAATGCAGATCGCTGACGTGGAACAATCGGATCGTCATGCCATGCCCTCCTGCGCGCGGGTTTCGATAAACCGCTTTTCGCTCATGCCGCGGGTGATGTGCGTGCCCGGCTCGAGTCGATGCGGCTCGCCATCGAACAACGCCAGCACCGGACGATTGCCCTCGATCCGCAAATGCGCCGACAGCGTATGCGTCACCGCGCGGGCATCGACCCAGTCGCCGCCGATCCACCCCCAGCCCAACGCCGCGATCGTTCGCCAGTCGCGCGCGTCGATCCCGGCCACGTCCAGCCCGCCCGGATCAGGGCTGACAAATACCGCCTGATAACGCCGCCGCAGCTTCACCGATCCGCTGACGCGAACGCCCTTGCCAAAGGTGCGCCCCCAGGCATGGCGTATCGCACGAAACAGCGCGAACACCCGCCGCTTGCGTACTGCCTCGCGCGCGCGAAACCATTGCGCGGCGGGGCCGATAATCAGCCCGACAAACGCGCGATGCTCCGCCGCCATGATATAGGGAAGCTCGACCTGCCGGTCGCTTTGACGCGCCGCAGCAATAATCGCCGCCGGATCGAGCGTGTCGTGCAGCCGCTTGGCCAGCAGATTCATCGTGCCGCCAGGCAGGATCAGGAACGCTCCCTCCCACGCCGCCAGCGCGCACAGCGCTGCATTGATCGTGCCGTCGCCCGCGAACAGCACCACGGTATCGACGCCTGCCGAATCGAGTTGCGCGCCGGTCGGCAGCGATTCGTCGGGGAAATCGGTGCGCCCGGCGAGGATCAAACCATCAGCGTCGAACGCCGTTTCGATCGCGTCGCACTTTTCTTTGGTCGCCGATCCCGAGTTCGGGTTGGTGATGAACCACAAGTTCCGCATCATTCCCCCTTATTCCTCAACGCCCAACGTGGCGCGGCTGCGAAAGATGCAGCCTTTGCCCGGCCGCACATGCAATTTCTGCAACCGTGCCCGCAATTTTTGCGTTTGCTGCACTTGCTGCGCTGCAACAAATTCCGAGCCACGGGACATCACCCGGAAGCAGATTTTTTTCCGCCCCAGGGAGATTACACATGAGCATCAAGTTCGCAGCCGCAATTGCAGCCACCCTGATCGCCGCACCGGCGCTGGCCGACGACGTTCGCCAGGACCAGTTCACGCGCGACGGCCAGACCTACGCCTACACGATCGAGCAGAAGGACGAAGCGACCGTCCTGACCGGTCGCACCATGCCACAGGGCGACAATTTCCGCTTCGTCGTTCGCGGTCGCAGCGTGCGCGGCAATGTCGAGGGCCGTCCGGTCAATTTCCGCATCGCCAAGCCATTGGTCGCAGCGCCGGTACAGACCGCCGCTCGCTGAGCCTTTACCTCTACCGCTCCCTTCGTGATCGGAGGGAGCGGATCAGCCGCGCCATTCCTGACGCAGCAATCCGTATAACGTCGTGTCGCGAACGCCGATGTGCGTTTCCCATTCGGCACGCAACCGGCCTTCGAGCTGGAACCCCAGCCGCTCCAGCAGCGCCCGCGACGCCGCATTGTCGGGGTCGGTATCGGCATAGACCCGCCGCTGCCCCTCGGCGAACAACCGCGTGATCACCGCGCCCAGCGCTTCGCGCGCAATCCCGGTGCCCCAATGGCGGCGCGCCAGCATATAGCCGATTTCGGTCACCCCGCCCTGCCGCTTCTCCGCCGCGCCGACAAAGCCGATCGCGGTGTCGTCGCGCTTTTGCGTGATGATCCAGCAGCGCCAGCCATTGTCGCTTCGCGCGAACGCCTCGCGCGTCTGTTCAACGCTGGTGTGCGGCCCGTGCGACCACCAATGCATCAGTTCGGCATCGGCATAGCTTGGATGCAGCGCCTCGGCATCGTCGGGGGTGCGCGGGCGAAGCCGCAGCCGCTGGGTTTTGAGCACCGGCGTATCGCGCGCCGGGACGACGTTCACGCCGCCAGCGCGTCGACCAGCGCACGCACCTTTTTTTGACGCCATTGCGGCAACGGCGCGACCAGCCAATAGCCCGACGGATAGGATTTGGGCTCGCCGATCATCACCACCCGCCCCGCCGCCAGATCGCTGCGGACCAGCAATTCGGGCACCGTCGCGCGGCCAAGCCCCGCCGCCGCCGCATCGATCGCCAGACCGGCATCGGCCACCCGCAGCAGCGACAACGCTTCCTCCGAAATACAACCAGGCCACGAAATCCGCGTGTCGGCACCGCCGCCGGGGCGCTCGATCGTGACCATGCCGTCGCTCGACAGCGCCTCGCCCTCATGCTCACCCGGCCCCTCGCCCCAGCGGATCGCCAGATCGAGATTGGCTTGAGCGAAATCGGCTCCCTCGTCGCCCGCCACCAGTACGAAGCGCAGATCGGGTTCGCGCGCGGCGATTTCGGCGAGGCGCGGCATCAGCCATTTGTTGGTCAGGTCGCGCGGGGCGGCGATCGTCAACGATTTCGACGACTGCCCCTGCTGCATCGCGCGCACCGCTTCCTCGAATTGCAGGAAACCTTCCCGCAGCGCCACCAGCCCGCCCGCGCCCTCAGGCGTGAGTTCCAGCCCCTTGGTGGTGCGACGGAACAGCACCACGCCCAACGTATCCTCCAGCGCGCGGATTTGTTGCCCGACAGCGGCAGGGGTGACCGCCAGTTCATCGGCAGCGCGGGTGAAGCTGAGGTGGCGTGCAGCAGCGTCCAGCACGCGCAAGCCGTTAAGCGGAAGATGCGTGCGCTTCATGAATTGCCCCCCTCCCGCTTGCGGGAGGGGTTGGGGGTGGGTGTATCCGCACGCGCTATCCTAGTTGATAGGCCCACCCCCGGCCCCTCCCGCAAGCGGGAGGGGGGGAAAAGTCCGCCCCCCCTCACGAAACCGCCGGCGCGATCAGCGCGAATTTGGGGATCGTCACGTCGAACGCGCCGCCATCCTCGTCCACCATCTGATAGCTTCCCTGCATCGATCCCGTCGGCGTCGCCAGGTGACAGCCCGATACATAATCGAAGCTGGCGCCGGGTTCGATCACCGGCTGTTCGCCGACCACCCCCTCACCCTCGACCGAATGGCGAGCGCCGCGTCCGTCGGTGATGATCCAGTGGCGCGCGAGCAGTTGCACGGTGCGTGTGCCCTCATTCTCGATGCGGATGTGATAGGACCAGAACCAGCGCCCGCGCGCCGGCTCGGACTGATCGGCAAGGTACGACACCGATGTGCGGACGACGACGTCGCCGGTCCGCGCTTCGGTATCGAACAGCGCCTTCACAGGCCCGCCTGGCGCAGCGCCTGATCCAGATCGGCGATCAGGTCGATCGGGTCTTCCAGGCCGACGTTCAGCCGCAGCGTGCCTTCGGTGATTCCCATCTCCAGCCGCTTTTCCTCGCTCACGCTGGCATGGGTGGTCGATGCGTTATGCGTCATCAGCGATCGAGAATCGCCGATATTGTTCGAAATGTCGATCAGGTCGAGCGCGTCGAGCAGTGCATGCGCCTGGGTCCGCCCCTCGACCTCGAACGAGAAGATCGGCCCGGTCATATCCATCTGCGCCATCGCCAGATTATGCTGCGGATGGCTCGGCAGGCCGGGATGGTTGAGGCGCGGCACACGCGGTTCTAGGAAGCGGCCGACCTCCAGCGCATTCTCGCTCTGGCGGCGTATCCGCAGGTCGAGCGTCTCCAGCCCCTTCAGCACCACCCAGGCGTTGAACGCGCTCAGCGTCGGCCCGGTGTTGCGGGTGAAGGGCAGCAGCGTGTTGGTGATGAAATCCTCGGTCCCGCACACCGCGCCCGCCAGCACCCGGCCCTGCCCGTCCATCATCTTGGTCGCCGAATAGGCGACGACATCGGCACCGAACTCCATCGGCCGTTGCAGCGCGGGGGTGGCAAAGGCGTTGTCGACCACCGTGGTCACGCCCCGCGCGCGCGCGATGTCGCACACCGCCCGCAGATCGACGATGTCCATCGTCGGATTGGCGGGGGTTTCAAAGAAATAGACCTTGGTCTTGTCGGTGGTCGCATCGGCGAATTGCTGGGCATCGCGGGCATCGACGATCGTTGTGGTGATGCCGAACTTGGGCAGCAGCGTGTCGGTGAGCCAGCGGCACGACCCGAACAGCGCACGCCCGGCAACGACATGGTCGCCTGCCTCTAGCTGGCACAGCAGCGCCGCAGTCATCGCCGCCATGCCCGATGCGGTGGCGCGGCATGCCTCTGCTCCCTCCATCAGCGCGATGCGATGTTCGAGCATTTCGACCGTTGGGTTCTGCAACCGCGAATAGGTCATCCCCGCCTGCTCGCCCTTGAACCGTGCGGCGGCATCGGCCGCGCAGTCATAGGCATAGCCCGAGGTGAGGAACAGCGCTTCGGAGGTTTCGCCGAACTCGCTACGCATGGTGCCACCACGCACGGCTTGTGTTGCGGGGCGCCACTTGCTGGTGACGCTGCGATCCTGTCCGGTGTTGCGCTTCATGCGCGCTGCTTTGCCGGGAGTGGATGGGCGATGCAAGCTACCCCTTCTTGCAGCTTGCCCCGTCGTCTCCCCTATTTGGCCATTCCCGGCCCGCCAATCACCCCAATTGCGCCAGGATCGCATCGGCCATAGCGCGCGTCGACAGCGTGCCGCCCAGATCGCGGGTGCGCGCCCCGCCCAGGATCGCCGCCGCCACCGCCGCCTCGATCCGGTCGGCAGGTTCGGCCAGCCCCAGCGAATGGCGAAGCATCAGCGCCGCCGACAGGATCGCCGCCGCCGGATTGGCCAGCCCCTGCCCGGCAATGTCGGGGGCCGAACCGTGGATCGGTTCATACAGCCCCTTGCCCGAACCGTTGATCGCCGCCGATGGCAGCATCCCGATCGATCCCGCGCACATGCTCGCCTGATCCGACAGGATGTCGCCAAACAGATTGCCGGTGACGATCACGTCGAACTGGCCCGGATCGCGCACCATCTGCATCGCGGCATTGTCGACATACAGGTGGCTTAGCGTCACATCGGGATAGTCGGCCGACACCTCGATCACCACGTCGCGCCATAATTGCGAGGTTTCGAGGACATTGGCCTTGTCGACCGAGCAGAGCCGGTGATTGCGGCTGCGCGCGGTTTCAAAGCCGACGCGCGCGATCCGCGCCACTTCGACCTCGTCATAGCGCATCAGGTCGCGGCCCTCGCGCAACCCCTCGGCGGTGGTGCCACGCGATTTCATGCCGAAATAGACGTCGCCGGTCAGTTCGCGCACGATCACCATGTCGATCCGCGCGGCGATTTCGGGGCGAAGCGCCGATGCGTCCTCAAGCCCCGCGAACAATTTGGCCGGGCGCAGATTGGCGAACAGCCCCAATTCCTTGCGAAGTCCCAATATCGCTTGTTCAGGCCGCAATTCGCGCGCCAGCCCGTCATAGCGCGCGTCGCCGACCGCACCGAACAGCACCGCATCGGCGCGCTTCGCCAATTCCAGCGTGGCGGCGGGCAACGGATGCCCGGCGGCGTCATAGGCGGCCCCGCCCACCGGCGCTTCCTCGAACCGCAGGCCCAGTGCCAGCGTTTCGAGCACGCGCCGCGCCTCGGCGGTCACTTCGGGTCCGATCCCGTCTCCGGGCAAAATGGCGATCAACTGCGACATGAATGGCTTCCCCCGTTTCGGCCCCGCCCATGCCTCACGCAACCGCGCGCTGCAACCGTTCGACCAGCCGCCCGCGCGCCGTCAACACCTCGGCAGCGCGCCCGGTGAGCAGATCGCGCTCAAGGAAATGCCGGGTGATGCGAAGGCCGGCGAACACATCGTCCCATCCCGCCTCGCCGCCGGCATGCAGGAAAGCGGGCAAGGGCAGCAGCCGGGGCTCATAGCCCATCGCCGCCGCCCGGCTCACCGCGCCGCCGCTTTTGGGGCTGACGAACGCCAGATCATCGACCGCGCCAGTCACCACGCATATGTCAAGCGCCAGGCCGAAGCCCAGTTCAGCCAGCAGCAGCAGTTCATAGCGCGCGATGCTCCCGGCCCAGCCGCGCGCCGAAGGTGCCGCCTCGACCGCGTCGATCACCGCATCGAGCGCGGCATAGATCGCCGGATAGGGCTGCGCCTCGGGCAACAGCGTCGCGGTCAGCGCGGTCAGCCATTCGAGCGCGGCGGCGGGGAGCGCTTCGTCGAACAACGGCGCGCGGCTATGCACCAGCTCGACCGTCAGCGCCGCCAATTGGGTATCGGTGCGCGCGCGCCATTCGCCCAGGATCGCGTTGGCGGGTTGCAACACCGGCCCGATCGCGCGCGAACGGCCGCCGCGCACATAGCCCGGCTGCACCCCGTCCCGCGGCGTCAACGCGCGCACGATCGCCCCATGCTCGCCATGCGCGCGCACCGACAGGACAATGGCGGGGGAGGAAAGCTGCATGCCGCCGCTGTACCCGCCCCCGCCGCCTTCGTCATGCCAGGGATGACTTCAATTGGTCTTCCTTCTCGTCATTCCCGCGAAGGCGGGAATCCATATGCCAGTGCAGTGGTTATGGATTCCCGCCTTTGCGGGAATGACGAGGCAAATGCGTCAGCCGCCGCTTGACCCACGCCACACCACCGTCAAACCCCGCCAGCGCCGCCAGCGCCGCCCGGTTCCCCAGCCCCCCGCGCAGCACCAGCCAGTCGGCGCAATCGACATGCCCGGTCGAGAATTGGCGCTTATGCTGGCCCTCGCCCTCGGTGAAGTCGAATCGCGCAAACCCGCCCTCGGCCATCAGATCGCGCAGCGCCTCTGCCTGCAACACGCTGCCCGGCGACAGCGCGTCAAAGCGTTCGGCGTGGCCGACATATTCGTACAGCACGTCGCCGCCGGTGATCGGGCAATAGAGATACGCCGCCGCCTCACCGCCGACGAACAACAGCCACGCCCGCACCCGATCCGCCGCCGCCAGCCGCAGCATCCGCGCGACGAACCCGGCATCGCCCGGCAGGCCCATCGCCAGCAATTTTTCCTGATAAGTAGCCGCCGCCAGCGGCCGCGCGATCGCGTGAAACGCCTGTAATTCAACCGGAGTACGGTAGCGGCGAATGTCGATCGCCCCGCCCGACGCCGCCGCCAGCTTCTTTGCCTTGCGCTTCAGCCCCGATCGCAAATTGCCCGACAGGCTGGCGTGATAAGCATCCCAGCCAAGCGTAAGATCGGCGAAATAGCGCGGGTAACGCTGGCGTTCGGCGGCGATCATCCCCGGCAGCGCCACCGGCTGACCGGCGGGAAGCGACAGCAGCGAATAGCCATCGGCATGGGCGGGCAGCGGCGGCAGCGCCGGCACCCGCCCTTCGATCGCATCGGCCAGCGATACCGCGACCCGAACCATCCGGCGAGGCAGCGCGAACACGGTACGCGCACCCACCCGGAAATTGAGCGGCAGATCGAGCACAACCGGCCCTTCCGCCCCGTCATTCACGCCGCCCGCTCCTCGACGATGTTCGACCAAAGCTGTTCGGCCTGCCGCAACCGCGTCCGCAGCACATTCGGTCCCAGCGGCACATCGCCCTGCCCCAGCCGCAACCCGGCAGCATCGGCATAGCAAATTGTCGGCATCGCCGCCGCCCGCGCCGCCAGCATCGCGCACAGCGCCTCGAACCGGCGGACATGCACGCGGTTGGCGCGCGTCCCCGTCCGCGCCGCAAGTTCGAACCCGTGGCTGACGATCGTCACCGCCGCATGGTTCGCGCGCGTGGCATGATCGAGCGCCGCGCGCATTTCGGCCACCGACAGCGCGCAAATCTGGAAATGGCGCAGCTTGCCCGGCACATCCTCGATCAACGTCACCGGGCATTCGATCACCCCGTGATGCGCCACCGGCGCGATCTGCCGCACCGGCAGGCTGATCGCGCTGGGCCAGGGATGCTCCGAACCATTATGGCTGCTGTCATAGGCAAAGCCCAATTTGGCCAGCGCCACCAGCGTATCGTCATTGGCGGCATAGCTACCGCTGCGAAACGCCACCGGCTGCGGCACGCCTGCCGCCATCAGCAGCGCCGCCGCCTCGGCGATCAGGTCGCGCTGCTGCTCCAGCGAATAATCGATCAGCTCGAAGCGGGCATGCGCCGCGCCGCCATCACCCGCCACCGCGCCCGCCCAATTGGGGTGCAGGTGCAATTGCACCGCCTGCCCCGCCGCCAGGATCGGCGCGACCATCGCCTTGACGACATCGATGCCATAGGTGCGCGCGGGCATCGGATCGACGAAGAAGGTCGCGCGCAGCCCATGCGCGGCCAGCACCCGTAATTGATAGCCCACCCCCACCCCGGCAGGCTCGATCGATCGCGCCACCTGCTCGGCCACCGGCAACCCGGCAACGTGGTGCCGCCACATCAGCTCGGTATCGATGGTGAGAAAGACGGGCGTGGTCATGCCCGCCTCGCTATCAGTGCGCGGTGAAGAAAGCGGTAATGATCAGGCGGTGATCCCCCAGCGCGTGTAATCATCGGCAATGCGCGGTGCCATGATGATCGCTTCGGCAATGTCGGCAGCGCCTCCCTTCTGGTCGCCCTGCTTCTTGCGAACCAGCCCGCGCAGATATAGGGCGGCGGCCATATCGGGCGCGAGCGCCAGCGCTTCATCGAGATCGGCGCGCGCGGCGTCCAGCCGCCCTGCGCGGAAATGGATCAGCGCCCGGCTGTCGAGCGCGGCGGCAGGACTTTCGCCCAGCGCAATCGCGCGGTCGCAATCGGCCAGCGCCGCTTCCAGGCCGAGATTCACCTGGCCGCGCAGCCAGCAACGCTGGTTCAACAGCCCGGCATCGCGCGGCTTATCGCCCAAAGCTTCGTCGGCAAGCGCGGTGGCGGCTTCAGCCTCGCCCTTCGTCGCCAAAAGATAGGCTTTTTGCAGCATCGCCCATTCGCGTTCGCTACCACCCGCCGCGATCCGTTCATCGATCAGCGCCAGTGCTTCGTCATACCGCCCGGCATCGGCCAGGCGGTTCGTATAATAGGTCAGGGCACCATAGTCCGATGGATCGGCAGCGGTCGCCCGCTCGATAGCAGCCAGCGATTCAGCGTCACGCCCCAGAACGTAAAACAGATAGGCTTGAAAATAGAGGTTCGCGCCGCTTGGCTCGATCTCCACCATCCGCTCGGCGTCTTCCAGCGCGCCCTTCCAGTCGCCAAGCCCTTCGCGCCAGCGTGCGCGTGAGTCATAGGCAGTTGGGTCGCCCGGCTCGGAATCGGCGATCGCCTTTTCATAGAGCGCGTCGAGCCGCTTGAGCCGCCCTTCCCGCTTCGCGCGCGCACGCAGTTCATGCGTTCGCGGCAGATCGGCGGGCGCCATGATCTTCAGCGTGCGGCGCTCGGCGGTGGTCAGTACCGAACGCTCGGCAGCAATCGCCTCGGGCGCGATCTCGATTCCCGTGGCGCTGATCGTGTCCTCGACATCGGCGACACCTTTGTCGAACGTGAAACTGCGGGTCACCGCCATGCCGCCCAGCCGCGCGGGCAGCGCCTGATCGCCCTCGATCGTATATCCCTTGCCGCCATCGGGCAGCAAGATGCGGCGAGTAAACGACATTTTCTCCGGACCGCCGGTGGAGACGGGAATTTTCTTCCACAAGGTGCGCGAACGGTCGGGATTGAACGCGATCGTGTTCACCGCATAGTCGATGTCGCGATAGCGCTTGCTATCGTCGCGGGTCCAGCCGGCGGGAGCGATCCCCTCGATCTCGAGCGAGCCGGTGTTCGCCGCTTCGTCAAAGCTCAGGCGATGCGACACCACCCGGCCATTGGCGATCTGCTGATTGGCAATGTTCGTCGCCATTTCCTCGCGCTGGTCCTCGGTCCCCTGGGTGGTGACCAGCCGCATCATTTCGGCGGCCTGCCCACGCACCGTCATCCGCATGCGATACGGGGTCGGCAGCGCGATCCCCGCCGTCTGATCGATCTCGAGCCAGATCGCGACGTCGGGGCGCGCCGGCGCGCGGATCGGCAGCGGCATCAGTTCGGCACCGGCGGATCGCAATGGCAACACGTTGCGGAACGGCGGAGTATCGTCAAGGTCGGCAAGTCGTGCGCCCTGCCCGGTGCCGTCAAGCCAGAGCGACCCGCCGTCGATCACCGCGCGCACCAGCACATGGTCGAATGCCCCCGCCGACGGCAGGCGGCGCGGCACATAGTCCCCGCCGTCGATGCTAGCCAGCACAGGCTCGGCTTCGATATCCAGCGCATGCAGCATCGCCAGCAACAGCAGCGTCTTGGCCTTGCAATCGCCATAGCGAACGTTCCAGGTCTGCGCCGGTGCCTGCGGCGTGTAATTCCCGCCGGCCATCCCCTTGAACAGATAGCGCACCTGGCCCTGCACCGCCTCCAGCGCCAGCGCAGCGCGCTCGCGCGGCGTCTTACCCGCCGCCTTGATCCGGGCAACTTCGGTCGCCAGTGCCGATCCCGGCGCGATCGTGTCCTTGGTCGCGTATAACGGGGCAAAAGTGCGCGAAACCGCCTGCCAATCGGCAAAGCTGCTCGCCTCCACCATCGGCAACGGCCGCAGCCGGAGCGGCATGTCGTTGGGCAGATCGGGCAATTTGGGCAGCGGCCCCAGCAATTCGACTTCGTCGAACCCGTCGACGCTGCGCGGCGTCAAATCGACATCGTCGAGATAGCTTCGCAGCGTGACCGCCGCCGCCTTGTCCCACGACAGCCGGTTGCGGGCGAACCCAACGGTCATCGGCTTGGTAAATACCGGCATCGACGTCGATGCCTGGCCGCCCAATGCCGGATCCTTGTTGGTGACCGTCACCGCGAAATCGAGCACGTCGCCAACGCGCATGCCCTCGACATTCAGCGTCGCAGTCAGCACGCCGGTGAGCATTTTCTGCTCCAGGCCCAGTTCGCGTTGCAGCACGCTGAACCGCTCGCCCTTGGCCAGCAAATCGATCGTCTCACCCCCCCGCAGAATACGGACATGATGGACGATCAGGTCGCCATGATCGGGCTGCCACTCCAGCCGCAGGGTGCCGGCTTCGTTGAGCATCCCGGCATTGGCGATCAGCAGCGCGCTGCGACCATAAGCCGATACGCCGCCATCGACGATCCGATGCTGCTGATCCGAAATCAGCATTTGCGGCTTTTCAGCGGGAAGTTTCGTCGGATCGGGGGCCGGTGCTTGCTTCACCCAGGCAGGAGCCGGTTGGTACAGCGGCTTGTCACCCGCCCATGCCGGTGCCGCAAAGCCGATCAACGAGACCGACACCATCAACCCACGCAACATCACCGGCCCCCGATCACTCACTCAATCCCCGCCCCGACCCTAGCGGCGACGAACCGGGTTGCAATAGCGGCAGTCTGAAATCTTCGCTCCGCCCCGCCCCCTCACCGCGCGTGGAAGAAATCGTGGATCCCCTGCGCCATCGCCTTCGACACGCCGGGGGCCTTGGACAGATCCTCCAGGCTCGCGCCGCGCACCGCCTTGGCGGTGCCGAAATGCATCAGCAGCGCCTTTTTCCGCGCGGGGCCGATGCCCGGGACGTCGTCTAGCGGGCTGGTGGTCATCGCCTTGGCGCGCTTGGCGCGGTGCGCGCCGATCGCGAAGCGGTGAACTTCGTCGCGCAGCCGCTGGAGGTAGAACAGCACCGGCGAATTGACCGGCAACTGAAATTCGCGCCCGTCCATCATGTGGAACACCTCGCGCCCGTCGCGGCCATGATGCGGCCCCTTGGCGATGCCGACGACGGTGATGTCCTCGATCCCCAGTTCCTCGAGCACTCCGGTCACCGCGTTCAACTGCCCGCGCCCACCATCGACCAGCACCAGATCGGGCCAGTCGCCCTTCTCGCGATTGGGGTCTTCATCCTGCGCGCGCCCGAAGCGGCGGCTGAACACCTCGCGCATCATGCCGAAATCGTCGCCCGCGATCGTTTCGGCGCGCTTGATGTTGAACTTGCGATACTGGCCCTTGCGAAAGCCCTCCGGCCCAGCGACCACCATCGCCCCCAGCGCGTTGGTGCCCTGGATATGGCTGTTGTCGTACACCTCGATCCGGTCGGGGCTGTCGGGCAGGCCGAACAATTCGGCGACTTCGCGCAGCAGCCGCGCCTGAGTCGTCCCCTCGGCCAGCCGCCGGTCAAGCGCCTCAACCGCGTTGCGCCGCGCCTGTTCGATCAGCCGCCGCCGGTCGCCGCGCTGCGGCACCGACAGCGACACCTTGAAACCCGCCCGCTCGCCCATCGCCTCGGCAAGCAATTCGGCCTCGGCCAGGTCGCGGTCGATCAGCACATTGCGCGCGGGCGGCACCTCCTCGTAAAATTGCATCAGGAATTGGCTGAACACTTCGTCCTCGGGCACGTCCTGCACATGCGTCGGGAAAAAGGCGCGGTGCCCCCAATTCTGGCCGCCACGGATGAAGAACGCCTGGATGCCGATCGCGCCGTCCTTGGCCGCCATTGCAAAGATGTCGGCATCGCCCACTCCCTCGGCGTTGATCGCCTGGCTGCCCTGGATATAGGTCAGCGCCTTCAGCCGATCGCGCAGGATGGCGGCCAGTTCAAAGTCCATCCGCTCGGCGGCGTCCTGCATCTGCGCACCCAATTTGGCCTGCACCTTGGTCGATTTGCCGCCCAGGAAATCCTTCGCATCGCCAACCAGCTCGGCATAATCCTCCGCACTGATGCGATCGACGCAGGGGGCCGAACAGCGGCGGATCTGGTGGAGCAGGCACGGACGATCGCGATTGTTGAAGAAACTGTCGGTGCACGACCGCAGCAGGAACAGCTTTTGCAGCGCGTTGAGCGTCATCCGCACCTGCCCCGCCCCCGCGAACGGCCCGTAATAATCGCCCTTGGCCCGCCGCGCCCCGCGATGAAGCTGGACGCGCGGGAAATCATGGTCGCCGCGCAGCAGGATGAAGGGGAAGCTTTTGTCGTCGCGCAGCAGCACGTTGTACGGCGGGCGATACCGCTTGATGAGCTGCGCTTCCAGCAGCAGCGCCTCTGCCTCGTTATTGGTGGTGACGATCGTCATCGACCGGGTTTGCGCCACCATCCGCTGCAATCGCTTCGTCAGCCGAGTGACCTGGGTATAGTTGGTGACCCGGTTCTTGAGCGCCTTTGCCTTGCCGACATACAGCACATCGCCGCGCGCATCCTGCATCCGGTACACGCCGGGGCGGATCGGCAGCGTGGCAACGACATTGCGGATCGCCGCGACGCCGGCGTCGAGATCGGGCGCATCGGCCCCCCTTACCGCGAAAGTGGCCTTGTCTTCGTTGAATCGGTCGGGAGTGTTCGGGGAGGACATTGAGGGGATTTAGGAGTCGCTGAAGCAGAACGCCACCTTAGAGCGCATCGCTCGCCGGAGGGGGCGCCTTCTTCCCCTCTCCCGCTTGCGGGAGAGGCCGGGTGAGGGTCTTCTTGTTTCTTCTGCCAGGCCGGGCCGAAGAAGTAGTAAAAGAAGACCCTCACCCAACCCTCTCCCGCCTGCGGGAGAGGGCTTAAGAGAAAATCAGCCCATTCGCGCCCGCGCCACGCGCTCCAGCACCGTGAGCGGCATCGCCCCCATCGTCAGCACCCTGTGAAACGCCTTGGGATCCCACGCCGCGCCCGCCTTGGCCTTGGCTTCGTCGCGCAGGCGCGTCCACACCGTGTGGCCGATCTTGTAGCTGCACGCCTGACCCGGCCAGCAGGTATAGCGATCAATTTCGCCCTGCCCGCGCCCGCGCGCGATGCCGGTGGTGGCGAGGAAATAGTCGGTCGCCTTTTCGCGGCTCCATCGCTTCACGTGCAGCCCGCTATCGACCACCAGCCGTGTCGCGCGGAACAGCAGCGACTGGAGATAGCCGACCTGCCCCAGCGGATCGCCGTCATACATCCCCATTTCGTCGGCCAGTTGCTCCGAATACAGCGCCCAGCCCTCGCTATAACCGCTATACCCGCCGCGCCGCCGGATCAGCGGAATGTCGTCGCTTTCAAGCGCCGACATGACTTGCAGATGATGCCCCGGCACGCCCTCATGATAGCTGAGCGTCGCCAGCCCGAATTTGGGTCGGTCGAACGTATCGCGCAGGTTGATGAAATAGATTGCGGGGCGAGTCCCGTCGAGCGAGGCCGACTGATAATAGCCCCCCGGCGCACCCGCCTGGATCGCCTCGGGCACGCGCCGCACCTCGACCGGTGCTTTCGGCACCACCGCAAATTGCTCGGGCAGGCGCGCTTCCATCGCCTTCACCTGCGCGCGCAATGCCGTCAGCAGCGCTTCGCGGCCCGGCTCGGTATTGGGAAATAACTGATCGGGCCGCTGGTTGAGCGCCACCAGCCGTTCGCCGACGGTGCCGGTGGTCATCCCCTGCGCCTTCAGGATCGTATCGATCCGCGCGTTGATCTGCGCGACCTGCTCCAGCCCCAGCCGGTGGATTTCATCGCCGGTCAGCTTGGTCGTCGTCGCGGCACTCGCGGCGGCGGCGTAATAGGCCTCGCCATCGGGCAGCCGCCAGACGCCGGCATCATGCGTCGCGCGGCCCCGCAATTCGGTTACCAGCGCGCGCTGGCGATCAAGCGCGGGATAGACTCGCTCGGCCATCAGCGCCTCGACCTCGGCGGCGCGTTCGGGCGGCAGGTTGGCTGCCTTTAGCTTGGCGGCGAGATCGGTGACCGGCCCGCTTTGTGCCGCTGGCTTGTCGCGCGCCTGGCCCAATTGCTTGAGCGTGGTGTCGAGGATGAAATCGGGGGCGAACACGCCGCGCGCCGCATCGGTGCGCTGGCGCTGCGTCTCCTGGTCGATCACTTCGGCAAACGCTTCTACTCGCGCGACATAGGCGTCGGCATCGGCGGCATTGGCGACGCGATGCGTATTGCTCAGGAAATCGGGGACGTCGCGATACGCGCCCGAAAGCTGGCTGAGCACATAAGGCGAATAGCGCCCGCCATTCGATCCATAGGCAAAGCGCGCGCTGTCGATCACCTGGTCGATCTGGTAGCCGACAACTTCGTAATCGAGCTGTGCCGCCGGTGACAGCGCCGCGCGATCGACGGTCCGAAGCTCGGCCTGCTCGCGCCTGGCCCGCGCGACCTGCCGCGCATCCTGCGCCCGCGATGCATCGGACAGCCGGGCCTTGAGACCGGCGCGCGCGCCGGTATCCAGCCCCAACGACGTCGCACCTTCGGGATTGTCCGCCAGCCGGGCGTAAAAGAACGCATCGAGCATCGCGCGCAGCTTCTGGTCGGCACCACTGCCCTGCGCCCAGGCGGCGGCTGGCAAGGCGGCGGCGATGCCGGCAAGCGCGGTGGTGCCGATAAACTGGCGACGATCCATGCGGTTACTCCCCTGATGTTTTCACCGGGGTAGGCCAGGACGGCACCTTGTGCCACCCCCAGGCAGGCGGGCGACCCGCGATCAGCCTTGCGCGCTAAACTTGGTGCCGACGACGCCGATGACGATCAGCGCCATAAACACCGCCTGGAGCGGCGAAATCCGCTCGCCGAAAAAGATGGTGCCACCAATAATCACCCCAACCGCGCCCAACCCGGTCCAAACCGCATAAGCCGTCCCCGCCGGAATCCCCCGCATCGCCAGCGCCAGCAGGCCCATATTCACGAACGACAGCACGATCGGCACCGATCCCGCAAGCCATGTGCCGCGATCCCCCGCCCATTTCAGGCTAAGCGCCCAAATGATTTCGGTACAAACGGCGATGCCAAGGATGATCCATGCCATTCCGGCTCCGCTCACGGCTTGCCCAGTCGTCAAAATGATGTTTCCTTGTTCGCATATAGGCGAGGAGTCGTAACGATGACATTGTCCCTAGTCGCTGCATTCGCGCTGATGCAAACCACAACGCCCGCACCGCAGAAAGATATCCTGGTGCTCGGCAAACGAACCGCCGCTGCACTCTCTACCTGTATCGAGCGGAAATGTCCGACAGAGGACGATGTTCGCCTGTCGATTGCCCATGCCGAGTCGCAATTCGCCGAGGGCAAATATGCCGATGCGCGAACCACGCTGCAGCAGTCCATCCTTCGCAATCGCGACGCGGCATCGCGTCTGCCGCGGCACGTTGCGGCATTGTACGAAGCATATTCGAACGTCTCGCTCCACTATGGCGATATGGACGATTATAGGCGTGCGGCAGCCAATCAGGCGCGCATCCTGCGAGCGAATTTGCCGAACGATGCTGCCGACGTGCAGTTGCTTGAGCTTCTACTGGGCGACACCTGGCTTAAACTGGGTAATCTCCTTCAAGCCGATCGCAACTATCAGTCGGCGGAACGAGGCTTTCGAAAGCGTGGACTCCACAAGCTGGAGGCGCTCACCGCTTTGCGGCGTGCCGGGCTGAGCGTTGCGCAGGGACAGGCAGCCGAAGCGCAGGGCATGGTGCGAAAGGTCAACAACGGGCCTGCGGGAGACGATCCGGCGGTACGCACGCTATCGGCAGTGATAACCGCACGGATCGGGATATTACGCGGTGACGATGCGGCGGTGGATCAGCTTCTGGCCACGCTTCGCACCGATGCCGCAGCCCCGCCGATGTTGCTTGACGAGCCTGGCGGGCTAGCCAGGGTCAACCCTTTAACAGGCTGCTGAAAAAGGGCTTGGC
>NZ_JROH01000046.1 GCF_000786205.1 Sphingomonas sp. 37zxx | reverse complement strand
AGCCAAGCCCTTTTTCAGCAGCCTGTTAAGCCGATCAGACCGGTCGGGCTCGTTAGTCGTCGCGTTCCTCCCGCTTCCGGCGCTTTTCTTCCTCGCGTAGGCGGCGGGCTTCTTCGGCTTCCTGTTTGCGCATCTTGCGGCCGTAGTTGCGGTCGCTTTCTTCCTGGCTGGTGGTGGTCCAATCGACCGCCTGACCCGCCGCCTTCACCGGCAGGGTGGCGACATCCCAGGCGGTCTTGGCGATGCAGCCGCCGCTCAGCAGCGGCAGTGCGATCACCCACAGCAATTGTTTACGCATCTCACTCGTCCCCGGCAGCGGGCACGAAGGCTTCGCGCGCGCGATTGCCGATATACGGGAAATCGGTGAAAAATCCATCGACGCCCGCCGCCAGATAGCGGGCGATCTCGGCATCGAGCTGCCCCGCCGCGCGCGGATCGCTGCCGGTGCGAAGATCGGTTGGCAGGAAATAATTCTCGGCGCGGAAGGTCCAGGGGTGGACGACCAGCCCCGCGGCATGGGCATTGGTGACCAGCGGCGTCACTTGCCCCTGCGCGGTGACGACCAGCGACTTTTCAGGGCCTAGCCCGGCGGCATAGGCGGCGATCGCGCGAAGTCCCTCGGGCGTCAGCATCGCGGCATAGCTGGGGGCGGCGCCATCGGGCGGGCCGCTGGCCGATGCGACGAGCTGGACCAGCCGCACCTTCGTCATGGTCGACAGGCGCTTGAGGTTATTGACCTCGAACGACTGGATAAACACCGGCGCGGCGGCGCTGTCCCAGCCGGCGGCGCGCAATTCGGCCACCAGCCGCGCCTCCATCGGATGGCCGATCGCGGCGAAATAGCTGGGATGCTTGGTTTCGGGATAGATGCCGATCGTCCGCCCGGTTGCTGCCGAGCGGCGCTTGGCGAGCGCGATCACTTCGGCGAGCGTGGGCACTTCGAACTGGCCGTCATAGCGGGCATTGCCGGGACGAAGCTGCGGCAGGCGTTCTTTGGCGCGCAGCGTCTTGAGTTCGGCAAGCGTGAAGTCTTCGGTGAACCAGCCGGTATGCGCCTGGCCGTCGATCGTCTTGGTCGCCTTGCGCGCGGCGAATTCGGGATGGGCCGCGACGTCGGTGGTGTCGGTGATGTCGTTCTCGTGGCGGGCGACGAACACATCGTCCTTGGTCATCACCAGATCGGGTTCGATGAAATCGGCACCCTGATCGATCGCCAGGTCATAGGCGGCCAGCGTGTGTTCAGGCCGTTCGCCACTGGCCCCGCGATGCGCGATCAGCAGCGGTTTGGCGGCGATTGGCATCCTCTTCTCCTGCGTGGCGGCGCAGCCACTGGTCGCGATCAGCACGCAAAGGCCCAGCAATTTCAACCCCAGGCCCGCGCGCTGGCCCCGTGTCGCACGTGTAACTTCAGCGCAACGATCCATGCAATTCACCATCAACAGCACTTTCTTTTCAGCGAAACCGGCTATCCGCACCTTTCCACGCGATTTGTTGCGCGAACATGTCGGTCTGACCGGCAGGCGGAAAGCATGCCAAGCTATCTGATGACGGCGGGCCTTGTCGGCCCTACGTACAGGAGCCTGGCCTCGCGCTCGGGACGAACCGGGGCGAGCGATTGAGGCAAGCATGAACGACAACGACATCATCCTGACCACCGCGCGCGAATGGGCCGGCGCGCCGATGGCGCTTGCCACGGTCGTGTCGACCTGGGGATCGGCACCGCGCCCGCGCGGCAGCCATATGCTGATCCATGCCGATGGCCGGTTCGAGGGATCGGTATCGGGTGGCTGTGTCGAGGCCGACATTCTCGCAACCGCCGCCGGGGTGATTGCGGGTGCGCCGGCGGTGGTGAAGCAATATGGCGTTGCCGATGCAGCGGCCTGGGAAGTGGGGCTGCCGTGCGGCGGCGAGATCGCGGTGCTGGTGCAGCTGGTTGCCGCCGACGGTTTCGATCCCGAATTGTTCGATCGCATCGCCGAAGCGCGTGGTGAGGGCCGGTCGCTCAGCATCCAGACCGATCTTGGCAGCGGGCAATCGTCGCTGCGCCCGATCGAGGGGGCGGCGTTCGTCAATCGCTATGATCCGCCGCGCCGGTTGCTGATCATCGGCGCGGTGCAGATCGCGCAGGCGCTGGTCGAGCTGGCGCGCGCCTTGGGCATCGCGACGACGGTGATCGATCCGCGCGCACGCTTTCTCACCGCTGAGCGGTTTCCCGGCACCGCGCTCGACGATCGCTGGCCCGATGCGGCGGTGGCGGCGCTCAACCCCGGCCCGACCAGCGCGGTAGTGACGCTCAGCCACGACGTGAAGATCGACGATCCCGCGCTGATAGAGGCACTGCGGCGGCCCACCGGCTATGTCGCGGCGCTGGGTAGCCGCAAGAGTCACGCCGCGCGGCGGGAGCGGCTGGCAGCGGCAGGGATTGGCGAGGTTGATCTTGACCGGATCGACGGTCCCGCCGGGCTGGCGATCGGCGCGATCGGCCCCGCCGAAATCGCATTGTCGATCGCGGCGGCGATGGTGAAGGCGTTGCATGATCGCCCCTGAAGACATCGCGCTGGTGCTGCTGGCAGCAGGGCGATCAGAGCGCTTTGGCGCGGCGGACAAGCTGGAACAGCCGTTCCTCACCGAACCGCTGGCGTTTCATGTCGTCACCGCGCTGGCGGCGATCCCGTTCAAGCGCAGAATCGCGGTGGTGTCGGGCACGCGGCTTGATTTCGCTGGCCGTGGGTATGAGGTTGTCGCGAACCCCCGCGCCGACGCAGGGCAGGGCCATTCGCTGGGGCTGTGCGTCGCGGCGGCGCGGCGGATCGATGCCAGGGCGGTGCTGGTCGCGCTTGCCGATATGCCGCGCGTCACGGCGGCGCATGTGCTTCGCCTGATCGACGGGGCCGAAGGTGAAAGCGCGGTCGTCGCATCGAGCAACGGCAGCCGCCCGATGCCGCCCGCGCTGTTCGGGCGCGGCCATTTCGATACGCTTTTGGCACTGGAGGGCGATGAGGGCGCCCGCGCCCTGGTGCGCGGCGGCAAACACGTCATCGCCAGCCCCGATGAACTGATCGACATCGATACGCCCGATGATCTGGCCGCGCTTCGCGTCCGTTATGCGCGCGGTGGCTGATCCTGCCTGGCTGGCCATAGCGTTGGGGCTGTTTTCGGCGCTGACGCTGGCATTCGCCAATATGGCGGTGAAGATGGGCGGCGACATTCTGGCGGGCCGGGCCATCTTGTCGAGCAGCGCGGCGCTGATCGTCGCCCCGTTCGCGTTGGTCGTGCCGCTGCCCGATACAGCGACGATCGAGGCGCTGGCATGGGCGATTCCGGCGCACTTCGCCTATCAATTGTGCCTGGTGCGGGCGTTTGAGCGCGGTGACCTGAGCCTGGTCTTCCCGGTGATGCGCGGGCTTGCGCCACTATTTACCGCGATCGGCGGCGTGTGGCTGTTGGGCGAGTCACTGCACCCTTGGGGTTGGGCGGGGCTGCTGCTGGCGACCGGCGCGGTGATCCTGTTCGCGCTACCCGCAGGACGTGCTCCCTGGCGCGAACACCCTGATGGGCGCGCCCTTGGCTGGGCGCTGGCGACGTCGGTGGGGATCGCGCTGTACAATATCGCCGATGCCAATGGCGTTCGGGTCGCGCCGCAGCCATGGACCTATATCGTCTGGCTGTTTCTGGTCGATTGGGTGTGCATCACGTTCACCGCGCTTGCGCTGCGGCGGCGGGTGCTGATCGGCACGGTTCGCGCTGGGTGGCGATTGGGGGTGTCGGCGGGTGCGCTGTCGGTGCTGTCGTTCGGCGGCGCGCTGTATGCCTTTTCGCTGATCGAGGCGGCAAAGGTCGCCGCGTTGCGCGAAACGTCGGTGGTATGGGCGGCGCTGTTTGGCGCGCGGTTTCTGGGCGAAGGGGCGGGACGGAGACGGGTGATTGCGGCGGTGGTGCTGGTCAGTGGGCTGGTGCTGTTGCAGGTGGCGGGATGACGATCATTCGTGGCGCAGCGCGTCGATCGGGTTGAGCGCGGCGGCGCGGCGCGCGGGGAAGAAGCCGAACACGACGCCGATGATCGCCGAAATCGCAAAGGCGATGATGTTGATCTGCAGATCGAAGATAAAGGGCACCTGCATGATCGGCACCAGCACCGCGATGACGATCTGCGCCAGGATCAGCCCGATCAACCCGCCGAGCATCGACAGCACGATCGCCTCGACCAGGAACTGCAACAGCACCTCGCGCGCGACCGCGCCGATCGCGAGGCGAATGCCGATCTCGCGCGTGCGTTCGGTGACCGACACCAGCATGATGTTCATGATGCCGATGCCGCCGACCACCAGCGAGATGCCGGCCACGGCGGTGACGATGCTGGTCAGCAGCGTGGTGGTGCCGGTGAGTGTCGCCGAAATCTGCGCGGTGTCGAAGATGTTGAAATTATCCTCCGCCCCCGGCTCGATCGCGCGCCGCTGGCGCAGCAGCGTCGTGAGCGATTGCTGCACCTGCGCGCCGTCATAGGCCGAATCGACCCCGACCAGCATCAGCCGGATGTCGCGATTGCCGGTAAAGCGGCGCTGGACCGTCTTGATCGGCATGATGACGACATCATCCTGATCGCCGCCAAAGCCCGCCTGCCCGCGTGTCTCGAGCGTGCCGATCACGTCGCATGACACGTCGTTCAGGCGAATACGCTCGCCGATCGGATCGGCGGCGCGGAACAGGTTCTGGCGGACGGTGTTGCCGATGATGCACACGGCTTTGCCGGCGGCTTCTTCTGGGGGCAGGAAGGTGCGCCCGGCGGTGAGGTTCCAGGGCTGGACTTCGAAGAAATCATTGGTGGTGCCGTTGATCGTCGTCGACCAGTTTGCGCCGTTGTAGATGGCGGTGGCGGTTGCCTGCGCTTGCGGCGCGACCGCCTTCACCCCGGCGATCTGGCCGATGATCGCGGCGACATCCTGTTGCTTGAAGTCGGGCGGACGCGGCCCGCCGCCGCCGCGCCCGAAGCCCTGGCCGGGGCGGACCTGAAGGATGTTGGTGCCAAGGCTGGCGATCGATTGCTGGACCGCAGCGGTGGTCGCCTGGCCGAGCGTCACCATCGTAACCACCGCAGCGACGCCGATGACGATGCCGAGAATAGTCAGGAACGAGCGCAGCAGATGGCGGCGGATCGAGCGGACGGCGAGGGTGAAGGTGGTGGAGAGCATTACTTGCCCCCCTCCCGCTTGCGGGAGGGGCTGGGGGAGGGGGTGTTGGCGAGGCCGGGCGTGGCAGTCGGAGAACAAGCCCTCCCCCGACCCCTCCCGCAAGCGGGAGGGGGGAAGGTAAGGCCGCTCACTTTACCACCTCGCCGCGCGCGTGCTGGCTGTCGATTCGTTCGACCAGCCCGTCCTTGAAATGGACGACCGTGCGCGCGAACGCTGCCATGTCGCCTTCGTGCGTCACCATCAGCACGGTGATGCCCGCATTCCGGTTCAAATCGGTCAGCAACTCCATGATTTCGATCGAGCGTTCGCTGTCGAGATTACCGGTGGGTTCGTCGGCCAGCAGCACATCGGGCTGGGTAACGATCGCGCGCGCGATCGCCACGCGCTGTTGCTGCCCGCCCGAAAGTTCGGCGGGGGTGTGGTCCCACCAATTGGCCAGCCCGACCTTGTCGAGCGCCGCCATCCCCATCGCCCGCCGCGCCTTTTTATCCTCGCCGCGATACAGCAGGGGCAGTTCGACATTTTCGAGCGCCGAGGTGCGGCTGAGCAGGTTGAAGCCCTGAAACACGAATCCCAGATAGCGCCGCCGCAGCAGCGCTCGCTGGTCGCGGTCGAGCGTTTCGACATGGACATTCTTGAACAGGAACGTCCCCGCCGATGGCACGTCGAGGCAGCCCAGAATGTTCATCGTGGTCGATTTGCCCGACCCCGACGGCCCCATCACCGCGACGAAATCGCCCTGTTCGATGTCGAGATCGACCCCTTTCAGCGCCTGAAACGCGGTGGGGCCTTCGCCATATACTTTGGTGACGCCGCGTAGGGTGATGATCGGCTGGGTCGCCATGCCGCTTAGCTGCCCGGGCGGGCGCGCTGGCCGCCCTTGGCCTGCCCGTCCTTGCTCTGGCCGCCCGATCCTTCAGCGGCGAGTTGGCCGGTAATCACCTGTGCCCCGGCGCGCAGATTGCCGCCGATCACTTCGGTGACCTGGCCATCGCTTTGGCCGACGCGGATCTGAACCGGCTGCGGCTCGCCATCGGCCCCCACGATATAGACGGTTTGTTCGGACCCGCGACCGATCGAGGCGGTGCGCTCTGGCTGGGCACCGCGCCGGCGGGTCGGCACGATCGCGCTGGCCAGCCCGCCGCCCTTGGCAGCGCTGGCACCGGCTGCGGCAGGCCGGAAACTCAGCGCGGCGTTGGGCACCAGCAGCACATTGTCGCGTTCGGTGGTGATGATTTCGGCGGTGGCGGTCATGCCCGGCCGCAGCCGCAATTCGGGGTTTTCGACCGTCAGAATCGCGGCATAGGACACGACTTGCCCCGTCGCGCTGGTGGTGGTGGTCGATGACGACGCCTCCTGCGCCGACAGGTTAGATCCGACATCGACGCGGGTGATCGTCGCGGCGAAGCTTTCGCCGGGGAAGGCATCGACGGTGAAGCTGGCGCGCTGGCCGTTGCGGACCGATCCGACATCGGCCTCGTCGATCGCGACTTCGAGCTCCATCTGGCTGAGATCTTCGGCGATCACGAACAGGGTCGGGGTGTTGAACGACGCCGCCACGGTCTGACCGGGATCGACCTGGCGCGCGAGCACCACGCCATTGACCGGCGATCGGATGATCGCGCGTTCACGCTGCGTCTGGCTCGACGACAATTGCGCGCGTGACGCGGTAACATTGGCCTGCGCAGTGCGGACCCCGGCGAGTGCGCGCGCGGCAGCGGCGCGTGCGGTGTCGAGTTCGGTCTTGGCGGGAACGCGCCCGCCCGACAGGCGGCTGACTTCCTCGAACCGGCCGAGCGTGGCGCGCGCTTCCTGCAAGGTCGCCTCTGCCTGCTGCACGGCGGCGAGTTGCGCGGCGAGCTGCGCCTGGTTCTGGCGGATCTGGTCGTCGAGCTGTTCGGGATCGATCAGCGCGAGCGATTGGCCGGCGCGGACGCGATCATTGACGTCGACCACCACCTGCATGACCAGCCCGGAAAGTTGCGAACCGACGGTGACCTGGTTGGTCGGCGCCAGCTTGCCGGTGGCCGAGACGGTGACCTGCAATTTGCCCTGGCGCACCGGCGCGGCGGCATAGCCCTGCTTCTCCGGCGGGGCGAGGAAGCGCATCGCGGCGAGCACCAGCAGCACGATTCCGAGCGCGACCAGCGCCCATTTGGCATAGCGCTTCCACTTGGGCTGGGTCTTGGTGCCCAGGAACGCATCGAGATCGGGGCTTTGCGCGTCAGCCATTGGTGTCGTCCTGCCTTTCCGGGGCAAGGGCGGTGCCCGCCACCCGGGGAATCGTGTCGCTGTCCCAGCCGCCGCCGAGCGCCAGATACAGCTGCACCAGCGCGGTGGCCTCGTCCGACTGCACTTGCGTCAGGCTGTTGCGCGCGTTCAGCAACTGGGTTTCGGTCTGGTTGAGCGTGGTGAAATCGGTCAGCCCCGCGCGATACTGGCTGCGCGCCAGGATCGCCGAGTTGCCCGCGGCGTCCAGCGCTACGGTGAATTCGCGTTGGCGGGCCTTCGCCGTCTGGAGCGCCACCACCGCATTCTCGATCTCTTCGAGCGAGGTGAGGATGGTCTGCCTATACGCCAGCAACGCGCCGTCGGTGGCTGCGGTCTGGGCGCGGACCAGCGAACGGGTGCGCCCGCCGTCGAAAATCAGCTGGTTCAGGCCCGCGAACAAGGTGCCGGTGATGATGTCGGTCAGGTTGCCGATCGCACCGGCGGCGGTGTTGATGCCGCCGCGCAGGTTGAGCGCGGGATAGAGCTGCGCCTCGGCCACACCGATCTGGGCAGTGGCGGCGGCAAGCTGGCGTTCGGCAGCGCGCACATCGGGGCGCTGGCGCAGCGTGTCGGCGGGAATGCCGATGCCGACCGTCGCGGGGCCGCGCGGGATCGGCCGTATCGCCGCCAGTTCGCCCTTCAGCGCGCCGGGGGCCTGCCCGGTCAGCACGCCAAGCCGGGAGACCGCGCTGTTATAGCTGGCCTCAAGCGACGGGATCGAGGCGGCGGTCTGTGCCCGCTGCGCCCGCGCCTGTTCGGCATCGAGCGACGACACCAGGCCCGCCTGCACCCGGAATCCGGCGATTTCGAGATTGTCGTCCTGCAACGCCAGCGACAGGCGGGCATTGGCGATCTGTTCCTGCGCCGCGCGCGCGAGCACATAGTTGCGGGCAATCTCTGACTGAGTCGAGATCAGCAGCGTCGCATAGTCGAAGCCCGAAGCCTGATAGCCGGCACGCGCCGCATCGACGCCGCGCCGAACCCCGCCGAACAGATCGACCTGATAATTGGCGTCGGCACTGAGCGAGAAATTATCGGTCGATCCCTGGCCGGTGTTCAGGATGGTGCCGTCGGGCAACTGGGTTTGCTGGCTGCCGCCCGCCAGCGCCTGACGCCGCGAATAATTGCCCGATCCGGTGACCGAAGGGAGGAAATCGGTGCGCGCCTGGATCAGCTGTTCGCGCGCCTGGCGCAACCGTGCGACTGCCTGGCCGACGTCGAGATTGTCGCTTGCCGCCTGTGCGACCAATCGCTGGAGCAGCGGATCGTCGAACCGTTCCCACCAGCGCGTCAGGTCTTCGGCGGTTTTGGGGGCGGGGACCGAAAAACCCTGCGGAACGCCAAGCTCGCCGGGGGCTGCGGGGCGATAGTCGGGGCCGGCGGTGCAGCCGCTGAGGCTCAACCCGGCCAGTGCGAATAGGTAAATGGCTTGTGGCCGCATGGTCATGCTGGTTGGCCAGAAAGCGATTGAACGTCCAATGAATTATTGTCGCAAGATGTAACGATCGCAGGGTGGTGCGGGGTTTGGCTCAGGCGATCCAGCGCCAGATGCCCGCTGCCCAGCCTGCCAGCGGCAGATGCGCCCAGGTGGCCCCGAGCCAAAGGATGACGCCGCCCGCCCAATCGTGCGGGCGCAGCCGGGCAGCCTGCCACGGCAGGCGACTCGACCCGAGCGCGGCAAAGGGCAGGTACGAGGTGCGCCGCGACCATTCGGGCCAGAAATCGGGCATTAATTTCTGCTTCTTGGCGTCCTGCAACACGGCGCCGACCAGCGCGAGGATGGCAATGCCGACCGACAGCACGATCTGCGCGCCGATTGGAAATACCAGGATATGTGCGACTGCCCATAAGGCGAACGCCCACATCATCGGGTGGCGGGTGATGGCGAAGACGCCGCGCGGCTGTGGCACCGGCTTCGTTTGCACGGTTGGGTCGGGCAGGGCGGGATTGCCGATCAGCGATCCGATCAGCAGGATGCTGGCGACCAGCATGACGACAGTCGCCATCATCCACAGCCCGTCGCCGACTTCCCACAGCATCGGCTGGGCGGGCATCGTCTTATAGGCATGCGCCATCCCGCCAAGTGTGGCGAAGGCGACCAGCGAATAGACCAGCAGGAACCCCCGCTCGCCGATCCGCGACACCAAGGGCGCGCGCAACGGGTGCGACAGCAGGAAGTGGCTGCCGACAAAGGCGATGACGGTGGTGATGAGCAGGGTCATGGCGGCGGTCCTTCATATCCCGCTCCCGCCAAGCGGGAGGGGTAGGGGAGGGCATGTTCGGCTACACTGGCGTGTCGAGACAAGCCCTTCCCCGACGCTTTCCACCAAGCGGGAAGGGGGGTTAGGTCAGTGCCTGGTTTCGCCGTTGGTATTCACCCCTGCGGCAGCAGGCTCGGCGAGTTCGCTTTCCCCGAGCATGGCACGGTCTTCGTCGGCGAGCGTGTCGAGGTGCATCCAGCGTTTTACCAGCGGCGACAGCGCCAGCACGACCGCTGCAATGCCGATCGTCCACCAGCCGATCGTCGAATAAACCGCGAGCGTGCCCTCCTGGCTCATCGCGCCGCCTTCGCCGCCGGTTGCCTCGCCGATCTTTCCCGCGACGAAATTGCCTACCGCCGTCATATAGAACCACGCGCCCATAATCAGGCTGGCAAGGTGGCGCGGCGCGAGCCGGTTCATTGCCGAAAGCCCGACCGGCGACAGGCAAAGCTCGCCGGTGGTGTGAAGCAGATAGATCAAGAACACGAACAGCACCGGCGTCGCGACGCCCGGCCCGACCGACTGCGCGCCCCAGACGAACACCAGGAAGCCCAGCCCCACCTGCACCAGCGCCAGCCCGAATTTGGCCGGCGTCGATGGCTCGAAGCCGCGACGGCCAAGCACCACCCATAGGGTCGCGAAGATCGGCCCCAGCAGGATGATGTAGATCGCGTTGATCGACTGGAACAGCGACGCCGGGACGTCGCCGCGGCTGACATAGCGATCGGTATACAGGTTGAGCGAGCCGCCCGCCTGCTCGAATAGGCCCCAGAAAACCGGGTTCAGCGCAATCAGGAACAGCACCACGAACATCCGGTCGCGCGCATGCGGTTCGAGCTTGAAGCTTTCGAACAGCACATAGCCCAGCAGCGCAATCCCAGAGAAGATCAGCAGGTTCTGGATCACGGCCTGATATTGGATCAGCGCCCACATCACCGCGATCGCGATCAGGCCGACGCCGTAGAGTGACCATTCGGTGCGCTTGGTAAGCGGGCGGGGTGCTTCGCCACGTCCCAGCAGGAACGGGCGACCGAGGATGAACACAACCAGCCCGAGCAGCATGCCGATGCCCGCCGCGCCGAAGCCATAGGCCCAGCCATGGGTCTCGCCCAGCCAGCCCGCCATGATCACGCCGAGCGCCGCACCGACGTTAATGCCGATGTAGAAGATCGTGTACGCACCATCGCGGCGCACGTCGGTGAGCGGATAGAGTTGGCCGACGATCACCGAGATATTGGCCTTCAGAAAACCGCTGCCGACGATGATGAACGCCAGCGCCAGCCAGAAGATGTTGATGATCGGGTCGGCCTGGCCGCCGGTCCCCTCGAACGCCATCAGCGCGTGGCCGATGGTCAGCAGCACCGCACCGAACTGCACCGCCTTGCGCTGGCCCAGATAGCGATCGGCGAGATAGCCGCCCAGCACCGGTGTGATGTAGACCAGCGATAGATAGGCACCATAGATCAGGTTGCCCTGAGAATCGTCGAACAGCCAGTGCTTGGTCAGGTAAAAAATCAGCAGCGCGCGCATGCCGTAGAAGGAGAAGCGCTCCCACATTTCGGCGAAAAACAGGACATAGAGTCCCTTGGGGTGACCCGCCACCTCGGGCGATTTGGCCGTCGCGACATACACGCCGCCGGCCAGGAGGATCGCGAGGAATCCCAGCGCGATCATCGGGATGATGGGCAAAACTAACGCTCCCTGAAAACTCGTCGCGGTGAGGCCCCGCGGATTTGGTTGAGGCGGAGACTAGCGGCAAAGCGCCGGGTGTAAATATCCAGCGGGGCGCAGCGTTGGTGTGTCAGCCCATTGCAGCATCGCCAAGACATCCCCAAAACGATGCCATGTTCAACGATCGCACCTCGCTCCCCGCCTATTTCGCCACCCGCCGATCGGGCAAGCCACGCGACATGGTCGCGCCGGGGCCTGACGATGCGACACTACAGGCGATGATCGGCATGGCGGCGCGTACCCCCGATCATGGCAAGCTGGCACCGTGGCGTTTCGTGATCGTGCCGGCCGACCAGCGCGCAGCGTTCGCGGCGATGCTGATTGCCGCCTACCGGGTCGACAAGCCCGAGGCGGGGCGGCTGGAGATTGAGGCGATCGAGCAATTCGCGTATCAGGCACCGACGCTGGTCGTGGTCGTCTCCGCACCCAATACGGCCAGCCATATCCCAGTTTGGGAGCAGGAATTGTCGGCGGGCGCTGCATGTATGAACCTGCTGCACGCGGCGCACGCGCATGGGTTCGTCGCTGGCTGGCTGACCGGATGGGCGACCTATTCCGCCGCAGTGCGCGAATCGATTGCGGGGGCAGAGGGGCGGATCGCCGGGTTCGTCTTTATCGGCACCCCCTCACGCGATCTGGACGAACGACCGCGCCCCGACCTTGAACGAATAGTGCGCCGTTGGCCCGAATAACGACTGGATCGTTCGCGCGCATTGGCGTATTAGGTAGCCATGACAGCACTCGAACATGATGACGCGCCGGTCTATATGCGGCTGCGTGCCATGATCGCCGCCGCGATCCTGCGCGGCGAATATCGCGCCGGCGATCAATTACCCTCGGTTCGCGCATTTGCGGCGGAAGTCGGGGCGAATCCTTTGACGGTGGCCAAGGCCTATCAGACGTTTCAGGACGATGGCTATGTCGAGGTTCGGCGCGGGGTGGGCATGTTCGTGCTGCCGGGTGCCGCCGAGGCGCTGCGCACCGCCGAGCGCGAGCGGTTTCTGAAAAACTATTGGCCCAGGGTGCGCGACCATATCGCGCTGCTGGGGCTGGATCGCGATGTGCTGTTCGATCGCGAGACGGCGTAGCTGGGGCGAAGGAAGAAGAAGGCCCTCACCCAACCCTGTCCCGCAAGCGGGAGAGGGCTTTATAGGTTGCTTCGCGCCCTATCCCCGTTCGTGCTGAGCTTGTCGAAGCACGGTCTTCCCCATCCACGGTGGCGGAGAAGAACGGCATTTCGGCAAGCGCAGTGCGAACGGGCTGCTCGCTCAGGCGGCGAATGCCTCCGGGGCCAGGGAATACAGCACCTCGGCCTTGGCCATTGCCGCAGCCTTCAGCCCCTGCGCTTCGGGCACGACCTGTTCGACATAGAATCGCGCGGCGGCCCGCTTGAGCGACAGGAAGGCGGGGTCGCCATCGGCCTGTGCCGCGATCTTGCCTGATCGTTCCATCAGCCAGCCGCAGGTCGCGACCGACAGCATCGTCAGGAACGGATAGCTCGCCGCCAGCTTATCATCAGTGTCGGCGGTCATCAGATAGCGCCCGACCTCTTCACATGCGTCGACCAGGGCGACCAGGCCGGCATCGCTCGCTTCGGCGCGCATGTCGGCGATGTGCGACAGGAACACGCCGCCATTATCCATCCCCAGCTTGCGCCCGACCAGATCGGCGGCCTGAATGCCGTTGGTGCCTTCATAGATCGGGGTGATGCGCGCGTCGCGAAACTGCTGCGCCGCCCCCGTATCCTCGACATAGCCCATGCCGCCATGCACCTGGATGCCGATGCTGGCGACTTCATTGCCAAGATCGGTGCCATGCGCCTTGGCAAGCGGGGTCAGCAGGTCGAGCCGCTTGCGCGCATCGGCATCGCCCAGCGTCGCGCGATCGACCTGGCCCGCCGCATAATAGACCAATGCGCGCGCCGCCTGAGTCTGCGCCTTCATCCGCAGCAACATGCGGCGCACATCGGGATGTTCGATGATCGCCACCGGATCGCGGCTGACAGCGCCCGCGCGCGCCGACTGGATGCGGTCGCGGGCATAGGCAACCGCCTTTTGCGTCGCGCGCTCGGCGACCTGCACGCCCTGAAGCCCGACATTGAGCCGCGCATTGTTCATCATCGTAAACATCGCCGCGATCCCGCCGCCTTCATGGCCGATCAGCTCACCGATACAATCGCCATTGTCGCCGAACGACAGGACACAGGTGGGCGAAGCGTGAAGCCCCATCTTGTGTTCGATCGAAACGACGCGGACGTCGTTGAAGTCGCCAGGCGCGTGATCGGCATCGAGGCGGTATTTGGGAACCAGGAACAGGCTTAGCCCCTTGGTGCCCGGCGGGGCATCGGGGGTGCGCGCCAGGACGAGATGGACGATGTTCGCCGCCATGTCGTGGTCGCCATAGGAAATGTAGATCTTGGTGCCCGTGATCGACCATTTGCCGTCGCCGATCGGATCGGCGCGCGTTCGCAATGCGCCGACGTCACTGCCCGCCTGCGGCTCGGTCAGGTTCATCGTGCCGGTCCATTCGCCGCTCGACAGCTTTGGCAGATAGGCCGCTTGCTGCTGTGCGCTGCCGTGGTGCATCAGTGCCTCGATCGCGCCGACGGTGAGCGTCGGGCACAAGGCCAGCCCCATATTCGCCGCGCCCAGCGTATCGAGCACCGCCGTGGAGATCGCGAAGGGCATCCCCTGGCCGCCATGTTCGGTGGGTGAACCGATCGTGCCCCAGCCGCCATCGACATAGGCCTTGTACGCGGCGATGAACCCATCGGGCATCACCACCCCTGCATCGGTCCATTTCGCGCCGACGGTGTCGCCCACGCGATCGAGCGGTGCCCATTCGCCCGCAGCGAATTGACCGACCCCTTCGAGCACGGCGTCGACCATGTCGGGGCTTGCATCGGCAAAGCGTTGGTTCGCCGCCAATTGGGGCAAGCGGACGATGTGATCGAGCACGAAGCGCTGTTCGGCCTGGGGGGGAGTGAAGCTCATCTTTCCTCTCTCGTGCGGCCGCATCTTGTCGGCTCGGTTGCAGCGATATAGCGCCGGTTCCGTGCCATCACCAAACCCGCCCTTTGTCACCCGGACCTTACCCTACGGCACCGCCGCGATTGCCGAGGCAGCCGCGCTGATCGCCGCCGGGGCCTGTGTCGCGGTGCCGACCGAGACGGTGTACGGCCTGGCCGCCGACGCGACCGATTCGGTGGCGGTCGCGGGAATTTATGCGGCCAAGGGGCGGCCAAGCTTCAATCCGCTGATCGTCCATGTCACCGATGTTGCGGCTGCGCGCGCGCTGGCGGTGTTCGATGCGGAGGCCGAACGGCTGGCGGCGGCGTTCTGGCCCGGCCCGCTGACGATGGTGCTGCCGGTGCGTGCGGACAGCGGCGTCGCGTCGCTGGTGACGGCGGGGCTGACGACGGTTGCGATCCGGGTGCCAGCGCATCGGGCGATGCGGGCGCTGTTGGTGGCGTGCGATCGGCCATTGGCGGCACCTTCGGCCAATGCCAGCGGCGGCATCAGTCCGACGCGCGCGGCGCATGTGGTGGCGTCGCTTGGCGGGCGGGTGGCGCTGGTGATCGACGATGGCGCGACGAAGGCGGGGCTTGAGTCGACGATCGTCGCGCCGGGCGCTCGCTCTATCCTGCGGCCGGGGCCGGTTACCGCCGCGATGCTGGGGGCGGGCTATGCCGCCTATGTCGGCGACGCGATCACCGCGCCGGGGCAGCTGTCGAGCCATTATGCACCGTCGAAGCCGGTCCGCCTGGGCGCGACTCAGGCGCGGGCGGGTGAGTGGCTGATTGGCTTTGGGGAGGTCGCGGGGGACGACACGCTGTCGGCGACCGGGGATGTGGTGGAGGCGGCGGCGCGGCTGTTCGAGGCGCTGCATCGCGCCGATGCGAGCGAGGCGGCGAGTATGGCGGTGGCACCGGTGCCGTCGGAGGGTATCGGGGTCGCGATCAACGATCGGTTGGGGCGGGCTGCGGTGCGCTGAGGTTCAGCGTTTGCCGATGGCTTGAGGATCGCGACAAAGCACGATCACGCCTTTTATCTCAATTTCGGCAAGATCTCCGACCTTTGCTTCCAAATCGGCAACGCCCTTGCGGGTGCCGATTTTCACTCGCATCGGTCCGTCGATCGTGCAGCGGGTGCCGCCTTTCGTGGTTTCACAAGCCTTTTCGATCAGCGCGGTAGCTTCTGCATAGCTAGGGTCGCCAATGGGCCTGATCGAGATCGACATCGTCGACGTGCCGCCAAACAGCGCCGGGCCAATGCCAGACAAGGTGTTCACTCGCCAAACGCCGGTCGCCAGCCCCTTGCCGTTCTCAACGGGCTTCATCTGCAATTGCGGAGCCAATCTTTCGCAGAAAGTGGGGTCGGTAGTTTGAGCCGACGCGGTGGTTGCCATGCTGATCAAGATCGCAAAGATAAAGCGGTTCGTCACGGTGTCCTCCAACCAGTCCATAACCCGTGGAACGGAAATGGATTACAATATCATGACGATGATCTGTGGAAGGACTGGGCAGGCGAATGATAGCAGGCGGGCATCGGCGTCGCGATAAACGATCGGCTGGAGCGGGCTGCAGTGCGGCGGTTGTTTGGGGGGCGGCGGCTCGCATGGACCCCGGATCAAGTCCGGAGTGACGAGAAGCGGGGCTATCCCCTCTCCCGCAGGCGGGAGAGGGGACCGGGATCAATAGCCGTTGACCATCGCGTTTTTCTGCGCGTCGGTCAGTTCGTCGGTGTCGACGTCGGAATCGTCGATCGCGTCGGCGCGCGCCTCGGCATTGTCCTCGATGCCTTCGACGACGGCTTCGTTGGCACCCATTGCCTCGGCGGCTTCGGCATCGGCTTCGCCTTTTTCCTCGGCGCGTTCGGCCAGTGCGTCGTCACCGTCGCCGCCGCATGCTGCCAGCGGTGCGGCCATCAGTATCATCAATGCCGGTGCGAAAAACTTCTTCATGTCGGTGCTCCCTCGGTCAGGGGAACGCCCCCCAGCCGGCAACGAACCAATGACCGAGGGAGCCGGTTCCATCACGCCGTGGCGGTCTGGGCCTTTGACCTCGCGGCGAAGCTCTTGCGCAGCTTTTGCAGCTTGGGCGGGATGACGCTCAGGCAATAAGGATTGCGCTGGCCTTCGCCGTTCCAATATTCCTGATGATAATCCTCGGCAGGATACCAGGTCGAAAGCGGTTCGATCGTGGTGACGATCGGATTGGGCCAGCCGCCGGCGTTGCGCTCGATCGCAGCGCGCGCCTCGGTTGCCTGCGCTTCGTCGTGCGGAAAGATCGCCGAGCGATATTGGGTGCCGACGTCATTGCCCTGGCGGTTCAGCGTCGTCGGGTCGTGCGTCGCGAAGAAAATATCGAGCAGCTCGCCATAGCTGATCTGGTCGCCGTCGAAGGTCACGCGGATCGCCTCGGCATGGCCGGTATTGCCGCCGCAGACCTGCTTGTAGGTCGGGTCTGGCACATTGCCGCCGATATAGCCGCTTTCGACCTGCTGGACGCCGATCACGTCGTTATACACCGCTTCGGTACACCAGAAGCAGCCGCCGGCCAGCGTTGCGGTTTGGGTCGTCATCGTCAAACTCTCCTTGGTTGCTGACTAGATAGGAATGGCGTGGCATGGGGCCAAGCATGTTTGGAACGGAGGGCGGGCGATGAGCGATTTCAGCGTATTGGTGACCGGCGGCGCGGGCTATATCGGCAGCCATGCGGTGTTGGCGTTGCTCGATGCCGGTCGGCGCGTTGTCGTCGTCGATAATCTGGTCACCGGGTTCGACTGGGCGGTCGATCCGCGCGCGACATTGGTACGCGCGAATATCGAGGACGAAGCCGCGGTGCGCGGCGCAATCGCGCAGCATGATGTCGGCGCGATCATGCACTTCGCCGGATCAGTCGTGGTGCCCGAATCAGTGACCGATCCGCTTAAATATTATCGCAACAACACCGCCGCCTCGCGCAGCCTGATCGAGAGCGCGGTCGTGTCGGGGGTGAAGCATTTCATCTTCTCGTCGACCGCCGCGACCTATGGCATTCCCGAAGTGGTGCCGGTGCGCGAGGACAGCCCCAAGCTGCCGATCAATCCCTATGGCATGTCCAAGCTGATGACCGAGGCGATGCTGGCCGATGTCGCCGCCGCGCATCCGTTGAATTATGCGGCGCTGCGCTATTTCAACGTCGCGGGTGCCGATCCTCAGGGGCGCTCGGGCCAGTCGACCAGCGGCGCGACCCATCTGATCAAGGTCGCGGTCGAGGCGGCGACGGGGAAGCGCGGGCATGTGTCGGTGTTCGGCACCGATTTCGCGACCCCCGACGGCACCGGGGTGCGTGACTATATCCATGTAACCGACCTCGCCGCCGCGCATGTCGATGCCTTGGCGTTGTTGGTGGCCAAGCCCGCCGAGAGCCATACGATGAATGCGGGCTATGGGCGGGGCTATTCGGTGCTCGAAGTGCTCAACGCGGTCGATCGGGTGACCAATGTGACGATCGAACGGCGGCTGGAAGGGCGGCGCGCGGGCGATCCTGACGCGCTGGTGGCGGACAATAGCGCGATCCTGGCGGCGCTGCCGTGGCGGCCAAAGCATGACGATCTCGACGGGATCGTGCGCGATGCGCTGGCGTGGGAGCGGAAACTGGCTGAGCGGGGGTAGCTAGCCCAAGGCTCGCCCTGCCACCGCATCCAGTTTTGCAAGCAGCCCCGGATCGCGCGCATGGGGTGCGGTGATCAATGCAGCGTCGAGGCAGGTGTCGATCGGCGAGGCGGGGCGTTCGGCGGGCAAGCTCTGCAGCAAGGCCACCACCAGCGCGCGCGCCTTGGCGGCGTTGTCGGTCAATTGCGCGATCACCTGTGCGACGTCGACGGCTTCCTCGCCCTCGCGCCAGCAATCATAATCGGTGACCATGCCGACCAGCGCATAGGGCAGCTCTGCCTCACGCGCGAGCTTGGCTTCGGGCATCGCGGTCATGCCGATGACGTCGCAGCCCCATTGGCGATACAGGTTGCTCTCAGCGCGGGTGGAGAATTGCGGGCCTTCCATCGCCAGATAGGTGCCGCCGGCATGCGTGACCGCGCCGCCCGTGCGCGCTGCATCGGCGGCGAGCGCCGACAGGCGCGGGCAGACTGGATCGGCCATTGAGACATGCGCGACCATGCCTGTGCCGAAGAAGCTTGAGGGCCGCCCCTTGGTGCGATCGATGAACTGGTCGACGATGGTGAAGGTGCCCGGCGCGCGCTCCTCGGCCAGGCTACCGACCGACGAGATGGCGAGCACGTCGGTGACGCCCATCCGCTTGAGCGCGTCGATATTGGCGCGCGCGTTGAGGTCCGACGGCGCGATGCGGTGGCCGCGCCCGTGGCGGGGAAGGAAGACGACGCCGACTTCGCCCATCCGCCCCTGGTACAGCGCGTCCGACGGCGACCCCCAGGGCGTGTCGACCTCGACCCAGCGACCGTCCTCGACGCCTGCCACGTCGTACAGCCCCGACCCGCCGATGATTCCGATCGTCCAGCCTGCCATATGCGTCCTCCTGCGTGCGCCCATTGTCGGTCGCGCGCCTGAGCCTTACGGATAGCCGCCATGATCCGCAAAGCCCTGTTCATCGCGTGCGTCGCGATCGCCGCCCCGGCGCTCGCCGCAGATCCGATCATCGGGCGCTGGGTGACGCAAGGCGGCGAGGGGATCATCGCGATCGAACGTTGCGGTGGCGACATCTGTGGCAAGCTGGCGCGGATCGTGAAGGCCGCGCCGGGTTCGCCGACCACCGATACCAACAACCCCGACAAGGCGATGCGAAACCGCCCGTTGGTGGGAACGATGATCCTGAGCGGCTTCACCGACGCAGGAAAGGAATGGCGCGGCACGATCTATGACCCCAAATCGGGGCGAACCTACCGATCGACGGTGCGCGCCAGCGGCAACAAGCTGGCGGTGAAGGGATGTATCGCGTTTTTCTGTCGAACCCAGGAATGGACCCGCATGCGGTGAGGCAATCCCGAACGGGGAGGGGGCTTCCCCCCTCGCTCAATCGGCTGCGTTGCGCCGCGCATAGGCGAAATACACCGCCAGTCCGCCGATATTCCACAGCAGGAACCAGAATTGGGTTTGGCTGGGCAGGCTGAAGAACAAATACAGACAGCCCAGGATCGCCGCCGGCCCGACCACCCAAGCCAGCGGCGCGCGGAAGCGGCGTTCGGCGTCGGGCGCGCGGCGGCGGAGCACCAGCATGCACACCGATACCGCGATGAACGCCGCCAGCGTCCCGGCATTGGCGAGCGCGGCGATCTGGTCGATCGGCAGGACGCCGGCGATGATGGCGACGATAATCGCGGTGAAGATCGTGATCCGCACCGGCGATCCGCGCGATGAAATCTTGGCCAGGCTGCGCGGTAGCAATCCGTCGCGCGCCATGGTGAAGAAGATGCGGCTCTGGCCGAACAGGAACGCCAGCAATACTGTCGGCAGCGCGATCACCGCCGATACCGCCAGGAAGGTAGCAGCCTCTGGCCGATCGAGTTGGCGCAGCACCAGCGCCAGCGGCTCGGCCGAATTGGCGAAGACGGTGTGGGAAACCGCACCCACCGCCGCGACCGCGACCAGCATGTAGATGATGATGCACGCCACCATCGATCCGACGATCCCGATCGCGAGGTCGCGCGCGGGGTTCTTGGTTTCCTCGGCAGCGGTAGAGATCGCGTCGAAGCCGTAAAAGGCGAAGAAGATGATCGCCGCCGCCGCCATCACCCCGCGCTCGGCACCTGCTGCGTCGACCGATTTGGGGAAGCCATAGGGCATGAAGGGTTCGAGATTGGCGGCGTTGAAATAGGGCAGCGTGACGACGACGAACACGGTGAGCGCGATCAGCTTCACCGCGACGAGCAAGGCGTTGAGCGTCGCCGATTCGCGTGTGCCAAAGATCAGCAGCGCCGCGACGACGCCGATAATCCCGACCGCGGGCACGTTGACCAGCCCGCCAAGCTCCGGCCCTTGCGTCAGCGCAGCGGGAAAGCCGATGCTGGTGAGCAATGGCGCGGCATAGCCAGACCAGCCGACCGCAACAGTCGACACCACCAGCGAATATTCGAGGATCAGGCTCCAGCCGACTACCCAGGCGATGATCTCCCCCAGCACTGCATAGCTGTAGGAATAGGCGGCACCCGATGCGGGCATCATCGTTGCCATTTCGGCGTAGGCAAGCGCGGCGCAGGCGCAAATGGCACCGGCGATGACGAAAGACAGGATCACTGCGGGTCCGGCGCGGTCAGCTCCCACGCCGATCAGCGTCAGGATGCCGGTGCCGACGATCGCGCCGACGCCCAGCGCCATCAGATGCGGCCACGACAGCGTCGGCGTGAGCGTCTGTCCCGCGCCGCGATCGCTGGCGTCGATCGCCTTGCGCCTGAAGATACCGTGCATTTTTATCCCCGTTTTTGCTTTGGGGCTCAAGGAACAGAGGTGGGCGTGGGATGCAAGGGGGAGGCTAGACGGTGAAGCTTTCGCCGCAGCCGCAAGCACCCTTGGCATTGGGGTTGGAAAAGACGAAGCCGGCGGTGAAGTCGTCCTCGACCCAGTCCATCGTGCTGCCGATCAGATACAGCACCGACCCGCCATCGACGAAGAAGCTGCCGCCCGAGGTTTCGATCCGTTCATCCATCGGATTGGGGGCGGCGACATAGTCGACCGAATAGGCAAGCCCCGAACAGCCGCGACGCGGGGTCGACAGTTTGACCCCGATCGCATCGGCGGGAGCGCGCGCCATCAGCGCCGCGACGCGCGCTTCGGCGGCGGGGGTGAGCAGGATCGCTTGTGGGCGTTGGCGCGTGATGGTGGTCATTTCTTCTTCCTTCCTCCCTCCCGTTTGCGGGAGGAGCAGGGGGTGGGGCTATCCACATATCGCGTACTCGGTGAGACTCGGCCCACCCCTAACCCCTCCCGCAAGCGGGAGGGGAACTCGCTAAAGCATTCCGAGTTCCAACTTCGCGTCGTCGCTCATCTTTTGCGGATCCCAGGGTGGATCCCAGATCAGATTGACTTCGGCATGGCCGACGCCGGGCACCGCGCCGACGCGCAGTTCGACTTCCATCGGCATCGATTCGGCGACCGGGCAATTCGGGGTGGTGAGCGTCATCGTCACCACGGCATGGCCGTCATCGGTCACCTCGACGCCGTAGATCAGGCCCAGATCATAGATGTTGACCGGAATCTCGGGGTCGAAAATGTCCTTCAGCGCGGCGATGATCGCTTCATAAACTTCGCCGCCGGGCTCGCCCGCACCGGCCTCGACCGGCTTTTGCGCCAGAAACCCGTCGAGATAGTCGCGCGCGCGCTCCTGCCGGGCGGTGTCGTGGTGCGGCGGGTCGATGTCGACCCGCGCGCGTGCCGGTGGTTGCACCGCGTCGACCTCTTCGATCGCAATTCGATCGCTCATCCGAAAATCCTCGTCACTCGTTCGATGCCCCTGGCGAACGCATCGACGTCGCCCATGTTGTTGTACACCCCGAAGCTGGCGCGGGCGGTCGCGGGAATGCCCCAGGCGTCCATCAGCGGCTGCGCGCAATGATGGCCGGCGCGGATTGCCACCTGCCCCTCGTCCAATATGGTGCCGATGTCGTGCGGGTGTACCCCCTCGATCGCGAAGCTGACGATGCCCGCCGAATCCTCGGGGCCATAGAGCGTGACCGAGTTGAACCCGCGCAGCGCCGTGCGCGTGGCATGGACCAATGCGGTTTCATGCGCGTGGATCGCATTCAGCCCGATCGCTTCGACATAGTCGATCGCGGCGTGCAGCCCCAGCACGCCGACGATATGCGGCGTTCCCGCCTCGAACCGTCCGGGCGAAGGGGCAAAGGTGGTGCGTTCGAACGACACCTTGTCGATCATCGCGCCGCCGCCCTGATAGGGGGGCATCGCCTCGAGCAGCTCGGCCCGGCCCCACAGCACGCCGATGCCGGTGGGGCCATAGAGCTTGTGACCCGAAAAGACGTAGAAGTCGCACCCAAGCGCCTGCACGTCGACCGTAATGCGCGGCACCGCCTGGCACCCGTCGAGCAGCATTTTCGCGCCGTTGCGGTGCGCGATGTCGGCGGCGCGGCGCGCATCGAGCACCGCGCCGGTGACGTTCGAGACATGCGCGAGCGCGACCAATTTATGTTCGGGCCGGATCATCGCCGCCATCGCGTCGAGGTCGATCGCGTGATCGGCGGTGAGCGGGATGACGTCGATGCCGACGCCCATCCGCTCGGCGACCATCTGCCACGGCACGATGTTCGAATGATGCTCGAGCAGCGACAACAGGATGCGGTCGCCGGCCTTGAGCTGAGTCGCGGCCCAGCATTGCGCGACCAGGTTGATCCCTTCGGTCGCGCCGCGCACGAAGATGCATTCATTGGGGCTGGCGGCCCCGATGAACCGCGCGACCCGCTCACGCGCGGCTTCATAGGCAAGCGTCATGTCGGCGGAGCGCTGGTACACCCCGCGATGCACGGTGGCGTAGGTCGTGTCATAGCCGCGAGTGATCGCGTCGATCACCACTTGCGGCTTTTGCGCGGTCGCGGCGGTGTCGAGATACGCCCAGCCGGCGGGGATCGCCGGGAAATCGGCGACGTGGTCTAGCGAAGTCCCTCTCCCGCCTGCGGGAGAGGGAGGGAGCCGCGAAGCGGCGGAAGGGTGAGGGACTGGATTGGCCGGGGCGGCGCTGGCGGACAGGCCCTCACCCCGGCCCTCTCCCGCAAGCGGGAGAGGGAGACTGGCGGTTGCATCGCTCACGCCGCCCCCTCCAGCCACGCATCGGCGTCCGCCGCGAAGGCATCGCGCACCGCGTCTTCGCCGATCCGGTCGATCGCATCGGCGACGAAGGCGCGGGTCATCATTGCCCGTGCCCGAAGCGCGGGGATGCCGCGCGATTGCAGGTAGAACATCGCGTTGCGGTCAAGCTCGCCCACCGTTGCGCCATGCGCGCACTTTACATCGTCGGCGAAGATTTCGAGTTCGGGCTTCAGGTTGATCGTCGCGGTGCGATCGAGCAGCAGGCCGCGCAGTGACTGGACGCCATCGGTCTTCTGTGCGCCGCGTGCGACATCGACGCGCGCGGCAAGGCTGGCCGCTGAGCGATCGGCGGCGACCGCGCGCCAGGTCTGGTTGCTGGTGCCGTGCAGCGCCTCGTGCCGGACGGTGACTGCGCATTCCTGTCGCTGCTCACCGCGCGTCAGCAACGCGCCGCCCATTTCGGCAAAGCCGCCATCGCCGACGACGCGCAATGTGCCGTCGATCCGGCTGGCCATGCCGCCGGTGCCAAGGAACACGCTGACCAGGCTTGCCGCCTTGCCGATCGTCGCTTCCTCACGCAGCGAGACGAAGCCCGCGCTTTGCAGGATCCGCACCGATCGCATCAGCCGAGCGCCTTCGGCCAGGCCGATCGTGGTCAGCCGATTGGCCCAGCCGGTGCCGACATAGGTTTCGACGATGCTGGCGACGGCATCGGCGGCCAGGATGATCCGCCCGGGCACATGGCTTTCGCCGCCGGTGCCCACATGGACGATCTGGACACAGGTTTCGGCCTGTTGCGGCCCCAGCGTCAGCGACCAGCCGGTGCCGGCGGTGTGCTTGCCCAAGGGGTGTTCGGTGACCGGGGCGAGATGTTCGACCACCACGCCGCGCGGATCACCGGCGGCGGCATCGAACACGCCATCGACGAACACCAGCCGCGCGCCATCAAGATCGAGGAACGGCGGGGCCTGTACCGGCATGGCAGGGGCCGCGCGCGCTGCCTGAAGCGCGTCGAGATCGGCCCAGCGCCACGCCTCGTCCCGGCGAGAGGGGAGGGTGAGCGTCACGCCGCGATCGCCCCATAGCCTTCGCGCTCGAGCTCGACCGCAAGCTCTGCCCCGCCGGTGCGGGTGATCCGGCCATCGGCCAGGACGTGGACGAAATCGGGCTCCACATAATCGAGCAGCCGCTGATAATGGGTGATCAGAATCACAGCCTTGTCCGGGCTGCGCATGATGCGGTTGATGCCGTCGCCGACGATCCGCAGCGCGTCGATGTCGAGCCCGCTGTCGGTTTCGTCGAGGATCGCGAGGCTAGGGTTGATGATCCCCATCTGCACCATTTCGTTGCGCTTCTTCTCGCCGCCCGAAAAGCCGACATTCACCGGGCGCTTGAGCATGTCGTAATCCATGCCGAGCGCATCGGCCTGTCCGCGTGCGATTTTGAGGAATTCGGCCCCCGACAATGCCGGCTCGCCGCGCCCCTTGCGCTGTGCGTTCAGGCTTTCGCGCAGAAACTGTACGTTCGAAATACCGGGGATTTCGACCGGATATTGGAAGCCCAGGAACAGCCCGGCGGCGGCGCGCTCATGCGGTTCGAGTTCGAGCAGGTCGGTGCCGTCGAAGCTGACCGAACCTTCGGTGACTTCATAGCCCGGACGACCGCCCAGGACATAGCCGAGCGTGGATTTGCCCGCGCCGTTCGGCCCCATGATCGCATGGACTTCGCCCGCATTGATGCTGAGCGAGAGGCCCTTGAGGATCGGCTTACCGTCGATTTCGGCGTGGAGGTTCGTGATTTGCAGCATTAGTTAAACTCGGTTGGCAGCGGGCAGGGGGCGCGGGTGGCAAAGAACTCGTCACTCCGGACTTGATCCGGGGTCCATGCGAGCGGCTTGCCGAAGGCGACACGCCTGTGGCCGCTCGCGCGCCTGGACGCCGGATCAAGTCCGGCATGACAATTAGGGATAATGATGGCGTTCACCCCACACTCCCCTCGAGGCTGATCCCCAGCAGCTTCTGCGCTTCGACCGCGAATTCCATCGGCAGTTGCTGGAGAACTTCCTTGGCAAAGCCGTTGACGATCAGCGCCACCGCGCTTTCGGCGTCGAGCCCGCGCTGCATCGCGTAGAACATCTGGTCGTCGGAGATCTTCGACGTCGTCGCCTCATGCTCAATCTGTGCCGACGGGTTGCGCACTTCGATATAGGGCACGGTATGCGCGCCGCACTGGTCACCCAGCAACAGGCTGTCGCACTGGGTGAAGTTGCGCACCCCCTCGGCGTTCGGCGCCACGCGCACCAGCCCGCGATAGGTGTTGTCGCTGCGCCCCGCCGAAATCCCCTTCGACACGATCGTCGATCGGCTGCCCTTGCCGTTGTGGATCATCTTGGTGCCGGTATCGGCTTGCTGACGGTTGTTGGTGACCGCCACCGAATAGAATTCGCCGACCGAATTCTCGCCGTTGAGCACGCAGGACGGGTATTTCCAGGTCACGGCGCTGCCGGTTTCGACCTGAGTCCATGACACCTTGCTGTTCTTGCCCTGGCACAAGGCGCGCTTGGTGACGAAGTTGTAGATGCCGCCCTTGCCGTTTTCGTCGCCGGGATACCAATTCTGGACGGTCGAATATTTGATCTCGGCATCGTCGAGGATCACCAGTTCGACCACGGCGGCGTGGAGTTGATTCTCGTCGCGCATCGGCGCGGTGCAACCTTCGAGATAGCTGACATAGCTGCCCTTGTCGGCGATGATCAGCGTGCGTTCGAACTGGCCGGTATTTTCGGCGTTGATGCGGAAATAGGTGCTCAATTCCATCGGGCAGCGAACGCCTTCGGGGATGTAGACGAAGGTGCCATCGGAAAAGACCGCGCAGTTGAGCGTCGCGAAATAATTGTCGCGCATCGGCACGACCTTGCCCAGCCATTTGCGGACTAGATCGGGATATTCCTTGATCGCTTCGCTGATCGACCGGAAGATGACGCCGGCCGCTTCCAATTCCTTGCGGAAGGTGGTGGCGACCGAAACACTGTCGAACACCGCATCAACCGCGACGCGGCGCGGCATTTCGGCACCCTCTACGCCCGCCAGCAGCTTTTGCTCCTCGATCGGAATGCCCAGCTTTTCATAGACGCGCAGGATTTCGGGATCGACCTCGTCGAGCGAGCCGAGCTTCGGCTTGGCCTTTGGCTCGGCGTAATAATAGGCATCCTGATAATCGATCGGGTCGATTTCCAGCTTGGCCCAATCGGGTGCCTCCATCGTCTGCCACATCGCAAACGCCTTCAGCCGCCAGTCGAGCATCCATTGCGGCTCGCCCTTCTTGGCGCTGATGAAGCGGACCGTATCCTCGGTCAGCCCCTTGGGCGCGAATTCCTGTTCGATGTCCGAATGGAAGCCCCATTCATATTCGCGGCTCACCGCTGCATGGGCTTCGGCGTTCTTGGTGGCCATTAGATATGCACCTTGTCCCCTTCCCGCGACGGGGAAGGGCTAGGGGAGGAAAGGTTGGAAAAGCTGGCGGCAAGGGGATCGCGGCGCGGCGGCGGCGATGACGACAGGCTGGATAGCGTCACCCCTGCCAAGGCACCGCGAACCGCGCCGTTCACCGCGTTCCAGTGCGGTTTGACCGCGCAGGTCGCCTCCGCCGCGCAATCATGGCTGCCATGATCGACGCAGGAGGTGAGGGTGATCGGCCCTTCGATCGCCTCGACAATGTCGGCAAGGGTGATTGCGGCGGGGGGGCGCGACAGGCGAAAGCCGCCGCCGGTGCCGCGTGCGCTTTCGATCAGCCCGGCCGCCGACAGCCGGCTGACCAGTTTCTGCACCGTCGGCAATGGCAGCCCGGTCTCGCCCGCCAGCGTCGTCGCGTTCAGCCGACCGGCGGCACCGCAATGACGCGCGGCGGCGCTCATCATCACGACAGCATAGTCAGCTTGGGCGGAGAGGCGCATCGATTTCCCTAATCGGACCCATTTGGTCCGATTGCTATTTGGGGGCGCGCGATCGGCTGGTCAAGCCGTCTTCAAGCGACGTCGCGGGACTTTTCGGCGGTATCGGGTCGGTGCAGCTCGCCATAGGCGGTCGATTGCAGCGTCAATGCCAGTACCGGGTCGATCCCGGTGGCGATCGATCCGGGGGTGTGCCCGGTGAAGTGGCGAAGCTCGCGGATCATGTGCGACTGGTCGTAAAACGGTGCGGCGACGTTGCGCACATCATCGCCCTCCACCAGCGCGGTGGCCGCGCGCAATGCGCGGAACTTGCGCTCCAGCAGCTTGGGCGGCGCACCGAAATACTGGTTCACCAGACGGATTACCTGCCGCGACGACAAGGGGATCGAATCGAACAATGCCGCGACCTGGGGCGAATTCTCGCTGGTCAGCCACAGGCGAACCGCTTCGCAAACTTTCTGATGCTCGACCGGCACGGCGCGGGCGCGGCCGCGCAGAAAGGGTTCGACGTGCAGCAGCATCGATTCGATATTGTCGATCCGTCGCAGCGTTTCGAGCAGGGCCAATCCCTCTTTCCCGAAAATCTCCGCGCCATCGGTGATCCGATCGGCGCAATGATGCGCCGGTTTCTGAACGATCGCGCACCAGCCGACAGGCCGAAGCGCGATGCCGAAGCAATAGAACGGCCCATCGGCGCGATAGGAGGCCGCGCCGGTGCCGGGTCCGTTGATCATGATCGGGACCGATGGCTCGCTGCGCCCGTCGGCGAAATGCATGTGGCCGATGCCGCGAAGCATGAAGCGCACCTGGCCCACATCGGCGCGATCAATCCCTTCGATCAGCAAATTGTCGCTGCGATACCAATAATAGGTGGTCACCAGCGCCGCCAGGTCGGGCGATGGCGATACGAAACGCAATTCCACGGACATGTCCCCCACCCACGACCCCGGCCTGCTGACCTGGCGATCGTCCCATTGCGGTACTGTGTTCCAGGTGAAGTAGGAAGTCGACCTAAGGGACAGTACCGATATGGCCGAAAAAAAGGCGACCCGAATGTTCGCACATCCGAGTCGCCGAGAAAAAGCTCCCCCTGTTCGAAGGAGCCCCTTGGGTCGCAGCCGTCAGATACGCGCCTGCCGCGCCAGAGTATTGGATGGAATCGACATCATCCAGAATGGCGCAACTTAAGACGAGAGTCGCGGCGCGTGCGTGCCATATTTTGACGCGGACGCGCTGCACTGCCAAAGCGCCGGCATGGCAAATTCCCTTTCCCGCGCCGCGCTGTTCGCGCTCGATGCCGAACGCGCGCATGGTTTGACGATCGACTCGCTGCGCGCCTGGGGCGCTGCGGGAACCCCGTTTGCCACCAAGGTGCCGGCGATGCCGGTGACGGTGGCGGGGCTTCGTTTTGCCAATCCGGTTGGGCTGGCGGCAGGGGTCGACAAAAATGCCGAGGCGATCGACGGCTTTTTCGCACTTGGCTTCGGCGCGGTCGAGGTGGGGACGCTGACCCCGGTGGCGCAGCCGGGCAATCCCAAGCCCCGGCTGTTCCGATTGATCGAGGATCGCGCGGTGGTGAACCGCATGGGCTTCAACAATGGCGGCATCGATTCGGCGCTGGCGCGGATCGCCAAGGCGCGGCGGCGCGGCGTGCTGGGCATCAACGTCGGCGCGAACAAGGATTCGGCTGACCGGGTGGCCGATTACGCGATCGGCGTGGCCAAGGCGGCGACGCTGGCCGATTATGTGACGATCAACATCAGTTCGCCCAACACGCCGGGCCTTCGCGACCTGCAATCGCAGCCGGCGCTGGGCGAATTGCTGGCGGCCAGCGATAGGGCGCGGGGCACCGGGGGCAAGCGCGTCCCGCTGTTCCTGAAGATCGCCCCCGATCTGGACCGCGCCGCGCTCGACGTGGTGGCGCGCGCGGCGATCGACCACGGCATCGACGCGCTGATCGTATCGAACACCACGATCAGCCGGCCCGAATCGCTACGCTCGCTCAATGCAGGGCAGGCGGGCGGCCTGTCGGGTGCACCGCTTCGCGACCTGGCACGTGCCAAGCTTGCCGAGGCGCGCGTGGCGACCGGCGGGCAATTGCCGCTGATCTCGGTCGGCGGCATCGATTCGCCCGAGGAAGCGGCGCTGCGGCTGGCGGCGGGGGCGAGCCTGGTGCAGCTATATTCGGCGCTGGTGTATGAAGGGCCGGGGCTGGCGGCGCGAATCGTGCGCGGGTTGGCGGGGTAGGAAGCCGCGAATCGGGGTCGTGGCGGGCTGGCTTGGTGGCTCCCGGCGCTCGGAAGGCTACAAAAGCTACACTACGTACCCCCTGGATTCGCCTTTTCTGCGTGGCGGAACGCGAAGCGGGAGAGGATGGGGTGAACGTGTGCATTTGGCAGAGGTATCAAAGCGGCGGCTTGTAGGACAGCGGGGCTTGGTTGCGGCGTCGATCGTGCCTGCTGGTCGCGAGAATGGCGGGCGCGATAGGGGGGTAGCTGACGTCCGATCTGCCTTGCGCGATAGAACGACTGGGAGCAGCATCAGTCCATGACGCTTGATCGACAAATGCTGACGATAGCTGCGGCCGGCGTATGCACCTTGCTCTCCCCGTCCGCTGGAAGCGCTTGTAGCTTTGCACAAGGCAGTATGACGGCCTCACAGATCAAGCAACAAGCGGCAGACCATTTCAAACGTGCGACTGTATTGATCGATGCCGAAGTTATCGAGCCGATGAGTTCCGTAAGCGACTCAAAGCCCGGTCTTACACCAACAGCTTACCTCCGAGTATTAAAGACTTGGAAGGGTGGCGTTCAGCCGGACTTGGTGCCAGTTGTTTACATATCGTCGTGCGACATAGTGCTCGAAAGAAAGGGAGAAAGGCTTCGCATTCTTCTGATAGGCGAAGGCGTTTTTAGAGCGGATCAGGGCATGAACGGAGGAGGGGTCATTGATCTTCCGACCTATAATGCCGAAATCGACCGCCTTGCAGGCCAGCGTCGATCGACTGCAATGGATCAATTCCCGGGTGCGTTACCGTCTCCCGAGGGGAATTAGCAGGCTGCTGAAAAATCCCACGGTTT
>NZ_JROH01000045.1 GCF_000786205.1 Sphingomonas sp. 37zxx | reverse complement strand
AGCCAAGCCCTTTTTCAGCAGCCTGTTAATCCGCAGTGCAAGCAATTGATCCATTTTCGCCTCCGAAAAGCACCGCAGCGGAATAATCCTCGCAAGCGGGTGTGATTGCTGGTTCATGCAACTGACGAGGCTGCATCACGTCAGAGGGGCAAAACCCTCGCAGCAATTCATGTCCCGAGCGGTAGCTGCGTCCGTTCGGTGAGACGAGTATCGGACATCAGCCCGCGCTTAACTCGACATGCGACCCGAGTTTCGTTCTCTCGGAAACGGCCGGGATACAATGCCTCGCCGGGGCTGCAGTATAATGCTTTCGCGTCAAGCTGTAGTCAAGCGCCAAAAGCCGCAGATATTCACATTATTTCTATAGCGTTCAAGATGTTACCTTACAGAACATTTGAATGATGGTCGCTCAATACTTGTTAGGATATCACGCGGAGCGCCGTGAACGCCCGGCGGCGCAATGCTCGCCAACCATGATTGAAGCGCCCGCGCATCACCATCATTCACACCCGCCACGCGATGCCCACGGCCACCCGCCGCAAGGTGCATCAAGCCATCGGGCATCATTTGAGGATCAGCGCCAAAATACCATGTAGCCGCCTCATCGAATATCAGCACCGGCGCGGACGTGTCTTTGCGGAATTCCTCATCGCCGGGATGATAATCAGGCCGCAGGCGCTTGAAGCCGCCGCTTGCATTTGCCCGATATACCGCGTCCGATCGGCCACGATAGGCGCGCTCGTAATCGCCCACGTCCAAAACCTGGGCAACACGACCTGCCCAAACCACAACGCCGCGTGGCGCTGGACTCGGGCGACAACCGACGACCCACTCTCCAGGCTGAGTGCCACTGCGAATCTTCGGTTTGCAAGTGGCGAGCGTTACTAATCCGTGATCAATGCACGGGGCCACCCCGCTATCGTGTTGTAGAATGTAGCGCAAAATTCGAGTCATGATCGGATCAGGCCAACAATTTCATTCATCCAATCCAGCGCCAGTCGATTATCGCCAACATCGGTTACAAATTCCTGCCCGCGTGCGACAATCTCAAGCCTGTCAGCGTCTAACCATCTCTCGGGTTTTCGATGAAATGAGAGGCCCGCTTGGGCGAGCCATTTTGGTACGATCCAATGCCGAAGCGGCCCGCCGGGCTGCGTCAGACGCAGCGCACTATGGTCCATCCCAGCGACGCCGCCCTCGCCGCGATAGACCGTATTATTGGCGTTCCACTCGCCGATCGTGTGAGGGTGGGGTCGGACGAGTATGTCGAGAGCGGCAAGCGACGATGGCGCAGCCGCCTCATGAACCCGCAAATACCCAAAAATGCGATGATGGCGCTCGCCTGTAGCCTCGTCGGCAAACAGGCCAAAAAAAAGAAATACGTCGCCGACGCCAACGCCCTGATTGCTAAGGTGAGATTGGGCAGCGCCGCACTGTCCAAAAATGCACTGGCCATTAATGAACATCGGGTCTTCGTGGCAAAGATGATGCCGTGCGATTTTTCCCCGCGTACTTTTTTCTACAAGCTCCCCAAGCCCCAGCATCTCATACGTCGTGGCCGACCGGCGGCTTGTCGGGATTGGAAGGCTGACAGGACGCCCGGCGACTATCGGCGATGGCGCACCACCCGAACCGGTATCGAAACCCTTCCGACTTAGGACAATTCGCAAATTTCGACCGATCCGACCTATTGGCCAAGGTGGCTTACCAAAGCCGTGATTTTCATGCAGCGGATTTGATCGAAACGATATCTGCGCCCTTGCGCAGGGTGTCGAGGTGGTTGCTCCACCACTGCGCCATTTCGACGCGCTCCGCCCAATGAGCGCCGCGATGATAAGCGGCGCGGATCGTGTCGCGATCCTTGTGCGCCAAGGCGCGCTCGATTGCGTCTGACGACCATTTGCCCGACTCATTGAGCAGCGTGCTCGCCATCGCTCGAAAACCGTGCGCGGTCATTTCGTCAACCGTGAACCCCAATCGCCGAAGCCCGCCATTGACGGTATTTTCCGACATCGGTTGCAGGGCAGATCGCATGGATGGAAAGACGTATCGCCCATGCCCGCTAAGGTCGCGTAAGCCCTCAAAAAGCGCGATGGCTTGGCGGGACAGGGGAACGACATGCTCCATGCGCCCCTTCATCTTTGCCGCCGGAATTCGCCAGACGGCAGCGTCTAAGTCGATTTCCGACCATTCGGCCCTTCGCAACTCGCCGGGTCGAACGAAAAGCAACGCTGAAAGCTGTAACGCGGCGCGCGTGAGAGGGTGGCCCTCATAGCCATCAATGGCGCGGAGCAATTCGCCCGCCGCTTTCGGATCGATGATTGCGGCATGGTGCTTGGGCTTCCGGCTGGCCAGCGCACCACGCAGATCGCGAGTAGGGTCCGAAGGGGCAAGTTGGTTGGCCACGGCATAGCGAAACACCTGTCCGATGAACTGCAACGTCCGATGTGCCTTTTCATCGTTCTTTGCGGCCTCGAACGGGCGAACGGCTTCCAGTATCTCGAACGGCGCGATTTCCGCGATCGGGCGCGAACCGAGCGGCCTATCCACCAGACTGACAAACCACTCCCGCTTTCTGATCGTGGCATCGGCAAGCCCATCGCGCCGGTTCTTTGCAATGCAGGCATTGGCAACCGCACTAAAGGTGTTCACTGCGCCGACCTTAGCGGCATGTTTCTCGCGGCGCTTTTCGTCCGCCGGGTCTTTGCCCTGAGCGAGCAAGCGCCGCGCAGCGTCTCGCGCTTCCCGCGCCTCTTTCAGGCCAATTTCGGGATAGGTGCCAATACCTAGCTTCTTTTCTACTCGCTTGGCATTGCCCGCCTCATCGCGCCCGTCGATCCGATATTTCATGCGCCAGAGCATCCCGCCCGATGGCTGGACCAGCAAGAACAAGCCCTTTTCATCGGCAAGCTTGTAGGGCTTCGCGCTAGGCTTCATGTTGCGGAGAGTCGTGTTCGTGAGAGCCATTTGGGGGCCACGCCTTTCTTACATTTTGAGTTGGCCCCCAGCGTGGCCCCCAAAATCGTCCGATTGCGGACGATCAACGGCGAACACTAGCGATCAAACTAGCGTCGTTTATAGCAGATTTCCGTGGTTTTCTCAACCGTTGGCGAACATCGGCGAATGGGAGAATGGTGCCGCCTACAGGACTCGAACCTGTGACCCCCGCATTACGAATGCGATGCTCTACCAACTGAGCTAAGGCGGCGCGATGGCCAAGGCCGTCGTGTTGGCGGCGCTTAGCAGTCGTTGCTATGGCTGACAAGCGTTGCGAAAGTGTTGCCGGTCGGCATCCTGCGATCAATTTACGCATCGTTTACCACGCATGCTGCACAAGCGGCGGAACCGGTGCTCGAACGGGGCCGTGTAAGGATTGAACGACATGGATATGGCGCATAGCGGAGCCGACCGAAGCGACGACGATGGCGTGCCTCAGTCATCGGGCGGTGGCGGCGACGACCAGCCGCCGGTCATCGGCACCGACGAACGCCGCATGCATGTGCGCGCCTATAATTACTGGGTGTCGCTGCTCGACGGTCGCGCCTATCCCTCGATCGAGGATCTGGACCCCGCCAACATCGCCGATTTCGGGGCAAACAGCGTGTTGCTCGATTTCTCGATGGGGATCGAGGATCCGGCGATCCAGTTTCTGGGCCGCGCGCTTCGCGACGAAACGCTGGTCGATTCGTCGATCACCCATATCAGCCAGGTGCCGAGCCGTTCGCTGCTATCGCGGCTGACCGACCATTATCTTCAGATCATCGCCAATCGCGCGCCGATCGGATTCGAAGCTGAATTCGTCGGCCAGCGCGGGCACAACACGCTGTATCGCGGCATTCTGATGCCGTTTTCGTCCGACGACGACACGATCGACTTTATTTATGGCGTGATCAATTGGAAGGAACTGGTCGACGCCGAAACCCAGGCGCAGTTGCATGCCGAACTCGACGCAGCCCGCCGTGACATACCGAACCCGCCGATCGCGGCTACCGCCTGGGCCGACGGACCAAGCGGCGGTTTCGAGACGGTTCCTGACCCCGATCCCGCCCCCGCCGAGCTTGAAGCGGCCCCCGATCTGGACACCGACCTGGGTGCCGATGCCGGGCTGACCGACCATCTGGCACATGCCCGGGCCAGTGCCGAGGAGTTGCGCGGATCGGATAATCGGTCACGAATCGCGCTGTATCGCATGCTGAACCATGCCTATGCCTTTGCCGCCGCCGCCGATCGCGATCCAAAGGGCTATGCCGATCTGCTCGAGGATTGGGGGCTGAGAACACAAGCGCGCGCGCCGATGACGCCGATCGTGAAGCTGATTCTGGGCACCGATTACGATAAGACTCGGCTGACCGAATTTGCCTGCGTGCTGATGCATGCGCGCCGCCAGATGGTTGCGCCTTCGGCCTTTGCCGATTTTCTGGCGAATGCGCCGGGCGGCATCAAGGGGGTGGTCGCCGCCGAACGCGCCGCGCGGCGTCCGCTGCCCAAGCCCGATACGCTCGACCGGGCCGCCGCCACGCTTCGATCCCGCGCGCCGATCGCCCAGGTGCCGATCGCGGCGGGCGATGATGAGTTCGTGCTGCTGCTCGCGCGTGCGGGAAGCAACGGGATGCTCGACGTCATCGCCCGGATCGACGAATCGGCCGGCCTTACCCAAAAGGCGATCCGCAGCACCGAAAGCTGATTGTAGCGCTACCAACGCCTTCGCGCCTGCTACAAAGCTTGAGTGACACCAAAACGGAGCGCATACGCCCGACTATGTTGAAGCAAGCAAGCAAATCGCTGATCAAGGCGATCGACGCGCGACTTTTTGAGCACGCGCTACCAGGAGAGTTGGAAGGTTTCGGCAATGCCGACCGTGCGGAAGCCGTGCGGTTCGTCGCCGAGACGGCAAGTCGGCGTCCGCCCGGCTGCCCCGCGATCGCCATCGAAACCTTTCACCGCGGTGATCTGCGGCGAATGCGGCTGGCGATCGTCAACGACGACATGCCCTTCCTGGTCGATTCGATCGCCGCGACGATCGGCGCGCATAATGTGCCGATCGAGCGGATCATCCACCCGGTGCTGCCCGTCATTCGCGCCGCCGACGGCTCACTCGAAAAGATCGATCCGGCGGGCGCGCGCGAATCGATGGTGTATATCGAAACCGACCGGATCGACGCCAAGCCCAGGCGCGCTCTTGCCGCCGAACTCGATCGCAATCTGGGCCATGTCCGCCAGGCAGTGACCGATTGGCCCGCCCTGCAAGCCGCGATCGCCGCCGATGCCGACCAGACCGAGGACGATGAAGGCGCGGCGTTGCTGCGCTGGTTCCTGTCGGGGAACATGACACTGCTGGGGCATGAACGCTGGTATCGCGATGGCCGCGATACGCCCAAGCTTGGCATCGCATCGCAGCATTTCGACGTGCCGCTGCTGGCAGAATCCTCGCGGTTGCTGGCGCTGCAATGGTTTGAACAAGGTGGTGTCGCGCCGCTGCTGTTGAAGTCGAACTGCATCGCGACGGTGCATCGCCGAGTCCCGCTCGACCTGGTCGTGTCGCCGATCCGTGAGAAGGATGCGGTAGTCGGGCTGTCGATGCACGCCGGGCTGTGGACCAGCGCCGCGCTGCACGCCAGCGCCAACGAAGTCCCCCGGCTTCGCCGGAACCTTCGCAGCCTGGTCGATCGTTTCGGCTTCGATCCGCGCGGCCATACCGGCAAGGCGATGGAGCATGCGCTAACGTCGCTGCCGCATGATCTGACCACCGCGTTTCCGGTCGAATCGCTCGAGCAACTGACGCTGACGTCAATGTCGGTCGCCGATCGGCCGCGCCCGAAGCTGGTGCTGGTCAAAAGCTCGCTTGGCCGCCACTTGTTCGCCTTTGTCTGGCTGCCGCGCGACGAATTGACCACCGCGAGGCGGACGTCGATCGGCACGATGCTGACCGATGCCGCCAATGCCAGCCTGCTCAACTGGACGATCAGCGTCGAGGATGGCGAGATCGCGCTGATCCGCTACACGCTCGATCTGCGCGGCGACGGGCGGATGCCCGACGTGGCGGCGCTCGATGAACGGCTGGTGCGGATGATGCGCGGCTGGAACGCTGCCGTCGAAGCGGCGCTGACCGAGGTGGCGCCTGCGCGCGCGACCCGGCTGGCGCTGCGCTATGCCGCCACCTTCCCTGCCAATTATCGCAATACCACGGCGGTGGAACAGGCAGCGCAGGACGTGCTGCGCTTGGCCGAATTGGCCGATGACGATGCCCGGCAAGTGCGGATCATCGCCGACGATCAGCTCGACGATAATGTCTTCCGCATCAAAATCTATCGCACTGGCGGCGCGCTGCCGCTGTCCGATGCGGTGCCGGTGCTCGAAAATTTCGGCTTTCGCGTGATCGAGGAAGTGCCGACCGACCTGATCGACGATACCGCGCCGGTCATCCATGACTTCCTGGTGCAAATCCCGCGCGCGCCCGACGCCGAGCGCAATTTGGACCGCCCGGTGGTCGAGGACGCGATCCGTGCGGTGCTCGAAAACCGCGCCGAGAATGACTGTTTCAACCGGCTGATCGTCGAAAGCAGCATGGCACCGCAATCGGTGGTGCTGCTGCGCGCCTGGTTCCGCTATCTGCGCCAGACCGGCCTGCCCTATGGCCTGGCCACCGTCGTCGACGCGCTCCACCGCGCGCCAAAGGTAACGAATGCGCTGATCGCCCGCTTTGCCGCCGCGCATGATCCGGCGGCGCGCAAGGGTGCCGAGGCCGCGATGGAAAAGGCGACTGCGGCGATCGACGCCGGGCTCGACCAGGTATCGGCGATTGACGACGATCGCATCCTGCGCACCTATCGCGGCGTGGTGATGGCGACGCTTCGCACCAACGCCTGGTCGCCCGCCGCCAATGAAGCGCTGGCGTTCAAGCTCGACAGCGCCCTGGTGCCCGGCCTGCCGCAACCGCTGCCGTGGCGCGAAATCTTTGTCTACAGCCCGCGCGTCGAGGGTATCCATCTGCGCGCCGGCCCGGTTGCGCGCGGCGGGCTTCGCTGGTCCGACCGGCGCGACGATTTCCGCACCGAAGTGCTGGGGCTGATGAAAGCACAGCGCGTGAAGAACGCGGTGATCGTGCCTACAGGGGCCAAGGGCGGATTCTATCCCAAGCAATTGCCGTCGCCCGCCAACCGCGACGCCTGGCTGGCCGAGGGCACCGAAAGCTATCGCATCTTCATCCGTTCGCTGCTGTCGATCACCGACAATATCGTCGAGGGCGCGGTGGTGCATCCCGAGGGTGTCGTTATCCATGACGGCGAAGACCCCTATTTCGTCGTCGCCGCCGACAAGGGCACCGCGACCTTCAGCGACGTCGCCAACGCGCTGGCGCAAGAGCGGGGCTTCTGGCTGGGCGATGCCTTCGCCAGTGGCGGGTCAAAAGGCTATGACCACAAGGCGATGGGCATCACCGCAAAGGGCGCGTGGGTTTCGGTGCAGCGGCATTTCGCCGAAATGGGCGTCGACGTGCAGGCCGATCCGGTCAGCGTCGTCGGCTGTGGCGACATGTCGGGCGACGTGTTCGGCAACGGCATGTTGCTGTCGAAGGCGATCCGGCTCCAAGCAGCGTTCGATCATCGCCACATCTTCCTCGATCCCGCCCCCGATGCGGCGGCATCGTGGGAGGAGCGCGCGCGGCTGTTCGCGCTGCCACGATCGAGCTGGGCCGATTATGATCCGGCGCTGATCTCAAAGGGCGGCGGCGTGTTCGCGCGGTCGGAAAAGAGCATCAAGCTGTCAAAGCAGGTGCGCGAGATGCTGGGGATCGAGGATGAGGCGCTCGATCCGACGACGCTGATCCAGGCGATCCTGAAGGCACCAGCCGACCTGATCTGGTTCGGCGGCATTGGCACCTATGTGAAGGCGGCGCATGAGAGCCACACCGATGTCGGCGATCCCGCCAATGATCGCACCCGCGTCAATGCCGAACATCTGCGCGCGCGGGCGATCGGCGAAGGGGCCAATCTGGGCGTCACCCAGGCCGCGCGCATCGCCTTTTCGGCCAAGGGCGGGCGGATCAATACCGACTTTATCGACAATTCGGCTGGCGTCGATTGTTCGGATAACGAGGTCAACATCAAGATCGCGCTCAATCGCGAAGTGACCGAGGGCCGGCTCAAGCTGGCCAAGCGCGACGAATTGCTGGTGTCGATGACCGACGACGTCGCGCATCTGGTGCTTGAGGACAACCGGCTGCAAACGCTGGCACTGTCGTTCATGGAGGCCGATGGCCCGGTAACGGTGCCGAGCTATTTGCGGCTGATCGAAATCCTCGAGGCATCGGGCAAGCTCGATCGCGCGGTCGAGGGGTTGGGCAGCAACGAAGATTTGCTGCGGGTGGCGCAGGATGGGCGCGGGCTTACCCGGCCCGAACTGGCGGTGCTGCTCGCCACCGCCAAGCTGGCGTTGCAGGAGGCGATCGAACACGCGCCCCTGGCTACCGACAGCGCGACCGAGGCCGATCTGGTGGCGGCATTCCCGCCGCAGATGCGAAAGAAATTCGCCACCGCGATCCGCGAACATCGGCTGCGCGGCGAGATCGTCGCGACGAAACTCGCCAATCGAATCGTCAACCGGCTGGGCGTGTTGCACCCCTTTGAGTTGGCCGAGGAAGAGGGCGCGGCGATGGCCGATATCGCCGCAACCTTCGTCGCTGCCGAGCATCTGTTCGGCTTGCCGGCATTGTGGGCCGAAATCGAAACCGCCGACATGCCCGAGGCGGCGCGGCTTGCGCTGCTGGAGGAAGTGGCCGTCGCGGTACGATCGCAAATGGCCGATCTGCTGCGCACCGCCCCCAGCGGCACCAGCCCCGCCGATCTGGTGGCGCGATTGAAGCCCGGTATCGCCGATCTCGACAAGAAGACCCGCGAATTGCTGCTCGACGAAGCCAGCGCGCAGAGCAGCCGGATCGCCGGCCGGCTCGAAGGTGTCGGCGCGCCCAAGCCGCTGGTGCGCAAGGTGGTGCGAATTTTCGAGATGGACGGCGCGGTCGGCCTGGCGGACCTGAGCGCACGGCTGGGGATCGAGGAGGCGGTGCTGACGCGCGCCTTCACCCATTTGGGCCGCGCGCTTGGCCTGGATTGGGCACAGGCCAATGCGGCGCGAATCAGCTCGGGCGATCCGTGGGAACGGCTGTTGATCGCCGGGCTGGCGCGCGATTTCCAGCAGTTGCGGCTCGATTTCATCGGCCGGTCGGGCGGGGCCGATCCGCAGGCGTCGGTCGATCAATGGCTGCGCGCGAACAAGCCACGGGTCGAGCAATTCGCAGCGTTGGTACAGCGCGCGCGGCGGGCACCGGCACCCAGCGCGGCGATGCTCGCGCAAATCGCCGGCCAGGCACGGGTACTGCTGGGGCGATGACCTGTTAAATCCCTCTCCCCTTTTGGGGAGAGGGGCAGGTGGTTAAACCTCAGCCCACCTACGCAGCAAATTGTGATACACCCCGGTCAGTTCGATCACCGAGCGATCGCCCTGCCCCAATTGGCCGCCCAGCCGCTGTACCGACTGGTCGAGATCGAATAACAGCCGCCGGGCACCGTCGTCGCGCACCATCGATTGCAGCCAGAAAAATGACGCCACCCGCACGCCGCGCGTGACCGGCTCGACACGGTGGAGCGATGATGCCGGATACAGCACCATATGCCCCGCCGGCAGCTTCACCCGTTGTTCGCCGAAGCGATCCTCGATCACCAGTTCGCCGCCGTCATAATCGGCGGGGTCGGCAAGAAAGAGCGTCGCTGACAGGTCCGAACGGATGCGAAAGTCGCTGCCGCGCTGGAGTCGGATCGCGTTGTCGATATGCGCGCCGAACGCCTGCCCGCCGCCATAACGATTGAACAACGGCGGAAAAACCTTGGCGGGAAGGGCGGCGGCGATGAATAGCGGCGAACGCCCCAGCGCATCGAGCACCAATCCCCCGGCTTCGCGCGCCGCAGCGCTGCCCTCGGCCAATTGCTCGTTGCGCTTGGCCAGCGCCGATTGCGGGCCTGACGTCACATTACCGTCGACCCAGTCACCCCGGTCGATCAGGCCGCGCAGGTGCGCAACCCCGGCGGCATCGAACAGGTCGGGAATCGCGATCAGCATGAGTATCCCTTAGCGCTTCATGGCCTGAAGCATAGCCGTTCGTCCTAAGCGGCTGCTCAGGACGAACGGGCAAGCGTGGTTCAGAAGCTGTAGAACAGGCTGAACACCGCCGATCGCGCATCGCCGGGCGTTGCCCAGCCATTGTTGCGGATGCCGGTATAATAACGCTCGTTGGTCAGGTTCTGGACGTTGACCTGCGCGGTCAGGCCGCCGGCAAAGGCGTAGGACAGGAACGCACGGTGGGTGAGGAAATCCTCGCCCTCAAGCTGGATCGGTGCCGCGAGCGTCGACTGATTCAGCGCGAAGCTGCCCTGATAGGTCATGCCATACCCAACCTGCAGCCCGAACGGCAGCGTGTAGGTGGTGAACAGGCTGCCCGAATGATCGGGAGTCTGGATCAGGACATTGCCAGCCTGCGGATCGCGGAGATCGACCATATTACCGCATGGATTGGGAACGGGCGTGGTGGGCGGCGTGGTTGGGCGCGGCCCTGGATTGGCGAGGCAAAAGTTCGAGACGCTCTGCAGGATTTCGCCCTTTAGATAAGTATAGTTGGCGAAGATGCTCCATGCAGGGGTGATGTTCCCCGACGCGCCCAGCGCGATGCCATCGACGCGCGACCGGCCATCGAGCACCTGAACGGCCGGTGCGACCGGATCGTTGGTGGGCACGCGGAAATTGGTCCGTTCGTTGCGGAATACCGCCGCGGTGAGCTGAAGGCGGCGATTGAACAGATCAGCCTTCGCCCCGACTTCATAATTCTGGCCGGTTTCAGGGGCGACGTCGCAAACAGTGGTGCAGCCCAGCCGCACGGTTGCCGAACTTGGCGTCTTGGAATTGCCATAGCTTGCATAGATGCTGGTATTGGGTGCCGGCTTGAACACCAAACCACCGCGATAGCTGAACAGATTTTCGTCATTAATCTGGTTCACGCCCCGGGCATAGGCACCGCCGGTTGCGGGGGTCGCAAACGTGTCTGCACGAAATACCGAGTTCAGCTGTTCCCAGCGCACCCCGGCATTCACCTCGAACATCTCGCCGATTTCGAGCGTGTCAAAGGCATAGACTGCGGTTGACCGGCTCTCGCCCTGCGAGCGACCGCCGATGATCCGGTTTACCGGGCCGGTATAATTGGTGTTCGGGTCGCTGATCGAAATCGGCGGCAACGCCGGATTGGGCGTTGCACCACCCGGGCTACGCAACAAATTGCCGGTTACCAGCACATAATCTTCCTGCGCATAGGCTGCGCCGACCACCAGCGTGTTGCGCAGACGTCCTGCCGTACCCGATACCAGCGTCAGATCGGTCTGATTATACAGCAGATCGTTCCATTGATCGCGCACCAGCCCGCGCGGGCCACTGGGATAATAGAAGCCGGGCACGTTTTGGGCGGGGACGGTGGCAGTGGCGGCCGGGCAGGCAACGCCCAGCGGCGTGCGACCATTGGCCAGACAAAACACTCCCTGCGGCGCGCTGGTTACCGTCGGCTGATGCACGCGCTGATAGCGGGTGAGGTTGCGCATCGTCAGCGAATCACTGATCTGATGAGTAAAGGTGGCAGTCAGGCGGTCGACCTGGGTCTCCTGCGAATCGAGGTTCGCGATACCGAAATAATCAGCGTCGTCGATCCCTTCAGGCACCCCACCTGCGGTCGCATAATAAGGGGTGCCGAAGATCGGCACATTATCGTCCTTCTGGTGGACATAGGCGAGCGTCAGGCTGGTGGGGCCGTCGATGCCGATCGTGATCGACGGTGCTACGCCCCAACGCTTGAAATTTTCCACGTTGCGGCCCGGCACATCATTGCGATGATACATCGCGTTCAGCCGTACCGCGATCAGATCATTAACGCGCACATTGCTGTCGACCGACGCACGATAATATTGATCGGTGCCGATGCCGGCCGATGCGATCGTCAGGTCGCGTGCCTGCGGCACTTTCGACACCAGGTTGATCGTACCGCCGACCGATCCCGATCCGTTGAAGACGGTGTTGGCACCGTTATACACTTCGATCTGTTGCAGATTGAACGGATCGGTGCGGCTATATTGCGCGGTGTCGCGCACGCCGTCCTGAGTGATGTCGTTGTTTGCCGAATAGCCGCGCAGGTTAATACTGTCGCCATAGCCCGCCCCGCCTTCGCCGGCACCAAAGGTGATGCCGGGAATGGTCTGTAGCGCGTCGCGCAGGGTCAGCAGGTTTTGCTTGCGAATGGTCTGATCACTGATGACGGTGATCGTCTGCGGCGTATCGAGCAGCGGCGCGGTCGCCTTGGGGCTTTCGAGGGCCTGCTCGTGCTGCCCGGTCACGACGATGTCGTCGCGTTGCGGATTGTCGCGGCGCTCCTGGCGAGTCTGCGGACGCTCGCTGCCCGCCGGATCGGCGGCGAAGGCTGGAGCCGAAACGAGCGCGCCGACGCACGACAATGCCAGGAAAGCCGGCAGTGCCGGGCGGTTGGAAGATGTAGCCAAGTTGTGAACCCCTTAAACGTTTCGGCGCGAGTTATTGCGACTGGTTTGCAGTGTCAATGCAAATGCGAATGGATCGCACCTTTGTCGCGAATTTGTCGCGGAAAAGCATCGCAGTGTTTTCGTGTGACCGGCTTGGCCCGGGGCCTAGAGCCTTCTATCGAACCAACAGCACCCAGAAGCACGGACCCCTGCCCCATGACCGTCACCATCCGCAGCGCCGACCTGATCGAAAGCGTCGCCGACGCGCTGCAATTCATCAGCTATTACCACCCGATGGATTACATCCGTGCGCTGGGCGAGGCCTATGCCGCCGAGCAATCGCCCGCCGCCAAGGATGCGATCGCACAGATCCTCACCAATTCGCGGATGTGTGCCGAGGGGCATCGGCCGATCTGCCAGGATACCGGCATCGTCAATGTGTTCGTCAAATGGGGCATGGACTGCCGGCTAGACGACACTTCGCGCAGCTTGCAGGAGGTTGTCGATGAAGGCGTGCGCCGCGCCTATCTCCACCCCGAAAACCGGCTGCGCGCGTCGATCCTCGCCGATCCCGCCTTCACCCGGCGCAATACCAAGGACAATACGCCAAGCGTCCTGCACGTTGAGATGGTGCCCGGTGCCACCGTTTCGATCGACGTCGCGGCCAAGGGCGGTGGCTCCGAAAACAAATCGAAGTTCAAGATGATGAACCCGTCGGATTCGATTCTCGATTGGGTGCTTGAGATGATCCCGCAAATGGGTGCCGGCTGGTGCCCGCCGGGGATGCTGGGCATCGGTATCGGCGGCACCGCCGAGCGCGCGGTGCTGCTGGCCAAGCAATCGCTGATGGAGCCGATCGACATGGGCCAGCTCAAGGCGCGCGGGCCGCAAAATGATATCGAGGCGCTGCGGATCGAGATTTTCGACAAGGTCAACGCGCTGGGGATCGGCGCGCAGGGGCTTGGCGGGCTTTCGACGATCCTCGACGTCAAAATATACGACTTCCCCTGCCATGCGGCGGGCAAGCCGGTGGCGATGATCCCCAATTGCGCTGCGACTCGCCACGCGCATTTCACGCTCGACGGATCGGGACCGGCCTATCTCGAAGCGCCCAAGCTCGACCAATGGCCCGACGTCAATTGGACGCCCGACAAGGCAGCGATCCGCGTCGACCTCGACACGCTGACGCCCGACGTGGTGCAAGGGTGGAAGCATGGCGACCGATTGCTGCTCAATGGCAAGATGCTCACCGGGCGCGACGCGGCGCATAAGCGGATCAAGGACATGCTTGATGCGGGCGAGCCGCTGCCGGTCGATTTCCGGGGCCGCGTGATCTATTATGTCGGGCCGGTCGACCCGGTGGGCGAGGAGGTGGTCGGCCCCGCCGGCCCCACCACCGCGACGCGGATGGACAAGTTCACCCGGATGATGCTCGATCAAGGGCTGCTGGCGATGGTCGGCAAGGCCGAGCGCGGAGTCGATACGACACAGGCGATCGCCGAGGCGAAGTCGGCCTATCTGATGGCGGTCGGCGGCGCGGCGTATCTGGTGGCGCGCGCGATCAAGGGGTCGAAGGTCGTTGGCTTTGCCGATCTGGGGATGGAGGCGATCTATGAGTTCGAGGTGCAGGACTTCCCGGTGACGGTGGCGGTGGATAGCGACGGGCAGAATGTGCATCATCTGGCGCCGCTGGTTTGGCGCGAGAAGATCGCTCGTGAAGGCTTGCTCGAACAAGCCTGATAGGGCTGGCAACGGCACCTTTGGCGTCGCTGTCGGTTGAAGGGCGACCTTTCATGGCATGAAGGTTTGTGATGGCGCTGGGTATGCGGTTGCTGCGATGGGCGGGTGTGGTGCTGTTGTGGCTGGTGGTTGCCGGATGCCTGGCGGTGACGATCGTGCCGCGCTTTCTCGATCGCATCTATTATCGCGGGCCAGCCAGCGGTCATTTCGATGGCGCGCGGTTCTTCAATCCCGATGGCGAAGACCCCGCACCGCCGGGCGGCGGCAATCGCGGGCGGTTCCTGATGAAGCGGATCACCGGCGAAGGCGATGCGGCATGGCCGGCCAGCGTGCCGGTGCGGCCGGCAAAGCCCGCGCCGCGCGTGGCGGGGCAGGCGATGGTCGCCACCTGGGTCGGCCATGCAACGGTCCTGGTGCAGACACAGGGGCTCAATATCCTCACCGATCCGGTGTGGAGCGACACCGCCGGCCCCTTGGGCTTCGGGCCGCGCCGGGTGACGGTGCCGGGCATCGCCTTTGACGATTTGCCCCCGATCGACCTGGTGCTGGTCAGCCACAATCATTACGACCATCTCGACCAGGCGACGCTGAAGCGGCTGTGGCAGCGTGACCGGCCGGTGATCGTCACCAGCCTGGGCAATGACAGCGTGATCGGCCAGGTCGGCGTGCCCGCGCGGCGGCTCGACTGGGGGCAGCGGATGGCGTTGCGGCCCGGGATCGAGGTTGCGGTGACGCGCAACCATCATTGGGGCAGCCGCTGGTTCAGCGATCGCAACCGCGCCTTATGGTCGAGCTTCGTCGTCACCCTGCCCGGCGGCAATTTGTTCTTTGCCGGCGACACCGGCTTTGGCGACGGGCAATGGCCGGGCGAAGCGGCGGCGCTGGGGCCGGTGCGTTTCGCGATCCTGCCGATCGGCGCGTTCCGCTTCGCGCCGGGGCAGATGGCGACCGACAATCATATCGGCCCGCCCCAGGCGATTCAGGTGCGCGATCGGCTGGGCCAGCCCTTTGCGCTGCCGATCCATTGGGGGACGTTCAAACTGTCGAGCGAGGCGCGCGACACGCCGCCGCGCATGCTGTCCGCGCTGATGCGGTGCAGCGGCATCGACCCCGCGCGCTTCACCCCGGTGGCGGTGGGCAGCGCGGTCACCGTGCCGCCGATCGGCGCGGCAAATACGGCGCTCGACGAGGCGCGATTGACCCGCTGTGCAACCAACGCGGACGTAACGACGCTCCCCTGAAGCCGCGCTTCATGCTATATCGCCGCTCGGTTCGGGGGAGCGGGCAGGATGTTTCACGGCAATGTCAGCCTGGAGATCGCCGAGGGGCTCAAGCTGCTGCGTAAACGGATCGACACCGCTGGCATCCCGCCGTCGAAGCTCGACGAAACGCTCAATATCGCGACCTGGAACATTCGCGAGTTTGGCAAAAAGCGGCGGACTCAGGCGGCGATTCATTACATCGCCGAGATCATCGGCCAATTCGATCTGGTCGGCATCGTCGAGACGCGCGACAATCTGCAGGATTTGCAGCGAATCCTGCCGATATTAGGGCCGTATTGGGACGCGGTGTATTCGGACGCGATCACCGACGATGGCGGCAACAGCGAACGCATCTGCTACGTCTTCGACAGCCGCGCCTGCATTTTCAACGGGCTGGCAGCCGAGGCAAGTCCTCCGCGGGCGAAGCGCGGCACCGAGTATCTGAGCGATGCCAGCTGGTGGCGGGCACCCTATTATGCCTCGTTCCGGGCGGGCAATTACGACTTTATCGCGCTGACGGTGCATGTCCGCTGGGGCAACGGCATCGCCGCGCGCGCCGCCGAAATTCAGGGGCTGGCGAACTGGATCGACGGCAAGATCAAGGACAAGGCCCGCGAGGACATCGACTGGATCGTGATGGGCGATTTCAACATTCCCAGCCGGCAAAGCGCGACCTTTGCCGCCCTGACCTCGACCGGGCTCACCATCCCCAAGGCGCTGCTGAAGGACGAGTTCGGATCGAACCTCGCGCGCGACAAACGCTATGACCAGATCATGCACTTCGGGCATCATGGCGATGATTTCACGCTGGCCGGCGGGGTGCTCGATTTCTACGCCAGCGATCACAAGCCGCTGTTCCCTGACCTGACCAAGGACCAGTTCACCTATCAGCTATCGGATCACCTGCCCTTGTGGGTGCAGATCAATACCGACATCGACGGCGCGGTGCTCGACCAACTGATCCAGCGCAAGCGGGGGGTTTGACTTCCCCCGGATGCCACCCCTTCGCTAGCCGCCCGGCTTCATCAAATCGAGCACCGCCGCGGTCATCGCGATCGTGCCGGTGACGATCGCGGGTTCGGGCGCGACCTTGAATTCGGGGCTGTGGTGCGAGCCGATCTTGGGGCCGCCCGCCCTGGCCGCGTCGAGCGCCGCCTGCGGGGTGCCGCCGACCGCGAAATAATAGCCCTTCACCCCGCTATCGGGCTGGACGAAATAGGCGAAATCCTCGGCCCCCATGCCCGTCTGCCGGAACGGTTCGACATTTTCCTGGCCCAGCGCCTGCACCATCACCGCGTTGAGCCGCTCGGCCAGTGCCGAATCGTTGATCGTCGTCGGCGTACCCTCGATCACCTTGACCACGGGCATCTTGTCCGCCGCCATACCGTTAAGCTCGCCCACCCCGCGCGCCACGCGGCGGATGCCGTCGATCAGCCGCTTGCGTTCCTCCTCGCTATTGGCGCGCACCGTCACTTGCAGCCGTGCTTCGTCGGAGATGATATTGTGCTTCAGGCCCGCATTGAACGCGCCAACGGTGATGACGCCGGGCACCAAAGGCTGGCGCTCACGGCTGATCAGCCCCTGGAGCGCGATCACCAGTTGCGACGCCATGTAGATCGGATCCTTGCCCTGATGCGGGCTGGCACCGTGCGCGCCGATGCCGGGGACGGTGATGTCGATCGAATCGGACGAGGAATATTGGATGCCGGTCGATGCCGTCACCTTGCCCGAGCCAAGCTCGGCACCGACGTGCAGCGCGAGCGCATAATCGGGCTTGGGGAAGCGGGTGTAGAGCCCGTCGGCCACCATCGCGCGCGCGCCGCCGACGCGCTCTTCGGCGGGCTGGACGACGAACACGATCGTGCCCTGCCAGCGATCCTTCATCGCCGCGAGTCGCCGCGCAGTGCCCACCATCGAGGTGATGTGGGTATCATGGCCGCAGGCGTGCATCACCGGGGCCTCGACGCCGTCGACGCCGACCTGGCGCACCTTCGATGCGTTCGCCAGCCCCGATTTCTCCTCGACCGGCAGCCCGTCCATATCGGCGCGGATCATCACCACCGGGCCGTCGCCATTCTTCATGACGCCGACCACGCCGGTGCCGCCGACCTTTTCGGTCACGACGATGCCGGGGATCGCGCGCAATTCCTGCGCCATGCGGGCCGAGGTCTTCACCTCCTTGAACGACAATTCGGGGTTGCGGTGGAACCAGTCGAACAGGCTGGCGAGCTGCTTGTCGTAATCGGCGCGGACTGCGGGGGCGTAATCGGGCTCGGCGAGCGCCGGCGTGGCGGCGAGCGCGAGAAAGGCGGTGGCGGCGAGCAGATGGCGCATGTGGATTCCCCCGGGTGGTTGTGGGCCGAAGACTAGCGCGCGATCGCGATGTGTCGAGGGGCGGTGATTCGGCGAGTCGCGGGGGTGGCGAAGGCTCGGAAGGCTACAAAAGCTACACTACGTACCCCGTGGGTTGCCCTTTCCCGCGTGGTTGGAGCGCGATGCTGGTGGGGGGTGGGGAAGCGTGGTCATGGGGGGAGTGTATCGGGGCGAGGGTTTGTAGGACAGCGGGGGTTGGAGCCGCGCGCCGATATAGCGAAACGCGCTCGCGGCGAGCAATCTGGCCAGTCCACAGGGCAAGCAGCCGGCTTCCCAACGCCAGCGACTTTCGCGTCGTCGCAGGAAGCCCTGGGCTGTTATTCATCAGTTCCCGGACGAAGATCATCGTCGGAAACCTCATAGGCTAGAATATCACCCGGTTCACAGCCGAGGTAACGGCAAATCGCAGCGAGGGTGGAGAAGCGCACACCCTTCACCTTGCCCGACTTGAGCAACGACAGGTTTGATTCCGTAATGCCGATCGCTTCGGCCAATTCCTTGGACCGGACCTTGCGCCGGGCGAGCATCACATCGAGATTGACGACAACCGGCATCAGACAAAATCGGCCAGGTCACGTTCCGCGCGGACACCCGCCTCCAGCGCCCAAGCGGTTGCATAGGCTGCAATGGCGAGCAGCAACGCCGGCCCGGCAACGGTGAGGTCGATACCGATGAACCACGACGCTCCGCTCGGCGTGCCCGGGTACAGCAACATCGCCCGCAAACTGTCCGTCAACGGCTGTGCAATTGCCCAGAGTATCGCGGCAAACGCACCGCGTTTCAGCCAGGGGAGCGCGCGCGCCAGCACATGTTCGCCGCGCTCGCCAAGGCGACGCAGCGTCAACCCGACCGCCACAAACAGAAATATCAGAAATCCTTCATCGACCAGCGTGAGGGCTGCCAAACCGACATGCACCGACGGCCGCGCGACATAGGTCGCAAAGCGCGTTTCGGCGTCAGGATGGTTCAACAGCAGCGCCTGCTCCTTTTCCGGAAGGAGGCTCACGAGGTTGGTAGCCTGACGGCATCCATCTTCATCGCTGCACGACAATGACCATCCCGGGACGATAGCCTGCGCTGCCGCAGCCAATCCCCACAATGCCGCGACCAACAAGAATGCGACGCCCACACGACGGCAGACCCGCGCCTTGCCCGATGGGAGAAAATATTTCCCAGACACCTATTTCTTTCTGTTTGACGAAAATATATTACCCTCATACATCATTGACACCGATCGCGCGACAACCACCTTGAGGGGAATTACCATGGTGTACCGAAAGGGAGTCCTTGGCGCAGTGATCGCGCTCGCCTCCACATCAGCGGTGGCGCAAGAGCAGCTTTCCGACACGACGCAATGGGCGGGACCGGAAATTGCCATTGGCATAGTCGAACACGGCTCGAATTTTCACCCGCTGGGAGGAAAGCTGATATTCGACCTGCCCGAGCTGCCCGATGGCCAGATATATGAAGGCAGCGAGGAGGATGGAACGGTCGATATACAGCTGGTCTACCGCACCAGCCCCTTACGGTTTGCGTTGAAGCCGCGCCTGACAGGCAAAGTGCAGATCAACACCGCTGGACGCACCAGCTTTGCCAGCGTCGGTGCGGAATGGCGACAGCACATCCTGCAACAGCGGGTCTATGGCCAGATCGGCATCGGCCTCACAATCCATAACGGCTATCGCTTCACACCCGATCCATTCGAGCCTGGTCTAGCCATCGGTGAAGCGCTCCGGCGGTACGATATTTATCAGACACGCACCTCGTTCGGCTCGCAAGTGCTCTTCAATCCCAACGCATCCATCGGGGTACGATTAAACAGGCGTTGGGCGATCGAGGCGACGTGGGAGCATTTCAGCCACCGCCAGATGTTTTCCAGACAGAACCCGGGCATCGATAACCTGGGATTACGCCTGGTGCACATGTTCGGCCGAAAGCGATGATCCTCCTTGCGATGCTTTGCCTGATGCAGACGTCGCCGCCACCAGCGGCACCAGACGACATCATTGTCACCGGACAACGTGCGGAGCGGCTAAAGCGGCTGCGGATGACGACAAAGCTGGACCGTAAAACTGGCACCACCCATTGCGTCTACAAGCGGCGCAGCGGCGATCCTGCGTTGGATGATGCTGTCTGTAACGCCGTGCTCGCCTGTGTTCCAAAGGTGCGGACGATAGAGGAAATGCAGGCCTGCATCGCACCGACGATGAATGACTTGGCCGCCGAGGGTGTGCCTTGGCAGGTCAACGCGAAAAAAAGCGGTCGCTAAAACCCGGCGGCGCAACACCCCCGCCCCGCCCCCGCCCCGCCATTGTCCTCACCCGCCATCGCCCTCATATTGCGGAACATATGGCGATCCAGATCCGTACCAACCTGGCCGAACCCGATACCGGGCAGAGCTTTGTCCCCCATCGTCCCGCGCGCCCGCCCAAGGCGGAAGGGGGGCGGCCGTTCAAGCTGGTCAGCGAATATGAGCCGGCGGGGGATCAGCCTGCCGCGATCGCCGAATTGGTCGCGGCCAATCGCGCGAACGAGCGCGATCAGGTGCTGCTGGGGGTCACGGGTTCGGGCAAGACCTTCACCATGGCCAAGATGATCGAGGAATTGCAGCGCCCCGCGCTGATCCTTGCACCCAACAAGATCCTGGCGGCGCAGCTCTATGGCGAGTTCAAGTCGTTCTTCCCCGAGAACGCGGTCGAATATTTCGTCAGCTATTACGACTATTACCAGCCCGAGGCCTATGTGCCGCGATCGGACACCTATATCGAGAAGGAAAGCTCGACCAACGAGGCGATTGACCGGATGCGCCATTCGGCGACGCGGTCGCTGCTCGAACGCGACGACGTGCTGATCGTCGCGTCGGTATCGTGCATCTATGGCATCGGGTCGGTCGAAACCTATTCGGCGATGATCTTCGATTTGAAAAAGGGCCAGGTGGTCGACCAGCGCGAGATCATCCGCAAGCTGGTGGCGCTGCAATATAAGCGCAACGACGCGGCGTTTTCGCGCGGGGCGTTTCGCGTGCGCGGCGACAGCCTGGAGGTGTTCCCGTCGCATTATGACGACACCGCGTGGCGGATCAGCTTCTTTGGCGACGATATCGAGGAGATCGTCGAGTTCGATCCCTTGACCGGGGCGAAGGTAGCGAGCCTCAATTCGATCCGCATCTATGCCAACAGCCATTATGTGACGCCGGGGCCGACGCTGAAACAGGCGACCTTCGCGATCAAGCATGAGCTGGAAGAGCGGCTGAAGGAGCTGCATGCCGAGGGGCGGCTGCTGGAGGCGCAGCGGCTCGAGCAGCGGACGCATTTCGATCTCGAGATGATCGCCGCCACCGGATCTTGCGCGGGGATCGAAAATTACAGCCGCTTCCTGACCGGACGGATGCCCGGCGAGCCGCCGCCCACGCTCTTCGAATATCTGCCCGAGAATGCGCTGCTGTTCGTCGATGAGAGCCACCAGACGATCGGCCAGATCAACGCGATGGCGCGCGGCGATCACCGGCGCAAGATCACGCTGGCCGAATATGGCTTTCGCCTGCCAAGCTGCATCGACAATCGCCCGCTTCGCTTCAACGAATGGGACGCGATGCGGCCGCAGACGGTGTGCGTGTCGGCGACGCCGGGCGGGTGGGAGATGGAGCAGACCGGCGGCGTGTTCGTCGAGCAGGTCATCCGCCCCACCGGCCTCATCGACCCGCCGGTCGAGATCAAGCCGGTCGAGGAGCAGGTGCAGGACCTGATCGTCGAGGCCAAGAAGACGACCGAGGCGGGATATCGCACGCTGGTGACGGTGCTGACCAAGCGAATGGCCGAGGATCTGACCGAATATATGCACGAGGCGGGCTTGAAGGTCCGCTACATGCATTCGGACGTCGAGACGCTCGAGCGGATCGAGCTGATCCGCGATTTGCGGCTGGGGGTGTATGACGTGCTGGTGGGGATCAACCTGCTGCGCGAGGGATTGGACATCCCCGAATGCGGGCTGGTGGCGATCCTCGATGCCGACAAGGAAGGGTTCCTGCGATCGGAGACGTCGCTGATCCAGACGATCGGGCGCGCGGCGCGCAACGTCGACGGGCGGGTGATCCTCTATGCCGACCGGATCACCGGCAGCATGGAGCGCGCGCTCAACGAAACCGATCGCCGGCGCGAGAAGCAGGTGATCTACAACACCGCGCACGGCATCACCCCGACGACGATCAAGCGCAACATCGGCGACATCATCGCGCATGTCGCATCGAAGGACGGCGTACTGATCGAGATCGACGAGAACCGCCCGCACATGGTGGGGCATAATCTGCGCGCTTATATCGAGGATCTCGAAAAGCAGATGCGCAAGGCGGCGTCGGACCTGGAGTTCGAGACCGCCGGGCGGCTACGCGACGAAATCCGCAGCCTGGAGGCCGAGGAACTGGGGCTGGCCGATCACCAGAAGAAGGCACCGATCATGGGTCGATCGAACGAAGGCAAGCCTGGGACTCGCAAGACGCGGTACGGGAAGCAGGCGAAGACCAAGGCGGGGTTGCCGGGCCAGGGGCGGCGTTGACGGATAGTGCGTATAGCACTATAGCCCGTTGCGTTCGGAAGGCGCTATGCAGATTGACATTGATTTTGAGGTGTTCAAAGCGCTCACCGTAAGGCGCGCAAACGAAGAACATAGTTACAACGAGGTGCTTCGGTCGCTGTTGGGCTTAGATGATGAAGTCTCGCCCGATGACCTTGCTGCAGCCCCTCCCGCTAATAAGGTTGTTGTCACCGCAAAGCGCCGCAGGCCTATCAACCTTGGATCTGATAAAAAGCCGTTCGTTACGCGGTACGGTGACCTTCCGCATGGAACCTGCTTACGCGCGATCTACCAAGGACAAAGATACACCGCATCTATCGATGATGGCCGATGGGTCGCCGAAGACGGGACGGAGCACGCAAGTCCATCAGGTGCAGCCGGAGCTATCACCGGCACAAACGTCAACGGATTGCGGTTCTGGCGCGCGAAACGGCCGAACGACACGGAATGGCAAAGGCTTGACGTTCTGCTGGCTTTATCAAAATGATCCACGCCTTCGCCGATCCCGAAACCGAGCGCATCCATCTCGGCGGGCGCAGTCGCAAGTTGCCGCCTGACATCCAGCAAACCGCGCGCCGCAAGCTGCGGATGCTCGACGCTGCCGATCGGCTCGAGGATTTGCGCGTCCCGCCCGGAAATCGGCTCGAACAGTTGAACAATCACACGCCGCCGCGATATAGCATTCGTATCAACGACCAGTGGCGGATCACCTTCCGCTGGCGGGACGGAGGCGCGGACGATGTCCGGATCGAGGATTACCATCGCGGATGAAGACCGGTTGGACAATGTCCACCCTGGCGACGTACTGCGCGAGGACTTCCTGATCGGGTCGGACATTCCGCTGGGCGAAGTGGCTGCGGGCACCGGGATCGATTACCAGATACTGGATGCACTGCTGGCGGCGACGCGCGCGGTCGATGCCGCGATCGACGCGCGGCTTACGCGCTATCTCCAGATGTCCGAGGGGTTTTTTCTGCGGTTGCAGAACAGCTATGACCTTGAGGAAGTGCGCCGCCGCGAAGGTGCCGAGATTGATCGGATCGTGCCGCGCGTGGCATAGGCGTGGTTTTTTACTGCAACTAGCCGTGCGAAATGCCGTCCTAGGCGCGGCAGCACCGATGGGGCGGGCTATTATTCTCGGGTTCCATTGCGTTAGCTTCGCATCATAGCCAGATCGCGATTGCCGCGCCGAGCTTGTGCGCGGAGCCAGGGGGATTTTTGCACGGCACCACTTCGCCATCGGATTCGACGCTGTTTGACGAAGCCACCCGCCGTGCCGCGATTGTTGCCCATGACCTGGTCACGTTCGAGGGCGATGAACGGTTCGACACGATCACCAGCTTCGCAGCAGCGCTGACCGATGCGCCGATCGCGATGGTCACGCTGATCGACGAGCATAGCCAGCGGCATTTGTCGAAAACCGGCAACGATATGTCGGGCGCGCCGCGATCGACGTCGCTATGCGCCGAGGCGATCAAGGGGACGGGCGTTTTCGTCGTCCCCGATACCAACAGCGACCCGCGCTATGCCGATTATCCGGTCGCCACCGGCGATCCGCAATTGCGATTCTATGCCGGCGCGCCGCTGTTGACCGCCGAGGGGGTGCCGCTGGGGGCGCTGTGCGTGCTCGATACCGTGCCGCGTGCCGGGCTGACGCCGCTCCAGGCGCAGGGGCTGACGACCCTGGCCGCCAGCGTCGCGGCGATCCTACATACCCGCCGCGAGAACAAGGCGCTGCGCGAAAGCGAGGCGCGGCTTCGTTCGCTGGCCGACGCGCTGCCGCATCTGGTGTGGGCTTCGGACCCCGAGGGCATTCCCCTGTGGATCAACCAGCGCTGGATCGAGGCGACCGGACGCACGATCGCCCTCGATCGGCCCGAGGCGTTTCTGAGCGTGGTCCATCCCGACGATCATGCACTGATCGCCGGGCGTTGGAAAAAAGCCAGGGCGACGGGCGAGGCATTTGAATGCGAGTTGCGGATCATCAACGCCGCCGGCGAGCCGCGCTGGGCGGTGATCCGGTCGGTGCCGTTTCACGACGATAGCGGCCAGGTGATCAACTGGTTCGGCACCGCGACCGATACGCATGGCTATCGCCTGGCGATCGAGGAGCGCGAGCTGATCTCGAATGAACTCAGCCATCGGATCAAGAATATCTTCGCGGTGGTATCGGGGCTGATCCACGCGGCATCGCGCGGGGTGGACCAGGGAGCGGCGCTGCCCGCCAGCTTGCTGGACCGCGTGGCGGCGCTGGGCCGGGCGCATGATTTCGTGCGGCCGCGCGGGGCCGATGGCGATGGCGCGCCGGTGACGCTGCACGGGCTGCTGGCCACCTTGTTCGAGCCGTATCGGATCGGCGAAGCGCCGCGCGTGCGCGTATCGGGAGCGAACCCGCCGATCGACGATCGCGCGACCACGCCGCTGTCGCTAATCTATCATGAGCTGGCTACCAACGCCGCCAAATATGGTGCGCTGTCGGGGCATGATGGCTGGGTGACGCTCGACTGTATCGCGGGTGATGACGGCACGTTCGAGCTGCTGTGGCGCGAGCAGGGCGGGCCGCCGATCGGGGCGGGCGATCGCCCGGCGGGGTTCGGATCGAAGCTGATCGAAACCAGCGCCATCCGCCAATTGGGCGGCACGCTCGAGCGCGTCTGGCATGACGGCGGGCTGGAAGTGCGGCTGGTGCTGCCTGGCGGGGCGCTGGGGCCGGCTTGAAGCGCGGGCCACACGCAAGTGGTAAAGCCTGAGGGCTTTATACTGATGCATTCCCGTCGTCATTCCCGCAAAGGCGGGAATCCATGAGCGAGGCTGTGCCTATGGATTCCCGCCTTCGCGGGAATGACGAAGAGGCCAGGCCGCCGCAGCGCTGCGGCGGCCCAGATTTAGGTTCAGGCCAGTTCGGCCTTCAGCGCGTCGATCAGGTCGGTGCGCTCCCAGGTGAAGAAATCACCCTCTGCCTTGCGACCGAAATGGCCATAGGCTGCGGTCTTGCGATAGATCGGCTTGTTGAGGCCGAGATGGGTGCGGATGCCGCGCGGGGTGAGACCGCCGAGCGCCTCGATCCGGCCGATCGCCGCTTCGAGCACATCGTCGCCGACGGTGCCGGTGCCGTGGGTATCGACATAGAGCGACAGCGGCTTGGCCACACCGATCGCATAGGCGAGCTGGATGGTGCAGCGCTGCGCGAGGCCAGCCGCGACGATGTTCTTGGCGAGATAGCGGGTGATGTACGCTGCCGAGCGATCGACCTTGGTCGGATCCTTGCCGCTGAACGCGCCGCCGCCATGCGGGCTGGCACCGCCATAGGTGTCGACGATGATCTTGCGCCCGGTGAGGCCGGCGTCGCCGTCAGGGCCGCCAATTTCGAAGCTGCCGGTGGGGTTGATGTGATAGACGGTCTCGTCCGACAGCAATTCGGCGGGGATCACCTGCGCGACCACCGACTTCACATAGGCGTGAAGCTCGGCTTCCTTCGCGCCGGTGTCATAGCCCGGCGCGTGCTGAGTCGACACGACGATCGCGGTGCAGGCGACCGGCGTGCTGCCCTCGTAGCGAAGCGTGACCTGGCTCTTGGCGTCGGGCTCGAGGAAGGGTGCCTTTTTCGAGTGGCGATCGGCGGCCATCTGCTCGAGGATCTTGTGGCTGTAGTACAGCGTCGCCGGCATCAGATCGGGGGTATCGTTGGCGGCATAGCCGAACATGATCCCCTGATCGCCCGCGCCTTCGTCCTTTTCGCCGCTGGCATCGACGCCCTGCGCGATATGCGCCGACTGGCCGTGCAGGTTGTTTTCAAAGCGGAAGGTCTTCCAGTGGAACCCCTCCTGCTCATAGCCGATTTCACGGACGGTGTTGCGCACCGTGCGCTCGATCTCTTCCAGCGCGCCATCGGCCCATTTGCCGTCTTCATACACGCCCTTGCAGCGGATTTCGCCCGCCAGCACGACGAGCTGGGTCGTCGTCATCGTCTCGCAGGCGATCCGCGCCTCGGGATCCTTCGACAGGAACAGATCGACGATCGCGTCCGAAATCTGGTCGGCAACCTTGTCGGGATGGCCTTCGGAAACCGATTCGGAGGTAAAAAGATAGTTGGCGCGCATGCAGTTCCTCAATCGTCTGACCGGCCCAGAGGGCGGGACTTCAAGATATAAAGCTATCGTTATATCCGCCTTTAACGCTCCCGCCGCCGAATGGCAATCGCGACCAGCAGCAGCAGCCCGGCGACCAGGAACGCCATCGCATTGCCGACGCGCGCGAAGAGTGTCGGCGGCAGCGGGCGCGGCATCGGCACTTCGGCTGCCCCTGCGGTCTGGTGCGGCACGCTGGCGAGCAGCCGGCCTTGCGCGTCGATCACCGCCGAAATCCCGGTGGGGGTGGAGCGCAGGATCGGCAGCCCCTCTTCGATCGCGCGCATCCGCGCCTGCGCCAGATGCTGTGGCGGCCCCCAGCGCCCGAACCACGAATCGTTCGAGGGGTTGAACAGGATGTCGGGGCGGTTGGCGCGATCGACGACCTGCCCCGAAAAGATGATCTCATAGCAGATCTGCATCCCGACATTGCCGAAGCCCGGCACCGTCAGGCTGCGCGGGCCCGGCCCCGAGAGATAATCGATCTCCCCCTGCACCAGCCGCGCCAGGCCGAGCGGGGCAAGCAGATCGCGCAGCGGCAGATATTCGCCATAAGGCACCAGATGCGCCTTGTCGTAGCGCCGGGGGCCGAGCGCGCCGTCCGGCCCGATCGCATAGATGCTGTTGCCGATATTGGTCAGTTCACCGCTGGGATCGAAGTCCAGTGCGGTCGAGCCGACCAGCGCGATGTCACGCGGGCCAAGCGTCGAGGCGATGGCGGCGCGGATGTCGGCGGGTTGCCCCTTCCAATACCATTCGGGCGGATAGCCATGTTCGAGGAAGTAATTCACCGCGCCTTCGGGCCATACCACCAATCGCGGATAGGGCTGTGGCCCGCCCGATTGCGCGATCATCGCCGCGAGCAATTTCGGTTCGAAATCGCCGTCGTTCATCGCCTCCTGCCCGATATTGGGCTGAACGACGCGCACGCGCGGGGCATCGGGGCCGTCGAGCGCGGGGGGCGGTTGCTGCCACGCGACCAATGCGGCGAGCGCGACCGTGGCGACGGCGGCGGCGGGCATCCGCCAGCGGCGATGGCCAAGCAGCAGCAGCGCGCCCGCCAGCACGACGGTAACCCCCGACAGTGCATAGGTGCCGATCAGCGCGGCGATCTGCGCGATGCCGATCAGCGGCATCCACGCGACGCCGATCGGGTTCCAGGCATAGCCGGTGAACATCGTTGCGCGCAGCCATTCGGTGACGATCCATGCGGCGGCGAACACCAGCACATAGCTGCCGCCGGGCGGGGTCGCGGCATCGCCCACCGCGCGCGGCGATGCCAGCCGCCAGGCAAGCCCCGCCGCCATCATCGGATAGATGGCGAGATACACCGCGAGCAGCACGACCGCGATATAGCCAAGCTGCGGCGGCATCTTGTCCTGAAAATCAAAGGCGTGCTGGATCCAGTTGCCGTTGACGGTGAAATGGCCCAGCCCGAACATCCAGCCACGCCACAATGCCGCGCGCATCGTGGGGGCTTCGTGGACCAGCCAGAGCAGGATCGCGAGGCCGATCAGCGTGAGCGGGAACAGGTTTAGCGGGGCGAAGCCGGTCGCTGCGATCGCGCCGGTGACGAGTAGGGTGAGCGAAATCCCCCTCCCGCTTGCGGGAGGGGTTAGGGGTGGGGCCGTCCACGGGCGGCGCACTTCGCTTCTTTCAGGCCCACCCCCGGCCCCTCCCGCAAGCGGGAGGGGGGAAGAAGGGCCATTCACGCCGCCTTCTCCGCCCCCAATTGCCACAGCACAAAGGCATTCTCTTCCGCCGCCTCGCGCAAACTCTCCCAGCGGCCCGATTTGCCGCCATGCCCTGCCCCCATATTGGTCTTGAGCACCAGCACATGGTCGTCGGTCTTGGTCGCGCGCAGTTTCGCGGCGAATTTTGCGGGCTCCCAATAGGTCACGCGCGGATCGTTGAGGCCGCCGCCGATCCACATCGGCGGATAGGACTGCGGCTTGATGTTGTCGTAGGGCGAATAGCTGCGGATCAGCTCGAACGCTGCCTTGTCCTCGATCGGATTGCCCCATTCGGGCCATTCGCCCGGCGTGAGCGGCAGGCTGGCGTCCATCATCGTGTTGAGCACGTCGACGAACGGCACGTCGGCGACGACCACGCCCCACAGATCGGGGTCCGAATTGGCGACCGCGCCCATCAGCTCGCCCCCCGCCGAACGCCCGGCGATCGCGATATTGCCGGGCGCGGTGAAGCCCAGCTCGATCAGCCCCTTGGCGACATCGACGAAGTCGTCGAAGGTGTTGGCGCGTTTTTCGAGCTTGCCGTCGAGATACCATTGCTGGCCCAGGTCATCGCCGCCGCGGATATGCGCGATGGCGAAGGCGACGCCGCGATCGAGGAACGACATCCGGCTGGTCGAAAAGCCCGGCGGCACCGCATAGCCATAGGCGCCATAGGCATAGAGATAGAGCTTGCCGGTGCCGTCGCGCGGGAAATCGGCGGGATAGACGATCGAGCAGGGCACCTGCGTCCCGTCGCGCGCGGTGATCTTGAGGCGTTCGGTGGCGTATTTCGCCGGATCATAGCCGCTGGGGATTTCCTGAACCTTGAGCGTGGTCAGGCCGCCGCTGGCGATGTCGTAATCATACACGGTCCCCGGCGTGACCATCGATTCATAGCCCAGACGAAGCATCTGCACATCATATTCGGGATTGTCGCCGACGCCCGCGACATAGCTTGCCTCAGGGAAGGGAATCCGCGTCGGCTCGCTGCCGTCATAGCGGTGGATCTCGATCACATCGAGGCCGTCCTCGCGCCCCTCGACCACGAAGAAACCCGCGAAACATTCGATGCCGGTCATATAGAAGTCGCGGCTGGGCGCGATCCGTTCGGTCCATTCGGCGGGTGCCTCGATCGAGGCGGTGACCAGCCGGAAATTGGGATCGGTATCGTTGGTGTGGATGAACAACATGCCGTCATGCTCGTCGACATCATATTCGCGGCCGACCTGGCGCGGCGCAACCAGTTGCAGCGGCGCGGTGGGGTCGGTGGCGGGGAGCAGATAGACTTCGCTGGTCACATGATCGCCGGTGGCGATGACGATGAAGCGGCGCGACTGAGTCTCGCCAACGCCGACGCGAAAGCCTTCATCGGCTTCGTGGAACAGCATCGTGTCTTCGGCCCCGCCCAGCCGGTGCAGCATCACCCGATCGGTGCGCCATTGGTCGTTCGCCGGCGTGTAGAGGAATCCGCGCGAATCGGCGGTCCAGATCAGTTCGCCCAGCGTCCCCTCAATCACGTCGGGCAGATGCTCGCCGGTTGTGAGATCCTGCACCCGCGCCACGAAGCGTTCGGAGCCATTATCGTCGATCGCATAGGCCATCAGCCGCGCATCGGGGCTGATCGAGAGCGCGCCGAGACGGAAATATTCCTTGCCCGCCGCCAGCGCGGGTTCGTCGAGGAACAGGTGCGGCTCGCCGCCCGCGACGGGCTTGCGCCACCAGCGCCGATATTCGCCGCCTTCCTCGTGATCGGTCCAATAGAGCCAGTCGCCGTCCTTTTGCGGCACGGTCGATTCATCTTCCTTGATGCGCGCGCGCATCTCGGCGAACAGCGTGTCGGCGAGCGGCTTCAGCGGCGCCATCACCGCATCGTGATAGGCATTTTCGGCCTCGAGATAGGCGAGGACATCCTTGTCGGTGACTTGCGGATAGCCGGGGTCTTTGAGCCAGGCGAAGCTGTCGTCGATGGTGTGGCCGTGCGCGGTGAAGCTGTGCGGGCGCTGCGGGGCGATGGGCGGCGTGGGGAGATCGGTCATGCAAGGGCCATAGCGCGGGCGGGGGAGAAGAAGAAAGGCCCTGGGCTTGGGCGTGGGCTTCGGAAGAAGAAGGCCCTCACCCAACCCTCTCC
>NZ_JROH01000044.1 GCF_000786205.1 Sphingomonas sp. 37zxx | reverse complement strand
CCTCTGCCGCGCAGCGGCTTCGTGCTGTGGGCGAAAGTTGACGGCCATATTTTTCGATCTTGAACCTAGCGCCCCGCCCTTGCGTTCAGGGCATCCGTCAGCCCCCGCCCAGCACCCCTGCCACCGCGCGCAGCACCTGCGGGTTGTGCTGCACCCATACATGGCTGCTGCGTATCTCGATCGAGCGGCAGCGATCGTCGCGGCAGATCGCGCCGTTGACGAAGCCGTCGCTGGCGCTCCAGATCGCGGTGGTGGGCACCGGGGGATGCTCGGCGGCGAGCGCGGCAAAGGCGATCACTTCGGGATCGTCGACGCGGACGCCCGATAACAGCTCGTACACCCGCCACACATTGGTGGCGCTCGGCGGCCCGGCAAAGGGCGAGCTGATCGTCACCACTTCGCGCACCAGCTCGGGGTGGCGATGCGCCGCGATGCGCGCCATGATGCCGCCCAGGCTCACTCCCACCAGCGTCACCGGCTCGCCGCCGCCCATCGCCTCGATCGCCGAAAACAGCCGCTCGCCATCGGCACCGATCGCGCGCTGCCCGAAATTGCGCCCCAGTCCCCAACCGTCGGCGCGATAGCCGAGCGCTTTAAGATAGCGCCGCAGCACGAGGTTTGACCGGTCGCCGTTGAACAACCCGGGCAGCAGCATCACCCGCCGCCCGTCGCCGCGCGGCGCGTTCATCAGCGCGCGGCGGGCAAAGGGCAGTCCGCCGACCCCGATCACCGCGCGCGGCACTTCGGTGAGCAGCCGCAGCTTCGACGGCGGGCCTATAACCACCACATCACCGTCTGTGAAAACGGCGTCCACGCCCCCATCCGCACCCCCGCCGCGCGAAAGGCGGCCCCGGTCCAGTCGTTGCAGGGGTGCGCCGCGTTGTAACGGCCATTGGCGGGATAAAAGGCGTCATAGGCCGCATAGCCGCGCACCGCTTGCCCCCCGGCGAAGCTCGCGCGCACGAACGCCACCAGCCGTGCGAATTCCTGTGGCCGCAGCCGAATCGCGCGCACCTGCGGCCCGCCGCGTGGCCGGGCGATATGCTCGACATGCAGCACTGTCCGGTCGCTGCCGATCAACGCCGCCGCCACGGTTGCCGGGCGAACATCGGCCCAGGTCGGCGTTTCAAGATAAAAGGCGCGGTCGCCCCAGCCGACCACCAGCCATTCATGCGCGGCAAAGCGCGGATCGGCGATGTCGTCAGGCGCGACCAGCCCGTCGAGCGCGCCTGCCAGCAACGCCTTGGGCAGCGCGATGCCGGTATGCACGCCATTATCCTCGACGAACACCTCGATGCCCTGCGCCGGCTCGCGCCACTCGGCGTTCACCGGCACCGCCCCCGCCACCAGCCCCGCAACGACATAGCCATAGCCGATCACCGCCAGCAACAACAGCACGGCCACCGCCGCGCCGCCTGTTGATCGCCACCCACCTTGCCCTTGGCTATTTCGTGTCATCGCAGGTGCATGCTAGGGCCATGCCTATGTCCGATCAAACCCACATCCTCGAAAAGCCGCCGCAGGGCGCATCCGCCGACTGGACCATCCCCCAGGGCTGGGACCGCTACACGCCCGAAGAACATGCGGTGTGGGACACGCTGTACGCCCGCCAGATCAAATTGCTGCCCGGTCGCGCGTCGAAAGCCTATCTGCGCGGGCTCGATGCGCTGAAACTGTCCGAAGGCGGCATCCCGAACTTCGATGAATTGTCCGAACGGCTGATGAAGCTCACCGGCTGGCAGGTCATCGCCGTGCCCGGCCTGGTGCCCGACGACGTGTTTTTCGATCACATGGCCAATCGCCGCTTCGTATCGGGCAATTTCATCCGCCGCCCCGACCAGCTCGACTATCTGCAAGAGCCCGACGTTTTCCATGACGTGTTCGGCCATGTGCCGATGCTCGCCGATCCGGTGTTCGCCGATTATCTCGAAGCCTATGGCCGTGGCGGCCAGCGCGCGCTCGAACTCGGCGCGCTGAGCCAGCTTGCGCGGCTATATTGGTACACCGTCGAATTCGGGCTGGTGCGCGAGGACGGCGATCTGCGGATCTATGGTTCGGGAATCGTGTCGTCGTCGGCCGAAAGCGTGTTCGCGCTCGATGATCCCAGCCCCAACCGGATCGGCTTCGATCTGCGCCGGGTGATGCGAACCGAATATCGGATCGACGATTTCCAGCAGAATTACTTCGTCATCCCCAGCTTCGACGAATTGCTGCGGCTGACGATCGAAACCGATTTCGCGCCGCTGTACGAAGAGATACTGCCGCTGCCCGCAATCCCGGTGGCGCAGATCGTCGAGGGCGACGAGGTGATTCATCGCGGCACCCAGGCTTATGCTCAAAGGAAAGCCGTTCCCTCGCCATAATCGTCATCCCCGCGCAGGCGGGGATCCATATTGGCGAACGTCGCCGCTCCTGCGGAACCGTCAGCCAATATGGATCCCCGCCTGCGCGGGAATGATGGAAGTGTTAGCCCCCTTTACCTAATCGCCCGCCGCACCATCCGCAGCGTCGGCCAATCGCCCAGCGTCACCTTCCCCGCCAGCCGCAGCCCGTAGCGGCGATAGGCGCGCGCGACATCCGCCGCCTGGCGATTGAGCAGCCCCGCCAGCACCACCGTACCGCCGGGTGCCACCGCCGCCGCGATCACCGGGGCCAGCTCGATCAGCGGCGCGGCGATGATGTTGGCCAGCACCAGATCATAGGGCGCGCGCCGCTCGATCAGGTCGTGCGCCATTCCCGGTGCCACCGCCAGCGCCACCTGGCCCGGCCCCGCCCCGATCCTGACGCCATTGGCCGCCGCATTCTCGCGCGTCACGTCGATCGAAATCGGGTCGATGTCCGATGCCGTCGCGCGCGCATGGGGCCATAAATGCATGCCCGCAAATGCCAGCAGCCCGGTGCCGGTGCCGACATCGATCAGGTTCCGCACCACCGTTCCGCGCGCGCGCATCGCCTCCAGCGTCAGCAGACAGCCGGTGGTCGTCTCGTGATGACCGGTGCCGAACGCCAGCCCCGCCTCGATATGGAATGCGCGCAAGCCCGGCGGCACTTCGCCGCGATTGGCGCTGGTGTGGACATAGAATCGCCCGGCCACCACCGGATCGAGCCCCGCCTGGCTCAGCGTCACCCAATCGGCCTCGATGATCCGCTCGGGCGCAGCCTTGGTCGCCGCCGCGCTCGGCACCAGCCGGCGCAGCACCGCGATCTCGCGCGCGCCGGGCTTGTCCTGGAAATAGGCTTCGATCACCCAATCCTCGACATCGTCCTCGGTCAGCTCGCGAGTCATCAGCACCGGCGGCGCGCCGAATTCGGCAAAAGCCTCGCCCTCGGGGTCGATCGCCTCGGCCTCGGCGCGGGTGCAGGGCAGCGTGATCTTCCAGCTATCACTCATCGTACATAGCTCGCGCCATTGGCGTCGAGCACCGCGCCGGTCATCGATGCGGGGGCCTCGATCGCACAGAATCGCGCCATCGTCGCGATCTCTTGCGGGTCGGCGACTCGCCCCAGTGGAATGTCGGCCAGCAATTTGTCGCCGCCTCGGCTCGCCAGATAATCCTCGGCCATGCCGGTCATCGTGAAGCCCGGGCAGATCGCAAAGGCAAGAATGCCCTCGCGCGCATAGCCACGGGCGATCGTCTTGGTCATGCCGACCATCCCCGCCTTCGACGCGGCATAATGCCAGTGCGCGGGGCTGTCGCCGCGATAGGCGGCGCGGCTGGCGATGTTGACGATCCGTCCCTCGCGCCCGCTCTGCTGCCAATGGCGCACCGCCAGCCGGCACAATTCGGCGCTGGCGGTCAGGTTGATCCGCATCGTCCGCTCCCACGCGGCGACCCAATCGGCGTGATCGGCGTCGAGCGGCGAATCCTCGAACACCCCGGCATTGTTCACCAGCACGTCGATCCGCCCGTCCAGCCGATCGAGCGCACGCGCCCACAGGTCAGCCGGAGCGGCAGGGTCGGCAAAGTCGGCGGCAAGATCGCCGCTGGTCGATTGGCAGGCGATGCGAACGCCCGGATCGGCATCGAACGCGGTCGCGATCGCCGCACCGATGCCCCGGCTCGCGCCGGTCAGCAGGATGTGTGTGGTCATGTGCGGCGCTTAGTCGCTTTGACGCAGCACGCAAAGTTTCAGGACGAGCAAGTGGCGGTTACGCTGCGACCGAACTCGAAAACTCGTCCGCCGCGCCCTGGAGCGACACCAGCCGCGCATTGACCGCCGCCACCTCGATTTCGAGCCGGTCGATCTCCCCCGTCACCTGTTCGGTATCGTGGCGGATCGCCTCGATCGTCAGCGATGACGAATCGGCCGCCATGGCGGTCTGGTCGATCGCGGCAGTGATCGCGGTCACCGTGCGCGCCTGCGCCTCCATCGCCTGACGGATCCGGGTGGCACTGTCGCGCACTTCGGTCACCGTCACACGGATCGATGCGCTGTTGTCCACCGTCGATCGGGTCGCCGATTGGATCGCGGCGATCTTGCCCGCAATATCATCGGTCGCGCGGGCGGTCTGGTTGGCCAGGCTTTTCACCTCCTGCGCCACTACCGCAAAGCCGCGCCCGGCATCGCCTGCGCGCGCCGCCTCGATCGTCGCGTTCAGCGCCAGCAAATTGGTCTGCCCGGCGATTTCGCGGATCAGCCCCAGGATCGATTCGATCGACTTGGCGTGGTCGGACAAGGCGCTCGACGTTTCGACCGCCGCGCTTGCCTGCGCCGATGCCCGGGTCGCGATTTCGGCGGCGGCGTCGACCTCGACCCGTGCATGTTCGATCGCGCTGATCAGGCCGACGGCAGTTTCGGCGGCCTCGCGCATCGCGACAGCCGATTGTTCGGCAGCGGCGGCGACTTCGCTTGCCTTGCCCAGCATGCCGCGCGCCGATGCCGCGGTCGACACCGCCTGCGCGCGAATCCGATTGCCCGCAGCCGATGCATCGGCGATCGATTCGGCGATTCCGTCGCGGAAGCGCGCGGCATTGGCCTGTCGCATCGCCCGCCCCTGCCGCGCATCGTTCAGCTCCAGATGCGTCGCCATGATGTCGGCCTCGATCAACGCCAGCCGCTGGACGACGTCGCCCAGCCGCCGCATCCTAGCCGCATCGCCGCCCAGCTTGGTTTCCAGCCGGCGGAGCGTATCGCTATGCGCAAACGCCAGCGCCGACAGCAATGCCGGCAGCGGAATGCCAACCGCCTGCGAATCATCGGCATGCTGGCGCGCGATCGTCACCCATTCATCGCCGGTCGGATCGGCATATTTGACCCGGGCATAATGCGCGCTTCGCCGGCGCTGCTGCTCCATCCGCGACCCTTGCGATCGATCGCGGACATGCGCCGACGCCGGCAGCGACAGATAATGCTGCCAGAACGCCGTCGAGATGCCGTAATATTCGCCCTCGAGCAGCTCGGCCACTTCATGCGCCGCCGGCACCAAGGCGCCGTCCCAATCATAATCGCGGAGTCGCTCAGCGATTCCGCGATCGGTCCCGCTCCAGCGACCAAGCGTCTGTTCGTTGTGTTCCATCCGACATCCACTCCATCAGGCCGCGACCTTGGCCACAAATTCACCGGCGCTGTTTTTCAGCGTCCCCAATTGCCCGTCCAACACCGTGAAGCCCTGCCCGACGCGGTCGATTCCCGCCGCCACGGTTTCGGTTTCCTCGCGAATCGTTGCGATCGTCGTCGACATGGTGTCGGCGGCCAGCGCGGTTTCGTCCACTGCCGCGGTGATTGCGGTCACCGTCTGCGCCTGCGCCTCCATCGCGTGGCGGATTCGTTCGGCGGATTGCTGCACCTCGGCCACCGTCGCGCGGATCGATACGCTGGTATCCACGGTCGATCGGGTCGCAGACTGGATCGCCGCGATCTTATAGGCGATGTCGTCGGTCGCCCGCGCGGTCTGGTTCGCAAGGCTCTTCACCTCCTGCGCCACTACCGCAAAACCCCGCCCGGCATCGCCTGCGCGCGCTGCCTCGATCGTCGCGTTCAGCGCCAGCAAATTGGTCTGCCCGGCGATTTCGCGGATCAGCCCCAGGATCGATTCGATCGACTTGGCATGTTCCGACAGCACGCCCGAAGTCTCGACCGCGGCGCCCGCCTGCGCCGATGCGCGCGTGGCGATTTCGGCGGCGACCTCGACCTCGCCGCGCGCATCCTCGATCGCGCGGATCAGCCCGGCGGCGGTTTCGGCAGCCTCGCGCATCGCCACCGCCGATTGTTCGGCGGCAGCGGCGACTTCACTCGCCTTGCCCAACATGCCGCGTGCCGAGGCCGATGTCGTCAGCGCCTGCGCCCGCAGCGCTTCACCCTCGCGCGATGCATGCTCCAGGCTGGCCCCGATGTTCGACCGAAACTCCCCCGCCAGCCGCTCTCGCGCGCGATCATTGCCGTGCTCGACATGCGCGCGATACATCGCGACGGTAATCTCGATCTCCATCGCCGACAGCCGCATCAGCGTGTCGATGCCGGCAGCCAGACGCGGATCGTCGCTAGCCATCGCGCCCAGCAGGAAGCCAAGCGCGACCCTGTCCGACGCTGCGGTCATCGACACCAGCGCCATCGGCGGCACATCGACAAGATAGGCAGCGGCGACCGAACGCTCGATCGAATCGATCCATTCGCGGCCCTGGGTGTCCAGAAAACGATTTCGCAGGAACTGCACGCCGGCGGCGACCATCGCATCGCCTTCGATCGGAGCCCAATTGCCGTGATCGGCAAAGGATCGCTGCCAGTGCCGCCAATATTCCTCGGCGATCGCGCGCGCTTGCGGTTCGATCACCGCCCATACTTCGCGCGCCGAGCCCGCCATCGTCCCGTCGGGATCGAACAACCGCATCCGCCGGGCCAATTCCACCTGGGCACTCAATGCGCCCGGTTCGGGCATGTCCTTGTCCCTGTTGCTGTCCTTGTCGCTCACGAAATTGCGGCCCCCCGATGCCTGTCGCGACGTGTCCAGCGCACGTAGCTTTGGTTCTCGCTAGCGCGTCATCTATTAAGAGGGGGTTAGCCACGGTCGAGATGCCGTCTTGCAACATGCCCGGCACATCTTCATTAGCACAGCCAAGCAAAAGGAGCCCACCTTGGCCACACGACCTTCCAACCGTCCGCTATCCCCGCATTTGTCGATCTGGAAATGGGGGCCGCACATGCTGGTCTCGATCCTGCACCGCGCGACGGGCAGCGGCCTGGCGCTGGTCGGCACGGTGCTGCTGGTCGCATGGCTCGCGACCGCCGCCGCGGGCGAGGCAAGCTACGCCGCGTTCATGGATTGGTTCACCCTCGCCGATGGCCGGATGAACATCCTGGGCTATATCCTGGGCATCGGGCTCAGCTGGTCGCTGTTCCAACATATCGGCAACGGCGTGCGCCATTTGTTCATGGATGCCGGCGCGAATTTCGAACTCAAGCGCAACCGGGCAAGCGCCAAGGCGACGATGGTATTTTCCGTCCTCGCGACGCTGGCGCTCTGGGCGTATCTGGTCATGGGGAAGTAAGATGGCATCGGGAACGAGCATCGGTCGCGTCCGGGGCCTTGGCTCCGCCAAAGAAGGCACCCACCATTGGTGGCATCAGCGGGTTACGGCGGGCAGCAATCTGGCCCTAATGCTGTGGTTCATCGTGTCGCTCGCGCTACTACCTCAGCTTGACCATGCAACGGTTTCGGCGTGGCTCGGCTCACCCTGGGCCGCGATCCCGATGGCGTTGCTGGTCCTCAGCGTCTTCTATCATTTCCGCCTGGGCCTTCAGGTGGTGATCGAGGATTACAGCCACGCCGAAACGCGCGTGGTGCTGATGCTGCTGTTGAACTTCTTCACGATCGGCACAGGGGCGATCGCGATCTTCTCGATCCTCAAGCTGGCGTTCGCCGCCGGAGCAGTTTCCGCATGACCGAAGCCTATAAGATTATCGATCATACCTATGACGCCGTCGTCGTCGGCGCGGGCGGATCGGGCCTGCGCGCCACGATGGGCATTGCCGAGGCGGGGCTGAAGACCGCCTGCATCACCAAGGTTTTCCCGACGCGCAGCCACACCGTCGCGGCGCAGGGCGGCATCGCCGCGTCGCTCGGTAATATGGGGCCCGATCACTGGACCTGGCACATGTACGACACCGTCAAGGGGTCGGACTGGCTGGGCGATCAGGACGCGATCGAATATCTGTGCCGCGAAGCACCGCAGGCGGTGTACGAGCTTGAGCATGCCGGTGTGCCGTTCAGCCGCACGGCCGAGGGCAAGATTTATCAGCGCCCGTTCGGCGGCATGATGCAGAATATGGGCGAAGGCCCGCCCGCACAGCGCACCTGCGCCGCCGCCGACCGTACCGGCCACGCGATGCTCCACGCGCTGTACCAGCAAAGCCTGAAGTACGACGCCGACTTCTTCATCGAATATTTCGCGCTCGACCTGATCATGGAAGACGGCGTTTGCCGCGGCGTGATCGCGCTGTGCATGGACGACGGCAGCATCCATCGTTTCCGCTCGCATTCGGTCGTGCTGGCAACCGGCGGCTATGGCCGCGTGTACCAGTCGGCCACTTCGGCGCACACCTGCACCGGCGACGGCAACGCGATGGTGCTTCGCGCCGGCCTGCCGCTGCAGGACATGGAGTTCGTTCAGTTCCACCCCACCGGCATCTACGGTGCCGGCGTGCTGATCACCGAGGGCGCGCGCGGTGAAGGCGGTTACCTCACCAACTCCGAGGGTGAGCGTTTCATGGAACGCTATGCCCCATCAGCCAAGGATCTGGCCTCGCGCGACGTCGTGTCGCGGTCGATGGCGATGGAAATCCGCGAAGGGCGCGGCGTCGGCAAGGAGGGCGATCACATCTTCCTCCATCTCGACCATATCGACCCCGCCGTGCTTGCCGAACGGCTGCCCGGCATTACCGAGACGGGCAAGATCTTCGCCGGTGTCGACCTCACGCGCCAGCCGCTGCCGGTGGTCCCGACCGTTCATTACAATATGGGCGGCATCCCGACCAATTATCACGGCGAAGTCGTGCGTCCCAAGGACGGCAACCCCGATTCGGTCGTCCCCGGCCTGTATGCCGTCGGTGAGGCAGCCTGCGTGTCGGTCCACGGTGCCAACCGCCTTGGCTCGAACAGCCTGATCGATCTGGTGGTGTTCGGTCGCGCGACTGGCCTGCGGATCAAGGAAACGCTCAAGCCCGGCACCCCGCACAACGCCTTGCCCAAGGATTCGGCGGACCTGTCGCTCAGCCGCCTCGATCATTTCCGCAACGCCAAGGGCAGCACCCCCACCGCGAAGCTTCGCTCGGACATGCAAAAGACGATGCAACGCCACGCCGCCGTCTTCCGCACCGACGAACTGATGGCCGAGGGCGTCGCCAAGATGGACGCCATCTATGCCGGGTTGCAGGACGTCAGCGTCACCGATCGCTCGCTGATCTGGAACACCGATCTGGTCGAAACGCTCGAGCTCGACAATCTGATGGGCCAGGCGCTGGTGACGATCCGATCGGCGCTCAACCGCAAGGAAAGCCGCGGCGCGCACATGCACGAGGACTTCCCCGATCGGCACGACGCCGAATGGATGAAGCACACCGTTGCCAGCTTCGACGGCTGGGGCGGCAAGGACGGCAAGACCGCGATCGAATATCGTCCGGTGCATGAATATACGCTCACCGACGACATCGAGTATATCAAGCCGAAGAAGCGGGTATATTGATCCCCAGAGGCTAAACCAAAGGACGAGGCGATGACCGTGTGGATGGTCCGTGCGGAATATGACCCCGAAGCCAGGGTCTGGTATGTATCCGATTCGGACATCCCCGGCATCGCCGCCGACGCAGAAACGCTGGAGACACTGGCCGAGAAGATTGGGCAGATGTTGCCCGATCTGCTCGATGTAAATGCGGCGCTAATTGCCGATACCGCCCGCCTTTCGGGGCCGCACAGCATCCGTATCGTCGCACATCACGAACGCGATTTCGCCGTCGCCGCCTGATTGATGGTGTAGGGCTATTCCGATCGCGTAAAGCAATTGCTCCGCGAGCATGGCTATCCCCGGTTGCGCGCCGGGAAAGGCGATCACGAAATCTGGCAATGCGCCGATCAATCTCCCTCGATCGTGGTAGATGGCAAGATCATGTCACGCCACACCGCAAACGCGATATTGAAGCAGGCCGGCATCAAGACAAAAATCTGAGATACTCCGTATCTCGTGCGGTTTGCGTCCCCGTCTGCTGGGCATTTCGCCCCGCCCCCGCGGAACCATCCGCCCCACACGCGGTTCGGGACGCGGTGGACGTCGGACAACTGACGCCAGCCTGTACACCGCGCCACCGACACGGCCATTTCCCCGCAACCGCGCGCGAGAGGTGCGCTGTCGCGTCCTTTCCCACGCCATCGCTGCCAGACTGCAAAGTGGACCCCATGTCCGACCAAGCTCAATCCACGACACAAGACAATTCGCGCCGCGCCGCCATTCACGACTACCCGCTGCTCGCCAGCCCCCATATTTCGCTCAGCGGCCCGGTCGATCACGACATGTACGCGCGCTTCCGTGACGGGCTGGCCAATGCGCCCAGGGATACTGCCACCGTCATCACCATCTCCACGCTGGGCGGCGATCCCGAAGTCGCGCGGCTGATGGGCGACGACATCCGGCTGCTCCGCGAATTCGAAGGCCGCGAGTTCCTGTTCCTGGGCAAGGTCGCGGTCTATTCGGCGGGGGCCACCTTCATGGCCGCCTTCCCGGTCGACAAGCGCTTCCTGACGCGCGGCACCCGGATCATGATCCACGAGCGGATCATGAACAAGACGATCGAGGTCGCCGGCCCGCTCAAGACCTGTATCGCCACGCTCAAGGCCAATCTGCACGAGATCGAACATTCGATCCTGATCGAGGAAGAGGGCTTTCGCGCGATCGTCGAGGGATCGAAGGTGCCGATCGAGGATCTGGTCAAGCGCGCCCCCGAAAACTGGTACATCGAGGCCGATGAAGCGCGCGATCTGGGGCTCGTGCTCGACGTGATATGATCGCCCGCAGGGCCGACATGCGGTATTTGCGTATGTCGGCCGGTCATGTATCTGACCCGCAAGCTTGAACGAGGATGGCTACACCCCACTTCGTCGGGAACCGAGGAACGAGAGCGATCATGGCCACTTTTACCCTGCCCAAGAACAGCGTCATCAAGAAGGAAGGCAAGGTCCACAAAGCCGCTGCCGACGCAAAGCGGGTGAAGAAGCTCAAAATCTATCGTTATGACCCCGACTCGGGCCAGAACCCGCGCTACGACACGTTCGAAGTCGATCTCGACGATTGCGGCCCGATGGTGCTCGACGCACTGATCAAGGTGAAGGCAGAGGCAGACCCCAGCCTCACCTTCCGCCGTTCGTGCCGCGAGGGTATTTGCGGGTCCTGCTCGATGAACATCGACGGCACCAACACGTTGGCCTGCACCAAGGCGATCGAGGATGTGAAGGGCGATATCCGCATCACGCCGCTGCCGCACATGGACGTGATCAAGGACTTGGTCCCCGATTTCACCCATTTCTACGCGCAATATTCGTCGATCAAGCCGTGGCTGCAAACCGTCACTCCGCCGCCCTCGGGCAAGGAACGGCTCCAGTCGCCTGAGGACCGCAGCAAGCTCGACGGGCTGTACGAGTGCATCCTGTGCGCCTGCTGCTCGACCGCGTGCCCCAGCTATTGGTGGAACAGCGACAAGTTCCTGGGGCCGGCGATCCTGCTTCAGGCCTATCGCTGGCTCGCCGACAGCCGCGACGAGATGACCGGCGAGCGGCTTGATGAGTTGGAAGACCCCTTCCGCCTGTATCGCTGCCACACGATCATGAACTGCGCGAACGTCTGCCCCAAGGGTCTGAACCCCGCCAAGGCGATCGCCGAGATCAAGAAGATGGAAGCCGAACGCATCGTATGATGCGCTGGGGGGCGGGTGCGCCATGCTATCCGCCTCCCCCAAACGATCCACCTGATCCAGCCGCGTCGCATGGATGCCGGATCAGGTCCGGCATGACGGGGTAGCACCCCCGGAACGCCCCTACTTGGCCCGCCGCGCCCTACCCGCTATTCCGCTCGCCACGCCGCAACCCCGCCGCGCACGAACGGACACCGATTGGCCGACTCCCCCGCCTCGCATTTCCGCTATTTCGACGATCCCGATCTGCCCGGCTGGCACCGCTGGGAAATGGTCGACGACACCCGCTTCAACGCCACGCTCGCGCCGGTATCGGCCCGGATCGATGGACCGATCGCACGGGTCCGCATGGTCCCCAAGCGTCGCCATTCGAACCTGCGCGATCATGTTCATGGCGGTGCGTTGCTTGGCTTCATCGACGTGGCGGTCTTTGCCGCGGCACGCGCATTCGGGGTGATGGGCGAAGGCGGTGCCTCGACCGTCGACTTGTCCACCCAGTTCATCGCCGGTGCCGATGCCGACCGCCCGATCGAGGCGCATGTCGAAATGCTGAGCGAAACCGGCCGGCTGTTCTTCGTGCGCGGGCTGGTGGTGCAAGGGGCAGAGGGTGACTGGACCACAATCGCCAGCTTCGCCTGCACCGCGCGCAAGGGCAGTATCCGCGCATGACCCAAGTGCTTGCCGCCTATGAAGCGCTGATCGCCGCCGGGGAATTGCAGGCCGACCCCGATCAGGCCGCCGCCGCCGCGCGGCTCGATACCCTCGCCACCGAACTCGCCGCCACGCCGAAGCGGGGCAGCCTGTTGTGGCGGATGCTCGGCCGCCCGCCCGAACCGCCCAAGGGCGTGTATCTATGGGGCGGCGTCGGGCGCGGCAAATCGATGCTGATGGACCTGTTCTACAATAGTGTTTCCGTCCGCCGCAAACGCCGGGTCCATTTTCACGCCTTCATGCAGGAGGTGCATGCCCGCCTCCATGCCGAGCGCGCCAAGGAAAGCGGCGATCCGATCGCCCCGGTGGCCGAGGCGATGGTCGGCGAGACCCGCCTGCTCGCATTCGACGAGATGGTGATCAACAATTCGGCCGATGCGATGGTGCTCTCACGGCTGTTCACCGCGATGATGGAGCGCGGCCTCACCGTCGTCGCCACGTCGAACCGCCCCCCAAGCGATCTCTATAAGGACGGCCTGAACCGCGAGCATTTCCTGCCGTTCATCGACCTGATCGAATCGCGCATGGACGTCCGCCCGCTCAACGGCCCGACCGACTATCGCCGCGATCGGCTGGGGCGGATGGATACCTGGCTCACCCCCAATGGCACCCAGACGACTCAGGCGCTGTCAGCCGCCTTTTTTCGCCTCACCGACTATCCGGTCGAGGATCGCGCCAACGTGCCGACCTGCGAAGTCGAGATCGGCGACACCCGCACGATGCAGGTCCCCAAATGCCTGAAGGGCGTCGCGGTGTTCAGCTTCAAACGGCTCTGCGGCGAAGCGCGCGGTGCGGCCGACTACCTCGCAATCGCCCGTAAATTCCACACGGTGTTCATCGTCGGCATCCCGCGCCTCGGCCCGGAGAACCGCAACGAAGCGGCGCGCTTCGTCACCCTGATCGACGCGCTGTACGAACTGAAGGTCAAATTGCTCGCCGGTGCCGACGCCGAACCCGACGAGCTGTATACCAAAGGCGACGGCGCATTCGAATTCGAGCGCACCGCCAGCCGCCTGAACGAAATGCGCTCCGAAGCGTATATGGCGCTGGGTCACGGTGCCGCTGAATGACCATCACTAACGCTGCCAACGATCTATTGCACATCATTCGCAAGTGCAAAGAAAGCCGTATTCCCCCTGTTTTGGCGGTTGCCCCGCCAGTGCAAACCCGGTAGGCGAAAATCCGATGCGGCATCGCTCTGGCGATGTCGCGCATCTGACAGACGGACGAGGGAGACCCTGATGGCTCGGAAAAAGATCGCGCTGATTGGCGCCGGCATGATCGGCGGTACACTCGCCCATCTCGCCGCCATGAAGGAACTGGGCGACATCGTCCTGTTCGACGTCGCCGAGGGGCTGCCGCAGGGCAAGGCGCTCGACCTGTCGCAGTCCAGCCCGGTCGAAGGCTTCGACTCCAAGCTCAAGGGCGCGAATTCCTACGAGGACATCGCCGACGCCGATGTCTGCATCGTCACCGCCGGCATCGCGCGCAAGCCAGGCATGAGCCGCGACGATCTGCTCAAGACCAATCTCGGCGTAATGAAGGCGGTCGGCGAAGGCATCGCCGCGCACGCGCCCAACAGCTTCGTCATCTGCATCACCAACCCGCTCGACGCGATGGTGTGGGCGCTGCGCGAATTCAGCGGCCTGCCGCACCAGAAGGTCGTCGGCATGGCCGGCGTCCTCGACAGCGCACGCTTCCAGCATTTCCTCGCCGAAGAATTCGACGTGTCGGTACAGGACGTCACCGCCTTCGTGCTTGGTGGCCATGGCGACACGATGGTGCCGGTGATCGAATATTCGACCGTCGCGGGTATCCCGATCCCCGACCTCATCAAGATGGGCTGGTCGACGCAGGAGCGGATCGATGCGATCGTCCAGCGCACGCGCTCGGGCGGCGGCGAAATCGTCGGCCTGCTCAAGACCGGCAGCGCCTATTACGCGCCCGCCTCGTCGGCGATCGCGATGGCCGAGAGCTTCCTGAAGGACAAGAAGCGCCTGCTGCCCTGCGCCGCGCACCTCACCGGCCAATATGGCGTCGACAATCTCTATGTCGGCGTGCCGATCGTGATCGGTGCCAATGGCGTCGAGCGCATCGTCGAAATCGAACTCAACGAAACCGCACGCGCCAATTTCGACGTGTCTGTCGAAGCCGTGAAGGAGCTGGTCGTCGCATGCAAGGGCATCGAACCCGCGCTCGCTTGACCGTATCGACGTCGCGCCGCTTCGGCGGCGCGGCTGCGATCGTGATGGTGCTGGCCGCTGGCTCGCTCCGCCCCCTGGGCGCGGCGAGCGCGCAGGGCGTGGCGGCAGCCGACGCTGCTTATCCGGCCATGCCCGTGCTCGATGCCTTCCGCGCCACTTGCTCGAACCTGCGCGATCTGGCTGGCACCGAACGCCGGGCGACCGCCGCCGGCTGGACGAAGCTCGCCGATCCATCCGCCACGCCGCTCGGGCCGCTGCTTCGCTTCAGCGAAACCGCCGCCGCCGATTTCGTCAAGAAAGGCGGCGGCACGATGCGGCCCTCCTCGGTGTTCGCGCGCGAAATCGCGGGTGAGCGGCTATATCTGGTGTTGTCGGGCGTCACCGTGGAAAGCCTTACCGTCAATGGCTGCCGCCTCTACGACGCTGACGAACCGCGCCGGATCGCACCCGAAACCGTCACCGCATGGCTCGGTCGCCCGCCGGTGCAATCGCTCGATCAACCGGCACTCGCGCTCGCCAGCTGGGAACCCGGCATGGCCAAGGGCCAGGACAGCTTCCAGCTTTCGCACATCGCCACCGCCAGCCCGATGCTCGGGGTGCCGCAGGTGGCAGGCATCGCGCTCAAGGCCGATCAGGTGATCGGCGCATGATATTCTCTCTTTCGCCCACGCGCCCCGGCGCTGCCCGTTCTTCCGCTGTATCAAAGGAAACCTACCCTTGAGCATTCTCGTCGACAGAAACACCAAGGTCATCACCCAGGGGATGACCGGCGAAACCGGCACCTTCCACACCCAGCAGGCGCTTGCCTATGGCACGCAGATGGTCGGCGGCGTCACCCCCGGTAAGGGCGGCACGACGCATATCGACCTGCCGGTGTTCGACACCGTCGCCGAGGCCGTCGCCCGCACCGGCGCGACCGCCAGCGTGATCTATGTCCCGCCCCCCTTCGCCGCCGATTCGATCCTCGAGGCGATTGATGCCGAAGTCCCACTGATCGTCACGATCACCGAGGGCATCCCGGTGCTCGACATGGTCAAGGTCAAGCGCGCGCTGTCGGGTTCGAAGTCGCGGTTGATCGGCCCGAACTGCCCCGGCGTGCTGACGCCGGGCGAGTGCAAGATCGGCATCATGCCGGGCAGCATCTTCTCCAAGGGCAGCGTCGGCGTCGTCTCGCGCTCGGGCACGCTCACCTATGAGGCGGTGTTCCAGACCACCAATGCAGGGCTGGGCCAGACCACCGCAGTCGGCATCGGCGGCGATCCGGTCAACGGCACCAACTTCATCGACGTGCTCGAGATGTTCCTGGCCGATGACGAAACCAAGTCGATCATCATGATCGGCGAGATCGGCGGATCGGCTGAAGAAGAAGCCGCGCAATTCCTGCGTGACGAAGCCAAGCGCGGCCGCAGCAAGCCGATGGCAGGCTTCATCGCGGGCCGCACCGCGCCTCCGGGTCGCCGCATGGGCCATGCCGGGGCAATCGTCTCGGGCGGCCAGGGCGGCGCCGAAGACAAGATCGCGGCGATGGAAGCCGCCGGCATCAAGGTCGCGGCGAGCCCCAGCGAACTCGGCTCGACGCTGGCCGAAGTGCTCAAGCGCTGAAGCCGATCCTTCTCCCGCCGGCGGGAGAGGGATACCGAAGCTTGGCAGCCTGCTGCCTAGCGCAGGTTGGAGAGGGGTCGCGGTCACAACCGCACCCCTCCCCCCAGCCAAGACCAGGCCCGCAAAGGCGCGGACCAGCTTTTCTCAGCTCTCTCCCCCTATAACGGGGGAGAGAAAGAGGTGGATGAAATGGGTTACGAAGGTCAGGATTTCAGCGAGATCGCAGGCGGCGTCAGCCCCGCGTTCGTCGATGCGATGTACGCGCGCTACAAGGCCGATGCCGGCTCGATCGAACGCGGCTGGCGCGCCTTTTTCGAAGGGCTCGAATCCACCGCGACCGGCCCTAGCTGGGCGCGCAGCAATTGGCCGCCCAAGGACACCGATTCGCTAACCGCAGCGCTCGATCCGACGCAGATGCAGGTCGAGCCAAAGCCAGCCAAGGGCGGTGCCCCCGCGCCCAAGCCAGCCGCCGCTGCCGCGCCCGCAGCTTCGGCTGCCGACATCCAGCGCGCCGCGAATGATTCGATCCGCGCGATGATGCTGATCCGCACGTATCGCGTGCGCGGCCATCTCGCTGCCAAGCTCGACCCGCTGGGCATCGCCAAGCACGAAATGCCCGCCGATCTTCGCACCGAATATCACGGATTTAGCGATGACGAGATCGACCGTCCGGTGTTCCTGGGCGGCGCGCTGGGCATGCAGAGCGCCACGATCCGCGAGATCGTCGACACGCTGCGCAAGAATTACTGCGGCAATGTCGGCCTCGAATATATGCACATCGCCGATGTCGAGGAGCGCCGCTTCCTCCAGGAGCGCATGGAAGGCCGCGACAAGGCGATCGAATTCAGCCCCGAGGGCAAGAAGGCGATCCTCAGCAAGGTCGTTCAGGCCGAACAGTGGGAGAAATTCCTGGGCCGCAAGTATGTCGGCACCAAGCGCTTCGGCCTCGACGGCGGCGAAGCGATGATTCCGGCACTTGAATCAATCATCAAGTATGGCGGCGCGATGGGCGTGCGCGAGATCGTCTATGGCATGGCGCATCGCGGTCGGCTGAACGTGCTCGCCAACGTGATGGCGAAGCCGACCCGCGTGATCTTCCACGAATTTTCGGGCGGCTCGGCCAATCCCGACGAGGTTGGCGGATCGGGCGATGTGAAATATCACCTCGGCACCTCGACCGATCGCGAGTTTGACGGCGTCAACGTTCATATGTCGCTGGTCGCCAACCCCTCGCATCTCGAAGCGGTGAACCCCGTCGTGCTCGGCAAGGTGCGCGCGCAACAGACCTTCCGCCATGATCTGGAAAAGCATGAAAGCGTGCTGCCGGTGCTGATCCACGGCGACGCGGCCTTCGCTGGCCAGGGTATCGTGTGGGAATGCCTCGGCTTCTCCGGCATTCGCGGCTACAATACTGGAGGCTGCCTGCACTTCGTCATCAACAACCAGGTCGGCTTCACCACCAGTCCGCAATTCGCGCGTTCGTCGCCCTATCCGTCGGACGTTGCCAAGGGCGTTCAGGCACCGGTGTTCCACGTCAATGGCGACGATCCCGAAGCAGTCACCTTCGCGTGCAAGATGGCGATCGAGTTCCGTCAGGCGTTCAAGCGCGACATCGTCATCGACATGTGGTGCTATCGCCGCTTCGGCCATAACGAGGGCGACGAGCCGAGCTTCACCCAACCGCTGATGTACGCCAAGATCAAGCAGCACCCGCCGGTCAGCGAAGTCTATGCCAAGCGCCTGGTGAGCGAAGGCGTGATCGACGACCAGTTCGTTCCCGCCAAGGTCGCCGATATCACCGCCGAACTTGAAGAATCGTTCGAGGCTGCCAAGAGCTACAAGCCCAACAAGGTCGATTGGTTCGCCGGTCGCTGGTCGGGGCTGCACATGCCCGCCGAAGAGGAAAGCTCGCGGCGCAACACCCAAACCGGGATCGAACCCAAATTGTTCGATTCGCTGGGCCGCACGCTCACCGACGTCCCCGAGGGGCTGGAGATCCACAAGACGCTGGCGCGGGTGCTCGATGCCAAGCGCGGCATGTTCAAGGCGGGCGAGAATTTCGACTGGGCGACCGGCGAGGCACTCGCCTTCGGATCGCTGCTGTCAGAGGGCTATGGCGTCCGCTTGTCGGGCCAGGATTCGGGGCGCGGCACCTTCAGCCAGCGGCATGCGGTGTGGGTCGATCAGACCGACGAGCATCGCTACATTCCGCTCAAGGACATTCCGCATGGCCGCTTCGAGGTGCTCGATTCGCCGCTTAGCGAATATGGCGTCCTCGGCTTCGAATATGGCTTCGCACTCGCCGACCCCAAGACATTGGTGTTGTGGGAGGCGCAGTTCGGCGACTTCATGAACGGCGCGCAGATCATGATCGATCAGTTCATCGCCTCGGGCGAGGCCAAGTGGCTTCGCGCCAACGGCCTGGTGATGTTGTTGCCGCACGGCTATGAAGGGCAAGGGCCTGAGCATTCGTCGGCGCGTCCCGAACGCTTCCTGCAAATGTGCGCGCAGGATAATATGCAGGTCGCCAATTGCACGACGCCCGCAAATTATTTCCACCTGCTACGCCGCCAGATGCACCGCAATTTCCGCAAGCCTTTGGTGGTAATGACCCCCAAATCGCTGCTGCGGCACAAGATGGCGGTGTCGAAGGCGTCGGATTTCCAGGGTGCGAGCCACTTCATGCGGATCCTGTCGGACCCCACGCCGCCAGCCGATGCCGATGTGAAGCGCCTGGTGCTCTGCACCGGCAAGGTCGCCTATGACCTGATCGAAGCACGCGACGCGGCGGGCGACAAGAACACCGCGATCGTCCGCCTCGAACAGATCTACCCCTTCCCCGGCGAGCCGCTGGTCAAGCGGCTCGAGCGCATGACCAACCTCGAAGAGGTGGTGTGGGCACAGGAAGAGCCCAAGAATATGGGCGCATGGTTCTTTGTCGAGCCGTTTATCGAGGAATGCCTGGGCCAGGTCGCCGGCGCGCCAGCGCGTCCGCGCTATGCCGGTCGCAGCGCGGCGGCATCGCCCGCCACCGGGTTGATGAAGCGGCACCAGGCCGAGCAAGGCGCGTTGGTAGCCGATGCGCTTGGTCATAATGTGCGCGAGGAAATCCGCCGCGCGCGCAAGACCGAAGACGAACGCACCGCTGGCAAGGCTGCCGGCTGAACGATTTGACTATTCTCACGCCCCGCGGTTGCGGGGTCGCGAAAGGAAGACTGATGGCTACCGAAATCCTCGTGCCGATCTTGGGTGAATCGATCACCGAAGCGACTCTGGGCGAATGGCTCAAGCAGCCCGGCGACGCCGTCGCCGCCGATGAGCCCGTCGCCAGCCTCGAAACCGACAAGGTCTCGGTCGAGGTCAACGCACCCGCCGCCGGCGTGATGGGCGCGCACAGCGTCAATGCCGGCGACACGGTGAATGTCGGCGCGGTGATCGGCTCGATCGACGCCGGTGACGGTGCCGCTGCGGTGCCAAGGGCTGCCGCTGCCGCTCCCGCCGCCCCCGTTGCCGCACCCCGGCCAGCGGCGGCACCCGCGCCGACAGAAGCCCCCGCCCGGCTCGATGCCGCCGCGCTGTCACCGTCGGTTCGCCGTGCGATCCTCGAACATGGTGTCGATCCCGCGACGGTGAAGGGTTCGGGCAAGGACGGTCGAATCACCCGCGAAGACGTCACCGCCGCCGCATCGGGCAAGGCCGCAGCGCCGGCCCCTGCCCCCGCCGCAGCCCCTGCACCTGCCGCAGCCCCCGCAACCGCCGGTGGCGATCGCCCGCAGGAGCGAGTCCGCATGACCCGCCTGCGCCAGACCATCGCCAAGCGGCTGAAGGAAGCGCAGGACACCGCCGCGCTGCTCACCACCTTCAACGACGTGGATATGACCGCGGTCATCGAAGCGCGCACGAAGTATAAGGAGCTGTTCGAGAAGAAGCATGGCGTGAAGCTCGGCTTCATGGGCTTCTTCGTGAAGGCCGCCTGCATGGCGCTCAAGGACGTGCCCAGCGTCAACGGCCAGATCGACGGCGACGAGATCGTCTATCATGATTATGCCGACATCTCGGTCGCGGTCTCGGCTCCGCAGGGCTTGGTCGTGCCCGTGATCCGCGACGCCGACAAGATGAGCGTCGCACAGGTCGAAAAGACGATCGGCGATTTCGGCAAGCGCGCCAAGGACGGCACGCTCAAGATGGACGAGATGCGCGGCGGCACCTTCACCATCTCGAACGGCGGCGTGTTCGGTTCGCTGATGTCGACCCCGATCATCAACCCGCCGCAATCGGCAGTGCTCGGCCTCCACCGCATCGAGGATCGCCCCGTCGTCCGCGACGGCCAGGTCGTGGTGCGCCCGATGATGTATCTGGCGCTCAGCTACGATCACCGCCTGATCGACGGCCGCGAAGCAGTCACGTTCCTCGTCGCGCTGAAAAATGCGATCGAGGATCCGACGCGCATCTTGATCGACCTTTGAGGCGATAATGGCTGAGTGGCGCGATCGCCCGCTGTGCTCCGGCGAAGGCCGGAGCCCTGGGTAATCGCGCATGAAGCCTGGCTATGTGTACCTCATGGCCAATCACCGGCGCGGGCAGACCTATCTGGGGGTCACCAGCAATCTGGTACAGCGCGCGTTCCAGCATCGTAATCGACTTATTGCCGGACATTCGGACGACAAGGATTGCATACTGCTGGTCTGGTACGAATATCACGACGACCTCCAGAACGCGCGTGCCCACGAATATCGCATGAAAAAGTGGAAACGCGCGTGGAAGCTGCGGTTGATCGAAGAGAAGAACGCCGATTGGCGCGACCTTTTCGACGACATCGCATAACGCCAACGCTCCGGCCTGCGCCGGAGCACGATAAAAAGGTTTGGCCATGGCTGAATACGACTTCGACGTTCTGGTGATCGGTTCCGGCCCCGGCGGCTATGTCGCGGCGATCCGTGCGGCGCAGCTTGGGCTTCGCACCGCATGTGTCGAGGGGCGCGAGACGCTGGGCGGCACCTGCCTCAACGTCGGCTGCATCCCGTCAAAGGCGATGCTCCACGCATCCGAACTGTTCGCCGAAGCCAGCCACGGCGCGCTCACCAAATTCGGGGTCGAAATCCAGGGCGTGAAGCTCAACCTCGACCAGATGCACGCCGAAAAGGCCAAGGCGGTCGGCGAGCTGACCGGCGGCATCGCCTTCCTGTTCAAGAAGAACAAGGTCGAGTGGATCAAGGGCTATGCGACGTTCGAGGACAGCTCGACCGTCCGCGTCGGCGACCGCACGATCACCGCGCGCGACATCGTCATCGCCACCGGCTCATCGGTCACCCCGCTCCCCGGCGTCGAGGTCGATAATGACGCAGGCATCATCGTCGATTCAACCGGCGCGCTCGCGCTTCCCAAAGTGCCCGAGCATCTGGTGGTGATCGGCGGCGGCGTCATCGGCCTAGAGCTTGGCAGCGTCTGGCTGCGCCTGGGTGCCAGGGTCACCGTGGTCGAATATGTCGACCAGATCCTCCCCGGCTTTGACGAGGAAATCCGCAAGGAATCGGCCAAGATCTTCAAGAAGCAGGGCTTCGAGCTGAAGACCTCGACCAAGGTCACCGGCGTCACCGTCGAGGGCGGCAAGGCGACCGTCACCACCGAACCCGCCGCCGGCGGCGAAGCGACGGCGATCCAGGCCGACGCGGTGCTGGTCTCGATCGGCCGTCGCCCCAACACCGACAAGCTCGGGCTCGACAAGATCGGGCTCGAGGTGAACCAGCGCGGCCAGATCGAGATCAACCACGACTTCTCGACCAAGGTCGACGGCGTCTGGGCGATCGGCGATTGCGTTCCCGGCCTGATGCTCGCGCACAAGGCCGAGGATGAAGGCGTCGCGGTGGCCGAGAATATCGCGGGCAACACCGGCATCATCAACCACGACGTGATCCCAAGCGTGGTCTACACCATGCCCGAAATCGCCGGCGTCGGCCTGACCGAGGAAGCCGCGCGCAAGCATGGCGAGATCAAGGTCGGCAAATTCCCCTTCGCTGCCAACAGCCGCGCCAAGACCAACCGCGACACCGACGGCTTCGTCAAGGTGATCGCCGACGCCAAGACCGACCGCGTGCTTGGCGTTCACATCATCTCGTCGCTCGCCGGCACGATGATCGCGCAGGCGGCGCAGGCGATGGAATTCGGCGCAACCTCCGAAGACATCGCCCTGACCTGCCACGCGCATCCGACCCACGCCGAAGCACTGAAAGAAGCCGCGATGGCGGTACAGGGTAAGCCGATTCACATTTGATTGCACCTGCCCGGCACTGCCGCCAGCCAGCCGCCGAGGCATATCGGCGGCGCTGGCGGCACCTGCTTTCCAGCCGGTGTCGCTTCATTCGATCAGGGGCAAACAGCCCCTATTGAAACGCGATCCGCACTCGTGCTTCGGATGTGTAGTCCTTGAGATAGGTCGGCAGGCGCAGTTTATTGCCCTGCAAGATAGCGATGGGTGCCCGCTTATCGCCCTCCTCGATCGTCGCGCTGGCGATGGGCCGTGCAAAATCCCAATAGATACCCAGCCGCGAACTGCTGCAGCCACCAAGTACGTCGAACATCCCTTCGACGATGAACGACGTCGATTGCCGCGCGATCGCCCATCCGACCCGGCATTGTACGCTGAGATCACCCAGCCGGATATCGTTGATCGTCGTTCCCGGCGAAACCACCCAGGGGCGGATCCGAAGCGGAACGCCGGGCTTGGTGCTGACCAGTCGCCAATCATCGCCATCCAGGACGGGGAAGATGAAACGCCGATCGGGACCGATAGTCAGGGGCACGCGCGTTATACCGTTTACCAGCGCCAGCTCGACGCCCTCCAGCGAACCGCCTTTGGCCACTGAAACCTCGAACCACAATCTGCTTTGCGGCGCGAACGCGGGCCGGCTCTTGTCAAACGCCCTTACAGCGGCCCGAAGTTGCTTCGCCGTGAGACGATATTCCTTGGTAGCACCGACGATAACGATGTCTTGCTCGACTGGCGGTGTATTCTCGGGCGGGATCGTCGCAGCTTGCAGGGCAAGCACGATCAGCAGGCTGGAAAAGTTGAGCATCATCACCTCGATCGCGATATACTGTGACGATTGGCGACGAATATGGCGGATTTTCCGCGGCCTGTAGCAGAGATACGCCGAGCGATTGTCGCTTGGTCGGCACGGGCGGCGTTAAAACGCCGACCCGTCCTTCCGCCGAAACCCCTGCCCCGCCGCCAGATGCATGTCGATGTCGGGATAATGGCAGTCGCTCTCGCCGGGCGTGCCTACCGCGATGACGACACAATCCGACATGCCCCGATTGGCCAGCATATGGCCGTTCGCCTGCCCCGCCGGGAACGAGGCGCAATCGCCCACGCACATCGCTTGCTCGCCCGCGTCGTCGATCAGTATCGCTTCGCCGCTCAGGATCACCACGAACTCGTCCCCGCCTTCATGCCAATGCCGCTGTGACGAGCACGCGCCCGGCTTCAGCGTCACATGGCTGACCCCGAATTGCGATAGCCCGCTGGCAGGGCCTAGCCGCCGATACCACCGATCACGCACCGGCCCGGCATATTCGGGCGGGTAGCCCGTCGCGTTGGTGAGCGGAAAGGCGTGGAGGGTCAGTTTAGGCATCGCTTGCTCCAGCGTATCGCACGATCGATCCTCCGCGATCCGCGCGGCGAGGGCAAGCGCCGGCAGCGCCTCTAGCCCCTGCGCCATCGACCCGCTACGCCCCCCTGATGCCCCCCGCCCTTCCCATCGCCCCGCTTCTCCCCTGGCTCGACTGGTTCGCGATCGCCACCTTCGCGGCATCGGGCGCGATCGCCGCGGCGCGCGCGCAGCAGACCTTCGTGACTGCGGCATTCTTCGCGCTCATCACCGGGGTCGGCGGCGGGACCGTGCGCGATCTGTTGATCGGTGCGCCGGTATTCTGGGTGCATGATCCGCTGCTCGCGACGATCTGCCTCGGCGCGGCGTTGCTTGTGTGGATGACGCCCGAGCGCTGGTGGCGCGGCAACACGCTCGACTGGCTCGATGCGGTGGGACTGGCCGCCTATGCGGTGTTCGGCGCGGCCAAGGCGTTTCGGCTGGGCGTACCGCCGGTCCCGGCGATCCTGATGGGGGTCATCACCGCCTGTGTCGGCGGCATCATCCGCGACGTGCTGGCGGGCGAGCCGTCGATCCTGATGCGGCCAGAACTTTATGTCACCGCCGCCGCGTTGGCAGCGGGGCTCTATGTCGGGATCGTCGCCCTCGGCGCACCCAGCATCGTCGCCTCGGGCGTCGCGGTGACCGCTGGCTTCGCGCTCAGGGCAGCCGCGATCCACTTCCGCCTCGCGCTGCCCTCCTATCGCGGCAAGCGCTAGCTACAGGCGATAGAATAGCGTGGCGCTCAGCACATGGTTGGTGCGGTCCTCGCCCGGGCGAAAGATACGCTGGTTGAGATAGCCCGGCTCGACCCGCACCCGCTCGGCGACGGGCAGCCCGATCCCGACGAAATTGCGCCATTGGTCGACACCGCTACGCATCCCCCAATTGGTGTCGTTCAGGTTGAAGAACCCCTCGCTGATGACCACCGCCTGCACCGCGCCGCCCTGCGCAATCGGCACCTGGCCGCGCACCATCTGCCGCAGCCGCCAGCCGGTCTCGCCCCGCCCCTCGATCATCCGCTGCTCCAGCCGGCTGCGGCTCAATACCAGCGGCCGTCCCCGCCCATCGCGCAATGCGGCGAACTGCACCTGTTGCCATGGACGATGCTCCCGCGTCACCGTGCCGTTGCTGCCCTCGGTTCGGATATAGGCATAGCCCGCCAAAACATGCGCGTCGGGTGCGATCCGTGCGCCGATCGCGGGACGCAGGATCACCTGCGATCCGCCACCGAAATCCTCGGTCAGCCGGGCCTGCCCCTCCAGCCAGACGAACAAATCGCCGCGCACCGTCCCCTGAGCGACCGCAGCCCCCCATGCCTGTCCATCCTCATCGGCATGAGCGGTAGCGGGGACCAGGGCAAGCAGGGTGGCGGCAGCGGCGAGAGCGCGAATCGATCGAGTCATAGCGGCTTCTTAGCAGCGCTTTGTCCGATCGGGGGATTTTGCCCAGCACGACGCCTAAATCTTTACACGCGCGTGCATCCCCCGCGCACCGCGCACCCCGATCGCGAATGACCCAGTGCCGCCGATCGCAACTTGTGCATAGATCGCCGCGGCGTCGCCGGGTTCGTCTGCACAAGTGGTCATCCTCGCGCGGCCTTCGTTTATGGCAGCGCACGCTCCATCAGGAACGCCGCGATCCGTGCATCCTCTCGCGAGGCGACCCCAGGCCCCATGCCCGCACATTCCAGGCAACGTGCCTGCATCGCCGGCCCCTTGGCCAGCATCCGCATGTCGCCGATCGCCTGTGCGAATACGCCGCGCTGCCGCGCCGACATCCGCGCGAACACGTCACGCGCGACTTCGCCCTCGCCGGCTTCGTCCTCGCCCGACTTCGCGAACATCGCCGCCAACTGTGCCGCGAAGCCCGGCTCCTTCTCCAGATAGAGCGGGCGCACCTTCACCGGATCAAGCTTGGCCAATCGCGCCGCCTCGGCAATCGCATCGGGCAGGCTGCCGAAACGATCGACCAGCCCCAGTTGCCGCGCGGTGCCGCCATCCCACACCCGCCCCTGCGCGATTTGGTTCACCCGGGCGACCGGCAATTTGCGCGATTGCGACACCAACGTCAGGAACCGGCGATAGCCATTTTCGATCGTCGATTGCAGGATGGTGTCGACCGCGGCGTTGGTGCCGCGGAATATGTCGGGCTGGCCCGACAGCGGAGTCGTCGCCACCCCATCGGCGGTCACGCCGATCTTGGTGATCGCATTCTCAAAGGTCGGGATCACGCCGAAAATGCCGATCGATCCGGTGATCGTGTTGGGCTCGGCAAAGATCACATCGCCGGGCGTCGAGACCCAATACCCGCCCGACGCGGCGAGCCCGCCCATCGACACCACCACCGGCAGCCCCTTGGCCTTGGCTTGCAAAATCGCCTGACGGATCTTCTCCGATGCCAGCACCGATCCACCCGGCGAATCGACGCGGACCACCAGCGCCTTCAGGTTCTTTTCGGCCAGGCCCTTGAGCAACAGCTCCGAAATCGTGTCACCGGCGGCAGTGCCAGGTCCGGCCTTGCCGTCGACGATGGTGCCCGCAACGGTGATGACGCCGATCGCATCGCCGCTGGTGGGCAGCGGGTTGGCGGACAGCCAGTTCGCCAGCTTGATCGTCTTGAAATCGCCCATCGGCTTGCTGGCATCGGCACCCGCCAGCTCGGCGACGCGCTTGCCGAAGGCCGTGCGGTCGCCCAGCTTGTCGATCAGGCCGGCGGTCATGTTCGCCCGCGCAATGTCACCATTGGCGGCGGTCACCAGCATATCGGGCTTCGTCACGAACTCGGCGACGCGCGCTTTGGGCCGCGCCTTCTGCACCGCCTCCTGCCACTGGCTGAAGATCGCGCCGTACAGCGCCTGGTTGGCGGCGCGTGCCTCGGGCGACTGGTCGGCGCGGGTATACGGCTCGACCGCCGCTTTATAGGTGCCGACGCGATAGATGTGCGCGTTGATCCCCAGTTTGTCGATCAGGCCCTTATAATAAAGCTGCGATCCGCCGGGGCCGCTGAACAGCGTACCGCCAAACGGGTCCATCCAGATTTCACTGGCATTGGCCGCCACCAGATAGCTGTCGTCCGAATAGCCGGTGGCGAACGCCAGCACCGGCTTGCCGCTCTTTCGCACGCGACCGACCGCGTCGGCCAGTTGCGAGATCGCCGCCGGATAACCGCCGACAAAGCTGTCCATGTCGAGCACGACCGCCTTCACCCGCGCATCGCTTTGCGCGGTGTCGAGCGCGCGGATCACGTCGCGCAGGCGATGTTGCTTGGCGACGCTGCCGCCCGCCAGCGCCGCGAACGGATCGCTTTCCTCTGGCTGTTCGACGATCGTACCGCTCAGATCGACCAGGAGCGCGCCGTCGCTGATCCCCGCCGCATTGGGCCGCGCCGACAAGGCCGCGAAAATCAGGCCGAAGAACAGCAACATCGCCAGCAGGACCAGACCGTCCTTGATGCCCACCAGCAGTTTCCAGGCGCCCCGTACCAGCTTCACGTTTCAGTCCTCCGCGTCCGACATCTCGTCGTCCCTATCATGCGCTAGAGCAAGGCGCAGGACAGGTAAACGTCTGTATTATGCAACCAATACGCTTTTGTCGCCCGAAACCTCCAAAATGCCGCATTCGAGCAGTTGACGAAGTCATGTGGTGAGCACATATGAATGACCGTTAGCACTCTACTCAATCGAGTGCTAAAACGATTTATTCCTCACAGGAAAGGAAAGCGCACATGAACTTTCGTCCCTTGCACGATCGCGTTCTCGTTCGCCGCGTCGAAGCCGAACAGAAGACCGCCGGCGGCATCATCATCCCCGACACCGCCAAGGAAAAGCCCCAGGAGGGTGAAGTCGTCGCCGCCGGCACCGGCGCGCGCAACGACGCCGGCGACATCCACCCGCTCGAGGTGAAGACCGGCGACAAGATCCTGTTCGGCAAATGGTCAGGCACCGAGGTCAAGGTGAACGGTGAAGACCTGCTCATCATGAAGGAAAGCGACATCCTGGGCATCGTCGAGGCCTGATTTTTTCAGACTTCCGATTGTTTCCTTGTCGTCAATTTCATCCACTTCAAACTGAAAGGACAGCCTCATCATGGCATCCAAGGACGTAAAATTCGGCCGCGACGCCCGTGAGCGCATTCTTCGCGGCGTCGACATCCTGGCCGACGCGGTCAAGGTAACGCTGGGGCCAAAGGGCCGCAATGTCGTGATCGACAAGTCGTTCGGCGCGCCGCGCATCACCAAGGACGGCGTCACCGTCGCCAAGGAAATCGAACTCAAGGACAAGTTCGAGAACATGGGCGCGCAGATGGTCCGCGAAGTCGCTTCGAAGACCAACGACATCGCCGGCGACGGCACCACCACCGCCACCGTGCTTGCCCAGGCGATCGTTCGCGAAGGCATGAAGTCGGTTGCCGCCGGCATGAACCCGATGGACCTGAAGCGCGGCGTCGATCTCGCCGTCATCAAGGTGGTCGCGGATCTGCAGTCGCGCTCGAAGCCCGTCTCGGGTTCGGCCGAGATCGCTCAGGTCGGGATCATCTCGGCAAATGGCGACCGTGAAGTCGGCGAGAAGATCGCCGAAGCCATGGAAAAGGTCGGCAAGGAAGGCGTGATCACCGTCGAGGAAGCAAAGGGTCTCGAATTCGAGCTCGATGTCGTCGAAGGCATGCAGTTCGACCGCGGCTATCTGTCGCCATACTTCATCACCAACCCCGAGAAGATGTCGGTCGAACTCAACGATCCGTACATTCTGATCCACGAGAAGAAGCTGTCGAACCTGCAGGCGATGCTGCCGATCCTGGAAGCAGTCGTCCAGTCGGGTCGTCCGCTGCTGATCATCGCAGAGGACATCGAAGGCGAAGCACTGGCGACCCTGGTCGTCAACAAGCTTCGCGGCGGCCTGAAGGTCGCAGCGGTCAAGGCGCCGGGCTTCGGCGATCGTCGCAAGGCGATGCTCGAGGACATCGCGGTCCTTACCAAGGGCGAAGTCATCTCGGAAGATCTGGGCATCAAGCTCGAGACCGTAACGCTCGGCATGCTCGGCACCGCCAAGCGCGTCACGATCGACAAGGACAACACTGTCCTAGTCGATGGCGCGGGTGACGCCGATGCCATCAAGGGCCGCACCGATGCGATCCGTCAGCAGATCGAGGTCACGACCTCGGACTATGACCGCGAGAAGCTGCAAGAGCGTCTGGCCAAGCTGGCCGGCGGCGTTGCAGTCATCAAGGTCGGCGGCGCTTCGGAAGTCGAAGTCAAGGAGCGCAAGGACCGCGTCGACGACGCGCTGCACGCAACCCGCGCAGCCGTTGAAGAAGGCATCGTCCCCGGCGGCGGCACCGCACTCCTCTATGCCACCAAGGCACTTGAGGGCGTAACCGGCGCGAACGAAGACCAGACCCGCGGCGTGGACATCGTCCGCAAGTCGCTGACGTCGCTGGTTCGCCAGATCGCGGCGAATGCGGGCCATGACGGCGCGGTCGTTTCGGGCAAGCTGCTCGACCAGAGCGACACGTCGTTCGGCTTCAACGCCGCGACCGACACGTACGAGAACCTGGTTACGGCCGGCGTGATCGATCCGACCAAGGTCGTGCGTACCGCGCTGCAGAACGCAGCATCGGTCGCCGGGCTGCTGATCACCACCGAAGCGGCGGTGAGCGAAATGGCAGAAGACAAGCCGGCAATGCCCATGGGCGGCGGCGGCATGGGCGGCATGGGCGGCATGGACTTCTGATTGCGCGCGGGAGCGGTTCGCCGCTCCCGACACGCAGTCGGGACTCCGGCCCGACCGGCGGGGACATCCCCACCCGGCTGTCCGCAAAGCACGAATGGCAAAGGGCCGGGGGTTACTCCCCGGCCCTTTGTTGTTGGGGCCTGCGATGTTGTGCCGCGTATAGACCCGTTGAAGCCTGAGCGCCCGATAAGACCGCCGCCGCGCAAACCAGCGGGTAAAAACTACCCGCCGGGCCGGTTTTTTGTCCCGTTTCAGTATCAGGTGCCATCGGCGCGCTGGCAATTTTGTTACGAGTGTGTTAAACGATCGGTAACGGGGCCTAGAAGCGGCCCCGCTCTCGGAGACGCACACACATCGACCCGATCGCGCTCACGTGGCTCACCCGCCCGTTGCAGCCGCATCGCCCCCGGTTCGATAGTCCACGGAAAGGTTTCGTATCAATGGCTGCCAAGGCGCTGTTCTTCGACGTCGGTGATTATGTCGTTTACCCCAAGCACGGCGTTGGCCGTGTGATCGAACTGCAAAAGCAGGAGATCGCGGGCATGCAGCTTGAGCTGTACGTGCTGCGGTTCGAAAAAGAGCGCATGACGCTGCGCGTTCCCACCAACAAGGCCGAAAGCGTCGGCATGCGGAAATTGTCGAGCGACAAGACTCTGCGCGAGGCGATGGAAACGCTCAAGGGCAAGCCCAAGGTCAAGCGCACCATGTGGTCGCGCCGGGCACAGGAATATGAGGCCAAGATCAATTCGGGCGACCTGGTGTCGATCGCCGAAGTCGTCCGCGACCTGTTCCGCGCCGATGACCAGCCCGAGCAGAGCTATTCGGAGCGCCAGATTTTCGAAGCCGCAGCCAGCCGCCTCGCGCGCGAACTCGCTGCGATGGAAGAAGTCGACGAGCCAAAAGCGCTGGAAAAGATCCTGGACGTGCTTCGCCAAGCCGCCGCGATCTATAACAAGGACAAGGCCGAGGCCTGATCGCCAACCGGCGTTCACGCACCCTCTCTTGCCTTCCCCGCCAGCAACTGTATTATATAGGCAATACAGCTGCTGACGGGGGTAGGTATGACTGAGGATTTGACGGTGATATTGGCGGCCTTGGTGTTGAGCGCTTGCTCCAGCGACACCGCCATGAATCGGCAATCCGACACTTCCCCATCGGCCGAGCGTAGCTTCGCTGTGGCCGGGTTTGACAAGGTCGATCTGGCCGGCCCCGACCATGTTCGCATCATGACAGGCGGCGATTTCGCGGTGCGTGCCCAAGGGCCGCAAGCGGCGATCGACATGCTGAAAATCGACGTGGTGGGCGACACGCTTCGGGTTTCGCGCAATGAGCGCTCCAATTGGAAATGGGGGCGTAATACGCGAGCCACCGTGACCGTAACCATGCCGATCGCGACCGGAGCTTCGGTCAGCGGTGCGGGCGGGCTGACCCTGGATCGCGGCAGCGGCGACTTTGTCGGCACGATCAGTGGCGCTGGCGATCTGGCCGTCGGGCGAATCGATGGCGGCGACGTCACGCTGCGCCTTTCGGGCACGGGCGACATCGCGGTTGCGGGCGTCGCGCGCAGCCTGAATGCCAGCGTCTCGGGTGCGGGTAGCATTCGCGCTCGTGAACTGATCGCGCGGCAGGGCAAGGTTCGCGTATCGGGGATCGGGGATATTGACGCACGGGTCGACGGCCCGGCGGAGGTGTGGGTATCGGGAATCGGCTCAGCCAGCCTTGGCCCCAATGCGGTTTGCACCAGCCGCAAAAGCGGCATCGGCAGCATCGAATGCGGGCCGGGCAACTAATCCGCTTGCACCGGCGCGGCATCAGGTGGGATCTGGACCGATGATCCGCATGATATTGCCTTCCATTTTCCTGATGCTCGCCCCCGGCATCGCCCAGGCTGAAGAGCGCAGGATCATGGTCACCGGCTACGACTCGGTCCGGGTCGAAGGGCCGTTCGATGTCGAGATACGAACCGGCAGCGCCACCAAGGCGATCGTCAGCGGCGATGCCCGCGCGATCGAGGGGGTCAACGTGCGGGTCGAGGACCGAGTGCTGGTCATCGGCGCAAGCCTGAATGGCTGGGGCGGTTGGCCCGATGCCCGCAGCCAGCCGCTGCGAATTACGGCGACCGCGCCCGCGATCCGCAGCGCCGCATTATTGGGAAATGGCCGGTTGGCGATCGATCGCATGACCGGGCAGCAAGTGGCGATCGATCTGTCAGGATCGGGCACGCTCAGCGTCGGCACCGTGACCGCCGATGAATTTCGAGCGACCCTTACCGGGGCAGCGTCGCTCGATATTCGCGGGGCCGTGGCACGTGCGCGTTTCACCTCGAACGGAGCCAATCCTATCGACGCAAGCGGGCTGGCGGTGCGCGACCTGACCGTCGTGTCGCAAAGCCCCGCCGAAAGCAGCTTTTCGGCAAGCGAAACGGCCAACGTCAACGCAGCAGGCCTGGGCCAGGTGACCGTAACGGGCACAGCGGCCTGCATCATCACCGGTCTCGGCCCCGTGCGCTGCGGTAGCGAAGCCGCGAGCCGCTGATACAGACCAACAGACGTATGGGGGTCCGTGGGTAGCGCACCCACTTATAGGTCCGGGTGTCGCGGTGGCACTTGGCCCTTGATACGGCGTTCCCCTCTGTCGTCTCGTCATCGGCTTCGTATTCCCGCAAAGTTGCCGCCGCGGCGCTCACTAGCTTGCAGCCTTTAGCAGGCTGCTGAAAAAGGGCTTGGC
>NZ_JROH01000043.1 GCF_000786205.1 Sphingomonas sp. 37zxx | reverse complement strand
AACCGTGGGATTTTTCAGCAGCCTGTTAATGCTGAGTGAGTCAGAGCGGGTGAAAGCGCTGATGAACAGAGGGGCGACGCCTGTCCAATGGGCCGACATCGGCTTCATGGTGACAGGCGACGGCACGGTGACCGATGTGCAGGTCCTGCGCGGTAACCGGGCGCTTGGCTGGACAAAGCCGATCGTCGAAATTGTCGAATCACGGCGATACGTGCCTATAGCATTGCCTGCCGGCCAGCCCGGTCTTTATCGGGTCGAGCGGTTTACCATGCGCGCTCAACGGATAACGGCCACAGGCTCGCTGATCAAAACGCCCTCCGGCCCCATCACGCTCGAGAAATTGGACATGACCGAGGCATTGAATACCGCGCCGCCTGCAACTTGAAATCCAGGCCGTCGCGCGGCTAGTTCACCCGACCAAGCCCCGCGATCGTGCGGTCGACCAGCGCGCGGTCGGCAGCGGCACCGTGTTTGTCGGTGATGATCGCCGCCGCAGCCTTGGCCGCAGCATCGGCCGCACGGATGCGGACATCGGCGATCGCCTGCCGCTCGGCAGCGGCGATCTTGTCCTCGGCCATGCGGGTGCGGCGAGCGACCAGCGTGGCGGCGTCGGCCTCGGCCTTGACCATCATCGCGCTCGCCTCTTCATCGGCGTGCGCGATCATCGCTGCGGCATCCACTTCGACGCTCGCCAGCTTGCGGGCATATTCGGCGCGCAGTGCTTCGGCTTCGCCGCGCAACTGCTTCGCTTCGTCCAGCCGCGACCGGATCTCGGCGATCTGCTTGTCGAGCATCGCGCCGATCAGGCGCGGCACGCCCTTGACCAGCAGGATGATCAGGAACACCGCCATCGCCGCCGATACCCAGCCGGTGGGGTCGAGGAAGAACAGCGTCGGATCGGCATGCGGAGCCTCGGCACCGACGCTTTCGACCGCCACCGCGCCGGTTTCGGGCATGCCCTCTGCCGACAGGCTGGCGTTCGACACCTCGGGCTGGGCTACGGGATTAGCCATGGATCACCGCCTTCACTGCGCCGCGCGCTTCGTCTTCGCTGACCGGTGCGCCCGAAATGCGCGCAACGATGTCGCGTGCCAGATCGGCGGCGATGCCTTCGATCTCACCCGCCGCAGCCTGTGAGGCGGCGGCGATCTGCGCTTCGGCTTGGCCGACACGCGCCTGATGCTCGGCATCCGATGCCGCCAGCGTTGCTTCGGTGCGGGCGGTTGCCTGCGCCTTTGCCGCCGCCAGCTTTTGCCGAGCCGCCTCGCGCGCCGCATTTTCCTGCGAACGCCAATTGTCTTCATCGGCATTGGCAGCGACCCGCGCCGCTTCTGCCGCCTTCAAATCGCCGGCGACCTGATGGTCGCGATCGTCCATCGTCGCCTGCACCTTGGGCACCATGCCCCGGCCGATGATCAGATAGGCGAGCCCGAACGTCAGCACGACCCAGAAGAGCTGGGACGCGAAGGTTGCGGCGACTTGTTCGATTTGCGGCATTCGAAAAATGTCCTTGAGGGCAGCGCCGGGCTAGCCGGCACCGCCCGCGAAATCAGGCGACGAAAATCAGCAGCACGGCAACGACGAACGCCAGCAGGCCCAGAAGCTCTGCAGCGGCGAAGCCGATGAACATGTTGCCCTGCTGGCTGGCAGCGGCACCAGGATTGCGCAGCGCGCCCTGAAGATATGCCGAGAAGACGTTGCCCACGCCGAGTGCGGCAAGGCCTGCGCCGATTGCTGCAAGACCGGCACCGAGCAGCTTGATCGAGTCTGCGTCCATGAAATTCACTCCTTGAGAAAAACTGCGGTTAGAAAACGAAAGCAATCAATGATGGTCGTGCAGATGCTCGGCATCGTTGATGTACAGCGAGGTCAACAGCGCGAAGACATAGGCCTGCACGCCGGCAACCAGAATCTCCAGCGCCGAAACACCGACCATCAGCGCGAAGCTGGGGATGCCGACGAGCAAGCCGGTCCCTGCCGACACCGCCGAGGAATTGATGACGAAATACGCCAGCACCTTCAGCAGGATGTGCCCCGCCGTCATCGCCACGAACAGCCGCAGCGCCAGGCTGAACGGGCGCACCATGAACGAGACGAACTCGATCGGCGCGACCAGCAGCAGCACAGGAATCGGCGTGCCCTTGGGCGCGAACAGGCTGAAGAAGCGAAGGCCATGCTTGGCGAAGCCGACGATCAGCACGATCGAAAAGCTCATGATCGCCAGCACGCCGGTAACGGTGAAGTGGCTGGTGAAGGTGAACGGGTGCAACCCGGCCAGCCCCAGCGGCAACAGCCCCAGCAAATTGGCGAACAGAATGAACATGAACAGCGTGAAGACATAGGGCACATATTTGCGCCCCGCCTTGCCGATATTGGCATCGAGCAGCTTGTCGATGAAACCGACAAAACCTTCGACCATCATCTGGCCGCGCCCCGGCACCAGCTGGCGCTTCATACCGACCAGCATGAACGCCCACAGCGCGATCAGCGCCGCGACCATGTAAAGCGCACTGTTGGTGAAGGCGATCGTCTGGCCGCCTACCGTAAACATATCCGCGATCGACTGCACCTCGAACTGGTGCATCGGGTCGATCTTGCCTGCCTCAGCCGCCACTGCCGTTTCCAATTTGCCAAAGCGCCCGAAGCATTACTTCGAGCGCCGGTTCGAAATCCTGATGATATTCCTGAACGCGCTGACGATGCCAAAGGCAAGCAGCACGAGCAGGAGCCAGGGAGAGGTGCCAAGGAAATGATCGAGCGTCCACCCGATCAACGCACCACCCACCATTCCCCCGATCAATTCGGCAAGTACGCGATTGCCCAAACGATAGCCTTCGCCATCCTGCGCCCGCGTCTCGCCCAATCGGATCGTTTCCTGCGCTTTGGCGCGCGCCAGCCGCTCGTCGAGCGAATCAAGGCGTGCATCCTCGGGCAGGGGGTCCGGTCCGGGCTCGTTCTCTGCCATGTTGCTCCTCCCAGGCCCTGTACGGGCCGGGCAAGCGCGATGTGCCGAGGGCCAAGCCCGCCAAGGCAGGGGCCGATTAGGATGAGGGGCGGCTCAAGTCAACCGTCCGGGGGGATGAGGGTGCGGCGGAGGTCGGCCTGGCAGATAGTCTCCGAACGATTGAACCCCGACTGCTGGCACAGCCGGGGTTCGAGATATGATCGCAACGATCAAAAGATATTGCTGGCTAATGCAAACACAGCAACGGCCAGAAAACCAAGCGCGCGCCTTCGTCACACACAGCGCGGATCGCGCTCGGGCGGGCCTGCGCCGCGCTGTTTCCAGGCACCGCCGGGCGTCTGATACATTTCGCCCGGCTCGGTGCGCGCGATCAGGTTGCAGCCCGAAACGAACGCGAATTGCTCGATCGTCGATCCGCCGCTCGCGCTTTGCGTATAAACCGATTTGCGCTTGATGTTGATATCGCGAACCATCGCGCGGACATTGTCGGGCGCGTTGCCGACCACGCCGAGATAGCCGTCGGTCTGCTCGCCGATCTGCCCGGCGGCGCGCGCCCTGGCATATTCGGGATCACGCTGCGCCTGTGCTGCACCGGCGACACTAGCCGTCAGCGCCAGGCCGATCATCCATTTCGCGATACGCATGGTCAAAAAATCCCCGGGTTCTGCTGGATCAGCGATTTGGCTTCGCCATCCAGTCGATACACCACCTCCTGGGTGATGCTGATATTCAGATTGATCACGATCGGCTTGTCGGGCGCGCTGACATTCACGCATCCGCCCACCAACGCCGCCGCGCCAATCGCCAAACCGATCGCCACATTATGTCCCATGCGGGCCAAGGTCGTGCTTTTCATGCGCTTCATCAATCCTGTTTCGCTCATGGCACATTCTCTATTGCAGGGGGCTGAACGGCTGGTGCCGGACGTTTGCGCTGTTCGTCGATCAGCGCGGGCAGATTGCGTTCGATCAGCAAAGTAGGATCATAATAGCTTTGCACCGAATCGAGCAATTGGCGGAATGGGGCGCGAATGGTGATGTTGAACACCAATGGCAGCTTCGCCAGTCGATTGATGATGAAATTGGATTTGGTGCCCTTGCCCTGGCTGATGCCGGCAAAGCCGATCTCGGTCACCATCTCGCCCGCCAGCGGCCCGTTCAGCACCAGGTTCAGCCGTTTATAATCGATCGCCTTGAGTGCCTGAAACGCGACATTGCCCCAGGTGCCCAGATCCTCCTGCGTCAGCTCACCGATATAGGCGATCGTCCCGCCACCTTCGCGCACCGTCAGTCGACCATTTTCGATCCGGCCGCCGCGCTCGTCAAAGATCATCGGCAGCACCCCGTCGAACGTGCCGGTGGCGTTGAGATTTTCGAAATCAAAGGTCTGGAGGAATTCCGCCGCATCGACGCCGCGCACGCGGAACACCACCCGCCGCTCGACCGTCTGGCCGAAATCGAGCACCGCCGGCTCCAGTACAAGCTCGCCCCCGCCAAACGGCCAGCGCCCACCCTCGACCGCCACTTTCTGGTCGCCGATCAACTGATAGCGCAACTGCCCGTTCTCGACCGGAATCCCCGGATTGGCGACCGCGATCGTGGCAAGCTGCGCCGGAGCGGTTTGCAATCCCAACAGGTCGGTAAAGCGGATCTCGCCCGAAACACCCTGCACCGGGCCAAAGGCGGCGGCCAGATCGGTGCCGGCGGTGCGGAACACGCCGTCGCTGGTAACCGCCTCGGGGCTCCAGCGTATCTGCCCGGTGCCGGAAACCGTGCCGGCAACGTCGGCGATCACGCCGAAGGTCAGGCGAGTCAGCACCTCGGGCTGAAACGCATCGGTGAAGGTGATTCCCGGCACCGCCAGATCGGCGCGCCCCACCCCTGCCCCCAGATCATGGACGATCACCACATCGGTGACCTTCACCCCCTCCTTGGGCGTGGTGAGGGTGCCGCGCGCATCGACCCGATTCCCGGCGAAGCTGAGCACGAAATCATTCGCGGCCAGCGGATTATAGCGCGGCTCTGCGGCGGCATCGGCGACGCGGAGCGATTCGCCGTTCAGCATCAGCTTGCCATCGGCGAATCGCCACGCCCCCGCGCCGCCCGACAATGCCAGCGGCACATTGCCGATCGCGCCCGTTGCCCCGTCGAACCGCCCGGCCGCCCCGCCACCCCGAACCCGGCCAGCCAGCGCCGCGATGTCGAGCGTCGAAATCCGATCCCCCGCCCCCAGCCGCAGCGCGAGATCGCCGACCTCGAACCGCAGGCTATCGAGCGCGAAGGCGGCGCTGGCGGCGTCGAACTTCAGCGGCGTGCCGCCGACGGTGCCGCGCAGGCTAGGCCGGGCAACCCTGACGCCACCGCGCAGCCCGTCAGCCCCGATCGCGACTGCCGCCGCCCCGATCGGGCACAGTGCGAACCGCGCCGGGGCCAGCAACAGCGCCGACAGCCGCAGCCGCTCGAACCCGGCGCTCACACAGCCCGAATTCACCGCGATCCGTCCGCCGCCATCCCAGCGGGCCTCGATCGGCAGCGTCAGCCCATCGACTCGCCCGCCCGGAAATGCCCCGCTGAAGCCCAACCGCGTGGTGATCGCTGTGGCCCCGCCCGGTGCGCGCCGGAAGCGTATCGGGGCAAGCGCCAGTATTTCGCCGCCAGTGGCATAGGGGGCAAAGCGCGCATCACCGCTCACCGCCTCGCCGGGCCTTCCCTGCGCGATCCGCACCTCGCCCTGCGGCAAGCCACCGCCGCCCAGCGACAGGCTGCCATCGATGCCGAACGCGCCGCCGGGCCAGCCGAGCCGCACCCCCTGCCCGCCGCTCAGCGCGATCCGCGCGCCGCTTGCCGCCGCCACCGCCGCCTCGCGCACCACCAGCGCACCGCGATTGCCGCGCTGTTGCACCGCGAACCGGATGTCGACGGCGCTGCGCTCGCCTGCTCGCATCACGGCATCACCAAGCTTTGCCGCCAACGCAGCCACCGGCGTCCCCGCCGCGCGCCGGGTTACGACTACCACCTGTGCCAGCCTTTGCCGTGACAGCGCGATCTGGTCGCCGCGCGCGCGCCCGGCAAAGCGGATCGCCGGCCCCTCGATCCGATAGCGGCCCTCCACCGACAGGCTCGCCGCGCGCGCATCGACGCTGGCGACATCGCCCGATGCCAGCGCAACCGCCCCTTCGGTACGCGCGGCGCTGCCGTCGAAATCAACCTTCCCGATCAGGCGCGCCAAGCTGCCAAAGGATGCAGCGACGCCGCCAGCCGCCAGATCGGCACGCCCCCGCCAGCGATCCAGCGGCGCGGTCAGCCCCAGCTTCAAGCCAAGCGCCACCGCGCTCGCGCGTCCATTGGCTCCGCAATCAATCGTCGCCGCGCGGATCGGGCCGTTCAGCGACGGCGCACCGTCGTCGATCGCCACCACCATCGCCGCGCTCACCCCGCCGCCGGTGCAGCCGCTCAGCGCCAGCCGATCGGATACCGCCGCTACTTGCCCGCGAAATCCGTCGTTAAGCTGTCCACGCCCGCTCATCCGCAGGCCCAGCAGCCCATAGGGCGTTTCCAGCCGCATCCGCGCATCAGCAACGTCGACGAACAGGACTGGCAAGGCGAACGGCTCGCCCGAAGGTGCGGGCAACAACCGATCGAGCGCCCCCAGCGACAGCCGCCCATCGACCAGCCGACCGCGCAGCCGCACCTGCCCCGCCTCGATCCCGGTCACCCTGGCCCCAGCCAGCCCCACCTGCGTCCGCACGATCACGCTATCGGCGACCAGATCGGGATCGGCCGGATCGCCGATCACCAGATCGGTCAGCCGCTGGCTCGACAGGCCAATATCGGCGATCCGATAGCTGGCCGCGATGCCGCGCCGCGCCAGTTCGTCATTGATGAAATTCTCGGCGATCGGTCGGCGCTGGCTCCATAGCGCGACCAGCGCCGCCAGCAGCATGATCGCCAGCGCGAGCGGCACCCGCCCACGCCGCGGCACGCCCAGCAGCCGCCACCACCGCCGCGCCGACTGGGCACCCGGCTCCTGCTCGGCCTGCGCCGTCACCCTGAAGCTGTCGCCATCACCCACCGACCGTTGCGGGGCCGGGCGATGTTGGTCAAGCACTTACCGGCGAAGGCTGCGACAGCATTTGCACCAGGCCTGTGCTTTGCTACCCCTGTCACCGATGGCCGATCCTCCGCCCGACACCGCCGGTCACCGCGCGCGCTTGCGCCAGCGATTGCTGGGGCATGGCGGCGAAGCGCTGCTCGATCACGAGCTGATCGAATATCTGCTCGCGCTGGCGATCCCGCGCCGCGACACCAAACCGCTGGCAAAGGCGCTGTTGCGCGAATTCGGCGGCATCGGCGGGCTGCTCACCGCCGATCCGGCGGCGCTGGCGCGGGTTGCGGGGATGGGCGACACCTCGGCGGCGGCGATCAAGATCGCGCATGCCGCCGCGATCCGGCTGGTGCAGGCGCAAGTGGCCGACCGCCCGCTGCTGAACAACTGGCAGGCGCTGCTCGACTATCTGCGCGCCGACATGGCGCATCATTCGATCGAGCGGGTCCGGGTGCTGCACCTGAACACCCGCAACATGCTGATCCGCGACGAATTGATGAGCGAAGGGTCGATCGACGAAGCGGCGGTGTATGTCCGCGAAGTGATCCGGCGCGCGATCGACCTCGGCTCGGCGGCGCTCATCCTGGTTCACAATCACCCCTCAGGCGACCCCACCCCCAGCCGTGCCGACATCGAATTGACCCGGACGATCGCCGATGCGGGCAAAAGGCTGAACATCGCGGTGCATGACCACATCATCATCGGCACCAACGGCCATGCCAGCCTGCGTTCGCTGGGCCTGATCTAGAAGCCCTCGGGCAGTTCGATCGGCCCAACCACCTCGCGATAGCGCGCGATCGCATAGCGATCGGTCATGCCCGCGATGAAATCGGCGATGTGGCGGCTGCGCGCTGGCTCTTCGGCGGGCAGCAATTCGCGCCATTCCTCGGGCAGGCGGCGCGGATCGTCGGCATAAGCGGCGAACAGCCCCGCCACCACGGCACGCGCCATCTCCGCCGCCGCCAACTGGCGCGGATGGTGATAGAGTTCGGCATACATGAAGCGCTTGAGCGCGCGCTCCTCGTCGCGCATCGCGTCCGAAAAGCCGACCAGGCAACGCCCCGCCGCACGCACGTCATCGGCGTTTTCGATCCCCGCATCGGCAATGCGGCCTAAAGTCGTCGCGATCAAATCATTGACCATCAGCCCGATCTGCGATCGGATCAGTTCGCCGGTCAGCCGATGATCGGGCACATCGGGCAGCCGCGCCTTCACCGCATCCCATCCGCGCGCGATCATCGGCACCGCCATGATCTGGTCGCGCGACAACAGCCCCGCGCGCAGGCCGTCGTCGATGTCGTGATTGTCATAGGCGATATCGTCGGCGAGCGCGGCCACCTGCGCCTCGAGCGAGGGCCAGCGCGTCAGGTCGAGCGGAAAGGTCGAATCGGCCTGCGCCAGCGCCCAGCCGGGGTTCGTGATCGGCCCGTTATGCTTGGCCAGCCCTTCCAGCGTTTCCCATCCCAGGTTCAGCCCCGGCCAGCGCGGATAGGGGCTTTCGAGCAGCATCAGCGCGCGCAGCGTATGGCCGTTGTGATCGAACCCGCCCTTGCCCGCCAGCGCCGCCCCCAGCGCATCCTCGCCGGCATGGCCGAAGGGCGGATGGCCGATATCGTGCGCCAGGCACAAAGCTTCGGTCAGATCCTCGTTCAGCCCCAGGGTGCGCGCGATCACCCGGCCGATCTGCGCCACTTCCAGGCTGTGCGTCAGCCGGACGCGGAAATGATCGCCATCAGGGGCCATGAACACCTGCGTCTTGTGGCGCAGCCGGCGAAAGCTGATCGAATGGACGATCCGGTCGCGGTCGCGCTGGAATGCGTCGCGCGGCCCGCGTTCGCTCTGGCTCGCCTCGCGGTGCAATCTGCCGCGCGAGGCGGCGGGATCGGAGGCCCAGGGTGCCGGACTCATTTGGCGGGAAGCTTGGCGACCTTCTGCCCCGCCTCGCTGGTCCAGGCAAAGCCGCTCAGCCCCGCCTTGGTCAGCGTGTTCACGAACGCCTGCGCCTCGGCGTCGGTCTTGAACGGGCCGGTCAGCAGACGGTTGGTGAATCGTAAGGGGGTTGTCCATGCGCTGCGTCCCTTCATCGCCGCCGGTGCCTTGTCGACCAGTTTTTTCCAGGCCTTGGGCAGATCGGCGACATTCGCACCGCCGGCAACCTGCACCCAATGGCGCGCGGGTTCGGCGGGCGGCTTGGGCGCGGGCGCGGGTTTCTTGGCGGCTTTGGGCGCTGGCTTCGGCGTTTCGGCCTTCGCCGGGGCGGGTTTGGGTGCAGCAGCCTTGGGCGCGGGTGGTTTTGCCACCGGCACGGCGACGGGCTCGACCGGTGCGGATGTGGGCGCAGGCGGCGGTGCTTCGCTCTGCAAGGGTGCCACCCCGAGTTCGGACGCCGGGATGACGATGCCGCGAACGATGGCGGCAATCACGTCGTCCTCCGCGCCGATCGTCCTCGCCGCCGGGGGCGATGCCTTGGGTATGGCGGGCGCGACCGCTGCCAGCCGCGCCTCGCCCCTGTTCGGCACTGCTGCCGCAAGGACGCCATTTGCCCGGTCAGGCGGCACGATAGAGGTGACGATTGGATTGACCGTTGCCTCCGGCTGCGACGGTGCCGGCTCGGGCAATGCCGACGCCATCGCCAGCTGCGCCCCGGTGGTGGGCGCGCTGAAACCCGGCTGCGGTGCAGCAGCCGGCGGGGCAACCTTCGGCGAAATCATCGGGGCAGCCGTCACCTTGATCTCGAAAGGCCTGACGCCGGCGACGCTCGGTGGCGGGGCAGAAACCGCTGGGGTTGACGCCGACGCGACCGGGACAGGCTGCGCGACTTCGGGGGCTTTGACCGGCGCAATCTCGGGCGCGCGGGTGACGGTGCTGGCAAGCCGCTCCCCGCTCGTGCGGCTGGGCGGCGTTGCCCGTGCGGCAAGGCGGGCGGCTCGTGCATCCGCGCGCCGGGCGGACGCGCTCAAGGGGCTGGCGGTGCCGGTCGCGGTCGCGGCAGCCACGGCTACCGGTGCCTCGCGTTCCGCCCCCGAAAGCGGCGGCAGTGCCGGGGCCATCGTCGCATCGGCAAGGCGCGCGGGCGTGCGCGAAAATTCGCCCAGATGCGCGGCGAACGCACGATCGGCGGGATCGCGTATTTCGCCCAGCCGGCGGAACAACGGGATATAGGCGGTGCCGAAGCCCGGCATCATCTGCACCGCGACCCGCTCGGCTTCGGGCACATTGCCGCCGATCGCCAATACCAGCGCGCGCGTGCGCCACGCCGCGCGATCCTGCGCGCGCAATTGCGGATCGAGCATCGCATCCGCCGCCGCCTTGTCCCCCGAAATCGCCAGCGACAGGGCGTAGCGGCGGCGCAGTTCGGCATCCTCGCCCGCCGCCAGCGCGCGGGCATATTCGGCCTGGGCATGGCGCTGCTGACCGATCAGGTCATAGGCAAGCCCGCGATCGGCAGCGAAACCGATCGTCGGCATCCGTGCTGCCTCTGCCTCGGCAAAGCGCTGCAACGCCTCGCCCGGGCGACCGAGCCGCACCAATGCCCGCCCCCTGCCCGCCGCGATCCGGGGATCGCGCGGCGCGACCTTTTCGGCGCGCGCGAAAAATTGCAGCGCGGCTGCGGTATCGTCGAGCTGTGCGCTCAGGTCACCCGCCGCGATCAGGGCATCGGCATCGGTGGGATTGGCCGCGAGCGTGCGCATCTGCACCGCCAGCCGATCGGCGATCGGCGTCGGCTGTGGCAAGAACCCCGCCTGCCCCGTCACGCCCTGGCTGGCCTTGGCCAACCCCATGGCAGGCATGGCGATCGCGATCGCGACCAGCGCGACCGACGGGCGCAAGATACGGAAATGCTTCATGAATGCACGGCGCTATAGCAGGTCGAGGGGCAACCGCGACCATCGCACGGGCGATTGGCGACCGGCGGTGCCCGCCCGGCGACGAGCCGGACGGGCAACAGCGATCACTGGTTGTTCTGCCGATGCAGGAAGCGCGGAATGTCCAGCGGCTCCTTGTCGTCGCTGGTGCCGCGGCTGAGGCCGCGACCGGCATTCGACATACGTTCGAACAGCGTCCCACCCGCCTTGGTTGCCGGTTCGGCGACGGGGACCGGGTCTTCGGCGTCGCCGGTCAACCAGCGGCGCTTGGGTGCCTCATCGAGCGCGGGCGCAACCGGATCAACCGGCGGCAGCGTCGATTCGGCGCCCAGCACCAATTCGTCGCCATCGTCCTGCGTCGGCATCGGCTCGGCCACCGGGGCGGGTGCAGGCGCGGGCTCGAACGCGACGGGCGCTGCCGGGGCAGCATCAGGCTTGCGCGGGGCCGAGAAGCTGAAGCTGCGGGTGGTTTCTGCCGGGGTGCTGACATGCGGCGGCATTGCTTCGCCATCGGCCTCGATCCCGGTGGCGACCACCGACACGCGAATACGGCCTTCGAGTTCGGGGTTGAACGCCGAACCCCAGATGATGTTGGCGTCGGGATCGACCAGTTCACGAATATGGTTCGCGGCCTCGTCGACTTCGAGCAGCCGCATATCCTCACCGCCGGTGATCGACACGATCACGCCCTTGGCACCACGCATCGACACGCCGTCGAGCAGCGGGTTGGCGATCGCCTTTTGCGCGGCTTCGATCGCGCGGCTGTCGCCCTCGGCCTCGCCGGTGCCCATCATCGCCTTGCCCATTTCCTGCATCACGCTGCGGACGTCGGCAAAGTCGAGGTTGATCAGGCCCGGCATCACCATCAAGTCGGTGATGCCGCGAACGCCCTGTTGCAGCACTTCGTCGGCCATTTCGAACGCCTGCTTGAACGTCGTGTTGGCGTTGGCGATCAGGAACAGATTCTGGTTCGGAATGACGATCAGCGTATCGACATATTTCTGCAGTTCTTCGATGCCGGCTTCTGCCGCCGCCGCACGGCGCTTGCCTTCGAACGAGAAGGGCTTGGTCACCACACCGACGGTGAGGATGCCCATATCGCGCGCCGCCTTGGCGATGACCGGGGCCGCACCGGTACCGGTGCCACCGCCCATGCCGGCCGCCAGGAAGCACATATGCGCGCCCTCCAGCGCCTTTTGCACCTGTTCGATCGTTTCCTCGGCGGCGGCGCGACCGATTTCGGGCCGGCTGCCGGCACCCAGGCCTTGGGTGATCTTGGCACCAAGCTGGATCCGCTGCGGCGCGGTCGACTGCTTCAGCGCCTGTGCATCGGTATTGGCGACAAGGAACTCGACACCCTGGACATCGGCGCGGATCATGTTCGCAATGGCGTTGCCGCCCGCGCCGCCGACACCGATGACGGTGATACGCGGCGTCAATTCATCGACGTCTGGCGGCAGAAAATCGATACCCATGTTGGTCTCCCCAGTGCCTCCGAAAACCGGGAGGCACGCAAAATCATCAGCGGTTGTGCATGAATAATTAACGCGACTCTAGCGGCAAAAGCCAAAGCGTGGTGCAATTTCTCAATAATTCGACCGGAACGCCGCCAGCAGCCGCTTGATCACCGCGCCGGTGGACGGCCGGACGACCAATTGGTGCGACGGTTCGAACGCGCGCAGATCGACTGGATCGGCCGCCGCGAACATCGCCAGCCCCGCCAGCGTGGCAAAGGCCGGCCCCGAATGCGCCTCGGGCAGCGCAGTCAGCCCGCGCGGACGCCCCAGCCGCACCGTCCGCCCCAGCGCCTGCTGCGCGTAATCGGCGATCCCCTTCAGCTCGGCACCGCCGCCGGTCAGCACGATTTGCCGCCCCACCGGATCGGCGAAGTTGAGCTTGGTCAACTCGCGCTGCACCTCCTGCATCAGCCGGTCGAGCCGCAGCCGGATCACCGCGATCAACTGCGCCTTGGTGATCCGCGTCCCCTCGGCATCCTCGTCGTTCGACATCGGCGCGACGTCGATCATATCGTGATTGTCGCGCGGGCTCATGTTCGCCGAACCGTGGAAGCATTTCATCCGCTCGGCCTGCGCGCGGCGGGTGCCAAAGGCGCTGGCGATGTCGTCGGTCACATCGGCGGCCCCCATCGCGATCGAGGCAAGCCCGGTCAGCACGCCGTTCTGATACACCGATACGTTGGTGACCCCCGCGCCGATCTCGACCAGCGCGACGCCAAGCTCGCGCTCCTCCTCGCTCAGCACCGCAAGCCCGGTGGCGACGGGCGCGGCGACGATCGACTTCACGTCGAGATGCGCCGAACGGACGCACAGATCGAGATTGCGCACCGGCGACCCTTCGGTCGCGACGACATGGATTTCGACGCCCAGCCGATCGGCATGCAGCCCCAGGGGCTTACGCACCCCGGTCAACCCATCGAGCGTGTAGCGCGTCGGCTGTGCGTGCAGCACCATCCGCCCGGCCGGATCGAGCGCGTTGCGCGCGGCCTTGAGCAGATCGTCGATATCGCCCTGCTCGACCCGGTGGCCGCCCAGATCGACCTCAAGCTTGACGATGTCGCTGACCAGCCCGCCGGCCGAAAACGCTACCCACACATCCTCGATCGCGACCCCGGCGATTCGCTCGGCCTGCTCCACCGCCTCGCGCACCGCGACTTCGGTCGCCGCCATGTCGGCGATATAGCCGCGCTTGACGCCCTTGCTCTCGCGCTGGCCGGTGCCCAGCACCACCAATTCGCCGCCATCGCCCTTTTGCGCGATCACCGCCGACACTTTCGACGATCCGATGTCGAGCGCGGTGATCAGGCCTTCCGGTACCGTTTTCGCCATGTTCCTGCCCTCAAGTTACGCCAATTCAATTCAAACCGGGTGAATCTTCGCCCACTACCGGCGCAACCTTCTCCACCCCGCTCTTGCGCCGCATCACCAGCTTGGTCGGATCGCGCAGGTCGAAGCGGGTATAATGCCCACCCAGCAACCGATCGCGCCCGTCGAGCTCGGCGAACTTCACCAGCGCCTTGGCGGCGGGTTCCTCACCGGCGGGCAGCAACAGCACCTCGCCCGAGACGAACTGCAAATCCCAGCGGCGATCGCCGACCCAGGTCGCCGCACGCACCATCGGGCGAAGCGCGGGCGCCGCCGCCATCAACCGCTGATAGGCCGGCTCCTGCGCATTGGCGCCATCGCCCACCACCAACGGCAGATTGGGCATCGCATCGGCGCGTACCGGCTCGAGCAAGGTGCCCGCTTCGTCGATCAGCATCAACTGGCCGTTATTCTGCCAGATCGCCGCCGGGGTGCGCTCGACAATGTCGATCACCAGCGTATCGGGCAGCCGCCGCGACACCCGCGCATCGGCGATCCAGCCATAGCGCAACAGCCGCTCGCGCACTTCGTTCAGATCGACCAGCGGCATCGCGCGCGATTGTTGTTCAAGCGCGACGGCATAGACCGACATCCGCTCCATCCGCTCCAGCCCGCTCACCTCGACCTGGTCGACGCGAAGCCCCGCCCGCCCCATTCCCTCGGCCACCGCGACGCCGATCGCGCCGGGAACGCCGAAGAAGCTGGCGATGCCGATAGCCCCCGCTCCTGCGGCAATCGCAAAGGTCCAGGCGGCGGCGCGGCGCAGCGCCAGTTCGCTGACCGGCAGCGCCGCGATCGTCCGATCGAGGATCGAGGGCTTGCGCACCCGTTTCGCCGGCTGCTTGCGTTTGGCGGGCGCGCCTCGCTTCTGTGCCGATCGACGCTGAGTCATGCTGCTCACGCGGTCCCCCCATCGTGCATCGCTTCATCGACGATCCGCTGCACCAGTTGCGGGTAGGAAATGCCGCAATGCCGCGCCTGTTCGGGCACCAGGCTTAGCGGGGTCATCCCCGGCTGGGTGTTGACCTCGAGCAGGAACAGCCCTTCGGCCCCCTGGCTGTCGTCCCAGCGAAAATCGGCGCGCGAGGCTCCCTTGCAGCCGAGCAACCGATGCGCCTCGAGCGCGATCCCTTCGCACGCCTGCGCGATGGCGTCGGGAATGTCGGCGGGATAGACATGCTCGGTCAGCCCATCGGTATATTTGGCGGCATAGTCGTAAAAGCCGCCGGTCGGCTTTAGTTCGGTAACACCCAGCGCCTGATCGCCCAGCACCGCCGTCGTCAGCTCGCGGCCACGGATAAAGGGTTCGGCGAGCAATTCGTCGAATTCGTTCCACGGCCCCACGCTGTCGCGCGCGATCGGGTTGCCGTGATTGCCCTCGTCGGTGACGATCGCGACGCCCACCGACGATCCTTCGTTGACCGGCTTGAGCACATAAGGGCGCGGCAGCGGGTCGCGCGCGTACAGTTCCTCGGTCGGCACGATCCGCCCGCCGGGCATCGGGATGCCATGCGGCACCAACGCCTGCTTGGTCAGCACCTTGTCGATCGCGATCACCGACGCGGCAAGGCCCGAATGGGTGTAGCGCAGCCCCATCAGGTCGAGCATCCCCTGCACGCTGCCATCTTCGCCGGGGCTGCCGTGGAGCGCGTTGAACACCAGATCAGGCGCGGCTTCGGCCAGCCGCGCGGCGACATCGCGCCCCATGTCGATCCGCGTCACCCGGTGGCCAAGCGATTCGAGCGCATCGGCGACGCCGGCACCCGACATCAGCGACACCTCGCGCTCGGCCGACCAGCCGCCCATCAGCACCGCGATGTGGAGGGGTATGCTCATGAGTTCAGCTTTCGATCGTACAATGCAGGTTGGCTATTACAGACAATTTCCGAGCTGCCGCTTTCCCAAGGAAAAAGACCGTCAACCGCGCCCGGCCAAACCAGCTGCACGGCGGACGCAAGGTCCGATCCGGTGGTGTAGCGGTGGAACCATAGAGCCGAATTAAAATATTCTGGAGCTAGGTTTTGCGGCGAAATTTCCCGCACGATACACTCAAAGCCCTCCAGCAAGCCGCCTATTACTACCCAGTCTTTGAGAATTAACCCGTCTCGGCACTGCCGAAGCGTCTCATTTACCATCCAATGCATCATTTTTTGGGAAAGGCCGAAGACGATCACCTCCGACTGGTTGACTGTTTCAGGAAAGCCAACCGAGTAGCAAAATGCTGGCTCGTTTTCGTCCGGATCGAACACGAAATTGACATGACAACCATGTCGTTCGACGTTCTCAACGATGCGCTTCTCGTGCGCGCTAAGGTCGGTGCCACTCACGCGCCTACCCCCACCCGCTGTATTTCCCATTCGAGGTCGATCCCCGACGCCGCCTTCACCCGCGCGCGGACGTCGTCGCCCAGCGCCTCGATATCGGCGCTGGTCGCGTCGCCGGTATTGATGAGGAAGTTGGTATGTTTCTCGCTCACCTGCGCGCCACCGCGCATCAGCCCGCGACAGCCCGCCGCATCGACCAATGCCCAGGCCTTCTCGCCCGGCGGGTTCTTGAAGGTCGAACCGCCGGTCTTGCTGCGCAGCGGCTGCGATGCTTCGCGCGCGGCGGCGATCCGGTCCATTTCGGCCTGGATCGTGGCAGGTTCGGCGGGGTGGCCGCGGAAAGTCGCCGACACCACTACCGCGCCTTCGGGCAATTCGCTGTGGCGATAGGTGTAGCGAAGGTCACCGATACTCAGCGTCCGCCGCTCGCCCGATCGCAGCACGATGTCGCACGCGACCAGCACGTCCTTCACCTCGCGGCCATAGGCGCCGCCGTTCATCCGCACGAAGCCGCCGACGGTGCCGGGAATCGACCGCAGAAACTCGGTGCCGCCAATCCCCGCATCGCGCGCGGTCGACGACACCAAAATGCCGGACGCGCCACCGCCGCAACGAAGCGTGACCGCGTCGATCGCCTCGACCTTGGCGAATGGCTTGCCCAGCCGAACGACGACACCAGGCACCCCGCCATCGCGCACGATCAGGTTCGATCCCAGGCCCAGCGCCATGACCGGCACCGCGGGGTCGAGATCGGCGAGGAAGGCCGCAAGGTCGTCGGTGTCGGCGGGTTCGAACAGCCATTCGGCGGCACCGCCGGTCTTGAACCACACGAGCGGCGCAAGCGGCGCGGCGGGCGTGAGGCGACCGCGTACAGTCCCCCTCCCGCTTGCGGGAGGGGTTAGGGGTGGGACTTTCTGCTTACCGAAGTCAGCGTCCGCAGGCCCACCCCCGACCCCTCCCGCAAGCGGGAGGGGGGAAGAAGTAGCGCCGGTCACTGCTCCACCGCCCGGCCCTTAGGCGAGACCTGCGAGGCCACCCCATGCAAGGATACCCGCACCCTCACGCCCGCGCCGCCTCAATCGCCTGCGCCAGCCCCGCAGCCCATTTCGTAATATCCCCCGCCCCCAGGCAGATCACCTGATCGCCCGGCTGCACCACCGCCGCCATCGCCATCGCCAGCGCCTCCGGTCCGTCCACCGTCTGCGCCGAGCGATGCCCGCGCCGACGGATATTCTCGACCAGCGCGTCGGCATCTACGCCTTCGACCGGGGCTTCGCCTGCGGCATAAACCGGCGTCACATAGACCATGTCGGCGTCGTTGAACGCCTGCGCGAACTCGTCCATCAGCCCGCCGAGCCGCGAATAGCGGTGCGGTTGCACCACCGCGATCACCCGCCCCTGCGCGCTCTCACGCGCCGCCGACAGCACCGCGCGGATTTCGACCGGGTGGTGGCCGTAATCGTCGACGATCGCCGCACCCCCTCCGCCTGCAAAGGCTACCGAGCCGACTTGGGTAAAGCGCCGCTTCACGCCGGTGAACGCGGCGAAACCCTTGGCGATCGTCGAATCGTCGATGCCAAGCTCAAGCGCGACCGCGATCGACGCCAGCGCATTCTGGACATTGTGGCGGCCGGGCATCGGCAGCTCGATATTTTCAATTGATCGCGTGGTGCCGTCGCGGTGGCGGACGATCACTTCAAAGCGGTTGCCGCCGACATGCGGCGTCACATTGACCCCGCGCACATCGGCCTGTGCGGCAAAGCCATAGGTTACGATCCGGCGATCGCGCACGCGCGGGATGATCGCCTGCACCTCGGGATGGTCGAGGCACAGGATCGCCGCGCCATAGAACGGCACATTCTCGACGAACTCGACAAAGGCGTCCTTCACCCGATCGAACGAGCCATAATGGTCGAGATGTTCAGGGTCGATGTTGGTCACCACCGCCAGTGTGCCGTCGAGCCGCAGGAAGCTGCCGTCGCTCTCATCGGCTTCGACCACCATCCAGTCGCTCGCGCCCAGCCGCGCGTTCGATCCATAGCTGTTGATGATGCCGCCGTTGATGACCGTCGGGTCGACCCCGCCGGCATCGAGGATCGCGGCGATCATGCTGGTCGTCGTCGTCTTGCCGTGCGTCCCCGCCACCGCGACGGTCGATTTCAGCCGCATCAATTCGGCCAGCATCTCGGCGCGGCGCACCAGCGGGATTCGGTTGGCCAGCGCATAATCACGCTCGGGATTGCCCGGCTTGATCGCAGTCGAGGTGACGACCACCGCGACGCCTTCGACATTCTCGGCCTTGTGGCCGATATGCACCGGGATGCCCCGCGCGCGCAGGCCTTCGATCACATAGCTTTCGGCGACGTCCGATCCTTGGACGCTATAGCCCAGATTATGCATCACCTCGGCGATGCCCGACATGCCGATTCCGCCGATGCCGACGAAATGGATCGTGCCGATGTCGGTGCCGACGCCCTTCATGCGATCACCTGCAGCCGCGCGGGGGCATCGGAGTTGAACAGCGACGGCTGGTCGATTCGCTCGACCAGATCGGCCAGGTCGCGCCCGGCATCGGGCCGCCCGACACTGCGCGCACAGCGTGCGGCATTGGCGAGCGCCAACGTGTCGAGGCCCAGCTTCTGCATCTGCTTGGCAAGTTCGGTCGCGGTGAACTGATGCTGCGGGATCGTCCGTGCGCCACCGGCTTGCGTGATCTCGCGCGCATTGGCGGTCTGGTGATCGTCGGTGGCACCTGGCAGCGGCACCAGGATCGCGGGGCGACCGGCGGCGGTAAGCTCCGAAATCGTCGAGGCACCCGCGCGCGCGATCATGACATGCGCCCAGGCCAGCCGCTCGGGCAGGTCGGGCAGATAGGTCGCGATCTCGGCGGGGATTTGGTGCGCGGCATATTTGGCGCGGACCTCGTCGATGTCCTCGATCCGCGCCTGGTGCGTCACCTGCAAGCGGCGGCGGAAATGAACGGGCAGCAGCGCCAGGCCGTCGGGGACGACTTCGCTCAGGATCGACGCGCCCTGGCTGCCGCCGGTGACGAGCACGCGGAAGATGCCGTCCTCGTCGAGTTCGGGATAGGGCCGCTCGCGCAGGTCTAGCACCGACTGGCGCACCGGATTGCCGATCAGCCGCACCTTTGCGACATGATCGGGCTTGAGCCGTTCGACATTGGCATAGCTGGTCGCGATCGCGCTGACCTTGCCCGCCACCAGCCGGTTGACCCGGCCCAGCACCGCATTTTGTTCATGGATGATCGTCGGCAGCTTGGCATGAAACGCCGCCGCCAGCGCGGGAAATGCGGGATAGCCGCCAAAGCCGATGACGGCGGCGGGCTTGAACCCGCGATACAGTTCGATCGCCATCGAACGCCCCGCGATCATCTTGCGCGCTGCCCTGGCCCAGCCGATCGGCCCGCCGGTAAAGCGCCCAGCGGGCAGGACATGCGTCTGCACATCGTCGAAGAGACCGGGGAAGCGCACCCCGCGCTCGTCGCTCACCAGCGCGACATGATGCCCGCGCGCGGTAAGTTCAGCGGCAAGTGCGGCGGCGGGGACCATATGCCCGCCGGTGCCACCGGCGGCGAGGACGTAATGACGAGGATTCACTGTTTGCTCCGTGCGACGCTGTACGGCGATCGCTTCAAATACGGGTTTCGCCGCGTGAAGGCGAGCAATAGGCCGAAACCGATCGACAAGGCGATCATCGACGACCCGCCATAGCTGATGAACGGCAGCGTCATGCCCTTCGACGGCGCGATCCCGGTGTTGACTGCCATGTTGATCATCGCCTGAATCCCAAGCTGCACCGCCAAACCCGATGCGGCGAGCAGGCGGAACGCATCCTCTTCGTCGAGCAGCTTGACGAACACGCGGACGACGATTGCCAGATATACCAGGGCGATGGCGGCGCAGGCCATCAGCCCGAATTCCTCGCCGACCACCGAAAAAATGTAATCGGTATGCGCCTCGGGCAGCTTGAACTTGACGATGCCGCCGCCGGGGCCAGTACCAGTGATGCCGCCGCCGGTGATCGTCGCATGCGCCATATCGGTTTGATAATGGTCGGTCATCGCCTTGTCGGGATCGGGAAACAGGAAGGCGTCGATCCGAACACGCGCGGTGCCATAAAAGAAATAGGCGGTGACGACGCCCGCGGCTGCACTGCCGATCAGCGCGCCGATCGCTTTGGGGCTGGTGCCAGCGATCATCAGCATCACCATCCACACCGCACCGAACACCACCGTCTGCCCGAAATCGGGCTGGAGCATCAGCAGCCCGCCGACCAGCGCGGTCAGCCCGCCGGTGATGATTACCAGCGGCAGTTCGGGATCCTTGGCACGCAGCGACAGCAGCCACGCGGTGGTGACGATGAACAGCGGTTTCAGAAATTCCGAAGGCTGGAATTGGGTGAAGCCCAGCCCGATCCAGCGCCGCGCGCCGTTCACTTCGGCACCGATGAACGGCAAGGTCATCAGCGACAGGATCAGGACCAACGTCCCCGCCATCGCGATCCGCCGGGCCGCCGTTGTCGGCAGCATCGAAGTTGCGATCATGAACGGGATCGACACCGTCACCCACATGATCTGCCGCCAGAAATAATACATGGCGGGAAGCGTCTTTTCGGCGTCCGAATAGCGCACCGCCGACGCCGGCGATGCCGCCGCAACCGCGACCAGCCCGATCGCGATCAGCAGGAATACGAGCAGCAGCAAAACCCGGTCGATTTCCCAGAACCACAGCCCCAATGGCGTCCGGTTGCCGCGGCCCAACCGCTCTTCAACCCGCCCGCGAAACCCTCGCGAAGCATTTTCGCGCAGCATATCGGTCATGCCAGCGCCTCCACCAGGGCGACAAAGGCATCGCCGCGCGCGGTGAAATCGCGATACTGGTCGAACGACGCGCAGGCGGGCGATAGCAGGATCGTGTCGCCCGGCGCGGCATTGGCCCATGCCGCCGCGACCGCTGCATCGAGCGTGCCCGATTGCTCGACCGGCATGTCGGGCGTGAGCAAGCGTTCGAACAATACCGCTGCGTCGCCGATAGTGTAGGCGCGCTTCACATTGGCAAAGCCCGGACGGCAGGCGTCGAGGTCGTCGGTCTTTGCCTGACCGCCGCAGATCCAGTGGATTCGGTCGAACGCCTGCAATGCGGGCGCGGTCGAGGTGGGGTTGGTCGCCTTGGAATCATTGACGAAGCGAACGCCGCCGCGCTCGCCCACGATCTGCATCCGGTGCGGCAGGCCGCCGAAGCTGGCGAGACCCGCGTCGATCGCGGCCTGCGACACCCCCAGCGCCTCGCAAGCGGCAATCGCCGCCAGCGCGTTCTGCGCGTTGTGCGGGCCTTGCAGCGCGGGCCAGCGCGACTGGTCCATGCAGACCCCCGGTGCGATCCTGGTCACCGCCTCGGCCCGCCCGCCACGCGCGATCTGCCGCGCGATGGCAGACGATGCCTCATCAGCGATGCCGATGATCGCGGCATGGCCCAGTGCCTGCATCGCGAACAACCGCGCTTTCGATGCGGCATAGCCCGCGAACCCGTCATAGCGATCGAGATGATCGGGGGTGATGTTGAGCAGCACCGCGACGTCACAATCGAGGGTCTGGGTCAGGTCGATCTGATAGCTCGACAGCTCGAGCACATAGACCCCGCCATGCGGCAGCGCGTCCTGCGCCAGGATCGGCAGGCCAATATTGCCGCCCATCAGGGTAGGCACGCCGGCGGTGGCGAGGATGTGGTGGATCAGCGCGGTGGTGGTCGATTTACCGTTGGTGCCGGTGATGCCGACGACGCGGGTCGCGGGCAGCTCGGCGCGTGCCTGCGCGAACAATTCGATGTCGCCGATGACGGGCACGCGCGCGGCGGCGGCGTGCGCGGTGATGGGGTGCCGGTTGAGCGGCACGCCGGGGGAGGCAACGACGGCATCGAAGCCGGTAAGGTCGAGGGTCAGAGGGTCGGCCAGCGCCAACTCCTCCCCGGCACGTGGAGGGGGACCAGCCGCAGGCTGGTGGAGGGGGCTGTCCGCAAGCGACGCCGCCTGTGGAAGCCCCCCTCCACCGGCTGCGCCGGTCCCCCTCCCCGTACCGGGGAGGAACTGGCTGCGCACCCCCGCATCCGAATCCCAAGCTACGACGTTGGCACCGCCCGCCAGCAACGCCGCCACCGTCGCCGCGCCCGAACGCGCAAGGCCGAGCACCGCGAAGCGCTTGCCTGCCCAGGCGCGGGCGGTGATCACCGGATCTTCAACGTCGAAAGGCCTGCCAGCGCCAGCACCAGCGAGATGATCCAGAAGCGGATCACCACCGTCGGCTCGCTCCAGCCGAGCTGTTCGAAATGATGGTGGATCGGCGCCATCTTGAACACGCGGCGGCCGGTGCGCTTGTAGAAGAACACCTGGATGATGACGCTCATCGCCTCCATCACAAACAGCCCGCCGATGATCCCCAGCACGATTTCGTGATGCGCGGTCACCGCGATCGCACCGAGCGCCCCGCCCAGCGCCAGGCTGCCGGTGTCGCCCATGAAGACCGCGGCAGGCGGCGCGTTGAACCACAGGAACGCCAGCCCCGCCCCGGCAATCGCGCCGCAGAAGATCGCCAGATCGCCCGCGCGCGGGACATGCGGGATACCCAGATACGCCGAATAGATCGCGTTGCCCGCCAGATAGACGATCACCATGAACGCGACGCTGGCGATGATGACCGGCATCGTCGCCAGCCCGTCGAGCCCGTCCGTCAGGTTCACCGCATTGCCGAACGCGACGATGGTGAAGGCGGCGAAGGGGACGTAAAACCAGCCAAGGTCGATCGCGACGTTCGACAGGAACGGCAGGTAGAGCATCGTGCCGTTCTGCTGAATGATGATCCAACTGGCGATACCCGCGACCAGGAACTCAAGCGCCAGCCGGGTGCGGCCCGAGACACCGGCGGTGCTTGCCTTTCGCACCTTGTCGTAATCGTCGAGGAAGCCGATGCAGCCAAAGCCCAAGGTGACGAACAGACAGGCCCAGACAAAGGGATTGGACAAGTCCATCCAGATCAACACGCTGATCGTCAGCGCTGTTAGGATCATCAGCCCGCCCATCGTCGGGGTGCCGCGCTTGGCGAGGTGAGTTTGCGGTCCGTCGGCGCGGATCGGCTGGCCCTTGCCCTGGCGCAGCCGAAGCCAGCCGATGAACTTCGGCCCGATCAACAGGCCGATGAACAGCGCCGTCGCCACCGCGCCGCCGGTGCGAAACGACAGATAGCGGACCAGGTTGAGGCCGCCGGGAAAGTCGAGATACTGGGCGAGCAGATAGAGCATTAGCGGACAGCTTCCTGGATGCAGCGTTCGTTCAGCGCGCGGACGATCGCCGCCAACCCCAGCGCGTTCGACCCTTTGACAAGGACCGCATCGCCGGGGGCCAGCACTGCTTCCAGCGCGGCGCGGGCGGCGGCAGCGTCGGCGACATGGACGAAGTGGACACGTCCGGCAAGCGATAGCGCCTGTGCCAAAGGCCGCATCTGTTCGCCCACCAGAATCGCATGTGCAACCTCCGCCGCCTCGATCGGACCGGCTAGGTCGCTGTGATAGCTGGACGAATCATCGCCAAGCTCGCGCATTTCGCCCAGCACCGCGATCCGCCGTCCGGGCGCTGCGGCCAGCACCGCGAGCGTCGCGCGCATCGAGGCAGGGTTGGCGTTGTAACTTTCGTCGAACAAGGTCGCAGTGCCGCCGCCGGGCAACGCGATTTCGCTGCGCGCACCGCGCCCGGGCAGCCCTGCAAGGTCGCCAAGCGCCAAGCCCGCAAGCCCAAAATCCCCCCCCGCCGCATCGACTGCCGCGATGATCGCCAGGGCGTTGGATACCCAGTGTTCGCCCGGTTGTCCGATCGTGAAGCTAAGTTCGCGAGCCCCAAGCTTTGCCAGGACGAACGTTCCGGCCGGCCGCACCAGCGTTTCCGTCGCGCGGACATCGGCACCCTCCCCGGTGCCGAAGGTGACGATCCGGGCGTCTTGCATCCGTGCGGCGGCGATCAGCCGGTCGCGATACGGGCTGTCGAAGGGGATGATCGCGGTGCCGCCGGGCTGAAGGCCCGAGAATATTTCAGCCTTGGCATCGGCAATCGCCTTGACCCCGCTGAAGAACGCGGTGTGCGCGGGCGCGATGGCGGTGACGATCGCGATGTGCGGACGGAGCAGCCCGGTCAGCGCGGTGAGTTCACCGGCATGGTTCATGCCCATTTCGAGCACCGCGAAACGGCTGGCGGCAGGCATCCGCGCCAGGCTGAGCGGGACGCCGGTATGGTTGTTGTAGCTCTTGACCGATTTGTGTGTGGCACCGGGATCGCTGCGGTCTAGCGCCGCTGCCAACGCTTCCTTGGTCCCGGTCTTGCCCACCGATCCGGTGACGCCGATGACCACCGCCGAGGTGCGCGCGCGGGCGGCGCGGGCAAGCGATTCGAGCGCGGCCATCGTGTCGGCCACCAGCACATGCGGGTAGTCGCAGGGCTGCGAGACGATCGCGCCGGCTGCGCCCTGCGCGAAGGCCTGGGCAAGGAAGCGATGGCCGTCGGTCAATTCGCCGGTGAGCGCGATGAACAAGTCGCCGGGGCCGACTTCGCGCGAATCGAAGGTTACGCCGGTGACGGTGAAATCAGCCGAGGCGGTGCCGCCGGTGGCGGCGGCGATTTCGGCGGCGGTGTAGAGGGATGTCAAATCCCCCTCCCGCTTGCGGGAGGGGTCAGGGGTGGGGCTATCCGCACGCAC
>NZ_JROH01000042.1 GCF_000786205.1 Sphingomonas sp. 37zxx | reverse complement strand
CCCCTCCCGCAAGCGGGAGGGGGGAAGAACGAACCGACCGCGTCACGCCGCGCACTCGCGCGCCACGCTCACATCGTCGAACGGCAACACCATATCACCAACGATCTGGCCCTGTTCGTGGCCCTTGCCGGCGATCAGCACGATATCGGATCCGTCCGCTTGCGCGATGGCGGCGGCGATGGCGGCGCGGCGGTCGCCGATTTCGGTTGCGGCGAGCGCCCCCTTCAGCACTTCGCGGCGGATGCTCGCGGCGTCTTCGGTGCGGGGATTGTCGTCGGTGACGATCGCGACATCGGCGCGCGCCGCCGCCACCTGCCCCATCAACTCACGCTTGCCCGGATCGCGGTCACCGCCCGCGCCGAACACGACGATGAGCTTGCCGGCTGCATGCGGCTTGAGTGCGGCGATCGCGGCTTCGAGCGCATCGGGGGTGTGTGCGTAATCGACATAGACCGGCGCACCGCTGCGCGCGATCGCCGCGCGTTCGAGCCGCCCGCGCACCGGCTGCAACCGCGCCAATGCCTGCAAGGTCGGCGCAACCGGGCCGCCAGTCGCGATCACCAGTCCGGCGGCGACCAGGGCGTTCGCCGCCTGATACGCGCCGATCAGCGGCAGATTGACCTTGTGGATCGCGCCATCGGCCTCGATCGTCAGCCCCTGCCCCAGCAAAGTCGGATCGCGCCCCACCAGCCGAAGCGTGTCGCCATGTTCGCCGACGGTGATCAGTCGGTTGCCGCGGTGCCGCGCCAGATCGATCACCCGTTCGGCATGCGGATCATCGACCCAGACGACGGCAGTGCCATCGTCGGCGAGCACTTCGGCGAACAGGCGCAATTTGGCGGTGAAATATTCCGCCATGTCCTTGTGGTAATCGAGGTGATCGCGGCTGAGATTGGTGAAGGCGGCGGCGCGGACGGGCAGCCCCTGGGTGCGATATTGCGACAAGCCGTGGCTCGATGCCTCGAACGCCAGATGAGTCACCCCCTCACGCGCCAGCCCGGCGACATTCGACAGGAAGGTGACGACATCGGGCGTCGTAAGTCCGGTGGTGACTCGCTCGTCCGCCGTCGTGACGCCCAGCGTTCCGATCGAGGCGGCGTGCTGCCCCGCCATCCGCCATAATTGGCGGGTCAATTCGACGGTCGAGGTCTTGCCGTTGGTGCCGGTGACGGCGGCGGTTACCGGCGGGAAAGGTGCGAAGAAGCGCGCCGCCATTTCGGCGAAGCAGGCACGCGGGTTGTCGTGCGCGATGTGCACCGCGCCCTCCACCACCGCTTCGCGCCGCGCGACCACCGCAATCGCACCGCTGGCGATCGCCTGGGGAATGAAATCCTCGCCATTCACCCGCGCACCTTCGAACGCGCCGAAAATCGTGCCCGGCGCGACCTTTCGGTGATCGATCGCGAAGCCGGTGACGTTTTGCGGCTCGCCGCCGCCGGTGAGCGTTCCAAGCTTCATGGATCGACCTTCTTGTCGCCTGCGGCGCGCCAGAGGAGCGGCATCAGTTCGGACACATTGATGTCGCGATTGACGTCGGGGACGACCCCCAGCAGCGGCCCGGTGCGTGAGATGACCCGGCTGACGATGGGGGCGGCGGTCCAGGCAGCGGCAGTGAAGCCGAAGGTTTCGGCGGTGCCTTTGGGCGAATCGAGCATAGCGATCACCACATAGCGTGGTGCGTCCATCGGGAAAGCCGCCGCGAACGTCGAAACGTTCACCCGTTTATTGTATCCGCCAGCGCCAGGCTTTTCGGCGGTGCCGGTCTTGGCTCCCACCCGATAGCCCGGTGCCTCGCCGCGGCGGCCACTGCCCTCAAGCACCACCAGTCGCATTAACTGGCGCATCCGCGCGCTGGTCGTCTCGGCAAAGACGCGGCGACCGGTTGCCGCCTTGCCGTTGGCCACTTTCAGCATCGTTGCCGGACGCCAGGTGCCGCCGTTGACCATCGCGGCATAGGCGCTGGCCAGATGCAGCGGGGTGATTGCGATACCGTGACCGAACGCCGTGGTCAGCGTGGTCGAACGCCCCCAATTGGCGGGCCATAGCGGCCGTGCCTTTTCGATTTCGATGTCGGGGGCGGTATCGAAGCCGAGCTTGCGGAACAGATGCTCCATCCGCGCCTGGCCCATTTCCTCGGCAACGCGCGCCGTCGCGATGTTCGACGAATGCACCAGTGCTTCGGGCACGTTCAGCCAGCGTTTCTGGGCGTGATCGTCGCGGATCTGGAAGCGTCCGATCCGCAGTGGCGCGGTGGCGTCGTAACGCTTCGACATCGACGTCACGACGCCGGTTTCGATCCCCTCGGCCATCACCAGCGGCTTGAAGGTCGAACCGAGTTCATAGACGCTCTGCGTGACGTTGTTGAGGATGCCACTGTCGCCCTTGCTCATCCGATTGGGATTGAAGCTGGGCAGCGAGGCGATCGCCATCACCTCGCCAGTATCGACGTCGAGGATCACCCCGGCGGCACCCGCCGCGCTGAACGTCGCCATCGCGCGGCCAAGCTCGCTTTCGAGCGCGCCCTGGACGCGCAGATCGATCGACAGCGGCACCGGCGCGCCGCGCAGCGCCGGATTGGTCAGCCGCGAATCAAGATGGCGCTCCATCCCGGTCACGCCATGGCCATCGAAGTTCAGCATGCCCAAGGCGTGCGCCGCCAGCGTCGTCTGCGGGTAGAGCCGCTCGGGTTCGCGCGCGAAGGCGATGCCGGGTTCGCCAAGGCCGTTCACGCGATTGACCAGCTCGGGCAACGCGCGGCGCTGAAGATAGGTGAAGTTCGCCCCCGAGGTAAGCGCGCGATAATATTCGTCGGCGGTACGATCAGGCATCAGATCGGCGAGTGAACCGGCAAGCGCGCGCTTGTCGCCGATCACTTTGTCGGGATGGACGCCGATCGACCAGGCATCGATCGTGCGGGCAAGCGGCGCGCCGTTGCGGTCGATGATGTCGCCGCGCACCGGGGTGAGTAACGCGGCGATGTCGCGGCCGGTGGCGGGGGTGGCCGACCAGGCGAGCATCACCAGCCGGATCACCACGATCAGCACCGCCGCCGCGAACAGCAGCAACAGGACCATCAGGCGGGCCTGCGCCGTCTGCACCAGCGCATGCCGACCGGCACCAGGGCGCCGATCGGCAGCAGGGGGTGCCGTCAGGACGATCAACGTCGTTTCACCGTCTCGGATTTGGCACCGCGCACCAGATCGCCGAGCGTCCGGTCGCTCAGCAGCGAATCATCGAGCATCGCCACCGCTTGCGCCTTGCGCTCGACCGCCTTGCGGCTGGGCGTAGCGATGGCACGCTCAGGGCTGGGCGCGGCGACCGAGGCGAGCGCGATCGGTGCCGCAGTGCGGGTGGCGGTTGCCGGTGCGACGGGTGCCGAGGGAGTAGTGCTTGCCGTTGCGGCTGCCAACTGCTGCTGGTTCGCGCGGTGGAGGTCGTTGTCGTACAGCCCGGCGGGAATGATATACGCCGCCTGCTGCACCAGCGCCTCACCCGGCGCGGCATGGTGGAGCTGCGCCAGCGCTTCTTCGCCGGCGATATATTGTTCGGGCCGGGGGGCGGCGAGCGCGAGTACTTCGCCATTCCACCGCTCGAGCTGCGCGATGCTCGAGCGGGTTTCGAACTCGGTTTCGAGATCGCGGATGTCGCGCTTTGCCGACACGATCGCGCGCTGAAGGCTTTCGACCCGCGCGCGCTCGGTCGCGACCCAGGACGACACCAGATAACAGGGCGGTGCCACCAGCACGCCGCACAGAAACCAGCCAAAGCCCTTCAAGCTCTTTGCCGCCATCAGTTTTCTCCCTGCCCCCACGGGGCCGCCCCGGTACGCCGGGCTACACGCAAGGTTGCCGATCGCGCGCGCGGATTGCGCGCGATCTCGTCTTCGCCGGCACGCACAGCGCGCGCCGGTTGCTCGAAGCTTGGTGGCCGGGGCGACAGCGCCGCCGGCCGATGCCGCGATCCGGCGGGCTCGCTGCCCGACCGTTCACGGAAAAAGCGCTTCACCAGCCGATCCTCGAGGCTGTGAAAGGTGACCACCGCCAGCCGCCCGCCCGGCGCGAGTACACGCTCGGCAGCGGCGAGGCCGTCAATCAGCTCGTCGAGCTCGCGGTTGAGGTGGATTCGGATCGCCTGGAAGGTCCGGGTCGCTGGATCTTTCTTGTCGTGGGGCTTGTACCCCAGCGACCGGCGGACGACCGAGGCAAGCTCGCCGGTACGGGAAAGCGGACGCGCGGCGACGATCGCGCGCGCGACCCGGCGCGAGCGCGGCTCCTCGCCATAGCGATAGAGGACGTCGGCAATTGCTTCCTCATCGGCGGTGTTGAGGAAATCGGCGGCGCTTTCACCCGCCTGGCTCATCCGCATGTCGAGCGGCCCGTCACCCTGGAACGAAAAGCCGCGCTCGGGCTGGTCGAGCTGCATCGACGAGACGCCGATGTCCATCGTCACGCCATCGACCGGTACCGAATCGCGCGCCGCCAACTCGCTTTCGAGCGCGGAGAAGGGCGATTCGACCAGGATCAGCGCGCCGTCGCTAGCGGCAGACATCGCTTGCCCGTCGCGAATCGCGTGCGGATCGCGGTCAAAGGCGATCACCCGCGCGCCCGCTGCCAGCATCGCGCGGGTATAGCCGCCCGCGCCGAAAGTGGCGTCGACATGCCGCTCGCCCGGCGCGATCGCCAAGCCCGCCAGCACCTCGTCGAGGAGAACGGGAACATGCGGCGCCGTCACAGGGTCACCTTTTTCTGCGCCATGTAGAAGCGGCAGCGGTCTTGCAGATCAGGATCGTCGATGTCGGCGGCGAGCAGTGTTTCGGGTGCCCAGATCTGGAAACGATCGCCATCGCCGGCAAAGAACGCCCATTTGCCGATACCGGCGCGCTGGCGCTCGAACGCTGGCAGGACGAAGCGACCGCTGGGATCATAATTAGCGATTTCGACCCGATTCGCGCGGCGCTCGGCCTTTTCGTCGAACGCACGCCCCTGTTCGGCGGCGAGGCGGCGCAGATGGTTGAAATCATCGTTGAGCTGGCGCGCCCAGGTTACGTCGTAGCACAGCAGGCAGTTCAGCGCGGCATCGCGACCGACCAGCACGGTGCGAACCGGCAGATCCTGCACGGGCGTATTACGGTCGAGCACGACGCGCAGGTCGGCAGGGATCGCGACGCGACCCTTGTCGTCGACCGACTGCAGCGTGAAGCCGTAAAAGAGTTCCCTGTCTGACACCCGCGCCCTCTGTGGGGAGCACGCAAAGCCTCTCCCCGCCCGAAGCCAACGACTTGGCCCCGGCTGATATCGGATGACGAAGAGGAACGTGTCCCGCGCCGATTTTGTACCAAAATGGCGAGGCAACGACAATGACAATTTATGCCTTTTCGCCCCACTTTCCCCCACCTATCGCCATTAGAATCAGATGTACACGTTTGATCTTGTTATGTTCTAGTCACAACGATGCGATGGATCGCGCGGAATCTATCCCGCGAATGAAGCGACAGCGTTAACGGTGGATTAGGGTGCCGAGCGCCGCTCAGGTTCAGCCTTTGCGGCGTCGCTGCTGCTGCGGCTGGGGGCTACGCCCAATTCGGCCAGCGGCTCGTCGGAGAGGATGACATCATTGCCCAGCAGCGTCATATTGGCGACGACATCGGACTTCGACGAACCGATCGCCTCGACCGGAGCCTGACGATCGACCGCGTTGAAGATCACGCCGGCGATCATGATCAGCAATATCACGAGCGCCAGCCCGGTCATCGCGACCCGGATACGCTGCATTGCCTGGCTTGGATCAGTGATTGGTCGCATAACTGTGGCATAAAGGTAACGATCCCGCCGCCGCTTGTCGACCACGGTGTCACCCTTCAGTAATCTCCGCAGGCAATGACAGCCCTTTCGCGGTCAGCCAGTCGCGATTGTAGAGCGTTGAAAGATAGCGAAAGCCGGTGTCGCACAGGATGGTCGCCACCCGGCTGCCCGCCCCCAGTTGCTGCGCCAGCCGTACTGCACCGGCGACATTGATCCCCGACGACAGCCCCAGGCACAGCCCCTCCTCCGCGAGCAGGCGGCGCATCCACACCAGGCCTTCCTCATCCGACACGCGGAACTGGGTATCGATCGGCGCGCCCTCCAGATTGGCGGTGATTCGCCCCTGCCCGATCCCCTCGGCGACCGATGAACCTTCGGATTTCAGTTCGCCATGCGCGTAATAGTTGAACAGCGCGGCACCATGCGGATCGGTCAGCGCGATCGTGACATCGGGATCGCGCTCCTTCAGCCCAAGCCCGACGCCGGCGATCGTGCCGCCAGTGCCCGCGGCGCAAGTGAAGCCGTCGATCCGGCCCGCCATCTGCTCCCAGATTTCGGTCGAAGTGCCGACGATATGCGCGCGGCGATTGGCGATATTGTCGAACTGGTTGGCCCAGATCGCGCCCGGCGTCTCCTCGGCGATCCGGCGCGAGGTGTGGACGAAATGGCCGGGGTTCGAATAGGGCGCGGCGGGCACCAGTACCAGCTCGGCCCCGAGCGCGCGCAGCGTGTCCATCTTCTCGCGGCTCTGCGTTTCGGGCATCACGATGATCGTGCGATAGCCCTTGGCATTGGCGACCAGCGCCAGCCCGATCCCGGTATTGCCCGCGGTCCCCTCGACGATGGTACCGCCGGGCTGAAGCAATCCGCGCGCTTCGGCGTCCTGGACGATGAACAAAGCCGCGCGATCCTTCACGCTGGCACCGGGATTGGTGAATTCGCACTTGGCGAAAACCTCGGCCCCGGCAGCCTCGCTTGGTCCCTTCAGGCGGACCAGCGGGGTGTTTCCGATCAGGGCGAGCGTATCAGGCGTTGTCTGCATGAGTTGCAGATAGGGACTGGGCCGGGGTGGGGGCAAGCAACACCTGCTGTCAGGCGATCAATGCCGGGTTGCCACCCCCGCCGCGCGCAAATGCGGTGCCAGCCTGCCGCCGATCGCCAGAAAGAACATGCGAAAGTCGCTGATCAGCGACCACCAGGGATGGGTAAAGGTCGCAGGCCGGTTCCGCTCGACACGCAAATGCGCGTACCAGGCAAAACCATAGCCGGCGACCGGCACCGCCGCCCACCACCACCCGCCCCGGCCGATCGCGACGACCAGCAGCGCCAGCGTGAGCGCGGTGCCGATATAATGCAGCCGCCGCGTTTCGGGCCTGGCGTGTTCGCGCAGGTAATGCGGCCAGAACTGCGCATAGGTGGCGATGCGGGTCATGGGCACCAGGATATGCGAGGTCGGGGTGGTTGGGAATGGGCGGGCTTGGTGATTCGGAGCCTCGGAAAGCTACAAAAGCTACACTACGTACCCCCCGGATTCGCCTTTTCCGCGTAGCGAAACGCGAAGCGGGTGGGGATGAGGGCAGCGTTCTCATGCGGCAGGGATACCAAAGCAGAAGCTTGTAGGACAGCGCGGTTGGGTTGGCGACGTGGCCGTGCCGATTTAGCTGACGGAATTGCGGGAAGTGGTGGTTAGCGGACGTTCGATCTGGGAAGTGGAAGACCGTACGCAGCAATGCTAGCAAGCGGCATGCGTTTGATTTTCATCTATGGTCCCGTTGCGAGCGGGAAGCTAACGATCGGCCGACTGGTGGCTGAGCAGGTCGGCGCACCGCTTTTCCACAATCACCTGATCGTGGATGCAGTCGCGGCAGTGTTTCCGTTCGGCTCGCCCGAGTTTGTGTCTCTACGAGAGCAATTCTGGTTGGAGACGATTTCATCCGCAGCCGCTTCGGGGCGGTCGTTGATCTTCACGTTCGCGCCTGAACCGAGTGTCTCCACGGACTTCCCCGATCACGTTCTACGCCGCGTCACACAAGCCGGAGGACAGGTTACCTACATCGCGCTTGATTTGAGCGAGGCGGAGCAGGAACGGCGGCTTGTGAACCCCTCGCGCGAGCAGTTCGGCAAGTTGCGCTCGCTGGAAATCCTTCGTGCTCTCAGACCTTCGATGACCGCTTGTATGAAGATCATGCCAAAGGCTGCACTGCGGGTCGATACCGAGATGTCTACACCAGCCGAAGCGGCCAACGCGATTATTCAGCACATCACCACAGTAGGGTGAACGTCCGCCTTTGGGCGGCGGCTGCCTGTCCGCTTAGGGTAGCGGCTCCGTCGATGGCGGGCTTCGCTATCTGGCGGATGCACGAACCCGCTGCGCGGGAGGGTGC
>NZ_JROH01000041.1 GCF_000786205.1 Sphingomonas sp. 37zxx | reverse complement strand
AAACCGTGGGATTTTTCAGCAGCCTGCTAAATACTCGACATGCCCTTTCGATAGGTCATCATCACTAGTTGTAACAGCGATTGCTGTTTCCCAAAAGTCTCGCTGCTGAGCGCTTTGTTTTATGCGTTCGCGGACACTATTTGCGGAGCCAATATACACCCGCAATCCACCGATCGCGTCGGTGTCTGGCCCTGCCAAAATATAAATGCCCGTCCGATCTAGCTCTGCTCTACTGGTCAGGGCACTGAATGTCGCGCCCGTCGCGACGAAAGTTAGGCCTGTCCAACCATGAATAGTAGCTTTGCGGAGCCCATTGGCCGTACCATTCACCAGGAACAGCTGAATTGTTCGACCAAATTGCTCGTCGCTCATCTCAATCAAAACTCCGCCATTACATCTATCATCCGAGTCAGCCGCTTTGGCGCAACGCTGCGCCAGCTTCGGCTTAGCCAGTCGGCGATATGATCCCAGTCAGTGCGCCCGGTGTCGAGGCGGATCGCGATCCAGCCCGAGGGCGCATAGAATTTGGGTAGATAATAAAGCTCCGGATCCTGATCCACGAGCGCCGCCTGCTCGTCCGCGCCGCTGGTTTTGACCAGCAATGCAATGGCTTCCTCGCCGTGGTGATGGATCGAGACATAGGCGAAATATTTGGCGGCCTTTTCGCCGCCCACGCGCCAGCCGGGTGCGCCGTGCGACGGGCGCGCGTCGGTTTCGGGCAATGCCAGCGCCAGTTCGCCCACCTGGGCGACGATCCATTCGGGATCGGCCTCACGCGAAACATAATCCGCCAGCGTCCGTGCATAAAGCTGATGCTCGGCGATCAGCACGCGCGCGGCCAGCGTATCGGCGGTGTCACCGGGCTGAATCGCCACCGCGCACTGTCCCAGCACCGGCCCGTCATCGAGCGCTGCCGTCACCAGATGCACGCTGCATCCCGCAACGGCATCGCCAGCGTCCAGAGCGCGTTGATGGGTGTGCAGTCCCTTATATTTGGGCAGCAGCGAAGGATGGACATTGAGCATCCGCCCCTCCCAGCGACGCACGAAGCCGGGGGTGAGGATGCGCATATAGCCCGCCAGCGCGACATGATCGGCCCCGCTTGCGCGGATTGCCTCGTCCATTGCGGCATCGTGGCTTTCGCGGTCCATTCCCCGGTGCGACAGCGCGAAGGTCGCCACGCCCTCCGCCGCCGCGAGCCTCAGCCCGGCGGCATCGGGTTGGTTGGAGGCGACCAGCACCACTTCATAGGGGCAACTAGGCGCGCGCGAGGCATAGAGCAGCGCGGCCATATTGGTACCGCTGCCCGAAATCAGGATCGCGACGCGCGCTTTAGCCCGCATGAGTCGCGGTCCAGCCCGCGCGCGCGCTCCAGGTTTCGACTGATCCGGCGACGGTGCAGCCCTTTTCGCCCGCCTCGATCCGCCCGATGCGGTGGACCGTTTCGCCCGACGCCTCCAGCGCGGCGGATATGGTATCGGCTTCGTCCGCCGCGACGATCGCGACCATGCCGATGCCGCAATTGAACGTGCGCGCGAGTTCTTCGGGCTCGATCCGCCCCTGTGCTTGCAGGAACGCCATCAGGCGGGGAAGGGGCCAGCTATCGGCGTCGATCATCGCGTGACACCCATCGGGCAGCACGCGGGGCACGTTTTCGAGCAAGCCGCCGCCGGTGATATGCGCGAGCCCATGAATTTGCCGGGCGCGCAGCAGCGGCAACAGGCTGGCGACGTAAATCCGCGTTGGGGCCATCAGCGCGTCGATCAGCAGGACATCCTGATCGAACAGCGACGGGCGGTCGAGCTTCCAGCCATGATCGGCGGCAAGGCGGCGAACCAGCGAATAGCCGTTCGAATGGACCCCGGCGGACTCCAGCCCCAGAATGACGTCGCCCGGGGCGATCGCACGGCCGTCGAGCAATGCCTCGCGCTCAACCGCGCCGACGCAAAAGCCGGCAAGGTCGTAATCGCCATCGGCATACATGCCGGGCATTTCGGCGGTTTCGCCCCCGATCAGCGCGCATCCCGCCTGGCGGCAGCCCTCGGCAATGCCGGCGATTACCCGCTCGGCGACGGCGTTGTCGAGCTTGCCGCTGGCGTAATAATCCAGGAAAAACAATGGCTCGGCACCCTGGACGATCAGATCGTTGGCGCACATCGCGACCAGATCAATCCCGACCCCGTCATGCCGGTCATGCTCGATCGCCAGCTTCAGCTTCGTGCCGACGCCGTCATTGGCGGCGACCAACAGCGGATCGGTGAAACCCGCCGCCTTCAGATCGAACACGCCGCCAAAGCCGCCTAGCGACGCATCGGCGCCGGGCCGCCGAGTCGCCTTTGCCAATGGCGCGATCGCGCGCACCAATGCATTGCCCGCGGCGATCGACACGCCTGCTTGTGCGTAGGTATAGGAGCCGCCGCTCCGATCGGAATCGCTCATCCGACAGCGCCTAGCCATATCGCCCTTGGATTTCCACGTCCGCTTCGCCAAAAGGCACACGATATGTTTCAGCTTTCGATTTCATTCGCGCTTCGCGCCGGCGCGGGTCTTGCCCTTATCGGGGCCGGCGGGTTCGCGCTCGCGCAGATCGAAGGGGGCAGTGGCGCAGCGCCGATCGCCAGTTCGGGCAGTTTCGAGGTTTCTAGCGTCGCGGTCGATGTCGTGGGTGCCAATGCCGAGGCGGCGCGGTTGGGCGGCTGGCGTCTGGCGCAGCGCAAGGGCTGGGCGCAGCTTTCGCAGCGGCTGACCGGGCGCAGCACCTCGCTTTCCGATTCGGCGCTCGATTCGCTGGTGACCGGGATCATCGTCGAGGACGAGCAGATCGGGCCGAAACGCTACATCGCCAAGCTTGGCTTGCTGTTCAATCGTGCGCGGGCGGCGCAGATTTTGGGCGTGTCGAATACGCTGGTGCGATCGCCGCCGATGCTGATCGTTCCGGTGCAATGGTCGGGCGGGGTGGGCACGACGTTTGAAAGCGCGACGCCGTGGCAGGCGGCATGGGCACGGTTTCGCACCGGCAACAGCTCGGTGGATTATGTTCGCCCGGCGGGCAGCGGGCCTGATGCGCTGTTGCTGAACGCCGGCCAGCAGGACCGGGCCGGGCGAGGCTGGTGGCGAACGATCCTCGACCAATATGGTGCAGACGACGTGCTGTTCCCCGAGGTCCGCCTGTATCGTCAATGGCCCGGCGGCCCGGTGATCGGCGCGTTCAGGGCGGGCTATGGTCCCGACAATCGCGAACTCACCCGGTTCACATTGCGCGTGGACAATGGCGATGGCCTGCCGGCGCTGCTCGACGCCGGGGTGAAGCGGATGGACGAGGCGTATCAAGCCGGATTGCGCAATGGAACGCTTCGCCCCGACACGCTGTTGGCCGCCGTCGTTCCTGACCCCAATGCTGCAGCTGCCACGGAGGAGTTGAGCGAAGGCGACGATCTGGAGGGGCTTTCGGAAACGCCGATCGCCACCGCGATGGTGTTCAGTGTGCAGTTCGATACGCCATCCGCTGGTGCGGTCGCGTCGTCGGAGGCGGCGGTGCGTGGGGTTCCGGGTGTGCAATCGGCGATCACCGGCAGCCTTGCTCTCGGCGGAGTATCGGTGATGCGGGTCAGTTATGACGGTAGTGCCGACGGGTTGGCAGCAGCGCTGGCGGCGCGGGGTTGGGAGGTCGATCGCAACGGCACTACGCTTCGTATTCGGCGGCCACAGGCGGCCCCCCCAGCCCCGGCGGAGGCGGCACAGGACGAATGACCCAGCTTCGCCTGCCGCTCCAACGACCCGAGGGAGCGCGCAAGGACGAGTTTATCGTCGGCGACGCCAATGCCCGTGTCGTCCACCATCTCGAACATTGGGGAACGTGGCCTGTCATGGCAGCTTTGCTGGTGGGGCCGCGCAAATCGGGGCGCAGCCTGCTCGCGCGGCTGTTTACGAGGCGTGCCGGTGGACAGATGATCGACGATGCCGGGCGCGCCTCGGAAACCGCGATCTTTCATGCCTGGAACCTGGCGCAGGCCGATCACAAGCCGTTGCTGCTGGTGGCGGACTTTGCGCCGCCTGAATGGAGCGTTCGGCTGCCCGATCTTCGGTCGCGACTGGCCGCAACGCCAGTGCTGCGGATCGAAGAGCCCGATGACGGGCTGTTCGCCGCGATCCTTCGCCAGCAATTCGACCGCCACGAACTGGACGTGCGCGAGGAAGCGATCGGGTGGATGCTCAAGCGGGTCGAGCGGACCTATCTGGCGCTGACGCGGATCGTCGATGCGCTCGACAATGAAGCGATGGCGCGCGATACCCGGCGGATAACGCTGCCTTTGGCCCGATCGGCCTTGCAAGCATCGGGGCTGCTGGTCCACATGCGCGGCGAACTAGACCTGGGCGATTGCCCCGCCCCAACACCGCGCGAGGAAACATGACCCGGCCGGTACGCCCTAATTTCGAGACGCCCGGCGTCGACTTGACCGACGACGATCCGTTCGTCGCGCGCACCAGCAGCCGCTATTTCAATCGCGAGCTTTCCTGGCTGGCGTTCAACCGCCGGGTGATGGAGGAGGCGCGCAATCGTGCCCATCCGCTGCTGGAGCGGCTTCGCTTCCTGTCGATATCGGGATCGAACCTCGACGAATTTTTCATGGTCCGCGTCGCCGGATTGAAGGGCCAGCAGTTGCAGGAGGTCGAACTGCGCTCGATCGACGGGCTGACGCCCAGCCAGCAATTGAGCGCGATCGTGGCGGGTGCAAGCGATCTGGCGCACGCGCAGCAGGCGGTGTGGGACGATATTCGCGGCGACCTGAGCAATGCGGGGATCGACGTGCTCGAACCGGCAACGATCACCGGCGAATCGGGCGAATGGCTCGAGCGGCATTTCCGCGAGCAGATTTTCCCCATCCTCACCCCGCAGGCGCTAGATCCCGCGCACCCTTTCCCGTTCATCCCCAACAAGGGGTCGAGCGTGATTTTCGACCTGGTCCGCAAGTCTGACGGGCAGGCGATCCGCGAGCTGGTGCTGCTGGCATCGACGCTACCGCGCTTCATCCGCTTGCCCGCCGACCCGGCGCGCTACGTGACCGTCGATGCGATGCTCAAGCGGTTCGCGCCACTGCTGTTTCCGGGCTATGAGATCAAGGCGGCAGCGTCGTTCCGCGTGCTGCGCGACAGCGACATCGAACTGGAGGAAGAGGCCGAGGATCTGGTGCTGTACTTCCGCACCGCGATCAAGCGGCGGCGGCGGGGCCGGGTGATCCGGCTGGAGATGGAAACCGGCATCAGCCCCGAACTGGAAGCGGTGCTGAAGGAAGAACTGGGGGGCAGCGACGCACTGCTCACCGAGACCGGCGGTTTCCTGGGGATCGGCGATCTCGCCGCGTTGGTCGAGGAAGACCGCCCCGACCTGAAATTCCCGCCCTTCTCGCCACGTTTCCCTGAGCGGATCCGCGAATATGGCGGCGATTGCTTCGCGGCGATCAAGGCCAAGGACATCGTCGTCCATCACCCCTATGAATCGTTTGACGTCGTGCTGGCGTTTCTGAAGCAGGCGGCGGGTGATCCCGACGTGGTTGCGATCAAGCAGACGCTGTACCGCGCGGGCAAGCAATCGGCGGTCGTCAACGCGCTGATCGCCGCCGCCGAAGCGGGCAAATCGGTGACCGCCGTTGTCGAACTCAAGGCGCGCTTCGATGAGGAGCAGAACCTGCTCTGGGCCTCGGCGCTCGAACGCGCGGGGGTGCAGGTGGTCTATGGCTTTATCGACTGGAAGACTCACGCCAAGGTGTCGATGGTCGTCCGGCGCGAGGGCAATGAGTTTCGCACCTACTGCCATTTCGGCACCGGCAATTATCACCCGGTCACCGCCAAAATCTATACCGATCTCAGCTTCTTTACCGCCGATCCCCGGCTGGGGCGCGATGCGGCGAAGATTTTCAATTACATCACCGGTTATGTCGAACCCGTCGATCTGGAACGGTTGAGCATCAGCCCGCGTGATCTGCGGAACTCGCTGATAGAATTGATCGATCAGGAAATTGCGAACGTCCGCTCGGGCAAGCCCGGCGCAATCTGGGCCAAGATGAACTCGCTGGTCGATCCGGCGGTGATCGAGAAGCTGTACGAAGCGAGCGGGGCGGGGGTCGAGATCGACCTGATCATTCGCGGCATCTGTTGCCTGCGCCCCGGCGTTCCCGGCATGTCCGATCATATCCGGGTCAAATCGGTGGTCGGACGGTTCCTGGAGCACAGCCGAATCTGGGCTTTCGGCAATGGCAAGGCGCTGCCCAATGACGGCGCGCGGCTGTATATTTCGTCGGCTGACTGGATGCCACGCAACCTCGACCGGCGGGTGGAGTTTATGTTGCCGATCATCAATCGAACCGTCCACGATCAGATACTGGATCAGGTGATGGTCGCGAACCTGCTCGACACCGAACAAAGCTGGGAATTGCAGCCCGATGGCCAATATGAGCGCGACGAACCCGGCACGCGGCCGTTCAACCTGCATCGGTATTTCATGACCAATCCTTCGCTGTCGGGACGCGGCGCGGCGCTGTCCGCGCGCGAAACGGTGCCCAAATTGTCGCTACGGCGCAGGCGTACGCCCGCCGGTGGCGGCGCGGCGTGAGCCTGTTCTTCCGCAAACCACATGCCGACATGCGCCTAGGGCATAAGCGCACCGCGATCATCGACATCGGATCGAATTCGATCCGTCTGGTCGTGTATGAGGGGCCGCCGCGGTTGCCCGCGACATTGTTCAACGAAAAGGTGATGGCGGGGCTCGGGCGCGGCCTTGCCGAAACCGGACGGATTGCCGACGAGGCGCTGGCGGTCGCACGCCCGGCGCTTGCACGGTTCGCGATGCTTGCCCGCGAAATGGAAGCAACCGAAGTACGGACGGTCGCCACCGCCGCCGTCCGGGACGCCAGCAATGGTAACGAGTTGATCGCCATGGCCGAGCGCGCCGGGCTGACGGTCGAGACATTGTCGGGCGAGGAAGAGGCGATGGCGGCCGGGCACGGCGTGTTGTCGGCGATACCCGACGCCGACGGCATCGTCGGCGATCTGGGCGGGGGCAGCCTGGAACTGGTGCGCGTTCACAATGGCACCATCCATGAGCGTGTGTCGTTCCCGCTGGGCGTGCTGCGGATCGGCGCGCTTCGTGAACAGGGCAAGGGCGTGCTCGATCGCAACATCGCCCAAAGGCTGCGGGATGCCGGTTGGACCGGACGAGGCATTGGCCTGCCGCTATATCTTGTCGGTGGGTCGTGGCGGGCGCTGGCGCGGCTCGACATGCATCAGACCGGTTATCCGCTGCCGGTGATCCATGGCTACACCATGGGTGCCGATACCGTCGCGCGGATCATTCGCACGCTTGGCCATATTTCCAAAGGCAAGTTGCGAGCGATCCCGAACCTTTCCAGCGGTCGTATCCCGACGATGCGCGATGCAGCGTCGGTGCTGAGTTCGCTCATCCGTCACCTGGGACCGGAGCAGGTTGTCGCATCGGCCTATGGGTTGCGCGAGGGGCTGTTGTTTCAGCGGCTTGACCTCGACACCCAAAGGCAAGACCCGCTGATCGTCGCGGCGCGTGCCGAAGGGCAGCGGCTTGGCCGGTTTCCCGAGCATGGCGACTTGCTCGACCGCTGGATCGCGCCCTTGTTCGCCGACGAGAGCGAGGCGCTCGCGCGGCTTCGCCATGCCGCCTGCCTGCTCGCCGACGTAGCGTGGCTCGCGAACCCCGATTTCCGCGCCGAACGTGGGCTGGAAGTGGCGCTGCACGGTAATTGGGTGGCGATCGACGCATATGGCCGGGCATTGCTGGCGCAGGCATTGTTCACCCGTTTCGGCGGTGGCACCGAATCGCCCGATCCGCTGGTCCGGCTTGCCGATCCCGATGCCCTCGAAACCGCGATGCGTTGGGGCCTGGCGATGCGGCTGGGCCAGCGGCTGAGCGGCGGCGTGGCATCGCCGCTTACGTGCAGTGCACTGGCGAAGTCGCCGGGTGCGCTCGAACTGCGGCTGGATGACGGCGCTGGCGACCTGTATGGCGAAGCCGTCGAGCGACGGCATCGCGCGCTGGCGGCGGTATTCGGGCTGACGGCGGCCTGTGTCGGCAGCGACGGGCTCAGCCGCAGCTAAGCTTTACGATCAGGCCGCTGCCATCGACTTCGACGTTCAGCCGGTCGGTGCGGAAATCCATGGTCAGCGCCGATCCGGTTTCGTAGCGGCGAACGACGGCCGCGCCCGATTCGGCTTTTGCCCGGTCGATCAGCGCAGGGGTGGCGCGGTCCCCGGCAAGCCCCGCCATCTTGCTGACATCGCATTGCGCGCCAGCCGCGGCTGCGGGCGTCGTTACCTCGGGCATCGGCGTGCAGCCAACCAGGGCAAGCATCGATATCGGCATCCAGCGGATCATTCGGCGTCCTCGGCGCGAGTCATCTTCAGCTTGCCGCCCTTGACCGCAAAGGCCAGGTGTCCCTCGACCAGCGCCAGCGCGTCGCGGCCGAATTGCTCAAAGCGCCAGCCCTCGAGGATCGACAGTCCTTCGCGCTGGCCGCCGGCCAAGGCCTCGAGGTCGTCGCTTCGCGCCAACAGCTTCGAGGCAACGTTGATGTCGCGCGAGCGGATCTTCAGCAGCAGCTTGAGCAAGTCGGCGACCAACGCGCCGTCCTTGCCCATCCCGTTCTTGCGATCGTCACGGCCGGGCATTTCATCGGCGGGCATCGGCACCGCCGATTCGATCGCCGCCATCAGACGCGCGCCGATGTCGTTGCCCGCCCAGGTGGCCGAAAGCCCACGAACCTTGGCGAGATCGCTTTGCTTGCGCGGGGGATTGCCCGCGAGGTCGGCGATGGTCTCGTCCTTGACGATTCGCCCGCGCGGCAGATCCTTGCCCTGCGCTTCGATCTCGCGCCATTTCGCCAGCGCCTTCAGCCGGCCCAGAACTTCGGGCTTGCGGCTGGCGATCCGCACCCGGTGCCATACTTCCTCGGGGTCGTTGAAATAATTGGCGGGATCGGCCAGGCGCTCCATCTCTTCGTCCAGCCACAGCCCGCGCCCGGTTTTGCGCAGCTTTTCGAGCATTTTGGGGAAGATCACCGCAAGATGAGTCACATCGGCGATGGCATAGTCGATCTGGCGCGCATCGAGCGGGCGGCGCGACCAGTCGGTAAAGCGCGCGCCCTTGTCTACGGTGATGCCGAGATAGCTGTCGACCAGATTGGAATAGCCGATCTGTTCACCTTGCCCCAGCGCCATGGCGGCGATCTGGGTATCGAACAGCGGATGCGGCGTCTTGCCGGTGAGGTTATAAACGATTTCGATGTCCTGGCCCCCGGCGTGGAAAACCTTCAGCACGTCCTCGTTCTCGGTCAGCAGGTCGAGCACCGGCTTCATGTCGATACCCGGCTGCATCGGATCGATCGCGGCGGCTTCGTTCGCGTCGGCGATCTGAATCAGGCACAATTCGGGCCAATAGCTGTTTTCGCGCATGAACTCGGTATCAACCACCACAAAGGGCGACTGCGCCAGGCGGTGGCAGAGATTGGCGATGGCGGCGTTGTCGTCGATAAGACCATGAATATGCATCCCGCCCCCATAGCCCGGTCTGTCGCCTTGACAAAGTGGGGTAGGGGAAGGATGCGCGGCCACCGCATATTTAACCGTCGTCCCGACCAAATCCGGGGTCTTCCGCCACAGCCGCAGCGCGCGTGGCACCAGGCCCGAGTTTCGCCGGGGTGACGAAAGACTGGAAGAACAGCCATGCACGCTTATCGCACACACCATTGCGGTGCCCTTCGCGCCGAAGATGTCGGACAGGAAGTCCGCGTATCGGGCTGGGTCCACAAAAAGCGTGACCATGGCGATCTGGTGTTCGTCGACCTGCGCGACCATTATGGCATCACCCAGATCGTCACCGAAGTCGACGGTCCCGCCTTTGCGGTGATCGAGTCGCTGCGTAGCGAATCGGTGGTGACGATCACCGGCAAGGTGGTCGCGCGCTCACCCGAGGCGGTGAACCCCAATTTGCCGACCGGGGCGATCGAGGTTCGCGCGATCGAGGCGACGGTGCAGAGCATGGCGCATGATTTGCCGCTCCCGGTATCGGCCGAGGCCGATTATCCCGAAGACATCCGGCTTCGCTATCGCTTCCTCGACCTGCGGCGCGAGCGGATCCACGCCAACATCATGCTGCGCTCGAACGTGATCGCTTCGCTTCGCAACCGGATGATCGGCCAGGGTTTCACCGAATTCCAGACGCCGATCCTGACCGCGTCTTCGCCTGAGGGCGCGCGCGACTATCTGGTGCCCAGCCGGGTCCATCCGGGCAAATTCTACGCGCTGCCGCAGGCACCGCAGATGTTCAAGCAGCTGCTGATGGTCGCTGGCTTCGACCGTTATTTCCAGATCGCGCCATGCTTCCGCGACGAGGATGCACGCGCCGATCGCAGCCCAGGTGAATTTTACCAGCTCGATTTCGAGATGAGCTTTGTGACGCAGGAAGATGTGTTCCAGGCAATCGAGCCGGTGCTGCACGGGGTGTTCGAGGAATTCGCCGACTGGCAGGGCAAGGGTCGCCAAGTTTCGCCGCTCCCCTTCGCGCGGATTCCTTACCGCGAGTCGATGCTGAAATATGGCAGCGACAAGCCTGATCTTCGCAACCCGATCATCATCACCGATGTGACCGATCATTTTCGTGGGTCAGGCTTCGGTCTGTTCGACCGGATCGTCGAAGGCGGCGGTGTGGTGCGCGCGATCCCCGCGCCGAATACCGCAGGCAAGAGCCGAAAATTCTTTGACGACCTCAACGATTGGGCACGTAGCGAAGGCCATGCCGGCCTTGGCTACATCACCCAGAAGGGCGGCGAGTTCGGCGGGCCGATCGCTAAGAATCATGGCGAGGAAGCGACGCGCAAGCTGGTCGAGGCGCTTGGCCTTGGCCCCGATGACGGCATTGTCTTTGCCGCGGGCAAGGAACTGCAGGCGGCCAAGCTCGCGGGCGCGGCGCGCACCCGGATCGGCGAGCAGCTTGAGTTGATCGACCAGAACCGCTTCGAATTCTGCTGGATCGTCGACTTCCCGATGTTCGAATATGACGAGGAGGCCAAAAAGGTCGATTTCAGCCACAACCCCTTCAGCATGCCGCAGGGCGAGATGGCCGCGCTCGAAGGCAAGGACCCGCTCGACATCCTGGCATATCAGTATGACATCGTCTGCAACGGCGTTGAATTGTCGTCGGGCGCGATCCGGAACCACAAGCCCGAGATCATGTACAAGGCGTTTGAAATCGCCGGCTATTCACAGGAAGACGTCGATCGTGATTTCGCGGGCATGATCAACGCCTTCAAGTGCGGCGCACCACCGCATGGCGGATCGGCACCCGGCATTGACCGGATGGTGATGCTGCTCGCGGGCGAGCCCAATATCCGCGAAGTGGTGTTGTTCCCGATGAACCAGCGCGCCGAAGACCTGATGATGAGCGCGCCATCGGCGGTGAGCGCCAAGCAGCTTCGCGAGCTGCACATCCGCGTGGTGGAGCCCGCGCCCAAGGCGTGAGCCGGGGCGTGGCCCGGCCCGTTGAGGGTGATGCAAGCATTGCGGTCCGGGTTGGACCCAACTCGCGTCATGCTTGCATCATCGGGCCGGGGGTGAGCATGCTGCTCCGATGGCCAAAACTTCGAAGCAATCCGCCCCCGCCTCCGCCGCCAAGCGCGAGGGCAGCCTGAACCTGTCGAATTACGAAGCGGGGAAGAAGTTCAAAGGCGACTATGACGAGGCGCTGAAGGCGGTGCAGCAGCGGCTGTGGCAAGTGCAGGTGGCGCATATCGTCCACAAGCGTGCCGCGATCATCGTGCTCGAAGGCTGGGACGCCGCCGGCAAGGGCGGCATCATCAAGCGGCTCACATCGAACTGGGATCCGCGATTTTTTGAGGTGGTGCCGATCGCAGCGCCATCCGCCGCCGAAAAGGCGCGACATTTCCTCTGGCGTTTCTGGCAAAGGCTCCCGGCGCGGGGCCATATCCACATCGCCGATCGCAGTTGGTATGGGCGGGTGCTGGTCGAGCGGGTCGAGGGCTATGCCAGCGAAGCCGAATGGCGGCGCGGCTATGACGAAATCAACGCATTTGAAGCCCAGCAAATCGCGATCGGCACGACGATCGTGAAGCTGTTCGTGCATATCACGCAAGAAACCCAGGACCGCGAATTCGCCGAGCGGCTGAACGATGCGTGGAAGCAGTGGAAAACCGGGGCGGACGATTATCGCAACCGGGCACGCCGCGCGGACTATCTGGTGGCGATGGACGAAATGTTTGCGCGAACATCGACCGTGCAAGCCCCTTGGCAGATCATCGACGGCAACAGCCGCAAGGCTGCACGGATCGCGGCACTGACTGCGATTGCCGATGCGTTGGAAGCCAAAGTGCCGATGACGCCGCCCACGCTCGACCCCGATTTCGAGGCGATGGCGCGGGCGGCGTTGGAGCGTTCGCCGGATTAGCCTTGCGGCGAAGCCATCGCGTCAGTGTCGACTTGCTCAGGCTGGGCGAACGTGAATTTGCCATCTTGGCCCATTACGCGAAGCTGCCCGTCCTCCAGCGCGAAATAGGCACCGTGTAGCGTGAGCGATTTGTTGGCGATCGCCTTTTGCACAAAGGGAAAGCTCTGAAGGTTGGTCAGCGATGTGCGGACCGCTTCATATTCCATTTCGCGGCCTGCGTCGGGACCATCGCCGCAGCGGCTTTTCACGCGCTCGCGTGCTTCATCCAAAATGGTGACCCAGCTGGCGATAAAGCCACCTTCGCCCGGTTCGGCGTCGCGGAACGCGCCGCTAAGGGCTGCATTGCAGCCGCCACAGGCACCGTGACCCATCACGACGATTTCTTCCACCTGCAGCTTGGTCACCGCGAATTCCAGTGCCGCCGAAACGCCGTGAAAGCCCGCGCGCGTCTCAAACGGCGGGACAAGCGCCGCGACGTTGCGAACGACGAAAATCTCGCCAGGCAGCGTGTCGAAAATCTGCGACGGCTCGACGCGGCTGTCGGAGCAGGCGATCACCATCACCTTCGGGCTTTGCCCCTCGCGCAATTCCAGCCACCGATCATGTTGCCGGCGAAGGTCGGCCGTGCGGAAGCGGTGGTAACCGTCAACAAGGTGGGTGAAATAGGTCATTGTCATCCTCTCGGGAACTGGCGGTTGCTAGCCTAAACCAATTTAGCACTGACTAACAAATCGATGGAACGGATAGTGGTTCCCGGCATTGTTTTGGCATGGGTTGGTGGCTATCTGCCCATCATGACCGATGGTATCGCCCGAGCAACCCCAGCAATCAACCCGCCACGCGCACGCAAGCCCGACTGGATTCGGGTGAAGGCACCCAATTCGACGGGTTTCGCCGAAACCAAGGCGCTGATGCGCCGCCTCAATCTGGCAACAGTCTGCGAGGAAGCGGCCTGCCCCAATATCGGCGAATGCTGGACCAAGAAACACGCGACGGTAATGATCCTGGGCGATGTCTGCACGCGCGCCTGCGCGTTTTGCAACGTCAAGACCGGGATGCCGCGCATGGTCGACCCGCTCGAGCCGCAGCATACTGCCGATGCGGCCGCTGAGTTGGGCTTGCAGCACATCGTCATTACCTCGGTCGATCGCGATGATCTGCCCGATGGCGGCGCATCGCAGTTCGTCAAGGTGATCGAGGCATTGCGGCGGACCACACCCGATACGACGATCGAAATCCTGACCCCCGATTTCCGCAACAAGGCGCAGGCGGCGGTCGAGGCGATCGTCACCGCGCGGCCCGACGTGTACAACCACAATCTGGAAACCGTGCCGCGGCTCTATCCGACGATTCGGCCGGGCGCGCGCTATTATGCTTCGCTTCGGCTGCTCGAAAGCGTGAAGCGCCACGACCCGACGATCTTCACCAAATCAGGCGTGATGATGGGACTGGGCGAGCAAAGGCTCGAAGTGCATCAGGTGATGGACGATATGCGATCGGCGGATGTCGATTTTCTGACGATGGGCCAGTATCTTCAGCCGACACCGCGTCACGCGAAGGTCGAGGATTTCGTGACCCCGCAGGCGTTCGATGCCTATGCCGCGATCGCGCGCGCCAAGGGTTTCCTGCTGGTTGCATCGTCGCCGCTTACCCGGTCAAGCTATCATGCCGGCGAAGATTTCGCCCGGTTGCGGGCAGCACGCGAGCAAAAGCTGGGGCGTGTGCGCACCTAATGCCCAAGCATACCGAGACGCGGCATTTGCCGTATTCGCCTGAGCAGATGTTCGACATGGTCGCCGATGTCGGTCGCTACGCCGATTTCCTTCCCTGGGTCAGTGCGATCCGGGTGCGGTCGCATAATGAGTCCGAGTTGATCGCCGACATGATCGTCGGTTTCAAAGGGCTTCGAGAAACCTTTACGTCCAAGGTGCAGTTGGAACGGCCCGGCCATATCCACGTCGCCTATCTCGACGGGCCGATGAAGTATCTAATAAACGACTGGAAATTCCGCGATGACGGCAAAGGCGGCTGCCTCGTCGATTTCTGCGTCGATTTTCAGTTCAAGAATCGGATGTTCGAGATGCTGGCGGGCCAGGTGTTCGATCGTGCGCTTCGCAAGATGATCGGCGCGTTCGAAGACCGGGCAGCGGTGCTTTATGGCTCGACCGCCGGCGGCATCAATAGTTCAAGCGCACAAAGCGCCGCCTGAAGCCGCACGCCGCCGCGCCCGGTATCGGGGAAATCACGCGCGTCGGCCATTACTTCGCGTGGTTCGTCGCTGCGTTCGGCGACCGCGAAGACCACCCGGCCCACCGGCTTTTTGTCGGTGCCGCCGCCGGGACCGGCGACGCCGGTAATGGCGACGGCGATGTCGGCGCTCGATCGCAGGATGGCAGCCTGTGCCATCTGCCACGCCACCGCGACCGATACCGCTCCGAACGTGTCGAGCACATCGCCGCTGACGCCCAGCATCATCTTCTTGGCTTCATTCGAATAGGTAACGAAGCTGGCGTCGAACACGTCGGACGAGCCGGGGATTTCGGTGAGCGCTGCTGCGACCAAACCGCCGGTGCAGCTTTCGGCCAGCGTGATGCGGCGACCGATGGCGCGGTTTGCCTCGATCACCTTCGTAGCGGCGTCGATCAGTTCCTGTGGCAGCAACGTGTCGCGATGAGTCATCGGGTTGCTCCGGCGGGGCAAATGGTGAGGGGCAGGCGGCGGCGCGCTTCGGCGTCGTTGTCACCGGCGAGTTGCAGGATGGTCGTAACCAGCGATGCGGCATTGCGCGCTGGCAAAGGCTCCAGCAGCGAAACGACTCGCTCGATACTCGCGCAATCCTCCGCTCGGATCTGCTGGATCAGCAGGGGGGCCATCATCGGCGCGACCGCGGGCTGGGCGAATTGCGAATCGAGTATCTGCTGAATATCGGCACCCGCGATCCGCGCGAGGGCTGCGCGGGCCAGCGGCCAGGCATTGGCCGACTCGCTCTGGAACTTGGCGAGGAACGGCCCCGATTGGCGGCGAAGCAAGGCATTGGCGGGCAGGTTCGCCGAGCAGGTGCGGCCCGTCTGGCGAATAACTTCGGGCGCCATGTACAGGAACAATGCCTCGGCCTCACGCTGCGGCACACAGGGCCGCGCGGTTTGAGCGATGGCGATACCGGGAACTGCGATCGCGACGATGATGGTCAGCAGGGACGCGATACGCATTACATATTTCCTGGCAGGCGGACGGTGGCGGTGGCCATGGCGGCTATTCCTTCGCCCCGTCCGGTAAACCCCAAACGCTCGGTAGTGGTTGCCTTTATGCTGACGCGGCTGATCGACAAGCCAAGCAAGTCGGCAATCCGCGACCGTATCGCGTCGCGATGCGGGCCGATCTTTGGCGCTTCGCAAATAAGGGTAAGGTCGACGAAATCGAGGATACCGCTCTGCGCCGCAACCAGCCCGGCGGCGTGCTGCAGAAACTGCGCCGAATCGGCCCCCTTCCATTGCGGGTCACTCGGCGGAAAGTGCATGCCGATATCGCCAGCCGCGATCGTTCCCAGCAGCGCGTCGGTGATCGCATGCAGCCCGACATCGGCATCGCTATGCCCCGACAGTCCCTTGTCATGCGGGATCAGCACGCCGCCCAGCCATAGTTGCTCACCCGCCTCGAGCCGATGGACGTCATAACCGCTGGCCGATCGGCTGATGAGGTTGGTCGCATGCGCAGCTTCAGCGGCGGCGAAATCGCCTGGGTGGGTAACTTTTTCGAGCATGCGATCTCCTTCGACGATGCCGACCGCGTGGCCGGCAGCGCGCAGCATCTGTGCGTCGTCGGTCGCTTCGGCATCAGCAGGCCAAACGCGGTGCGCGGCCAATAGTTCGGGCAAGTGAAACGCCTGGGGCGTCTGAATACGCCGTAGCTCGTCTCGCGAGACCGTGTCACCCAGCCGCGCATCGCCACGGGCCAGCGTATCGGCCACCGGCAAGGCTGGCACCGCCCCCTTATGGTCAACCAATGCAGCCAGCAGCGAATCGATGATAGCCCGCGACACGAAAGGTCGGGCAGCGTCATGGACCAGCACCCGGTCGAAGCCCTGTCGTTCCAACGCTTCGATCCCGTGCCGCACCGAATCGCGCCGGGTCGCGCCGCCGGTCACGAACGGGATGTCCCCCATCGCCGCGCGCAAGCTAGGCACCTGATCCTCGGCGATCACCACCAGGATGGCGTCGACCGCCGGATGGTCAGTGAATGCGCCATAGGAATGCGCCAGCATCGGTTTGCCAGCAAGCATCGAGTATTGCTTCGGACGATCGCCACCCGCGCGGACGCCTTGGCCGGCGGCGACGATCAGCGCGGCGGTGCGGTGCTTGGCCATCGCTGCCGCCTAGCGCAAGCCGGAGACTGCCGCCAGTCTTGCCATTGTCACGCCCCGGCTGTAGTGCTTGCCCGATTTTTAGGCACGCCATGCAAACCCCAAAGCTCCATAACTTCAGGCCGATCGAGATCGGGTCGGTGCGTATCGACAGTCCGGTGCTGCTGGCACCGATGACCGGCGTGACCGATCGGCCGTTCCGTACCCTGGTTCGCCGTTTCGGATCGGGACTGAACGTCACCGAGATGATCGCCAGCCAGGCGATGATCCGCGAGACCCGCCAGTCGCTGCAAAAGGCCGATTGGGATGTGGTCGAGGAGCCGATCTCGATGCAGCTTGCCGGCTGCACGGCCTATGAGATGGCCGAAGCCGCCAAGCTGAACGAAGATCGCGGCGCGGCGATCATCGACATCAACATGGGCTGCCCGGTCAAAAAGATCGTCAATGGTGACGCAGGCTCGGCATTGATGCGCGACCTGCCCAATGCCGCAGCGATCATCGACGCCACCGTGAAAGCGGTGAAGGTGCCGGTGACGCTGAAAATGCGGATGGGCTGGTGCCATGATAGCCTGAACGCTCCCGAACTTGCGCGGATCGCCGAAGACCTGGGGGTCAAGCTGATCACCGTGCATGGCCGGACGCGGAACCAGATGTACAAGGGGTCGGCCGATTGGGCGTTTATTCGGCGGGTGAAGGATGCGGTGTCGCTGCCGGTGATCGCCAATGGCGACATTTGCTCGATCGCCGATGCTGAAGCCGCGCTTGAGCAATCGGGTGCCGATGGCGTGATGATCGGACGCGGTGCCTATGGTCGGCCCTGGCTGTTGGGGCAGGTGATGCAGTGGTTCGCCACGGGCCGCGAAGTCGCCGATCCGTCGATCAGCGAGCAATATGACCTGATCGCCGAGCATTATGACGCGATGTTGAGCCATTACGGGATCGAAACCGGGGTCAACATGGCGCGCAAGCATATCGGCTGGTACACGCGCGGACTGCATGGATCGGCGGAGTTCCGAAACCGCGTGAACCAGATTGCCGATCCGCGCACCGTGCAGGCGATGCTGGCGGAATTTTACGCCCCCTGGCGCTCGCGTGCGGCGGCGTGATCGCCAAGGCGGGCTCGCCTGCATTTACCGATTTGTTCGCGGCGTTGCCGGTGGCAGTACTGGTGCTCGATGCCGGCGATGGCGTGATGTTCGCCAACAGCGCATGCGAACAATTGCTCAACCAGTCCGAGCGATCGATGCTGGGGCTTGGCTTTCATCAGGTCCTCGACCTTCCCGAGGAATATGCCGCGCGCCGCGACCGCGGTCTGGCATTGTTCGACACCGAGCTTTCAACGCAGCGCGGCCATCGCATTCGCGTCGATCTGATCGAGGCGATGCTGGCGGATCACCCGGGCTGGCGAGTTGTGACGCTGCATGACCTGGCGGTGGCACGGCGGCATACGGCCGGCGACCGGGGCGCGGGCGGGCGAGCCGCTGTGGGCGCAGCAGCGATGCTGGCGCATGAGATCAAAAATCCGCTTTCGGGCATTCGCGGTGCCGCCCAGTTATTGGGATCGGGCGGCGGTGATGGCGAGTTGACCGAATTGATCACCACCGAAGTCGATCGGATCGCGGCGCTGATCGACCGGATGCAGGATTTCACCGACACCCGGGCACCCGCGCTGGCCGCCGCCAATATCTATCCACTGCTCGCTCATGTCCGCCGCGTCGCCAGTGCGGGCTTTGCGCGTGATCTGGTGATCGAGGAGAAGTTCGATCCCTCGCTGCCGCCGGTGATGCTCGACAAGGATCGCTTCCTGCAGGTGATGCTCAACCTGCTCAAAAATGCCGCCGAAGCCGTAGCCGGGCAGGAGGAAGGGCGCATCGTGATCACTACGGCGTATCGCCACGGCATGTCGGCCAGCGTCGGGCCTGGTCGCCCGCGCCAGCCATTGCCGATCGAAATCTGCGTCATGGACAATGGCCCCGGCGCACCCGCCGATATTGCCGCGCACCTGTTTGAACCCTTCGTCTCGGGCAAGCCCGAAGGGCAGGGCCTTGGCTTGCCGCTGGTCGACAAGCTAGTGCGCGATATGGGCGGCATCGTCGGGTATGCGCGAGAGGGAGAGCCTGAATGGACGGTGCTGCGCCTGCTGCTGCCGCGAGCGCGCGGATGAACCCCGTCGGCAGCATTTTGGTGTGCGACGATGACGCCGCGATCCGCACCGTAATCGCGCAGTCGCTGAGGCGGGCAGGGCATCGGGTGACCACCGTCGCAACACTGGCATTGCTTCAGGCCGAAACTGCCAATGGCCTGCCCGATGTGGTGGTGACCGACGTGATCCTGCCCGACGGCAATGGGCTGGACCTGGTAATGACGCTGACCCAGCAGCATCCGCGCCTGCCGGTGATCGTATTGTCGGCGCAAAATACGCTGACCACGGCGGTGCGCGCGACCGAGGCGGGGGCCTTTGATTACCTGCCAAAGCCCTTCGACCTAGACGTGTTGGCGGATACCGTGCGCGGGGCATTGGCGCGCCGGATGGTGCGGCCTGTCGATGCGATCGACGGCGAAGATCCCGGCGTGCCGCTGATCGGAAGATCGCCGCCGATGCAGGAGGTGTACCGGGTCATCGCGCGGGTGGTGGCGAACGATCTGACGGTGTTGATCTCGGGCGAATCGGGCACCGGCAAGGAGCTGGTGGCGCGCGCGATCCATGATCTGGGACCGCGTCGGCAAGCGCCGTTCATCGCGCTCAACATGGCGGCGATCCCGCGCGAACTGATCGAAGCCGAGCTGTTCGGCCATGAACGCGGTGCATTTACCGGCGCGGCGGCACGGGTAGCGGGCAAGTTCGAGCAGGCAGCGGGGGGCACGCTGTTCCTCGACGAGATCGGCGATATGCCAATGGAGGCGCAGACGCGGCTGCTGCGTGTGCTGCAATCGGGCGAGTTCACGACCGTGGGTGGGGCAAGAACGATCCGCGTCGACGTTCGAATCGTCGCTGCCACGAACAAGGAATTGCAGGTCCAGGTGGCGCAGGGCCAGTTTCGCGAGGATTTATATTATCGGCTGAACGTGGTGCCGATCGCGCTGCCATCGCTTCGCGAACGGCGGCAGGACATCGGATTACTGGCGCGCCATTTCCTCGACCGCGCCGCCGAAAACGGCTTGCCGCGCAAGGGCATTGACCGCGCCGCACTGATGGCGCTCGAGGCGT
>NZ_JROH01000040.1 GCF_000786205.1 Sphingomonas sp. 37zxx | reverse complement strand
ACTGGCCGGGCAATGTCCGCGAGCTGGAAAATCTGATGCGCCGGGTCGCGGCGCTGGGTCGCGACGAGACGATCGGTGCCGACGAAATTCGGGCGAACCTGGGCAAGGAAGCAGTGGTTGCCAGCGAACCCGATCCCAATCTGGCCGCCGCTGTCCATGCGCGGCTGGAGCGGATGGCCCGCGAACAGCCCGAAGCCTTTGAAGACGGCAGCCTCTACGACCGGATTGTCGCCGAGGTGGAACGTCCGTTGATCGAAGCGGTGCTTGCGCGATGCGGCAATAATCAGTTGCGCGCGGCGCGCGTGCTGGGGATTAATCGTAACACGCTGCGAAAGCGGCTCGATACGCTCGATATCGACACCATGCGGCGCACGGCGGTCGACTGAAGCGGGCGCGCTGCCAAGCCTGTCGAATATGTGTTTTCGGAGCAACGCTATCGTTGTATCATTGCAACGATGGATGCGGGTGATACGGCCAATTTGAAGAAGATGCGAACCCGGCGACTGGCGGTAACCCAGGGTGTCGAGCTTGCGGTGCTAGCCGGGGCGATCGCGATCGGCATCGCCACCTATTTCATCATCACCAACAATCCGGGTCAGCCGCGCCCGATGGCACCTTCGCTGGTGGCGCTGCTGATGGTTGCCAATTTGCTTCCCGGCGTGGCGCTGCTGGTGCTGATTGGGCGTCGGCTCGCGCGTGCGCGTTCGGCGCGTTCGCCCGTCGGCGGTGAGGGGCAATTGCACGTCCGATTGGTGGCGCTGTTTTCGGTGCTCGCCAGTGTCCCGCTGATCCTCGTGACGATCATCGCGTCATTGCTGTTTCAATATGGCGTCGAGTTTTGGTTTTCGGACCGCGCTCGCAGCATGATCGAGCGGACCGCGGCCCTGGCGAATGAGTCCTATACGGATATGACCCAGTGGGTTGATAAGGAGAACATCGCCGTCGGCATCGACGTGTCCAACCTACTATCGCAAGGCTTCGGTTTCGATACACGCGAGTTTGTTGAGATTTATGGCCAGAGCGTTCTGCAAAGAAGCCTGGCGGAGTCGATCGTCTTCAAAGTTACCCCGACGGGCGAAATCCTGACTTTTGCCTTGCTTGATCCTTACGAGAACGGCCTGGCTAACGAAATTAGGATGGAAGATGTGCTGGCTATCCGCGCCGGCAAACGGAGCGTGGTCAGCGTTAACGGCGAGCGAATTCAATCCTTGGCTGCGGTTCCAGGGACCGAGTATCTTATCGCTTCGAGCAGGGTGGTAGGCGCGCGCGCGCTTATGCAACGAAAGGAGCGGGCCGAGGCAGTTGTAGCCGACTACCGGGCTTTGCAGGCGAGATCGCGGCAACTCCAACTGCTATTCCATTTGGCCCTGCTGGGAACCTCACTCGTGATCGTTGCTGCGGCGGTATTCGTAGCGCTGACCGTTGCAGATAGGCTGGTTCGACCGGTTGCCGAATTGGTTGGGGCGGCGCGGCGCGTTGCCGGCGGTGATCTCGAGGCTCGGGTTACTCAGCCCAAATCGCGCGATGAAGTCGGTACGCTTGCCAGCGCCTTCAACCAGATGACCGAGCGTTTGCAACAGCAGACCAACGCGCTCGTCACCGCCAATGCCCAGATCGAAAGTCGCCGCGCTTTGATCGAAGCGGTGATGTCGGGGGTGAGTGCCGGCGTCGTGTCGATCGGGGCCGATCGCAGCGTTCGGCTGATCAACAGTTCGGCGCTGGCGCTGCTGAAGACAAACGACAGCCCGGTCGGCCGGCCGCTTGCCGATGTGTCGCCTGAACTGGCCGCGCTGCTCGACGGTGAGCAGCGCGAGGCGGTGGTGCAACTAAACGCCGGGGGCGAGGCCAAGACGCTGGCGGTGAAGATCGCCCATGACGATGATCTGGGGCAAATCCTGACCTTTGACGACATTACCCAGCAGTTGCTCGATCAGCGCCGCGCCGCCTGGTCCGACGTGGCACGGCGGATCGCGCATGAGATCAAGAACCCGCTGACGCCGATCCAGCTCGCCGCCGAACGATTACAGCGCCGCTATGGCAAGCAGATCGACCCTGAGGATGGTACATTCGCCCGGCTGACCGAGACTATCGTCCGCCAGGTCGGCGATCTTCGCCGGATGGTCGATGAGTTTTCCTCGTTCGCGCGGATGCCAAAGCCAGTATTCCAGCGCGAGTCGTTGGTCGACATCGCGCGTCAGGCGCTGTTCCTGCACGAGGTTGCGCATACCGACATCAGCTTCGTGCTCGATCAGGACGACGCGCCCGAGGCGCTGGTGTGCGATCGCCGCCAATTGGGACAGGCGCTCACCAACGTCATCAAGAACGCGGTCGAAGCGATCGAAGCACGCACCGGGGACAACCTTGCTCCCGGCGAAATTGCGTTGTCGTTGCGGGTCGAGGCCGATGGCCGCGCCGTGATCGAACTGAGCGATAATGGTGTGGGTCTGCCGGTGGAACGCGATCGCATCGTCGAGCCTTATATGTCGACGCGCAACCGCGGCACCGGCCTGGGCCTGGCGATCGTCAAGAAGATCGTCGAGGAGCATTTCGGGACGATGGAATTTTCCGATCGCGCCGCTGGCGGTACCTGCGTCACGATGAGCTTCGATGCCCAATTGCTGGCCACCTTGACCAGCCAAGACGCCGGCGACGGCGAAACCGATGATCTGCCGATCATGCTTACCCGAAATCGGACCTGAACCATGAGCCTAGATATCCTAGTCGTCGACGACGAACGCGACATCCGCGAATTGGTGGCCGGGGTGCTCGAAGACGAAGGCTATGCCACCCGCACCGCCGCCGACAGTGATTCGGCGCTCGAAGCGATCGCGGCGCGGCGACCGTCGCTGGTGCTGCTCGATGTGTGGCTGCACGGATCGAAGCTCGACGGTCTCGAATTGCTCGAGGAAATCAAGCGGCGCGATCCGACAGTGCCGGTGTTGGTGATTTCGGGCCACGGAAATCTGGATACGGCGGTCGCGGCAATTCGGCGTGGTGCGTCGGACTTCATCGAAAAGCCGTTCGAGGCCGAGCGCTTGGTGCTGATGGTCGAACGCGCGACCGAGACCGAGCGGCTCAAGCGCGAGATCGCCTCGCTTCGCGCGTCAGCGGGTCGCGAAACCGATCTGACGGGCAATTCGGCGGCGATCAACACCGTGCGCGCGACGCTGAAGCGCGTGGCGGGGACCGGCAGCCGGGTGCTGATTTCGGGCGGGGCCGGGGTGGGCAAGGAAGTTGCCGCGCGGCTGCTGCATGGCTGGAGCCTACGTGCCGCAGCGCCGTTCGTCGTCGTCAGTGCAGCCCGGATGACGCCCGAGCGGGTCGATGAGGAATTGTTCGGGATCGAAGACGCCAATGATCTGGTGCGCCCCGGTTTGCTCGAACAGGCGCATGGCGGCACGCTGTTTCTGGACGAAATCGCCGACATGCCGATCGCGACCCAGGCACGCATTTTGCGGGTGTTGACCGACCAGAGCTTCAGCCGGGTGGGGGGCACGCGGATCGTCAAGGTCGACGTGCGCGTGGTATCGGCAACCGCGCGCAACCTGATCGACGAGATCGCCGAGGGGCGTTTTCGCGAAGACCTGTATTACCGGCTCAACGTGGTGCCGGTCGTCATCCCGTCGCTCACTGAACGGCGCGAGGATATTCCGCCGCTGGTCGAGCATTTCGTCGCGCATTATGCCGCCGAACGCCGCGTGCCAACGCCCGAGATTGCCGCCGATGCGATGGTGGCGCTGCAATCCTATGAATGGCCGGGCAATGTCCGCCAGCTCCGCAACGTCGTCGAGCGCACCGTGATCCTTACGCCGGGCAACCGGATCGGTCGGATCGACCTCGACCTGCTCCCGCCCGAAGTGCTGGGCACCGCCAGCGATGGCGGGCAGGGGATGGGTGCGGGGGCTATTATGGGAACCCCGCTGCGCGAGGCGCGCGAGACGTTTGAGCGCGAATATCTGCGGGTGCAGATTCGGCGGTTTTCAGGAAACATATCGCGCACCGCCAGCTTTATCGGGATGGAACGCTCCGCCCTGCATCGCAAGCTCAAGCTGCTCGGCATTACCGAAACGCGCGACGATTGACGCTGTGGCTGGACGGGAACCCGGCGGCCCCCTAAATTAACAACGCGCCTGCAGCAATGTGGGGGTAACCGACGTCGGGGAACGGCGCATTTGCGGGACATGTCCCGCCAAGAACAAAGGCAGCCAATATGGCCGAAAAACAAACTTCGTTGCAGGATCAATTCCTGAACGCGCTTCGCCGGACCAAAACCCCGGTCACCATGTTCCTGGTCAAGGGCGTGAAGCTCCAGGGTATCGTCACCTGGTTCGACAATTTTTCGGTGCTGTTGCGGCGCGATGGCCAGTCGCAGTTGATCTATAAGCATGCAATCTCGACCATCATGCCAACCGGGCAGCTCGACCTGGTATCGATCATCGAAAGCGTGGCAGCATCGCAGGCCAAGCAACCAGTATTGCAGGAGATTTTCCTCACAGCGGTGCGGAAACAGCAGGAGCCGGTCACCATGTTTCTGGTCAATGGCGTGATGCTGCAGGGGCAGATCGCGGCGTTCGATCTGTTCTGTATGCTCCTCCAGCGCGATGGCATGTCGCAGCTTGTCTACAAGCATGCGGTGTCGACGGTGCAGCCGGCGAACCCGCTGAACCTTGCCGATGAGCACACGCAGCCGGGCGCTTCTTGAGTACCGGATTCGACCGCGACGGCGAGGATTTCGCGCGGGGTGCGCGCGCGATCGTGGTGCTGCCCGATCAGGGTGGTTCCGCGCGCGACACCGATGCGCGGCTGGAGGAAACCGCCGGGCTGGCGGCGGCGATCGGGGTCGAGGTGCGCGAGCGCATCGCGTTTCGCATTCGCGCGCCAAAGCCGGCAACATTGCTGGGCGCGGGGCAGGTCGAGCAGCTTGCCGAAAAGGTGCGCGACGACGCCATAACCTTGGCGGTGTTCGATTCGGCGCTGACCCCGGTGCAGCAGCGCAATCTTGAAACCGCGCTTGGGTGCAAGGTGATCGACCGAACCGGCCTCATCCTCGAGATATTCGGCGAGCGCGCGCGCACTGCTGAAGGTCGATTGCAGGTCGAGCTGGCGCATCTGGATTACCAATCGTCACGCCTCGTGCGAAGCTGGACCCATTTGGAGCGCCAGCGCGGTGGCTTCGGCTTTCTGGGCGGTCCGGGCGAAACCCAGATCGAGGCCGATCGCCGGCTGATCCGTGATCGCATGGCGCGGCTGCGGCGCGAGCTGGAGCAGGTCAGCCGCACCCGGTCGCTGCACCGCGATCGCCGCCAGCGTGCGCCTTGGCCGGTGGTTGCGCTGGTGGGCTATACCAATGCGGGCAAATCGACGCTGTTCAATCGGCTGACCGGAGCATCGGTCATGGCCGAGGATCTGTTGTTCGCGACCCTCGACCCCACGCTTCGCCAAGTGCAGTTTCCGGGGATCGACAAGGCAATCCTGTCCGACACGGTGGGCTTTGTTTCGGACCTGCCGACCCAGTTGGTCGCTTCGTTCAAGGCGACGCTGGAGGAAGTGATCTCGGCCGATTTGCTGATCCATGTCCGCGATGTCGCGCATCCCGACAGCGACGCGCAGCGCGCCGATGTCGAAAAAGTGCTGAGCGAGATCGGCGTTGCAGAGACGACCCCGCGGCTTGAAGCATGGAACAAGCTCGACCTGCTCGATGACGATGCGCGCGAATATCTCACCAACAAGGCCGCCGCGCGCGACGATGTTGCGATATTGTCGGCGCTGACGGGGGAGGGTGTCGATGCGATGATCGACGTCGCTGCGGCCCGCCTGACCCACGCGCATCGCCGTTATCACCTGACGCTGGCGGCGGGCGACGGTGCCGGGGCGGCTTGGCTTCACCAGCATGGCGAAGTGCTCGACCATTGGATCGAGGATGACGATGCCATCTATGAAGTGCGGATGGCACCCGCCGATCGCGAGCGCTTCGCCCAGCGTTAAGGCAGCATCATTCGGCTGACTTGGCGGTCAGCCACAACGCTTCCTTTTGCTCCAGGCTGAGCGACGCGAAATCGTCGCCAGCCTCGGCTTCCATCGCACGGAAGCGGCGTTCGAACTTGGCATTGGCGGAGCGCAGGGCGGCCTCGGGATCGACGCCCTGATGCCGCGCCCAATTGACGACCGAAAACAACAGATCGCCAATTTCTCCCTCGATGTCGGCGGGGGAGGCGCGCTCTACCTCGGCCAGTTCCTCATCGATCTTGGCGCGGGGGCCGCTGGCATCGGGCCAGTCGAACCCGGTCCTTGCCGCGCGCTTCTGGAGCTTTTCGGCGCGAAGCAGGGCTGGCAGGCCGAGCGCCACGCCATCGAGCGCGCCACTTTTATCGCGATTGCCACGTTCTTCAGCCTTGATGTGTTCCCAGCCGGGAGAAGCGGCCGCGTCGCCGAAAATATGGGGATGGCGGCGCTCCATCTTGTCGCTGATGGCTGCGATGACGTCAGCCAGCGCGAAAGCGCCGGCTTCTTCGGCGATCCGGCTGTGAAATACGACTTGCAGCAACAGATCGCCGAGTTCGTCTCTAAGGTCGTCCATGTCGCCGCGATCGATCGCGTCGGCGACTTCATAGGCTTCCTCGATCGTATAGGGCGCGATCGACGCGAAATTCTGGGCACGATCCCAATCGCAGCCATGCCGGGGATCGCGCAGCCGCGCCATGATCGTCGTCAGCCGCTCAATCATGTGCCCTCCGCACGCGGGGGGTAGCGTGGACAGTTCTGAAAGACATCGTGTTCGCCGTTTAGAGGGTCGGTTCCTTGTAGCTGCGGGGGCATTGGTAGCAAGATCGCGATGAGCATCAGCACGCCCATCTGTTCACGATCGATTCGTTGGCGGTCATTCTGATCGGCTGTGCCGGGATCGGTGGAGCCAGGCTGTAGCGAGTTCGCCACCACCTTGATCGGTTCGCGGCCGGGCGCAAAACATCATTTGGCGGTGAAGCGGGCGGGTCTGGTGAACCGATATGTCACTTTTTCATCGGGCTACGTCACCAAAATGCCTTGGTAGCTTCACGTATCAGTCTTGAACCAACCCTACGGCCCCAGCGTGGTTCCAAAGGGGGAAATTGTTATGCGCGTTTCGACGATCAGGATTCTTACGCGGCTGGCGGTATCTGGATTGGCGCTGAATGCCGTGTGGCTGCATAGCGCGCAGGCGCAGACAGTCCCGGCGCAGCAGGCAGCCAAGGCCACTGCCGAACCGGTGCAGACCGAAGCGCAAGAAGTGGTTGCCGACGACATCATCGTAACGGGTGCGGCGCGTGCCCAGCGCCGCTTCGATGTTTCCTACGCCGTCAATTCGCTGTCGCAGGATGAGATCCAGCGGATCGCGCCCAAGAACTTCGCCGAGCTGCTCGGCACGATACCGGGTATCCAGGTCGAGGCGACCGGCGGCGAGGTGCAGAACATTACGCGCGTGCGCGGCATCCCCACCGATCGCGGTTACCTGATCTTCCAGCAGGACGGCCTGCCGCTATATCACGAGATCGACGGCGTGTTCTTCAACTCGGGCGAAGGCATGAACCGGTTCGACTTGATGACCGAGCGTGTGGAAGTCGTTCGCGGCGGCCCGGCACCGATTTACGCCAGCAGCGCGGCGGCGATCGCCAACAACATCACCGTCACCGGCTCCAGCGTGCCGCGCGGCAAGGCGCAGGTAACGCTTGGCGATACCGGGCTGTATCGGCTCGACCTGATGCAATCGGGGCCGATCGGCGCGAATACCTATTTCGCGGTCGGCGGGTTCCTGCGCGAACATGACGGGTATCGCGATTCGGGCTTTCCCAGCGACAAGGGCGGCCAGATCCGCGCCAATTTGAAGCACGACCTGCCCAACGGATCGATCAAGCTATCGGGCATGTATGTGAACGATCATAACATCTTCTACCTGCCGATCCCCGTCGCCGATCCGCGCAACCCCTCGACCTCGCTCGACCCATTTCTCGATTATCATCGCGGCACGCTGAACTCGCCCTCGCTGCGCGGGGTGAACATCAAATACCGCGACGGTGCAGGCGTAGTGCAATCGCAGAACCGCGATCTGGCTGACGGCCGGCATATGCGCTTCTTCAACGCCGGGCTGGATTGGGATGGCGATTTCGGCGGCTGGCTGGTCGCCGCAAAACTCGGCATCACCAAAGGCAAAAGCAGCTTTGACGCATTTTATTCGACCACCAATCCGGTCGATGCCAATGCGTTCGCGGCACGCTATACCACTGCGGCAGGCACGGCGTTCGGCACTGCCGCCAATCCCGTCGCCCGGCTGGGCTATGCGATCGCAGGCACCAACGGCGCGACGGCCTATAACCCCTATGCCGATTCGGGCCTGATCCTGTCGGGCCAGTATCGCGCGGTCGAAGCCGATTTCTATTCGAACCAGGCCGACATCAGCGTCACCCGGAAGTTCGAAACCGGGCTTGGCACGCATGACCTTCGCGTTGGCGCCTATGGCTCGGCCTATGGCAATACCAGCTTCATCGCCTATCAGGACATGCTGATCGAATTGCGCGGAAAGCCGCGCACGATCGACCTGGTTGCCTATTCGGCATCGGGCGCGGTGCTTGGGTCGGTCACGCAGAATGGCGTGCTTCGCTACACCACGACGCTGAACCAGGGTGAAGCTGACGGTAAGGTGTTGGCGCTGTATGCGAACGATACCTGGGATGTTTTCGATGGTCTTCGCCTCGATGCCGGTATCCGTCAGGAATGGTATAGCTATCAGGGGTTTGCGCTGCTTTCGGGCAATGCCAATCTGGGTGACGCGACCACGCTGGCCGATGATGCAACGCGCGCGTTCACCGGTGCCAAAGTCACGTCCGAGCTGAAGCCAAGCGCGACCAATTGGACGGTTGGCATTAATTACGACTTCGGCGCCAATTTCGGCACCTATGGTCGCATCTCGAACCTCGAAGTGCCGCCGCAGATGGGCGTTGTGTCGAGCATCAACCCGGCAATCATCAAAACCCGGGCGCGGCAATATGAAGTGGGGCTGAAAGCAAGCTTTGACATGGCCTCGCTCTATGTCACGGGTTTCTATACTAAGTTCGATCCGTTCAACGCCTCGTTCGTCGCCTTCAACCCTGAAACGGGCCGCAACGATCAGGTCGTGCCGTTCATCGGCGAGGCGGTGGCCAAGGGCATCGAGATCGACGGTAGACTGAAACCGGTGCGCTGGTTCGAACTGGCGGGCGCGGTGACGGTGGCCGATCCGCAATATCGCAACCTGGCGAACAATTCGGGTGCCGACCCCAGCGCAGTCAACGGCAACCAGATCATCCGCGAGCCGAAATTCTTCGGCAACATCCGCCCCACATTCCGCATCCCCGTGGGGGCCGGGACGCTCGACGTTGCCGGACGGTTCGATTGGCAGGGCCGACGCTATGTCGATCTGTTCAACCTCACCGCGCTGCCCGCTTTCCAAACGCTGGGGGCCAGCGCGTCGCTGACGGTCGATCAATGGCGCTTCCAGGTGGTGGGCGACAATCTGACCAACGCGCGCGGCCTGACCGAGGGCAATCCGCGTACCGACCAGTTGGGTGGGCAGGGGGCCAGCGACGCCATTTACGGTCGCCCTGTATTCGGGCGGAATTTCCGCTTCATCGTCAGCAGGGAATGGTGATGCGGCGCGCGGCGTTTGCCGTAAGCCTTGGCATCGCCGCGATCCTCGCCCCGACTTCGGTCGGGGCGCAGGATTTGCCGGGCTATCGCGCGCCCTTCGCCGATACGCTGCAAACGCGGATATTCCCGCTGTTCGCGATGCTGCGGCGCTCGCCCGGTTGGTCGAGCGCGCTGCGCCAGGACCGCCACCTCACGAAACTTGCCGCCGAACGCGCGGCGCGGGTTCCCGCCGCAAGCTGCACGCCGTCGCCCCAATGCCTTGCCGATGCCTGGACATGGACCGATGCCGACATCGCCACCGTCGAAGCCCGGCTGCGGGTGCTGGTACGCGACCCCGCAATGTCGCGCGCGCTGGTCGCCGAACAGATGCGCGCATCGGGACGGTTCGGGCGATATGCCGCGTCGGGCGATGGCGATCTGGTTGCGGCAGCGTGGCGCGATGCGGCGGCTGCGATCAATCGGGTGATCGCGGTTTATGCAAAGGGCACGCCGCCGCGCTATCCGGCAATCGATGCGACGATCTTTGAGGTCGAGAAGCCTGAATTTGCGGTCTTGCTCGACGTGCATGGAGTCGCGACTGCTGCCTTGGGTGCCGATGACGATCTGTTTTTCGATCCGTCGCTTCGCTACGCCATCGGCCTGTTGCACCTGAACGAACGCACCAACGCGGGCGAATATCGGCCATTGCTCAATGGGCCGAACGCCGCTGCGATCGCTGAGGTTGCGCGAACCGACTGGCAAAAGAGTCCTTATTCGGCGCTGCTGGTGTTCGGGCACGGGGCCGAAGACGCGCAATCGCGGACCGGGCCGTTGACGCATATCCGCCTTCGAATCGCCGCCGATCGCTTCGCGCGCGGCATTGCGCCGTTCGTGATCGTATCGGGCGGCAACGTGCATCCCAACCGCACCTCGTTCAATGAGGCTGCCGAGATGAAGCGACTGCTCGTCACCCAGCACGGCGTGCCCGCCGATCGCATCCTGATCGAGCCGCATGCGCGCCACACCACCACCAATTTGCGGAACGTCGCGCGACTGATGCTCGCCGCCGGGCTGCCCGTCGATCGCGAGGCGCTGATCGTCTCCGATCATCGGACCATCCAATATATCGCCGGTGCGGAACTGGCACAGCGTAATCTCGACGAGATGGGCATCCAGCCGGGGCGCATTACAGCGGGGCCGGATCGCTTCACCGCACGCTTCACCCCGTCGCCGCTCGCCTTTCATGTCGAGGCGTTGGACCCGCTCGATCCATGACGCGGCTCGGCACCTGGCTGTCCGCGCTGGCGGTCGCATTGCCGCTCATGCTATCGAGCGCCCAGGCGCGGGAGCTTGGCCGTATCGTCAATCCGTTCGTCGGAACGCTCGCCGATTTTGGTCAGCTCAGTCCCGCCGCGGTGGCACCGCATGGTATGGTCCAGCTCGGCCCCGACACGCGCCCCGCCAATTTCGCCGGCTATGATTTTGCCGCGACCCATCTGGTGGGATTTTCGCACACCCGCGCGGTCGGGGTGGGCTGTAGCGGGGCCGGCGGCGACGTTCGGGTGATGCTGGATTATAGCGGAGCCGCCGCGCCCGCGGTGATCGACAAGCAGCGCGAGGCCGCCCATGCCGGCTATTACCGCGTGGCTTATGGCAGCGGCATCCTGGCCGAAATGACCGCAACGCGCGGTGCCGGCATTATCCGTTTCACCGTGCCACGCGGGGGCGACATCGACGTCGCGGTCGCGTTCGATCAGGGATATTCGAAGCGGCTCGCCGCGCAATGGCAGGCAAGCGGCGAGGGCGATCTGCGCGCCAGCTTTTCCGCCGGGACGGTGTGCGACGCCGGTGCCTATCATCTCCATTCGGCGACGCGGGTGCTGCATGCTGGCAAGCCGGTGACCGTGAAGTGGCGCGGCGGGCCAGGCGATGCGCGCACCACGCTGCGGGTGCGTGCGGGCGACGTGATCGAACTGCGCACCGGCTTGTCGACGATCGATCCCACTGCGGCGGCGCGGGTGCGCGACCTGGAACTGGGCAACCGGACATTCGCCGCCATCGCCCGCGCGGCGTTGACCGAATGGAACCGGCAATTATCGCGCCTGACCATTCAGGGTACTGCCGAGCAACAGGCGTTGTTCCAGACGGCGCTGTTCCGGGTGATGCAGACGCCGGTCGCGATCGCCGACCCCGATGGCCGTTTTCGCGGCAGCGACGGCGTGATCGCTATGCTCCCGCCGGGCGAGCAACAGTATACCGGCTGGGCGCTGTGGGACAATTACCGCACCCAAATGCCGCTGCTGGCGCTCATCGATCCGGTACGCGCGGGCCAGATCGCCCGGTCGCTGGTGCGTCTATATGGCACCGGCAAGCGCCGCTGGTCGACCGGGAACGAGCCGTTCATCACCGTTCGCACCGAACATGCCGGGATCGTCCTGCTCGATTTCCGGCGCAAGGGCATCGTCGATTTCGACGCACGTGCCGCGCTGGCGGGGATGATCGCCGAAAGCGCAACGCTGGCCCGCGCCACCCCCGATGAACAGATCGAAGCGGCCTATGACGACTGGGCGATCGCCGAACTGGCCGGTGATTTAGGGGAGACCGCGATCGCCGAGCGATTTCGGGTCAAGGCGCTTGCCTATCGCCCGATGTGGCTGGCGACGTTCCGCGATCTTGGCACCGATGCCGATGTCGTGAAGGCGCGCGGGCTGTATCAGGGGACACTGGCGCAATATCGCTGGGCACCGGTGTTCGACCTGCCTTGGCTGGCCGAGGCGCTGGGGCCGCGCATGCGCCCCGAACTCGACCGCTTCTTCGCCGAACATTTGTTCAACATGACCAATCAACCCGACATCCACGTCCCCTATCTTTTCGCCTGGCTGGGCGATCCTGCCGCGACCAGCCGTGTCGTGTCGCGCTATGTCAACGAGCCGGTGCCGCACCGCTATATCAACAGCGGCGTTCGGCCCCAGCCCTGGATCGGCCGCAGCTTTCGCCTGGCCCCCCAGGGCTTTGCCGATGGCATGGACGATGACGAGGGGACCATGTCCGCCTGGTATATTTGGGCAACCCTGGGACTATACCCGTTGGTGCCGGGCGAGCCGCAATATGTCGTCACGGCCCCGATGGCCGCAGCTGCGCTGCTCAATCAAGCACCACAGCTTGCAGCGAACGCTCACACGACGATTACACCTTATCGAAAAGGCGGAATGCGGATCAATAATCGCCTGGCACCCGGAAAGACAGTGTCACACCAAGCAATCGCCCCATAGATCAAGTCGATGCTATTGGCGCGGAACATGGCATATGAACTTCATCGGGAGGTTTGTTGTACTGGCATTTGATAGCGCTTTATCGTCGAGCGCGTAATACGCAAAGTCCCAGAAGGCCGCGCGACGACGACAACGCTTTTCTGTCGAACGGTACAGTAGACGCCTATGCTGGTGGTTGAGGGTGCTTGGAGGCGTTAGCAGGCTGCTAAAAAATCCCACGGTTTGGCGATGAAGGAGGT
>NZ_JROH01000039.1 GCF_000786205.1 Sphingomonas sp. 37zxx | reverse complement strand
CAAACCGTGGGATTTTTCAGCAGCCTGTTAAACAAGGCATCGACAACCCGAGATTATTCGATCTGAAAAAACTAAGAATGGTACTATAGTCTTCTCAGGTGCCGAAGTATTCGGCAAGCCTGAGGCCTTCTGCCACTCGCTACGCCAAGGTTGCCGGCATGACGCGGTTCGCTTCAATGCAGCAATAAGGATGTGCGCTGATGGGTGTGCGATTTAGCTCGTCACCTCGTGTGCCCGGTCATGGCACGAGCCGGGCGGTTCGGTACGCCAATCGACATTCGCCGCCGATGATCGGTAAGCGGCGGTCGATCCAATGGCTCTTCTCTAGCCGGTAACGCAGCGCCACTTCTTGGGCCGCTGGATCGAAAAACTCGGGCTGAAACACGATAGCACTGTTTTCGGTATCTAGATTGATGGGGCGTTTCGCGGCAAAACGGGCATTGATCAGTTCGACATCCAGCGCCGTCCCGTCCAGCCGGAGGCTCAACCGACGCCGCACGCCGTCGCGTGGTTCGACCGATGCGCCATCCAATTGGCCGCCAAAGGCGATGCGTCCGAACACCGGATCATCGGCGACGATGGTTCGCGCGGCGCGCAGTGCGCCGCAAAAACCAAGATCGGTTTCGCATGAATAATACCATGGTCCGCGCTGATGCGGCTGATCGAGCCATGTCATGCCCTCAGGCGCGGGTTCAAACCCGCCGCCCGCCGCGCCGTCATTCGCTTCGCCCGGATACCAATATCCATATCCGGTTGCAGCCGGCCCACTGTTGAGCAACGCCCAGGCCGACAATTGCGACGCATAGCCCAGTCGCAGCAGGGAATGCGGGTCGTCGATGTCGTTGAGCGCGCGGTCGAGCAGCGCCCAACCGCCCATCTGCGACATGTAGCTCAGCGTGAAGGTGTCGCCTGCATTCGCGCGATAATCGCTGCCGAGATAATAATAGGCCGGCTCCAGCCAACCGCGGCAGAAGATGTTCGCCGCTGCCTGGCGGTCGGCGAAGGCCCGCGCGGCGGCGGGTGAGACGCTCATCGCCGCCGATCGGTCCATTGCGCTGCGCGCGAGCGCCTGCGTGCTTTCAAACCCGGTCGAATCGAACGGATATTCGGACCCGAACAGATCAACCGCCCCGGCGACGAAGCGACGGACCTTTTTTGCCCAATGCGCCTCCAAAATATCGGCCTGTTGCGCCATGCTGGCGGCGCGCAGGTCGTCGATCAATGCCGGGATCACGCATTCATTGTAGAAGCCGGTTTCACAGGCCGACCATTTTTCGATCGCCATCGGCACGACGAACATCGCGATCGCGGTGCCGGCGGCACGCGACAGGTAATCGCGCGCGGTCAGGCTTGTGGGCACGCCCGGATGATCGCGCGCGATCCGGTACAACGCATGATACATCGCGAAGATGTGCGGATAATCATAGGGGCGCCAGATATGCAGCCGACCCTTCGGCCCCCGATCGGCGCTTTCGCGGTTCTGCTTCCAATCGGGAATGCCATAAATGGCATAGGGGTGCCCCTCGGTCGTTGTCATTTGCAGCCCGCCCCAGACGAAGTTCGCGACATAATGATCGAGCGCCGCGACTTCGCTTGCGTCGGGATGTTCGGCATTTTTGGTGGCGAGATAGGCAGGTTTGCTGAGGCCAGGGTCGTCGCACGTGACCTCGTAGATACGCCAGCCCTTGATCCGGTCGTAATTATCGGGGCCGAGCAGCACGCCGGTGTCCATCGCCCATTCGCCGAACAGGCCATCATACCATTTGGTGGCATCGCGATGCTGACGGCGGACGATGAAGGCGGCGCGCTTCTTCATCATCGTCTCAACGGGCTCGGTGGCGAAAAACTCGAGATAGGTCCGCCGACCGCCCGCTTGCTCGATGGTCAGCCGATTCTCTCCGGGCCGTTCGAAACGGACGCGCCACAAACGCCGTCCGGCACGATCGGGCAGCCGCGTGATCATGGTCTGTGCAGGATATTCGGCCACCAGCCGGTCGACCGGATCGACGGAGGCGAGCGCCACATCGACCTGCAGATCGCTTGGCACGGTCATGCCCGGCGCGACTTCCACATCGACCAGCCCGGCAGCGACGATGGCGGCGCGCGCGGCAGCATAATCGGCAACCCACTGAAAACGAAATGCATATCGCCGCGTCTCACCCGCTTCGAGCCGCAGCGAGGCGGTTGGCTGGCGCCAATTGGTGCCCCGCGCCGCGGTGTCCGCAGCAGCGGCACCGGCATGGAGATAGGCGCACCACGTCGCGGGGCCGGTATCGCCGTCCAGCTTCTGGACGTTCCAATATTCCAGCGCGGTGCCGCGATCGGGCAGCATCATCAGATATGGCCCGACGCTGTTCGAGCGCATCCAGAACACATGGGATCCGTGGCCTGAAACGAAGCTGTGCTTCATCACCGCTTCGGTTGGCGGCCGCTTCGCCAGGAACTGCGTCGGCATCGGGAGCGGTATGAACAAGTCACCGACCTCGACCGCCGAGTCGCCGGCGGTGACCGTGATGTCCCAGCGCAGCATGGCGCCGTCGAGCACCAGCCGCGATCCGAGCGTCGCGCCGTGCGCGGCGACCTGCCGTTCGGCCTTGCCCTGTTCGCCAACGCCCAGCGCCGAGCCGCTACGGGTATCGAGCGAATGCCACTGCGCGCCCAGTCGAACGCGCGCATGGACATGGCCCAGGGCATCGCCGGCACGGACATAATCGGTGTCATGCCGGTCGCCATCGAAGCGCAGGCTGGTGATCGCGCCATCATCGGTTCCAACGACGAACGGTGATCCGCGCCCGATCAGCGCGCTGGTCACGCGGCGAGGCGCAGGCACCGTGTTCGCGCCAACCGCCTCGCCTCGCACCGTTACTGCGATCGCCGCGCCGGCCAGCAATAGCGCGCGACGGCTGATGCCTGGGGCAGTCATGGCAACGGATACGGCCCCTTGCCGCCTCCCGCGATGAAGCGGTCGACCTGTGCGTCAACCAATGGCAACGGCACCGAGCCCAAGCTGAGCATGGCATCGTGGAAGGCCCGGTGATCGAATTTGGTCGTGAGTGCCTGCCTGGCCTTGTCGCGTCCGGCCAGGAACGCCAGTTCGCCCATATAATAGCTAAGCGCCTGGCCCGGCCACGCGATATAGCGATCGACCTCGGTCGTGATTTCGTGGTTCGACAGCGCGGTGTTGTCCCGCAGAAAGGCCTGCGCCCGCTCGCGCGACCAACCTTTGGCATGAATCCCGGTATCGACCACCAGCCGCGCCGCCCGCCACATCTGGTAGCTGAGCATGCCGAATACCTCATATGGCGTTTCGTACATCCCCATGTCTTCGCCCAGCGCCTCGCTATACAGCGCCCAACCCTCGCCATAGGCCGACAGATAGGTTTCGCGGCGATAGGCGGGCAAGTCGGTCAGCTCGGCCGCGAACGGCATCTGGAATGCGTGGCCCGGCGCGCTTTCGTGCAGTGTCAGCGCAGGCAGCGAATATAGCGGCCGGGCCGGGAGGTCATAGGTGTTCAGCATATAGATGCCCGGACCACCGCGCCCTGCGGTGTAGAAGGGGGCAAGATCGGCCGGCACCGGCTTGATCGCGAAGCGCGCGCGGGGCATGCGGCCGAACCATTGGCTGGCCTTGCCGTCGAACGTCTTGGCGATCCACGCCGCGCGGTTGAGCAGCTCCTGCGGGTCCTTCACGTAAAATTGCGGATCGGTGCGCAGAAAGTCCAGAAAGGCCGGCAGATCGCCCTGCCATTTTGCCTGTTTCATGGTTTCGCCCATCCGCGCGCGGATCTTTGCGACCTCGGCCAAGCCGATCGCGTGGACCTGATCGGCGGTCAGGTCGCGGGTGACATATTCACGGACCTTGGACGTATAATAAGCGCGCCCGTCAGGCATGTCATAGGCAGCGAGCGTGGTGCGCGCGCCTGGAATATATTCGTCGCGCAGGAAGGTCAGCAGCGTGGCGTGGGCGGGGACCACCGCCGCTGCGATCACGCGCTTCGCCTCGGCGCGCAACGCCGCCTGCGTTTCGATCGGTATCGTCGTCGGCAGTTTCTTGAATGGCGCGTAAAAGGGCGAATCCTCGCCATTGCCGGCCTTCACCACTTCGGCGACGCCGATGTCGCGGCCCTGCAACGTGATGCGCGGGGGGGTAAAGCTGCGCTTCAGGCCGGCGCGCATATTGGTGATTTGCTGATCGTAAAAACGTGGCAATTGCGACAATTGCGTCAGATAGCGGCGAAGCGCCGCCTCGTCGCGATAAGTGTCGCGGGCCATGCCGGCGATACTGATCCAGAAGCTGGAATCGGCGTTGAGTGGTTTTTCATATTCGCGAAACCGCTGGCTGGCGAGCAGCGCTTCGACCTGCGTGCGATAGACCGCGTAGTTGTCGCGCGCGGCGGGTGTCAGTGTTTTGGGATCGATCGCGTCAAGCACGGCAACCGTGTCGCTCCAGCGTTTGAGCATTGCCGCCTGCATCGCGGGGCCGACATCGGGCAGGCTGGCGGGGGCCGGCTGGGGCGCATCCTCGCCCGGCCCCTCCAGCGTCTTGCGCCAGGCATATTCGGCATCGGCCAGCCGGTTGAAGCGCTTGTCGGCGGAGGTAGGTGCCGTGCGCTGCACTGGCGAGGCACTGGCAATGCCCGTCATGGTCGTTGTCGTCGTCAGCAGCGCCAGTGCCAAGGCGGTTCTCATGGTCATGCCGTAACCCCCGTGATGGTTGCGATGTCTTCAATCAGTCGGCGCGATACGTGGACGCCGTCGCGCTGGCTGCGCGCACGCGCGGTGTAGCGGCGGGTGCCGGGCAAGCGCGCGCCTTGTTTTTCAATCCCGGCAAACACTTTCTCGGCCCGCAGCAGATGCTCCCCCGCCGCCGCGCCTAGAAATCCCGCAGGATCCAGCGCCAGGATCAGTTCGCCGCCGATCGGCGATCCATGCCGCCCCGCGTCCCGAGCGATCGATTCGCTACTGGTCAGGTCGCCGATGAGCGGCCCGGCGATAAGCTCCACCATCGCGGCCAGCGCTGATCCTTTGGGACCGCCAAAGGTGCGCATCGCGCCCGCCAGCACGGCCGCCGGATCGGTCGTCGGGCTGCCATCGGGCGCGTGCCCCCAGTCGGGCGGCACCGGCTTGCCCGCCCGGCGATGCAGCTCGATCTCGCCGCGCGCGACCATGCTGGTGGCGAAATCGAATACGAACGGCATGGCCCCCGGACGGGGCCAGCCAAAGGCGATGGGATTGGTTCCGAACACCGGCTGCGTTCCGCCAGCCGGTGCTACCCAGGCGTGGTTGGCGGTGAAGGCCAGGGCGACCATGCCGTCGCCGGCCAGCGCCTCGACTTCGGGCCACAGGGCCGCGAAGTGGACGATATTGTTCAGCGCCAGCGCGGCGATGCCGTTGGCGCGCGCAGCCGCCACCAATGCCGGTCGTCCGATGTCGAACGCCAATTGGGCAAAGCCCCCACCGCCATCGATGCGCACAACAGCATTTGCAGGCCGCTCCAGCACCGGCACCGCATCGGGCACGACGACCCCGCTCTTGACGCTGTGGGCCGCGACCAACAGGCGATACAGGCCGTGCGACGCACAGCCATCCCGCTCGCCTGCCACGATCGTCGCGGCCACGGCATCAGCATAGTCTGGTGCCAAGCCGACCGCCAGCAAGGCCGCGACCGCGAAGCTGCGCACCGCGTCCAGCGTCAGGTGGACGGTGTCGTCGTTAACGTCGCCGTCGCTCACGTCGTCGTCGCAGGCTTGGCCGTGAAGAGGCGCATGCCGAAGATCGGCCCTGCGGTATTGCGATCATGCGGGACGATCCGCACCTGCATCGACGTCTTGCCGCGCGTCAGCGCCTCTGGCAGCGGATAGTCCACGTCATAGAAGCTGCCCGGCCGGCTTCGATCGAGCCGCTGGGTCGCAACGATCTGGTTATCCACCAGGATATCGAAGCTGCGATTGCCCTCGTCACCCCAATAGGTCGCCTGCAGGATCAGCGGACCAGGCTTTACCGCCATGGTGAATTCAAAGAACCCGCCGGTTCGCGCGTCACGCCCGTTGCGACCGCGATAGGCGACGGGATAGGATATTTCCGATGTCAGCTTATGGTCGCGTTCGGGCTGCATCTCGCCCAGATGCATCACGTCCACCGACCGCGCAGCCAGATCCTTCTGCCGGGCCTGTTCGGCAAGGAATGCGGCTTCCTCCACGGGCCATTCCGCCTCGGTGAAGCGCTTGAAATAGACCGCACTGCGCCGATCATATTGACGATAGAACGGCACAAAGCTGAGGTCGGCGGGGCGGATCAGGCCGTGCGTCGCATAGTGCGCTTCCTCGGGCATCACGGGTGCGAACCCGGCAATCAGATCGGTTCCGACCATCGCCGGGTCGGGCTTGTCCCATTCACCATCGGCCCGGCCCAGATCGCCCGCCAGCACGAGCGGCCCGCGCAATACCGCGATCACACGGTCGTTGCCCGGCGTGGGTTCAATCCGCAGGTCCATCGGTATGCGGATCGTCACGGCATCACCCGCTTTCCAGGCGCGCGTGACAATTGCATAGCCGCCCGCCTGCGCCGCCATCACCGGCTTGCCATTGACCAGCACTTCATGGTTTTTTGCCCATCCGGGCACGCGCAGGGCAACCGGGAACCGGCCTGGCCTGGCGAGCGTATCAAAGCGCAATTCGGCCTCACCCTCGAACGGCCATGCCGTCGCCAGACCCAGCTTTGCTCCGCGGGCCTTCCATTCGGCGTCGGCGGGGATGTACAAATTGACGATCAGCGTATCGTCACCTTCCCAGAAAATGCTCTCGCCGTGCTTGGCGTGGCTTTCCATGCCAGTGCCGACACAGCACCAGAATTCTTCGCCGTCGCGCGCCGAATATTCGCGCTTTGCGCCCGTCATCAATGGGGTCATGTAGGTGAAACCGCCGTTCACCGGTTCCTGCTGCGACATCACATGGTTCAGGTGCGCGCGCTCATAGAAATCGAAAAACGCGCCGTCTGGTGCCCAACTGTACAACTGCCGGGTGAGTTTCAGCATGTTATAGGTGTTGCAATGCTCGCACGTCTGCTCGGTAATATGCTGAGCAATCGTATCGGGAGCGGTAAAATATTCGCGATCGGCATTGCCGCCAATCACATAGCTGTGATGCTTGGTCACGCTCTCCCAGAAAAAGCGCGGGGCGACGGCCTGATCTTGCTTGCCCGTAATGTCATGCAGGCGGGCAAGGCCGATCAGCTTTGGCACCTGGGTGTTTGCGTGGAAGTTTGACAGCTTGTCGCGCTTTTCGGTCAGCGGGTCCAGGTTGCGCTTGTCATAGATGCGCTCTGCCAGTTGCAACCAGCGGGGATCACCGGTGCGAGCGTGCAGTTCGGCAAAGCTTTCGTTCAGGCCGCCATATTCGCAAGCCAGCATCGTTTCGACCTGGTCGTCGGTAAGTACTGCAAAGACGCGATCGATATAGCCTCCAAGCCCGGTGGCAATGGCAAGCGCCTTGGGATTGGGACCGATATGATCGATCACGTCGAACAGGCCGGTATAGAGCTTGTGCCAGTTATAATATGGCACCCAGCATCCGTTGAGGTCGAACCCGGCGGAGCGGATGTCGCCTTTCATGATTTCGGGGAATATCTCCTTCCCATCGACGATCGTGCCGTCCTTGCGTTTGCGGGTGAAGCCCGCGACATAGCCGTCGCCGTTCGCCGCCTGGCATCGGGCGAGCTCGTCGATGATGTAATGGGCGCGGCGGACGCATTCATCACAGCCCGTTTGCGCATGGGTCAGCGCCAGCCCGGACAGATAATGGCCCAGGGTATGGCCAGCGATCGTATCGCTTTCCCAGCCGCCATATACCGGCGCTTTGGGGTCGAAACCGGCGAATTTGTGGAAATTGTGCAGAAGGCGATCGGCAGATAGGCGCAGCAGATAGTCGCAATTGACTTCGACTGCGCGGGCATAATCCGATGGCCGCAATCGGGTCGCCGATAGCGGGAAAGCCTTGGCGCGTGCCGGCATGCCAGAGACACTGGCGGCCATGAGCGGTGACGCAAGCAACGGGACTGTAGCTCCGGACAGCAGGAGCGCGCGGCGACCGATCAGCATTTCCATCTCCCTCGAATATCGTATACGATACGTGTTGAGTAGGCGGAGTCAACCGCTTTGGGTTTGTCGGGAGGTATCGGGATGAAGTGGGCTGCGCTATATTTTGCCGGGGTGGCGGTGGCATCGGCGGCAGTGGCGGCAGTCGCGCAGACGGTGTCACAACCCGCTCCGATCCCGGCGACGCTGCACCGGGTCGGCCAATTGTCGCTTGCGATCGACCCTGAAAGTCAGACCCTCGCACGGCTGGTGCCGGTCGATGCACCAGGCTTTGATTTCCTGCCGAGCAATCGGGGGGCTGAGCGCTCGGGCAGTGGCTATAACCATATCGGCGATGTCCATATCCGCTTGCGCAGCGGCGATGGGCCATGGCGTGACTTCGCCTCATCGCGCCAGCGCCGCCCCGTCGCCGCGCGCGCGATCAGCCCCGGCGTGATCGCGCGCGCCGACATCACCGCAACGATGGGGGAGGGGTTCCCGCTGACGATAGAGCGGCGCTGGTTGAGCGATGGCAAGGTGCCAACGATGCAGATTATCCTGGCTAATCCGGGAACGGAGCCTGTCGAGGTTGGCGCGCTTGGGCTTCCGATGGTGTTCGACAACATCATTTCGGGTCGCGACCTGGAACGGGCGCACGCGCAGGCCAGTTTTGTCGATCCCTATATCGGCAATGACGCCGGCTATCTTCAGGTCACTCGGCTGAATGGCAGCGGCCCGGCGCTGTTGGTATTGCCCGATGGGCGCACGCCGCTCGAAGCCTATCGCATCATTCGCGAGGCCGGGAAGGCACCAAAGGGTGACATTTTCACCGATCGGACCAAGCGCGAACAGACGGCCGAAGGCTTCTACAACTGGATGGTCGCAACCCGCGCGCTGACGGAGGACAAAGGCCAGCCGTGGAACCCGGCGACCGGATTCACCCTGGCACCGGAAGAACGGCGCAGCTTTGGCGTCCGGCTGGTCGTATCGCCATCGATTCGCGCGATCGAGCACACGCTGAGCGCACAGGCGAGGCCGGTAGCGATCGGGATTCCCGGCTATGTCGTGCCGACCGACGCGCCGGCCGATCTGTTCATCAAGGCGACGCAGGCCGTCCGCAGCGTCGTGGTGACGCCGAGCGATGCTTTGAAGCTGACCCGGGTCGCGGGGCCAAAGGGCTGGGCGCGCTGGCAGGTGTCGGGGACGGGCTGGGGGCGGGCGCGGGTGGCGATCACCTATGCCGACGGCAGCGTGCAGAGCGTGCATTACTATGTCACCAAGCCGCTGGCGCAGGTGTCCGCCGATCTCGGCCGGTTTGCAACCACGCGCCAATGGTTCGACGATGCGAACGATCCGTTCAAACGTGCGCCTGCGATCCTGAGCTATGACCGGCAGACCGACAGCATCCTCACCCAGGAACAGCGTGTCTGGATCGCGGGAATGAGTGATGAGGGCGGAGCAGGCGCCTGGGTCGCCGCCGCGATGAAACAACTGGACCACCCCGACGCGGGCGAGATCGCCAAGCTTGAGCGGATGATCGATGAGACGATCGTCGGTAAGCTGCAGGTTGCCGACGGTCCCCAAATCGGCGGCGTCAAGAAAAGCCTGTTCTGGTACGATCCGGCGCGCTTCGGTGATTATTACGACCGCGACGTCGACTGGAAGAGCTGGGCCGCGTGGGACGAAAAAGGTGCCGCTGACCTGGGCCGGTCGTATAATTATCCGCACGTCGCCGCGGCCCACTGGGTCATGTATCGCCTCGCCCGCAATCATGCCGGACTGGTCAAGCGCCACGACTGGCGCTGGTATCTGCGCTGGGCCTATCGCACGACCGTGGCGATGCAGCGTGATGCGCCCGAATATGCCAAGTTCGGTCAGATGGAGGGGGAGATATTCCTGGAAATCCTGGCCGACCTGAAGCGCGAAGCCATGGTTGCCGAGGCCGACGCGGTAGAGGCGATAATGAAGGCGCGTGCCGATCATTGGCTCACCCTGCGCTATCCGTTCGGCAGCGAGATGGCGTGGGATTCCACCGGTCAGCCCGAGGTATATGCCTGGATGCGGCATTTCGGCCATCATGATGCCGCCGAGGTGACCCGGGAGGTCGTTCTGGGCTATGACCCGACCGTTCCGCACTGGGGCTATAACGGCAACGCCAGGCGCTATTGGGACTTTCTATACGGCGGCAAAGTGAAGCGGATTGAACGGCAGATTCATCATTATGGTTCGGCATTGAATGCCGTGCCGCTGTTCGATGCCTATCGCCGTGACCCAGCTGACTTTCACCTGTTGCGCGTTGCCTATGGCGGCATGATGGGCGGCATCACCAATGTCGATCGCGAAGGTTTCGCATCGGCTGCCTTTCATTCCGAACCCGATATGATGGCATGGGACAGCTATTCGGGCGATTATGGCATGGGGTATTTCGGCCACGCCTATGCCGCTGCCAGCTATCTGGTGCAGCACCCGGAGCTTGGCTGGGTGGGGTTTGGGGGCGTGGTGCGTGTGAACGACGGTGGGCTCGAAATCCTGCCGCGCGACGGCGCGCGGGCACGCCTGTTCGTTGCACCGGCTGGCCAGTGGATCACGCTGGCGGCGGGCAAGATCGCCAGTGCGCGGTGGCTGCCGGCAACGCGGCGTATCGAACTGACCCTCGACCCCGCCACGCCCGAGACCCGTTTTGCCCGGCTGTCGATCGAGGCACCGGGCGGCGGGGCTGCCTATGCAACCGACCAGGGCGTCGTAGAGCGCGGTGCGACCACGATTGCACTGGCGCGCGCGCCGACCGTGATCACCTTGACCGCGCGGTAGCAATCGTCAGGCGAACGGTCGGTCGATCGATGGCTGTGGTTCGGTGAACCAGCGCGCGGCGGTCTCGGTCACGTGAAAATGGTCCTCCAGCCGGATACCGAAGCGACCGGGCATGACGATCATCGGTTCGTTGGAAAAGCACATGCCGGGGGCAAGCGGCGTCGTATCGCCGCTGACCAGATATGCCGGTTCGTGGATCGACAGGCCGATACCATGGCCGGTGCGGTGCGGCAGGCCGGGCAGGCGATAGCCCGGCCCAAGGCCCGCCCGCTCAAGCACCGCGCGCGCCGCCGCGTCGATCGATTCGCACGAGCGCCCCGGTTCGACAGCGGCAAAGGCAGCCGCCTGTGCTTCGTGTTCCAGTTCCCAGATCATGCGATGTTCGGGGTCTACCCGGCCAAACGCATAGGTTCGGGTGATGTCGGAATGATAGCCCTCCACGCGGCATCCTGTGTCGATCAACACCAGATCGTCGTCGGCCAGCACGTCATCCACCGGAAGGCCGTGGGGAAAGGCGGTCGACCGCCCGAACTGTACCGCGCAGAAATAACTGCCGCCGGGTGCGCCGATTGCGCGGTGCGCTTCATCGATGAAGCGGCGGACCTGCGATGCGCGCATGCCGGGGGCAAGGATGCGTGCCGCGCGGCGTTGCACCTCCAGCGTCATTGCCTTGGCCTGGCGCAGCAGCGCCAGTTCAGCCGACGATTTCGTCATCCGGCAGCCGTCGATGATCGAAGCGGCATCGCGCAGTGCCAGCGCTGGCGCAGCCGCGCGAATACGCTCGGCGAACATGAAGGGGAGCATGGGATCGATCGCCAGCGTACCGCCGCGCAGGGCGTCGGCAATCAGCCGGGCAGGGTTTTCATGCTCTTCCCAAAGGCGGATGTCGGCGTCGATCGCCAGATCAGCCTCGAGCGTTCCCAGCTCGAACGCCGGCGCGATCATGATGGGTCGCCCGGTTACCGGCAGCAGCATCGCGACCAGCCGTTCGCTCAAGCCCCAGGCGATGCCAGCGAAATAGCGCAGGCTGTCGCCTGCGCCGATCAGCAAGGCGTCGGCACCCGTGTCGCGCGTCAGTTTGCGAGCGCGCTCGATCCGCGCATCACGTTCGGCGCGGCTGATGGCTGGCGCGGGGGTGGGCCATGGTGTGATATCGGCAAGTTCGCGCCCGATCGTCGATCCACCAATGCTATTGTTCATGCCGATTTCTCCACCGCATGCACGGCATTTGCTTGAAAATTGCCATCTGGCAAAGCGGAAACCCATAGGTAATTGTTCGATGGGAAACCGCACAGCCGGTTCAAAAGAGTTGGCACTCAGGATTTTATATCGTATACGAATTGCAGATTTCCAAGGAGGTAATGGTGGTTTCGCAGAAGACTTTGTGGACGGGCGTCTACCCGGCCGCGACGACGCAATTCGCGACCGACGGTTCGATCGACATCGACGCGACGCAACGCGGTTTTGCTGCTTTGGTCGATGATGGGGTCGATGGCCTGATCTTGCTTGGCACCTGCGGCGAAAACAATTCGTTGGATGCGGACGAGAAGCGCGCGGTGCTTCGCGCGGGCATCGAGGCGGTGGGCGGGCGCGTCCCTTTGGTCGTCGGCGTGTCCGAATTCACCACGCGCCGCGCCGCGCAATTCGCGCGCGAGGTGGAAGATATCGGTGCCGACGCGCTGATGCTGCTGCCCGCAATGGTCTATGTGCCGACCGCGAACGAGCTTGCGACGCACTTTCGCACGGTGGCCGAAAATACCAGCCTGCCGATCATGCTGTATAACAACCCGCCAGCGTATCGCGTATCGGTCGATTTCCCGACGCTTGAGCTGCTGAGGCCGGTCGAGAACATCGTGGCGATCAAGGAAAGCGCGCCCGATCCGCGCCGCTTCACCGATGTCATCAACCGCTTCGGCGATCGTTATACCGTGATGGCCGGCCTTGATGACGTCGCGCTCGAGGGGATGTTGCTCGGCGCGTCGGGCTGGGTGTCTGGGTTGACCAGCGCCTTTCCGCAGGAATCGGTGGCGTTGATCGCCGCCGTCTATCGCGGCGACTGGGAAGCGGCGCGCCACATCTATCGCTGGTTCATGCCGCTGCTGCATCTGGATGCCGAACATGACCTGGTGCAATCGATCAAGCTGGCCGAGCAGATCATGGGCCGCGGGTCCGAACGGGTGCGTCTGCCCCGCCTGCCGCTGGAAGGCGCGCGCCGCGCCGAAGTGATTGCGATGGTCGAGCAATGCGCCGCGACCCGCCCCTCGCTTGCCGCGGCGGAGGCTGTTGCCGCGTAATGCGACACAGCTTCTTCTGCATTGATGGCCACACGGCGGGCAATCCGGTTCGTCTGGTGGCTGGCGGGGCGCCGTTGCTGCGCGGCGCCACGATGGCGGAGCGTCGGCAGGATTTCCTGGCGCGGTTCGACTGGATACGCACCGGGCTGTGCTTTGAACCGCGTGGGCATGACATGATGTCGGGCGGGTTTCTATATCCGCCCTGCACGGCGGATGCGGATGCAGCGATCCTGTTCATCGAAACCAGCGGCTGCTTGCCGATGTGCGGCCATGGTACGATCGGCATGATCACCTTTGGCCTGGAACACGGACTGATTCAGCCGCGTGTGCCCGGCAAGTTGCGGATCGAGGTGCCGGCAGGCACGATCGACATCGATTATGTTGCCGAGGGTGACCGGGTGCGCTCGGTAAAGATCCGCAACGTTCCCGCCTATCTGGCGATGCGCGGCCTGCAGATCGAAGTCCCCGGATTGGGACCGCTTTCGATCGATATTGCCTATGGCGGTAACTATTACGCGATCATCGAGCCGCAGGGCGAATATACCGGGCTCGATGACCTGGGCGCTGCGCGGATTGTCGAGTTGAGCCGGACGGTTCGTGCGCTGGTGCGCTCGGTCTATGAACCGGTGCACCCGATCGAGCCGACGATTCGAGGCGTCACCCATGTGCTGTGGGCCGATCGACCCAAAAGCGAGGGGGCGGACGGACGCAACGCGGTATTCTATGGCGAGCGCGCGATCGATCGCAGCCCTTGCGGCACCGGCACCTCGGCGCGGCTGGCACAGCTTGTCGCGACGGGGCGGTTGGCGGTCGGCGATAGCTTCGTTCACGAAAGCTATATCGGCAGCCGCTTCATCGGCAGGGTCGAGGCCGAGGCAATGGTCGGCGATGTTTCCGGCATCACTCCCTCTATCGAGGGATCGGCGATCGCCACGGGGTTGAACACCATTTGGATCGATCGCGAAGATCCGTTCTGGGCCGGGTTTACGGTGGTTTAGACGATACCGATTTTTTGTGGGGGGGAGCGGCCTGTGGGGCGAGGAATATTGGGGCCGTTGAAGCCCTTTGGCGCAGCGGCCGAGTCGGATCCGGACAGGGTATTGCGCAAGACGCTCAGCTGGCCTCACCTGATTGCGCTTGGCATCGGTGCGATTGTCGGGACTGGTATCTACACGCTGACCGGCGTGGGGGCCGATCGAGCGGGGCCGGCGGTGATCCTGTCATTTGCCATCGCCGGGGCAGTGTGCGCCTGTGCGGCCCTGGCCTATGCCGAAATGGCAACGCTGATCCCCACTGCGGGCAGCGCTTACACCTATACCTATTCGGTGATCGGCGAGAGCCTGGCCTGGATCGTCGGGTGGAGCCTGATCCTCGAATATTCACTGGCCTGCTCGACCGTGGCAGTCGGTTGGTCGGCCTATCTTGTCGGGTGGATTCAGTCGCTAGGTGTTGAATTGCCCGCGATGCTGTTGTCCGGCCCGCATGGCGGCGGCATCATCAACCTGCCGGCGGTGCTGGTTGCGCTGGCGATTGCGGGCATGCTGGTGGCAGGCACGCGCGAGAGCGCAACGTTCAACATCGTGCTGGTCGTCGTGAAAATGACCGCGCTGGCGCTGTTCGTGTCGCTGGCGCTGCCGTCGTTTTCCAGCGGCAATTTCGAACCGTTCATGCCCTATGGCTTTGCCAGCACCGTTCAGGATGGGTCGACGCGCGGCGTGATGGCGGCGGCGGCGATCGTGTTCTTTGCCTTTTATGGCTTCGACGCCGTCGCGACGTCGGCGGAAGAGGCACGCAACCCCGGTCGCGACCTGACGATCGGCATCATCGGATCGATGGCGGCTTGTACCGTCATTTACATGGCGGTGGCGGTCGCTGCGATCGGTGCCGTCAGCTATCTCGACATCGGCAAGTCCGCTGAACCGCTGGCGTTCGTGCTGCGCTCGCTTGGGCATCCGGTGGCCGCGTGGGCGATCGGGCTGGCGGCGTTGATCGCCTTGCCGTCGGTTATCCTTGTGATGATGTATGGGCAAAGCCGCATATTCTTTGTGATGTCACGCGACGGATTATTGCCGCGTTCGCTCAGCCGGGTGTCGGCAAAGACCGGCAGCCCCGTGACGGTAACCCTGGTGACCGGGGTGTTTGTCGCCGCTGTGGCTGGCTTTTTCCGGCTCGACGAGATCGCCGAACTGGCCAATGCCGGCACCTTGCTGGCGTTTATCGCGGTAGCGGCCTGCATGATGATTCTGCGTCGCCGCGCGCCCGAACTGAAGCGGGTGTTTCGGTGCCCCGCGCCCTACCTCGTCGGCACGCTCGCCATCCTTGGCTGCATCTATTTGTTGATCAGCCTGCCAGGGCAAACCCTGGTGCGCTTCATGGCGTGGAACGCGATCGGCGTAGCGGTGTACCTGATCTATGGCCGGTCGCGCAGCCTTGCCGGTCAGGCGGCAGCATAGGCTTGGTGCCATGACGATGCAGCAACGGCCAACCACTGCGATTGTAGCGGGTGACGGGGTGATCGGTCTGGCCACCGGCATCGCGCTTGCGCGGCGCGGGGTGGCAACGACGATCGTCGCACCCGATGGCCCCTGGCGCGGTGCATCCTGGGGCAATGCCGGGCATATCGCGATCGAGCAGATCGAGCCACTCGCCTCGCGCGCGGCGATCCGCGCTTTGCCCGCGCGGCTGTTTCAGCGCGGCGGCGCGCTGGCGCTGCCACTTCGCGACATCGCGGCATGGCTTCCCTTTGGCCTTGCGTTGATCGGTGCCAGCCATCCGGCGAAATTCGCGCATGGCAAGGCGGCGCTCTCGACCATCCTGGCCACCGCGCTGCCAGCGTGGCGGCAACTGCTCGACGAAGCGGGGGCGGCGCATCTGCTGCGCGAGGATGGTCATTTCATCGTGTGGGAAACAGCCAGAACCGCCGCGCACGGCCGGGCATCGTGGATGAATGGCGATAGGGGAACGGCAAGTTTTCGCGACGCGACCGCCGACGAACTGGGCGCGCTGTCCGCGCTTGTGAAGGTGCCGATCGCGGGTGCGATACGGTGTATCGGCAGCGGCCAGATTGCCGATCTTGCGGCGCTGGGACTGGCGCTGCGGGCGCATTTTGTCGCGCTTGGCGGCCAGTTTGAACCGGGAATGGTGCAGTCGCTGACGTCGGATGCTATTGGCGCCAGCGCCGTGATCGACGGCGGTCGCGAAATTCGCGCCGATGTCGTGGTTGCAGCGGCAGGGGCGGCGTCGGCTTCGTTGGTGACGGCACCGCTGATTGCCGAACGGGGCTATCATGTCGAGGGCAGGGCGGCCAATTGGCCCGCCAACCTGCCGCCGGTGGTATTCGAGGATCGCGCGATGATCGTCACCGGCTTCGCCAGCGCGCTGCGCGCCGCAAGTTTCGTCGAGTTCGCGCGCCTCGACAGCCCTCCCGACCCGCGTAAATGGGACCGGCTGCGCAACCATCTGACGGCGCTGGGCATCCAATTCTGCGAGCCGCTTCGCCCGTGGATGGGCGCGCGGCCGACCTTGCCGGATTACCTGCCGGCAATCGGGCGATGCACCGATGCGCCAACAATTGCCTATGCCTTTGGGCATCAGCATCTTGGCCTGACCCTCGCCGCCACAACCGGCGACGTACTGGCGGCGACGTTGTGCGGTGAAGCGTCCAATGTGGATATTACATCGTTCAATCTGAGCAGGTTCGGCCACTAGCGGTTGTTTCTTCGGCATCGCTGCGGCACATCAACACGACGCATGCCGCGCATCCAGGTTGAATTATGACTGCAATCGTCGTCCGAAATCTTCCCGATCAGCTTGTCGATCTCGTCCGCGACCGGATCCTTGCCGGTACGGTCGATCCCGATCGCGCGATCCGGCAGGATGCGTTGGCGGCAGAATTGGGCGTCAGCAAGATACCGCTGCGCGAGGCCCTGAGCCGACTTGAACAGGAAGGCCTGGTGCGGTCGCAGGCCAATCGTGGATACTTCGTCCGCGCTCTGACCGGGGCCGAGGCCGAGGAGGTGTTTGCGCTGCGATTGAAGATCGAGCCCGATGCCGTGGCCGCAGCAGCGATCCGGGCCAATGACCAGCAGCGTAGCGAGGCCATCGAGATACTGGGCAAACTGGACGAGGTTACCAACGCGCATGGCGATGGTGTCGGCGCATTTAACCGGGCGTTTCATCTTGCCCTGATTCGGCCGTCGGGTCAGGTCATCACGCTGCAATTGCTCGAACGTCTGCATGTGTTGAGCGAGCGCTATGTGCGCAAGCATCTTGAGCCGCTGGGCCGCGATCGCCGTGCGAATGACGAGCATGCCGATTTGCTGGAGTGCTGGCTGGCGCGCGATGTTTCAAGTCTGTCGGTTCGCATGGCGGCGCATATCGAGCAGACATTGGTCGATTTGCGGCGCCAGCTTCCGGGGCACTAGCCCCTGTAACGTGCAGGCCGGGGTTGGTGGCAGGGCGGGTTTGATTATGTCCAGCCGATGACAGTCCTGGCCGCCTCGAACGCAGCCACCCCCGCCTAAAAGGACAGATAATTCGTTTTTAGCGGTTTCTGGCCACATAAAGTTGTTGCCTGAGAATATCGTATAACATATATCTTCTCCCGAAATCGGGGGAGTACAGGGAATGACGTATCGAAATTCGAATTGGCTATGTTCCGCAGGGGTAGCTGCACTTTCGGCCTCCCTCGCCGTGCCGGCGATGGCCCAGACTGCGCCCGAAGCGGTGGTGAAGAGCGCCGAGGCCGACGCTGATGTCGGCACCATAACCGTCACCGGCTCACGCATCTGGCAACCAGGCGTCAAAAGTAACAGCCCGATCACCACCATTGATGCGGCTGAAATCCGTCTTCAGGGCGCGACGAATATCGAAAGCGTTTTGAACCGTCTGCCGCAGGTGCAGGCAGATGCGAACGAAAACGTCTCCAACGGTTCGGATGGTACGGCCAGGTTGAACCTGCGCAATCTAGGCAGTAACCGTAACCTTGTGCTGATAAACGGCCAGCGCCTGCTGCCGGTTCAGGCAACCGATCTGAACTTTATTCCGGCGGCACTGGTAGAGCGTATCGACGTGGTGACCGGCGGCGCGTCCGCAGTCTATGGATCGGATGCGATCTCGGGCGTGGTCAACTTCATCCTGCGCGACAACCTGAATGGGGTGCGCGCAGACGTTCAATATGGTTTCTCGAACCACCAGAACGACAACACCGCCCGCCGTGCGCTCATTTCGGCCAATGGCTACCAGAACGCTTCGTCATCGCCGGTCGATGGCCAGCGCTTCGACGCCAATATCGCCTTCGGGGCGAACTTCCCCGAGGGGCGCGGCAATGTAACCGCCTATTTTGGGTATCGTGACGTTCGCCCCATCATGCAAGGCAATCGCGACGTCTCGGCCTGTGCGCTCGATCCTGCAACAGTCGGGGGCGTCGCGAACGCCGGTTTCACTTGCGGCGGCTCAAGCAACAATGAATACGGCTTGTTTCAGCCATTGACTGGACCGAATGCCGGTCAGCGGTTCAACAACACGCGGAACGGTCAGAGCACATGGGTGCCCTATGACGCAAGTTTTCGCTATAATTATGCCCCGCTGAATTTCTTTCAGCGCAATGATACGCGATATACTGCAGGCGCGTTTGCCCATTATGAAGTGACCCCTGCGGTCGAGCTGTATGGCAGCTTCATGTTCATGGACGATCACACCAATTCTCAGGTTGCGCCATCGGCTTTGTTTCAGGGCACGACCTATCGCATCAATTGCGATAACCCCCTTATGAGCGCGCAACAGGGGAATTTGCTGTGCGGTGCCGATGTCGGCAATGCCGCAGTCACCCAGGATTTGTTCATCGGCTATCGCCCGGTCGCTGGCAATGCGCGGCCGCGCCGCGATGATCTGCGCCATACCGATTATCGCGTGACCGGCGGCGTGCGTGGAGCCATCGCTGAGGGTTTTCGCTATGACATCAATGCGTTGTTCTCAAAAGTAATCTTCGCCGAGAACTATCAGAACGACATTGACCCAACCCGCGCCAATCGCGCCCTTCAGGTCGTCAATCGCAATGGCGTACCAACCTGTAAATCCGTGATCGACGGCACCGATCCGGCTTGTGTCCCGCTCAACGTGTTCCAGTATAACAATCTCAGCGATGCTTCGCTGGCCTATATCTATAGCCCGACCTTCACTCGCGGTCTCGATCAAGAGTCGGTGGTCACCGGCTCGGTCTCGGGTGATTTGACGTCCTATGGCATCGGCAGCCCCTGGGCGGAGCAAGGCGTTGGTTTCGTGGTTGGCGTCGAACATCGCCGCGAGACTTTGGAGTTCCGCGCCGATGCGCTTGCGCAACAAAAAGGCACCAGGGAGGCCGATGGCCGCTTCAACGTCACCGAATATTTCGGCGAGCTGCGCGTTCCGATTTTCGAAGACGTGCCATTTGCCAAGGAACTGACGCTGACCGGCGGCTATCGTTATTCGAAATACAGCACCAACCCCGAAGGGATATCGACGTACAAGGGCGAACTGTCCTGGGCACCGATCGAGGACATCCGGTTGCGTGGCAGTTACAATCGCGCGATCCGAGCACCGAATATTTCCGAGCTGTTTCAGGCGCAAAGCATCGGCAATGTCGCGGCACAGGATCCGTGCAGTGGCGCAACCCCCACCGCCAGCGCCGCGCGTTGCGCGCTTACCGGCGTCACCGCCGCACAATATGGCCGGATCATCGAGTGTCCTACCGACGTATGTAGCGCACAGGGCGGTGGCAATCCGGCGCTCAAGCCCGAGGAAGCAGACACCTATACCGCAGGCGTCGTGCTGTCGCCGCGCTTCCTTCGCCGCCTTTCGCTCTCGGTCGATTATTTCAACATCAGGGTAAAGGACTATATCAGCTCGATACCCGCGTCTTTGACGGTCAGCCAATGCGTGACAACGGGCGATCCGTTCTTCTGTAATCTCTTCAAGCGTGACCCGCGATCCGGCGTATTGTTTGGCGAGCAAGGCTATGTGATTTCGACCACGCAGAACACCGGCGCACTATCGACATCGGGCGTCGACTTCGGCTTGAACTTCGCGCAGCCGACCGGCATCGGTCGGTTCGATGTCGCAATGGTCGGCACGTGGCTGGAAAAGCTGGAGAACCAGCCCTTGCCCGGCCTTGGCAGCTATGATTGCAAGGGGCTATTCGGCCCGACCTGCGGCCAGCCCAGCCCTGAATGGCGGCATCAAGCGCGTCTGACGTGGACCGATCTGGATAATTTCGGGAGCGTTTCGCTGAATTGGCGGCATATCGGCGGCACTTCGTTGACGAACAACACGACCGATCCGTTTTTGCGCGGTCCTGCCTACGTCATCAACGCGCAAATCCCGTCTTATGACTATTTCGATCTCGCGCTATCGGCGCGCGTGAGCGAAGGCGTATCGCTGCGGGCAGGGATCAACAACCTTCTGGACAAGGATCCGCCGGCCATCGCGGCGGGCCTGCTGTCGTCGTTCGGCAACGGGAATACGTATCCCGGTGTCTACGACGTGGCCGGGCGCAGCTTCTTCTTCGGGGCGACCGCCGAGTTCTGATGGCGACACAAACCGGTCGGTGGCGAAGCAGCCACCGGCCGGACGGTTCATGCTAGATGATTGGTCGCTGTGAGCGAAGCAATTCGGCCTTTGTCCGAATTCTCTTTTTGGCCTGACCGCAAGGATCGCGGCCTTGTCGCGCACCGTTCGGGCAAGCGCCAATCCGCCATTACGGCCTGCCGGCGTCGGCTGAGGGCTATTTCCACTTATCAGATTGAGGTTCGGCCGCTTTTGCCGAGGTCACTTTCGATGTCCCGGGGCGGCGGCATGGGCCGCGTGGTCGGCCAATTGTCCATGTCGGCAGCGGGTTCACAGGAGCGGAAACTCGCGCCGCTCATTCTGCAGAATGAGCGGCTTAGCGCGAAAATGGATATAATGATGGAGGCCCGAGCCGGAATCGAACCGGCGTGCGAGGATTTGCAGTCCTCTACGTAACCACTCCGCCATCGGGCCGGAGCCGCGCGAAATGCGTCGATGCGAGCGACTTGTCAATGGCATGCGGCGGCTTGGGGGTGGCTTTTACGCTGGGTAGTGCTTGGCGGCGAACAAAGCGCGCGATAAGAAGCCACAGCGGGCAATAAGTGTATTGCACGGCTAACACGGTTGTGCGAACAGGGTTGATATGATGACGAACCTCATGAGCCGCGCCGCCCAGGGCGCATCGAACGACGAACTCACCGGGGCAGCCGTTGCTCGCCACGCGATGGTTGTCAGCCAATTACGGACCAGCGGTGTCAGCGATGCCAGGATCATCGCGGCGATGGCCGACGTGCCGCGGGAGAATTTCCTGCCGCCGGAAGTGCGGAGCATGGCTTATCGCGACACAATGATCGCGCTGACGCCGGATCGCCAGCAGAACACGCCGCTGGCAACTGCCCGGCTGCTGAACGAGGCGCGCATTGCAGCCGGTGAGCGTGTGCTGCTGATCGGGGCGACGGGTGGCTATACCGCTGCCGTGTTGGCGCGATTGGCTTGCGAGGTTGTTGCGCTGGAGAGCGATCCGTTGCTGGCCGCCCAGGCGCGCGAGGCGCTGGCCGGGGTCGAGGGAGTCGAACTGGTCGAAGCGCCTTTGCATGCCGGCTGGTCGAGCGGCGCGCCCTATGACGTGATCGTGATCGATGGCGCCGTCGAGGAAATTTCAGGCGAAGTGATCGATCAATTGCGGCCCGAAGGTCGAGTGGTTTCGGGCGTGGTCGATCACGGGGTTACGCGGCTGGCGGCGGGCCGTCGGACTGCGGGTGGCTTTGGGCTGTTCGACTTTGCCGATATTGATTGTGTGGTGCTGCCCGGCTTCGCGCGCCCGACAAGCTTTCGGTTTTAGCTTCGTGCGGGGGGGGTGGAAAGCAGCGCTGGCGTTGACCGTCGGCGGGATGGCATTGGCCAGCGGAGCGCAGGCGCAGGCGCAGACGCTGCGCGAGGCGCTGGTACAGGCCTATAACGAGAATCCGAGCCTTGCCGGCGAGCGCGCCAATTTGCGGGCGACCGATGAGGGGGTGCCGCTGGCGCGCGCCGATGCCTTGCCGCAGCTTGGCGTGCAGGGCAATTTCGTCGAAAACATCGTGCAGGGAGCGAACGCTTTTCTGCAACCCGACCGCGCGCTTGTTGCGAATCTGAACGCCAGCTATCCGATTTTTCAGGGCGGCCGGGTGCGGAACTCGGTTGCCGCCGCCAAGACGCGGGTGATGGCCGGGCGCGCCAATTTGCGAAGCGCCGAAGCCAATTTGTTCACCAACGTCGTCGCGGCGTATAACGACGTGATCCGCGACGAGGCGATCGTTCAGCTGAACCAGCAGAATGTGCGCGGCCTCGACATCAACCTGCGGGCGACCAGCGACCGGTTTGAAGTGGGGGATGTCACCCGCACCGATGTCGCCCAGTCCGAAGCACGGCTGGCGGTCGCGCGCGGGCAGCTGCGGCAGGCCGAGGCGGCGCTGATCGGCAGTCGCGAAAACTACATCGCCATTGTCGGCAGCGCGCCGGCATCGCTTGCACCGCCGCCGGTGCTGCCGAACCTGCCGGACGACCCGCAAGCGGCAGTGGTCACTGCGCTCAACAATAATCCGGCATTGCAGGCCGCTGAGCGCAATCGCGATGCGGCGCGGATCGACGTCAGCACCGCTCGGGCGGCAAAGCTGCCGCAAGTGGACCTGGTCGCTGGCGGCAACTACTTCAACTATCTTGGCACATTGAATGGGACGCAGTTCGGCGCTGCGGTGCCACAGACCGGTACCGCGGCGCAGGCGGGCCTGGGCTTTACCGTGCCGCTATATCAGGGCGGACGACCGGCAGCCCAGGTGCGACAGGCGCAGGCGCGGCAGGGCGTGGCGATCGAGCAGGTGACCGCAACCGAGCGCAACGTCATCGCGCAGGCGCGGAGTGCCTTTGCCACCTGGCAATCGGCATTGCGGGTGATCGAGGCGTCGGAAGCGGCGGTGGATGCCAATCGCTTTTCGCTCGAAGGCGTCCGTGCCGAGAACAGCGTTGGCAACCGGACGATCATCGAAATCCTGAACGCCGAACAGGAGTTGTTGAACAGCCAGGTGCAGCTCGTGACCGCACGGCGTGATGCCTATGTCGCGGGCTTTGCGCTGCTAGCGGCGATGGGGCGTGCCGAGGCCAGTGATCTGGGGCTGGACGGCGGCGCGCTGTACGATCCGCTGACCAATTACGAACGGGTCGACAAGCGCTGGATCGATTGGGATTCGGACCCCACGCCGCGTCCGGTGGGCACGCGCACCGTCGATGTCGAGGCGCAGACCCCGGTGGTTACCCGAACACTTGAGCCCGAACTGCAACGCCCCGTTGACACCGACCGGGCAAATCCCGCAGGTGACGTCACTACGCCACGCTGACGAAGAGCGTTCGGGGCGGCAGATGGGGGCACGGCCGATGGGAGATTTGAGCAACGAACCATCGATGGAGGACATCCTGTCCTCGATCAAACGGATCATTGCCGAAGAGGGCGATGGCAGCGCGCCGGTTCGCGGGCGTCGCATCGGTCGTCCGGCTGCTCCGCCGCCCGAGCCGATGTACGACGCATCGATCGACGACGATGATGGCGACACCGTGCTCGAACTCGATCACCCGGTGCCGTCGCCGCGCGCTGAACCGCCTGTTCCGCCACGTCCACCGGCCCCCGAGCCGGTAGCCGAGGAAAAGCCCCAAGTGACCGAGGCGATCCTGTCGGCACGCACCGCCGAGGCGACGCGCGGGCAAATCGATGCCTTGTCGCGGTTGATCGTCAAGCCGGGTGTCGCGGGCAATGACTCGCTCGAAGGGCTGGTCCGCGAGATGCTCAAGCCGATGATGAGCGCGTGGCTCGACGCCAATCTGCCGCGAATCGTCGAGACCATTGTCGCGCGTGAGATCGCGCGGATCACCGGGCGTAACGATTGATCTACTGACGCGAAACCTTTTGGTATCTTTGCAGTTTCTGCAAGGATGACGCATAATTTCGACTAAACCGGGCATGATTTCGACAACGGTGCGGGCGGCAACATCCCGCCGGCACCATCGATCCGCGACAGATGTAGCCCCGGCAATGCGCAGCACGACATTTTCTTCGCGGCGGTGGAAAACACGCGGATGCCGATGGTGGTGACCGACCCAAGCCAGCCTGATAATCCGATCATCTTTTGTAACGCCGCGTTCATTCGGATGACCGGCTATTCAGCCAACGAAATCATCGGCAAGAATTGCCGGTTTCTGCAAGGGTCAGAGACCGATCGCACGCTGGTCGACCAGATTCGCGCTGCGATCGAGCGGCGCGAAGAAGTCGCGATCGAGATTCTGAATTATCGCAAAAACGGATCGACCATTTGGAACGCGCTGTTCATTTCACCGGTGTACGACGAATCGGGCGAACTCAAATATTTCTTCGCCAGCCAGCTCGATATTTCGCGCCGCAAGGAGGCCGAGGATCCGTCCAGCCTGACTAAGATTTTCGACCCCTTCTTCTCGACCAAGGGCGCGGGCAAGGGCGTGGGCAAGGGCACCGGGCTGGGCCTGTCGATGGCCTATGGCTTTATGCGCCAGTCGGGCGGCGCGGTGGCGGCGACGAACCGCGCGGGCGGTGGTGTCACCTTCACCCTGCTGTTTCCGCGATCCAAGGGCATGGTCGAGCAAACCCGCCAGCCGGTGGCGCATTCGCGCGGCGAGGGGCAGCATATCCTGATGGTCGAGGATCAGCCGCAAGTCGCCGACCTGTCGCAGCGGGTTCGCCAGTTGCTCGATGGGCCGAACGGGGTCACCTGACGGGTTGCACCAATAATTTGCGTCGGTATTGCCCGATGCATGACCGAATTGCCCAAGACCTTCGACCCCGCCGCCATCGAAGCGCGCTGGTATGCCCATTGGGAAGCCAAGGGCCAGTTCCGCCCCGAACGCCCCGGCGCTGAGCCCTGGACGATCGTGAACCCGCCGCCCAATGTGACGGGATCGCTGCATATCGGCCATGCGCTCGACAATACCTTGCAGGACATATTGGTCCGCCACGCGCGATTGCAGGGCAAGGACGCGCGCTGGGTGGTGGGCACCGACCATGCCGGCATTGCGACACAGATGGTGGTCGAGCGCCAGATGGGGCTCAAGCAGCAGAAGCGCACCGATTTCAGCCGCGAGGATTTCGTCGCGAAGGTGTGGGAGTGGAAGGAAGAAAGCGGTGGCGAGATCACGCAGCAGCTTCGCCGCCTTGGCTGTTCGATGGATTGGGAAAACGAACGCTTTACGATGGACCCTGGCTTTTCGAAGGCCGTCCTCAAGGTGTTCGTCGAACTGCACCGTGAAGGGCTGATCTATCGCGACAAAAGGCTGGTGAACTGGGATCCGGGCCTTGGCACCGCGATCAGCGACCTCGAGGTCGAGACGCGCGAGATCAAGGGCAGCTTCTGGCATCTGCGCTATCCGCTTGCCGACGCATCGGGCTTCATCGAGGTCGCGACGACGCGGCCCGAGACGATGCTCGCCGACATGGCGGTGGCGGTGAACGCCGCCGACGAACGCTATACCGCGCCGGTGGGCAAGCAGGTGCGGCTGCCGATCACCGGGCGGCTGATCCCGATCATCACCGACGACCATGCCGATCCGGCATTGGGTTCGGGCGCGGTAAAGATCACGCCGGGCCATGACTTCAACGATTTCGAGGTCGGCAAGCGCGCGGGGATCGCGGCTGGCGCGATGCTCAACATGCTCGATGCCAAGGCGCGGGTGGTGCAGGTGTCCGATGGCCTGATCCCCGAGGAGCTGCTGGGGCTGACGACCGCCGAGGCGCGCAAGGCAGTGGTCGCGCGGCTGAAGGACGAAGGCTTCCTAATCCCGCATGTCGACAAGGAAGGGGTGGAGCACGACGCCGAACCGCGGACGATCCAGACCCCGTTCGGCGATCGTTCGGGCGCGGTGATCGAGCCGTGGCTGACCGACCAATGGTATGTCGATGCAGCGACGCTGGCCAAGCCGGCGATCGAGGCGGTGCGATCGGGGGCGGTGAAGATCGTGCCCAAGTCGTGGGAGAAGACGTACTTCAATTGGATGGAGAACATCCAGCCGTGGTGTGTGTCGCGGCAGTTGTGGTGGGGGCACCGGATCCCGGCTTGGTATGGGCCAGATTACGATGGACCTGGCGAATTTGCGAACTTTGAGGATCCAAGCCGGCCTCAATCCGGAAGTAGGCCTTTTGTTGCTGAGACCGAAGAGGGCGCAGAAAAGCTGGCGCTGGCCTATTACAATCAAAAGAATCCGCGCATTACTCGCATCGAGTTTGTCGAGGGGCCTGATCAGGCCGCAAGGTCAGCGTTTCGCAATCAATTCAGAGATAATATAACCAATTCCGCCGGTGACCCAGTTTTGATTTCGGACAAAGATGATACCGAGTGGCTATGGCGCGACCCTGACGTGCTTGATACGTGGTTTTCCAGTGCCTTATGGCCGTTTGCTACCTTGGGTTGGCCGGAACAGTCTCCTCCCGCGAGCGGGAGGGGGGAGATGCTTGGCGGGCGTTATCCCAATGACGTGCTCATCTCGGGCTTCGACATCCTGTTCTTCTGGGATGCGCGGATGCTGATGCAGGGCTTGCACTTCATGCAAGAAGTGCCGTTCAAGACCTTGTATCTGCACGGTCTTGTCCGCGCAGCCGATGGCGCGAAGATGTCGAAGTCGAAGGGCAACACCGTCGATCCGCTGGGGCTGATCGACAAATATGGTGCCGATGCGCTGCGCTTCTTCATGGCGGCGATGGAGAGCCAGGGCCGCGACATCAAGATGGATGAGAAGCGCGTCGAGGGCTATCGCAACTTCGCGACCAAGCTGTGGAACGCCACGCGCTTTGCGATGGCCAACGGCATCGGCGCGTCGAAGACGATCGAGCCGCCCGCCGCCGATCTGGCGGTCAATCGCTGGATCATCGCCGAAACGGTGGAGACGGTGCAGGCGCTCGATCTGGCGCTGGCCGAATTGCGCTTCGATGCCGCTGCCAACACCGTGTATCAATTCGCGTGGAGCCGGTTCTGCGACTGGTATCTCGAACTGATCAAGCCCGCGATGGTGGGCGACGAGCGCGGCGTCGTCGATGATGAATCGAAGGTGGTCGCGGGTTGGGTGCTCGACCAGATATTGGTGATGCTCCACCCGTTCATGCCGTTCCTGACCGAGGAACTGTGGCATGCGCTGGGCGAGCGCGAGTATGACCTGATCGTCGCGAAATGGCCGATGCCCGATGCGCGCGCGCTCGATCCGGTGGCGCGGGCGGAGATCGACTGGCTGATCCGGCTGGTGAGTGAAGTGCGCGGCGCGCGGACCGAGCTGAATGTGCCGCCGGGCGCGCGGTTGCCGCTATATGTGCGCGATGCCGATGCGACGACGATGGCACGGCTCGATCGGCAGCACGGCGTGATCGCACGCCTGGCGCGGGTCGACCTTGCCGAGGGGGATGCCGGCGCGGGCGGGGCGTTGCAGGTGGTGGTCGATGCCGCGACCTATGTCCTGCCGCTCGAAGGCGTCATCGACCTCGATGCCGAGCGGGCGCGCTTGACCAAGGCGATTGCGGCCGCCGAAAAGGAGCGCGATGCGCTAGCCGGGCGGCTGTCGAACGCTAGCTTTGTCGAGCGGGCCAAGCCTGAGGCGGTCGAGAAGGCGCGGGCGGATCATGCCGAAAAGGCGGCCGAGTCAGAGCGGCTGGGGGCGGCGCTGGCCCGGCTGGGATAAGGTTGCGTTCGGGGCAGGGTTCGCCCAAAACTCTGCCCCATGTCTTCCTATCCAGCGCTTCGCCTTCGTCGTCCTCGTATCGCTGCGTGGAGCCGCGCGCTGCATGCCGAGACGGTGCTTACCCCCGCCGATCTGATCTGGCCGTTGTTCGTCACCGCGGGTGATGCCGAAGAGCCGATCGCCAGCCTGCCTGGTGTCTCGCGCTGGTCGATCGCGCAGATCGTCGCGCGGGCGCGCGAGGCCCGGGATCTGGGTATTCCGGCGATTGCGCTGTTCCCCAATACGCCTGAGCATCTGCGCACCGATGACGGGGCCGAGGCGTTTAATCCGGGCAATCTGATGTGCAGCGCGATCCGCGCGATCAAGGATTCGGTGCCCGAGATCGGGGTGCTCACCGATGTCGCGCTCGATCCCTATACCAGCCACGGGCATGACGGGCTGACCGATGACAAGGGCTATGTGCTGAACGACGCCACCGCCGAAGTGCTGGCGCGCCAGGCGGTGGCGCAGGCCGATGCCGGGGCCGACATCGTCGCGCCCAGCGACATGATGGACGGGCGGGTCGGGCTGATCCGCATGGCGCTCGAAGAAGCAGGGCACCACAATGTCCAGATCATGGCCTATGCCGCCAAATATGCGAGCGGCTTTTACGGGCCGTTCCGCGATGCGGTGGGATCGCGCGGGCGGCTGAAGGGCGACAAGAAAACCTATCAGATGGACCCCGCCAATGCCGAGGAGGCGCTGCGCGAAGTCGCCGCCGATCTGGACGAGGGGGCCGACAGCGTGATGGTCAAGCCAGGGCTGCCTTATCTCGACATCGTTCGCCGAGTGAAGGAGCGCTTCGAAGTGCCTGTATTCGCTTATCAAGTTTCGGGCGAATATGCGATGATCGAGGCGGCGGCGGCGGCGGGCGCTGGGGATCGCGACACGCTGGTGATCGAGACGCTGATGGCGTTCAAGCGGGCGGGATGTTCGGGGGTGCTGAGCTATCATGCACCGCTGGCGGCGCGCTTGCTGGGCCGATGATCGAGACTGATCGCCTGCGCCTGCGGCCCTGGCGCGAGGGCGACAAGCCGGGCTTTGCCGCGATCGTCAACACCCCGGTAATGATGACGCATTTCGGCGGGGTGCAGCCGCGCGCGAAGATAGACGCGATCATCGACCGCGAAATCGCGAACCAGGCGCGTGATGGGCATTGCATGTGGGCGGTGGAGACGCGCGGTGGCGATCTGGCCGGCGTATGCGGCGTGCGGTGCAGCGGCTATTCCGGAACACCGGTGCCAGATGTGCTCGAAATCGGCTGGCGGATCGGCGAGGCATATTGGGGGCAGGGGATCGCGCGCGAGGCGGCGGAGGCGAGCATCGCCTGGGCCTGGGCCAATACGCAGCGCGCCAGCATCGCGGCGTGGACCAGTGCGGCCAATGACCGGTCGTGGGGGCTGATGCGGCGGCTGGGGATGACACGGCGGGCCGATCTGGATTTTCAGCATCCCAATTATCCCGGCGACCCGATCGGCGCGATGATTGTCTATGCGATCCAACGGGGTGGCTAAGCCTTTTATATCCCGGCGGCATCGCTAAAACACCTGGTCATGACCACCGAACCTGTCGGGGATGTCGCTGCGGCGGGTCCGGACCTTTCATCGCGAACCAGCGCCCGATCGCTGTTCGTCGTCGCGATCCTCACCGGGTCCTTCCTGCTGTTCCTGGTGCAGCCGATGATCGCGCGGATGGCGCTGCCACGGCTCGGCGGCGCACCGGCGGTGTGGAATTCGGCGATGCTGGTGTATCAGGCGCTGCTGCTGGGTGGCTATGCCTATGCCCATTGGCTGGGGCGGGTCAGCGTCAAGCGGCAGGCGATGATCCATCTGGGTGTATTGGCGGTCGCGGCCCTGTGGCTGCCGATCGGGCTGATTCAGGCAAACCCGCCGCCCGATGCCGAACCGGCGATCTGGGTGCCCTGGTTGCTGGGCGCGTCGATCGGGCCGCTATTCTTTGCGGTGTCGGCGCAGGCACCCTTGTTGCAACGCTGGTTTGCAGCTTCGGCACCGGCGCAGAATCCTTACGCGCTCTATGCCGCGTCGAACGTCGGCAGCTTTGGCGGGCTGATCGCCTATCCGCTGGTGGTCGAGCCGAGCATGGCGCTGTCGAGCCAGAGCCTGTTGTGGAGCGCGGGCTATGCGCTGCTCTGCGTGCTGGTCGCATTATGCGCGTGGAAGCTGCCGCGCGGTGCGGCGGCGGTGGCGGCGCTGCCGACCAGCGCGAAGCCCGGCGCGCGACGCTTCGCGCATTGGGTGGTGCTGGCCTTTGTGCCGTCGGGACTGATGCTGGCGACATCGACCTATCTGACCACCGATATCGTCGCGGTGCCGCTGCTATGGGTGTTGCCGCTGGGGCTGTATCTGCTCAGCTTCACCGTGGCGTTCGCGACCGGGCGGCGGCTGGCGGATATGTTGACAGTAGTCGCGCCGCTGGCGGTGCTGATGTTCGGCGGTACGATGATCGGCGGCAGCCATGATTATCCGTTCCTCAACGCGCTGCTGGCGCTGCTGTTGCTGTTCATGGTGGCGGTGGCGCTGCACACGCAGATGTATAGGCTTCGGCCCGAGCCGGATCGGCTGACGAGTTTCTATCTGGCGATGTCGATCGGCGGTGCCTTGGGCGGGGTTTTCGCCGGGCTGATCGCGCCGGTGATATTCGATTGGACCTATGAATATCCGATCCTGATCCTGGCGGCGGGGATGCTGGCACCGCGCGCATTCCTGGTGCCGGTGATCGGCCGGCTGTGGGAGGGCGATCGCGCCGCACTCTGGATTAGGACTGCGGCGGTCGTCGCGCTGGTGGCGATCATCGTCAATGTCGGGTTGTTCAATCCCGGCAACCTGCTGGGGCCAAGGCATGAGAATATCGGCTTTCTGGCGCTGTCGATATTGGGGCTGGTGACGATCGGCACGCGAATCCCCTTTGTCGTGGTGCTGGCGGGGGCGTTGTTCCTGTTCGGCGGCTATCGCGCGTTGCAGTTGAGCATCGAGGGCGACGTGCGCACGCGAAGCTATTTCGGCGTCTATACGATCCGCGATTATCCCGCCGAGGGGATTCGCACACTGGCGCACGGCACGACGCTGCACGGCACCCAGTTTCTAGGCGACGCCGCCATGCGACGTACGCCGACCAGCTATTACATGCCGGGTTCGGGCGTTGGCTTGGCGATGCAGGCGCTGGGCGCGCTATATGGGCCGGGCGCGCGCGTGGGCGCGGTCGGGCTGGGGACCGGGACGCTGGCCTGCTACGCCAAGCCCGGTCAGGCGTGGCGATTCTATGAAATCGACCCGACCGTGATCCGCATGGCGCGCGATTCGCAGAAATTCACCTTCCTGAGCGATTGCTTGCCCCAGGCCGACATCGTGCTGGGCGATGCCCGCCTGTCGCTGGCGGCGCAGCGGCCCGGCAGCCTCGACTTGCTGGTGCTCGACGCTTTTTCATCCGACGCGGTCCCGATGCACCTGATGACGCGCGAGGCGTTTGCCACCTATTCGCGGGTGCTGGCCCCCAAGGGATTGTTGCTGGTGCATATCTCGAATCGGTTCCTCGATCTGGAGCCGGTGGTGTTCGCAACGGTGAAGGGCGGCGGCTGGTTTGGTGCCAAGCTGTCGTACAGCCCGGGGGCTGCCGATAATTCGGAGGCGACTCAGTCCGACTGGATCGCGCTGTCACGCGATCCCGGTACGCTGGCGGCATTGGCGGCGCGCGCTGGGGATTGGGAGGAGATCCGGTCGAACCGCAAGGTCGAGCCTTGGACCGATGATTACGCCTCGATCGTGCCGGTCATACGGAGCCCGTTGGACGAGTTTTGAGACGAGGGAGAGTGCCGCAGGTCGCGCCTGGTTCAGGCCGCTGGCGCGACGTTGCGTTCGATCGCGTCGATCCGCTCGATCTGCGTCCGGTTCTGCAATTCGGCGCGCTCGAGCAGCCGCTGTAGCTCGGGATAGGTGGGAACGCCCTGCGCCGCCCGGTCGATCGCGAGTCGCTCTATATCGGCAAGCGTTTCGGCGGTTGCGCTTCGCATCGCGTCGAGGCCGCTGAGCGCGACTTGCGCCGCGATCCAGGACTCCGAGCCGGCCGATGAACCGCGCGCGGCGCGGCTGAGCGAGTCGGCCTCGGCAGCCGCACGGTCGAAGGCGGTCGCGGCGCTGGCAAGCGCAGCCGCCTGTTCAGCGACTTTTACCTCCAACGCCGGGTCGGCGGACGCTTCGGGCTCGGGGCGGGCGGGTTCGGCGAAGCTTTCTTGCTCGATCGGCCTGGGCAATAGCGACGGATAGTCACCATCAGGCGCGGCACATGCCCCCAGCAGGGAGCCCAGCGCGACGAGAAAAATACGTTTTTGCATCATCAAGGCTGTATGCGCGCAAGAAAAGCGACGCAACGGGGTTGCGCGGTCAGCAAACCCCTTATATGAGCGCCTCTCCCAAGCGCCCGTAGCTCAGCTGGATAGAGCATCAGACTACGAATCTGAGGGTCGGACGTTCGAATCGTTCCGGGCGCACCAGGATTTCCAGCGATCGCCTCCCCCTTCGGCACGAAGGGCGGAGGCGATCGTATATTAAGACCTTTTCGGTTGGATAAGCGCTCGCGAGCGGCGCTCTTTAGTTGGCCGACTGATCCGCCTTGAGCTTCCGTCGATGCCCCTGCCAATTGAAAACCAGGCCGTCAAAAATCCAGACGAAGCGACGCCGTGACCGTGCGACCGTTTACCGCGCGACCGACGCCGACGCCTGATGCCGGGATAGACGCTTGTGTTATTTCGAAAAACGCAAGCTTGTCGAACAAGTTGTTTGCATCGAGCATCAACTGCACCCGCTCGATCGGGCGGAACTGCAAAAAGCCGTTGACGATTGTATATCCAGGCAGCCGCAAATTATTCATGTCCTGCGTATAGCTGCTCGTTGTTCCGGTGAAGTTCGCCCCAATCGTAAACTTTTTTACCTCAAATTGTGGCATCGCCTGAAATATGAAGTCAGGCTGGCGGCGCGGTGCCATACCAGCGACCGCAGGATTGAGATCGTCGTTCACTAGCGTTGCTTTGGTATAGGTCACGCCCCCAGTCAGGCTGAATGGACCATAACGATAGCCTGCTTCCGATTCGACGCCATATGCCCGATAGTCGCGATCGGTCGTGATAGCGCCTGCCTGAACATTGGTATCTTCGGTGTTGGCCAGAAAGGCGGTAACATTGACGGTCAAACCGTTGTCGCGATATTTAAATCCTCCCTCCAGCTGCTTTACGATGTCATAGCCGTCTGCGGAATCCGGCATGCTGCCGTCGGTGACGCTGACTTTGTTTGAGAACAATACCTTGTCGGCGTTGGCGCGGGCACCACGGCTGTAGCGGACGAACATCGCGAATGGCTCTGACACACGGTAGTTGATGCCTGTCGAATAGCTTATGTATTTGTAGCTATAGTCTACTGGGCCAGGCCGAGCGAGCGGCGTGAAAGCTGTCCTCGACTCGGGAATGGATATGGTACCATTGCCGTTGAAGTCGACCGACTGGATACCGGGCCTACCGCCGCCAAGGTCTGCGCCGAATGTCTGACCACGAACCTGCCCGATGTCATAGCGCACACTCGCACCGATGGCGATTTTACCGAAGCGATAGTTGACCGAGCCATAAGGGGCTGCAACGTCATATTTAACGTCATACCGCCGGCGAAAAAAGCCCGTGGTACCCGAGCGATTAACAGGCTGCTGAAAAAGGGCTTGGCT
>NZ_JROH01000038.1 GCF_000786205.1 Sphingomonas sp. 37zxx | reverse complement strand
AGCCAAGCCCTTTTTCAGCAGCCTGTTAGACAGTCGCTGCGCTGTCAGGTATAGCGCCGATACAGCCTGGCGGATCAACCTGTCGCAGCGCTCAGCTATCCCGATTCTCCTGCATCCGCCGCTCGATCTGCCCCAAAGCATTGCGGCCAGCGCATCTGATCGCGAGAACATGCCCGCAAGCCCGCCATCGGACGCAGCAGCCTTTCCGCTTCCTGCCACAGTGGTTCCGATCGCATAGCAAGCGGTGGTCCACTCTGACTGGTAGCTTTGGCTACTGAATTTCTGCGGGAGACGCGCACGGTACATTGCCGGCCGTCCAATCTAAGTCAAAGGTGGCAGGTACCGTCTCGCCGCTACCGACGGAAGCCTTTTTGTCGGAAGGATTGTACGAGATCCAACCCATGCTGTTGTCGAACGCGGCAATCCGCGCGTTGTCGCGCAGCGCGGTCGCTGCATCGATCTCAGGCTGTTCGATGCGGGATCCGCGGATCATGCGAATCGCTCCATCACGCAGTTCCCAGGCGCGGTGATAATTGCGGCCGAACAGGCGGGTGTCGAAGCTGGGTTTGGACGACCACCGTTTAGGCTCCGTCGAACTCGGCAAGCGTACGGTGGTAACGTGGCAGGTATATTCGGGCTGCGTGTAGAAAGGCGCGTCCCGGTTTTGATCCGGTGCCCGCACCCGGCGCTCGGGCGGGCTGAAGCCACCGCCGGGAAGGGCCAGCGACTTCGCACCGTCGCCGTCGTCATCCCAGTTTACGGTTCCGGTGCCGCTGATGGTCAGGATGCTGGCACCCGCCTTCTGGTCGTAACGCCATTGGACGTCGTCGATCGCCTGCCAGACCTCGCCGATCGCGTTCTGGCGAAAAGCCTCCAGCAGCTGTGCCGCACCGAACGAAGCGAATGCCAGTTGCTTTTGCAAACCTTTCACGCCGCGCACGATTTCGGTCGACACGATACGCGCCGGTTTGTCGAACCCGGCGCGCGCATCGATCTCGAACAGGTTGATCTCGTCGGGTGCAGCCGCCGGCTGCCATGCAAGTTTTTCGATCCCGCTACTCTTGGCGGTCAACGGCAAGGCCCAACCGACCGGGAAGACGGGCCGGGCGCTGGGCACCGCAACCGGCGGGAGTGTCCCGTCCAGCCAATAAGTCTGGCCGTCGATATGCGCGCGGACAAGCACGTGATCGAACAGCTGCGGCAGCGCAAGCCGCTGATCGAGTCCGTCGTCGGCACCGCTGGAATTGACAAGCACCGGCTCTGCGTCGATCCCCATCTCGGCCAGAAGCGCCAGCAGCAGCGCGGTCTTTCCCTTGCAATCGCCGTAACGACGCTGCCAGGTTTCGTCGGCCGTGGCCGGGATCAGATTGGCACCGTTCAGGCCGACATAAATGTAGCGCACGTCCTGCTGCACCAGCTTTAGTGCTGCGGCTGCGCGTTCCAAAGGACGCGCCTCCGCGGCCGCGATTCGGCTGGCTTCGCGCCTGACGGGAGAGTCGGTCGCCGGTGTCGCGGCCTTGGCAAACATCGGCGCAAAATGGCGTGACAACGCCGCCCAGTCTGCGAAATCACTGTACTCCACGACGCGCTGCCATTGATAGCGCGGCGGTGCGTCCTTTGGCGGCGACGCGAGGGGTGGATTGTCGAACCGAAAATCGACCGCTCGCTCGCGTTTAAGCATTGCCGCCGTCATATCGGGAGTGACCTTGAGCTTAGGCTCACGGCCCTCATCCCAGCTCAGCCCCAGATGGTACCGCCCCGGCGCTGGGCCTGTTCCGAGCGTGAGAATGCCGGCCTCATTCTGGCCCAGCCCAGGGTTGCTTGAAAAGGTTGTCAGATCGACTTCGATCTCATCGCCGACACGCAGGTCGGGCACGCGAAGCACTGCCGTCAGCGTCCCGTCGAGCATAGCCGCCTCCAACTGATCCTCGCGCCGCAGAATCTCGAACGAAGCGTTCTTCAGGACGTCGGTAACCTGGCCATCTCGGAACACCTTGATGCCGTGGATGATCGGTGCGCCAGCGCCGGGGTTCCAGGCGATCGAGATGTTGCCGATCTGCAGGGCGCTCGAGTCCAGAATTTTGATGCGGTAGCCGGTATAGTGCGCCTGGCCCTTGTCGCTGAGGTGGACCGCAACATCCTGGCGGCGGAAGAATATCGGACCGCTGACAGAGGCTGGCACCGGCATCAGCTCGGACGGCGTCACCCAGGCTGGGGCTGGTCCGCGACGTACCTGCTCGGATTGCGCGCAAACGGGGGTTGCAACAAGCATAGATGCCGCAAGTAGCAGCCCAGCACGAACACCCATCAATACCGCTCCCCGTCCCTGTTGGCTTCTTTTGCGCATAAGCGCTTTCGCTTGCAAGGGTCAGCGCTCGACCATGTATCGGGTCGATCGGCACCACCAGTGCCGGTTTTGAAGCCGCCCACACTTGCCCGGTTTAATTTTCGAATATCAGGCAAACAACTTGCCATTCGTCTGCCAGTGACGCGGCTTTGGCGCCGCAGATCAGTCGGAATGGGCAGGTTCGCTGGCTTTCCCTTTCAGCCATGGCTTACCTCTATCTCGTCAAACTTTTTCCAGCGAAACACCGCCCAGCTGATCGCCCAGCACAAAATGAACACACCGATAATGCCGAAACCGAGCAGGTTGAAGTTTCCCCCTAAATCGGCTGCGGCGGACCACAGTCGCCCGGTCAGTTCGAGCTTGTCAGCGATCAGTGCCAAGGTCTCGATTCCGCCAATTACGATCGCGACGAATGCCGATACCGCCGTGATGGTAATGTTATAGTAGAGCTTGCGGATCGGTTTGACGAACGCCCATTCATAGGCGCCGAGCATCAGGATGCCGTCGGTTGTATCGACCAGCGCCATGCCTGCTGCGAACAGCGCGGGTAGCACGAGAACCGCCCCAATCGTGAAGCCCTGCGTCGCCTGACTCGCAGACAGGCCGAGGATCGCGACTTCTGTGGCGGTATCGAAACCCAATCCGAACAGAAAGCCGAGCGGTGCCATGTGCCAGCTCTTTGACACCAGACGGAACATCGGGCGGAACAATCGAGCGAGAAACCCGCGCCCACTGAGCAGGATATCGAGATCCTCGTCGACATAGGCACCGCCCGCGCGAACATGCTGGAAGGTGCGCCATACCGATCTGAGGATCACCAGATTCATCGCAGCAATCGTGAACAGAAACGCCGCGGAGATGATCGTGGCGATTACCCCGCCAGTCGCTTTCAGCGCCTCGAAATCGGACAATGCCGAAGCGGTGAAGGCGATCGCTACCGATGCCAGCAGGATGATCATGCTGTGCCCGATCGCGAACCAGAAGCCGACCAGCATCGGCCGTTGCCCGTCCTGCATCAGCTTGCGGGTGACGTTGTCGATCGCTGCGATATGGTCGGCATCGACCGCATGACGCAAGCCAAGCCCCCAGGCAAGCAGCGCAGTCCCCAGCATCAGCGGCTGCGCGTGGAACAACGACAGCGCCCAGATCCACGCGCCGATATTGGCCCCGATCAGCAGCACATAGAGGAGGCCGATCCGCCGACGCAGGGTTGGCGGCCCCAGGCCCGCGCTTTCGGATTTCGACAACGCGCCTTTGGGCACAGGTTCAGCTTTCGACAAGGAATCCCTCCGGCGGAATGCGGGCGATGAAATGGCCTTTGATGCCTTGCGGCCATTGCTTGAATGGCACGCGCCCATGCTCGCTTTGGGCATAGTGGACGGCGTAATCGAGGATCGCGCGCGCAGCATCGGTATCGGGGGTGAAGCGACCCAGCAGATAGCCGACCTTGCCCGGCGCGCGGAGGTGAACCGAGCAATGCTCGGTGCAGGAAAAGATGCAAGGCATCTGCTCGATCGTCACCTCGGCATAGCGCGGGTCGGCCTGCTTGGCCGCCTCCAGCGCAGCGACCAGCAGTGCGCCACCGCGCAAGCCATCGGCGTCTTCGCGTTGGTCGGCGGAGAATCGGCAGGTGCTACACGCGACCACCGACAGACGGTTCTCAACTGGCGTCAGCATTGGATTCTATCCCGAGCATGCGTGAAAAGCGGGTTCATCGCTCGATGATCCGGTCGGCGATCGGCTCGCGCGCCTGCCAATCGCGGCGTTCAAGCTCGGGCGTGTCGGCGGGGGCGGCGGGGTAACCGACGCAAAGCAACGCGATCAGCGTCCAGTCGGCGGGCACATCGAGCAGGGCAGCCACGGCTCCCGGCTCGAGGATCGAGACCCAGCCTAACCCGATGCCGCGCACCCGCGCGGCGAGCCACAAGGTGTGAATCGCCATGACGGTCGAATAGCGCAGCATCTCGGGCATCGTGCTGCGGCCAAGGCCATGGCCTGCGGGCGGGTGCTCATCCGAAAAGACCGCTAGCAGCTCGGGTGCTTCGCGAATGCCGTGGAGTTTCAGCGTCTGGTACCGGGCGCGCAGCGTCGCGTCGGCGATTGCCCGTGCGGCATCGGCGGAAACCGCATCGACATGATCGGCAAGCTGTTCGCGCAACGCCAGCGAGCGGACCCGAACGAAGCGCCACGGCTGGGCATTGCCGACCGACGGGGCGAACGCAGCGGCGTGCAGCACCGCGCGCATGTCCTGCTCACTCACCGAACGCGCGGCAAAATGCCGGACGTCGCGCCGCCAGCGAAGCAGCGTTTCAAACTGTTGCGCGAAGGCCGGATCAAACGCGGGCGGCGTCATGCGGCCCCCGTGCGGCGCAGCAAATAGGTGTCCATGATCCAGCCATGCGTTGCGCGCAGCGCGGCGCGGCGTTCGACGATCGATTGCGCGACTTCCCCGAGCGGCCCGGCGACCAGCACCTGTTGCGGCATGCCCAGATACGCACCCCACCAGATTGTGACGCCGTCGGGCACCAGGGCCGTGAACGCGCAATCACCGTCCAGCATCAACGCCAGGGTATCGACCGAATCGGGCCAGCCCTCTGTCCGCAGCCGGCGGCCGGTGGTTATCAGGACTGGTGCTGCCAGCGTGTTGAGCGGGATCGCATGCGCTGCGGTGAGCGCTTGCAGGCTGGTGATGCCGGGAATCACGCTGATGCGAAGCGCCAGCCCGCCGTCGCGGAGGCGCTCGGCAATGCGCAAGCTGCTATCGTAGAGCGACGGGTCGCCCCACACGAGCAGCGCCAGCCGCCCACCATCCGGCAAATGCGCGGCGATCTGCGTCGCCCAGCAGGCCGCGATCGCGCCGTGCCAGTCGCCGACCGCAGCAAGATAATCGCCCGCCGCGTCGCGCTCGGGGAGGTCGAATTCAACCACTCGGGTCGCGCCGGTGAGGACGCTGGCGCACAGCGCTCGGCGCAGCTCGATCAGGTCGGACGTCGCGTCGCGCTTGCGCGGCAGCAGGATCAGGTCGGCGGCGTTCATCGCCGCTATCGCAGCGCGCGTCAGATGATCGGGGTTGCCGGTGCCGATGCCGATAAGCTGAAGGTCGATCATGGCGCGAGCAACGGACCATAGAGGATCAGCGCGGGGGCGGTGCCGCGATGGGTGTCCAGGTCGCGCGCCAGGGCAGCGATCGTGGTGTGTGTCAGGCGCTGATCGGGTGCGCTGACATTCTCGGCAAACAATGCCGGGGTGTCGGCGGGCAGGCCGTGGGCGACGAGCATCTCGACCAGCGCGGCGAAGGTGCGTTTGGGCATGAACACCACCGTAGTTGCGGCGGGATCGGCCAGTGCCGCCATGTTGAGACCCTGAGGCAGGCCGCCGGTCACGTCGTGGCCGGTGACGAACTGGACGCGCCGTGCGCTCAAGCGGCGGGTCAGCGGGATCGCGGCGGCGGCGGCAGCAGCGCTGGCCGAGGTGACGCCGGGGACGATCTCGAACGCGATACCCGCCGATCGCAGCGCAACGATCTCCTCCTCAAGCCGTCCAAAGATCGCCGGGTCGCCCGATTTCAGCCGCACGACGCGCGCGCCCCCCGCGGCGTAATCGACGAGCAGCTGCGAGACATGCGCCTGTTTGGGCGAGGGGCGACCCGCGCGCTTGCCCACCGCGACCAACTCGGCCCCGGGGCGGACATGCGTAAGGATCGGGCCAGAGGACAGATCGTCGAACAGCACGACGTCGGCCACCTGCAATCGCGCCACAGCTTTCAGGGTCAGCAATTCGGGGTCGCCCGGCCCCGAGCCGACGAACGCGACGAAGCCGGTCATTGATCGGGCGCGATCAGGTGAAAGAAGGTGCCGGTGACGTGGCCGCGATATGATCCGCTCTCGGCAAGCTCGGCACCCCCGGCATCGACGACCCGCGCAAGCGGGGAATCGGGCTGGTCGAGGATGGTCGAATAATGGAATTCATGGCCGCGCAGCCCGGTGCCGATGGCAGCCCCTGCCATCGGTGCGAGCAGCGTGGCGTGGCGATACCCCAGATGAATCCGGCGCTCGGCAAAGCTGGTGACGAGGCCGAGCAGCCCCGCCATGCGATGCCGCGTGCCGTCACCGTCGATCAGGCCCTGGCCCAGCGCCATATACCCACCGCATTCGCCGTGGACCGGACGGGTCGCGGCATGCGCGGCTAGCCCGGTGTGGAACCGGCTTGCGGCGGCGAGGCGTCCGGCGTGAAGCTCGGGATAGCCGCCGGGCAACCAGACCAGATCGGCACTGGCATCGGGGGCTTCGTCGGCGAGCGGCGAGAAGGGCATGATCTCGGCCCCGGCGTCCCGCCATCCCGCCAGCATGTGTGGATAGGTGAAGGAAAACGCCGCGTCCTGCGCCAGGGCGATCCGCTGTGCGGGCGGGGCGAACCTATGCCCCGGCACAGCGGCGGCGGCGGCGGCCGCAGTTGCAGCCGCCCGGATCGCCGGCAGGTCGACATGATCGCGCAGGAACAGCGCGTAATCGGCGATGCGCGAGTCGAGATCCTGATGCTCGGCCGCCTGGATTAGGCCCAGATGGCGCTCGGGCAGCTTCAGGTCGCCGCGCCGCGGCAGCGCGCCGAACACCCGGATGCCGACCGCCGCCATCCCGCTGCGCGCCAGGCGTTCATGGCGAGGGCTTGCCACCCGGTTAAGGATCACGCCTGCGATCCGCACCTGGGGATCGTAGCGGGCGAAGCCGAGCGCGGTCGCGGCGGCGGATTGCGCCTGGCCTGATACGTCGATCACCAACACCACCGGCCACCCCATCCGCCGCGCGATGTCGGCACTGGCACCATTGCCGGTCGCGCCGGGCCGGGCAACGCCGTCGAACAGGCCCATTGACCCTTCGGCCAGCACCAGATCGGCGTCATGCCCATGCGCGGCCAGGTCGTGCAGCATCGTTTCCGACATCGCCCAACTGTCTAGGTTGAACGAGGGTCGTCCGCTGGCGGCGCGGTGGAAGGCGGGGTCGATATAATCGGGGCCGCTCTTGAACGGCTGCAGCGTCAGCCCATCCTCGCGAAACGCGCGCAGCAGGCCTAGCATTACCGTGGTCTTGCCGGTTCCCGATGCGGGGGCGGCGATCATCAGGCCGGGGGTCATTCGCCCGACTCCGCGAATCGCGGCGTGGCGCTTTGCGGCCGAAAGCGGCGATCATAGCCGGTGGCATACAGGCTGGTTTCGCCGAAATCCTCGCTGTTCAGCACCCGTCCGACCAGAATCAGCGCGGTTCGATCCGGCCCACCGGCTGCCGCCTCGACGATCGTCGCCAGCGTCGCGCGGATGATCCGCTGGTCCGGCCAGCTCGCGCGCCAGACGATCGCGACCGGGCAGTCCGCGCCATAGGCAGGGGTCAGATCGGCGACGACGCGGTCGAGTGCGTGGATCGACAGATGGATCGCCAAGGTCGCGCCGGTTGCGGCAAAGGCGGGCAGCGTCTCTGCGTCGGGCATCGCGCTGGCACGGCCCGAGGTGCGCGTGAGCACGACCGACTGCGCCACGCCGGGTAATGTCAGCTCTGCCTCCAGCGCCGCCGCTGCGGCGGCAAAGGCGGGCACGCCGGGCGTAATGGTGAACGGGATGCCGCGCGCGCGCAGGCACCGCAGTTGCTCCCCCATCGCCGACCAGATCGACAGGTCGCCCGAATGGAGCCGGGCGACGTCCTGCCCCTGCGCATGCGCCGCCGCGATCTCGCCAATGATCGCATCCAGCGACAGCGGCGCTGTGTTCACGATCCGCGCGCCCGGCGGGCAATGATCGAGCAGCGCGGCAGGCACGAGCGATCCGGCATACAGGCAGACCGGCGAGCCAGCGATCCGGTCGCGCCCCCGAAGCGTGAGCAGGTCGGGTGCGCCGGGACCAGCGCCGATGAAGTGAACGGTCATATCGAAAGTCCTTGGGCGATGGCGCAGGTTGCGGTGCGATCGGGGGAAATACAGCGGCGCGTGAGCAGGCGCGCGCCGGCGCCGGCGGCGACCAAGGCGGCTGCTTCGGCGACACTGCCGGTGCCGCGCGCATGCAGGCTGGCGCGCGACCGGGTCGGCGTCGCCACGCCGGTCAGGCGATCGGCGGCAAGCGCAATCAGCGGGATGCCTAGCCTGTGCGCCAATGGTGCAAGCAAATCTGCCTTGTCGTGCGGCGCGGCCAGCGCGGTGACGGGCGGGTGCCCCGGCTGGGCCAGTGCCAGCGCGGCTTCGCATGCAGCCACCTTGGCGCTGCTGCGAAACCCGAAACCTGCGACGATCACAGCCGCGCGCTCCACTGGACGATCGGATAGTGCGCGCGCCAGCCTCGCCGCGTGCCGATCGGCGCGGCATCCGCCAATTCGATCCGCAGCAGATCGCCGCCCTTTAACTGGTGCCATTGCGCCAGCAACGCTTCGGATTCGAGCGTCACCGCATTGGCGACGATCCGCGTGCCGGGAGGCAGCTCGGCCCACAACCAGTCGAGCAAGCTTTGCGACAGCCCGCCGCCGACGAACACCGCATCGGGGCGCGGCTGATCGGCCAGCCCGTCGGGCGCTCGCGCCTCGATCACCTTGAGCCGATCGACCCCCAGTGCCGCTGCATTGCCGCGCGCGCGGGCAGCGCGGGCCGAATCGGCTTCGAACGCCAGCGCCTGCGTGGTGGGATGTGCGAGCAGCCATTCGATCGCGACTGATCCTGATCCGGTGCCGATGTCCCATAATGTCTCGAACGGGCAAGGCGCGAGCGCCGAGAGCGTCAGCGCGCGGACCGGGCGTTTGGTGATCTGTCCGTCATGCGCGAACCAGCGGTCGGGGCGGCCAGTGGCGGCGGGAAGGGTGGCCCCGTCGCCCGCGACGACGATGGCGATCGCCACCGGATGGGCGATGTCCGATGCGTCGATCGCGGCGGCTTTGGTCTGGCGGATGCGTTCGCGCGGACCGCCCAGCGCTTCGAGCACCCACAATATGCTGTCGCCAAAGCCTTGCTCGTCCAGATAATGGGCGAGCGCCCCTGCCGCCGCGCCATCGCGCACCAGCACGATCGCGCGGGTGCCGGGGGCCAGCATCGGGCGCAGTCGCGTGAACGGCGCGGCGTGCAGCCCGGCACAATGCGTCGTGTCGATCGGCCAGCCAAGCCGCGCGGCGGCAAGGCTGAAGCTGGATGGCACCGGGTGCGCGACCCATTCGCCGGCGTCCAGATGCCGCGTGACGACCGAGCCGGCACCGAACCAGAACGGATCACCCGACACCAGCATCACCGCATTGCGCCCGCGCCGCGCCAACAGCGGCGCGATACCGTCGTCGAACGGCACCGGCCAAGGCTCGCTTGGGCAGGGCAGATCGGGCAGCAGCGCCAGATGCCGGGCCGCGCCGGTCACCCATTCGGCGCGGGCAAGCGCATCCCTGCTTGCGGCGGACAGGCCCGCTGGTCCATCTTCGCCGATCCCGACGATCGTCAGCCATGCCTTGCCGAGTTCATCCGCCATGCCGAATATCCTGATCCTCGGCGGCACCACCGAGGCGAGCGCGCTGGCGCAGGCGCTGGCCAAACGGGGCGCGCGCGCCATGCTGAGCTACGCCGGGCGCGTCGCCAGTCCAAAGGCGCAGCCGATCCCGGTGCGGATCGGCGGGTTTGGCGGCGCGGACGGGCTTGCGGCCTATCTGCGCGCCGAAGCGATCACGCACCTGGTCGACGCGACGCATCCGTTCGCGGCGCGGATGAGCGGCAATGCAGTCGAAGCCGCCGTTGCAGCGGGCGTGCCGCTGATCGCGCTGACCCGACCCGGATGGACGCCCGAACCCGGCGACGACTGGCACCGCGTGGGCGACATTGCGGCGGCGGTGGCCGCGCTGGCCGGGCCGCGGCGACGGGTCATGCTCGCGCTGGGCCGGATGCATGTCGCAGCATTCGTGGAGCAGCCGCAGCATCATTACCTGTTGCGCTTCGTCGATAGCCCCGATGCCGCGCCGGTGCTGCCCGACCATCATTTGATCGTCGATCGCGGGCCGTTCGATGTCGCGGGCGATGCGGCGCTGCTGCGCGATCATGCGATCGACTTGGTGGTCTGCAAGAACGCCGGCGGGACGGGCGCGCAGGCCAAGCTGATCGCCGCGCGCCAGCTTGGCCTGCCGGTCTTGATGATCGACCGCCCGGTGCTGCCCCCGCGCACCCAGGTTCACGCCGTCGCCGATGCACTGCGCTGGATCGGTCATGCCGCCGACCGGGGGGTGTAGAGGATCGGAGCGCCGCCGCGCGCGATCGTCCGCGTGGTGCTTGACCCGACGATCACCACTGTTCGCATGTCTGCCATCTCGGGCCGGGCGTCGGGCAGCGCGACAACCTGCAACGTCTCGTCAGGGGTCGATACCGCGCGCGCGAACAGCACCGGCCGGTCGTCGCCGCAGATTTCGCGCAGGATCGCTAATGCTTGGCCGAACCCGTCGGGCCTGGCCCGGGAGCGGGGATTGTAGAAGGCGATCGCGAAATCGGCCTCTGCGGCCAGCCGGACCCGGCGGTCGATCAGCGCCTGCGGCTTCAGATTGTCCGACAGGTTGATCGCGCAAAAATCATGCCCCAGCGGCGCGCCGGCCCGCGCCGCCGCCGCCAGCATCGCGGTGATCCCCGGCAGCACCCGGATGTCGAGGTCGCGCCACGCCGGCGGCCCGTGCTCGACCGCCTCGAACACCGCCGCCGCCATCGCGAACACGCCGGGATCGCCCGATGACACCACGGCGACCCGGTGCCCCGCCATCGCCAGGTCGAGCGCGTGGCGGGCGCGGTCGATCTCGACGCGGTTATCGCTCGGGTGCAGCGCCAGCCCAGCGCGCGGCGCGACGCGCGCGACATAGGGGATATAGCCGATCACATCGGTCGCCTCGGCCAGCGCCGCGGTGACTTCGGGCGTCACCAGCGTTGCCGCACCGGGGCCGAGGCCGGCGATGGCGATTGATCCGGTCATGGCCGCCGCCCCTGGCCGTGGATCAACAGGATCGAGAAATAGGGCGCGATCGCGTTCGCGTCTGCCAGCCGGGTCACGCGCTGGTCGGGCATCGCCGCATATTCGACCAGCCACGCCGAATCGTCGCGGCCAGCGGCGGCGACCGCGCGGCGCAACTTGGCGAGATGGCGGCCGATCTTCATCACCACCAGCGCATCGGTGTCACCGATGCGGCGAGTCAGCTCGTCCTCGGGCATCGTCGCGGTGAGGACGGTCAGCACATCCTCGCCCCAGGTGATCGGCGTGCCGCTGGCGGTCCAGGCCCCCGACATGCCGGTGATGCCGGGGACGACGCGCACCGGCGCGATGCCCGCCAGCCGGCTGTGGAGATGCATGAACGAACCGTAGAAAAACGGGTCGCCCTCGCACAATACCACAATGTCCTCACCGGCCGCCGACAACGCGGCGAGATGCGCGGTACAGTCGGCATAAAAGCCGCAGAGACGGTCGGCGTAGCGCGGGTCCGAAGTCGGGATTTCGGTCGTCACCGGATACTCCATCGCAAATTCGATCGCATCGGCGCGAAGCATGCCGTCGATGATACGGCGAGCCTGGCCCGGCTTGCCCGCCTTGCGAAAAAAGGCGATGTGGCGCGCCTCCCGCACCAGACGATCGGCGCGCACGCTCATCAGATCCTGGGCGCCGGGGCCTAAGCCGACGCCGTGGATGATCCCCCGCTGGGTCATTCGGCGCGGCTCGCCAGCGCGTTGATCGCGGCGACGGTGATCGCGCTGCCGCCCATCCGCCCTTCGACCACGGCGCAGGGCACGGGCTGATCGGCCCATAAGGCCGCCTTTGATTCCACCGCGCCGACAAAGCCGACCGGGCAGCCGATGATCGCCGCCGGGCGGGGGCAGGCGGGGTCTTCGAGCATGTTGAGCAAGTGGAACAGCGCGGTCGGCGCGTTGCCGATCGCGACCAGCGCGCCGGCCAGATGCGGTCGCCACAGTTCGAGCGCCGCGGCCGAGCGAGTATTGCCCATCGTCCGCGCCAGATCGGCGGTTTCGGCGGCGTGGAGCGTGCATATTACTGGATTGTCGGCGGGCAGCCGTCCGCGCGTGATCCCTTCGGTCACCATCCGTGCATCGCACAGGATCGGTGCTCCCGCCGCCAGCGCCGTGCGTGCGACCCGAGCGAAATCGGGCGAGAAGCGGATGTGCGCGGCGAGCGCCACAAGGCCGGCGGCGTGGATCATGCGCACCGCAACCGGCTCTTCGTCTTGCGAAAAGCGCGACAGTGTCGCCTCGGCGCGGATCGTCGCGAAGGACTGGCGATAGATCGCGGCACCGTCGGTTTGGTAGACATGCGGCATCAGGCGGCTCCGAAATGGGTAAGGATCTGGGCCTCGTCGAGCCCCGCCAGCGCAGGCGGGGCACCCGCCTTTGCGTCGAAGGCAAGGTCGAAGCGGCCATCGCGCCCGGTGAGGACGACCGCAGCGGGCAGGGCGCGCGCGCACCCCTTGGCACAGCCCGAGACGTGGAGATGGCCATCGACATAAGGGGCAAGGCGGCGTGCGATCGCGCGGGTGGAGACACTGGCCTGCGGGCATGCGGGCGCGCCGACACAGGCATCGGCGCGGATCGCGGCTGGCTCTGTGGTATCGGGCAAGGCACCGCCCTCGACGATCAGCCGCCGCCAGGGAGTGACCCGGATTGCCACGGCGCTGGTGGGCTGCACCAATTGGGCAAGGGCATCGGCATCGATCCTGCCGAACGGCATGCCGTGAACCGGGCCCAATTGGGCGCCGGCAAGATCGGTAGGCGAAGCGGGCGCTGGGTGATCGCCCTGGTCCGCCCAACGCGGCAGGGAAACAGGGTGCCGCGTCATGCGACCGGCAGTGACGCCCCCACTCGCGACAAACCAGTGCGCCAGCGCGATCGCCTTATTGACCGCATCGGCAGTGGACACCGCCACCCCGGTCGCGCGACCGTCGGCGCGCAGGATCACGCCGCCTGCCTCGCCGCGCTCGATTCGGATGTCGGCGGGATCGTTGTACAGCACGCGCGCTTCGCCTGCGTCGATCGCGAAGCCGAACTTACCGGGAAGGGCGGGCAGATCGGCCAGTCGCTTCGTCAGCTCGATCGCGATCCGGTGCGTATCGTCGCTGTCCTGCCAGCCGGGGGCACATAACAGCGCGCGCCGCGCCTCGATCGCCGGATCGGCATCGACCAGATCGAGCGCGCACAAGCTGGCGATCAGCGCCGGCCAATCCCCATCGCGAACGCCGCGAATTTGCAGACTGGCACGGTTGGTGAGGTCGATCTGGCCATTGCCATGCGCCGCCGCCGCTTCGCACAGGCCCAGCGCCTGTGCGCGGGTCAACCGGCCCAGCCGGGGGCGAACGCGGACAAGCAGGCCGTCACCCGCCGCCATCGGGCGATACGCCGTCGGGCACCAGCCCCGGACGATGCTCATGCGCTCACCCCCAGCCGCGCGAGGATCGAATTGCGCCGGGTCGGCCACAGCCCGCTGGCATGGAGCGCCGCGAACCGCGCCTCCATCGCCGCGAGCGCTTGCGGATTGGCGGCGGCCATGAACGCGCGCACCTCATCGCGCGCCAGCGTCGCGTCATAATACAGGTCGATCGATTCGGGCGTGACGACGCCCGCCAGATGCGCGAACGTCCCCAGATGGTCGATCGTCGCGGCCAGCTCGGCGGCACCGCGAAAGCCGTGGCGTACCATGCCGGCAACCCACCCCGGATTCGCCGCGCGCGCACGCACCACGCGCGCGATCTCCTCGCCAAGCGCGCGGGCGCGGGGGCGATCGGGGTCGGTCGCGTCGAGATGATATAGCGCGGCGCGTCCGCCGGTCACCGCCTGCGCGGCGGCGAACCCCGCCTGATGCGCGGCATAATCAGCGGCCAGCAACAGGTCGGTTTCGGGCAAGTCCTGGATATGGACGAAGCCGTCGGCAGCGGCGACCAGCGCGGTGATCCCCGCTGGATCGGCGCGCGCGTCGCCATCATCCAGCGCGTGCGAGGACGCGGCCAGCCATGCTTGGCCAGCCGTCCGCCGCCCCTCTGGAGTGTAGCTATCCGCGCTGTCGCCCATGCCAATGCCGTAGCGCCCGGCCGGTGGGCCATAGACTCGCGCGCCGGGCGCAGTGCCGACGAACGGGTTGAGATCCGCCGGCTCGTCGCGGGCGGCAAGCGCGCGCACCGCTTGCCCGAACATCGCGCACAAGGTGGGGAAGGCATCGCGGAACAGGCCCGACACGCGCAACGTCACGTCGATGCGGGGGCGGTCGAACAACGCCAGCGGCAGGATTTCCACCCCGGTGACTCGATCGGACCGATGATCCCATATCGGTTCGACCCCCAGCAGGTGGAGCGCCATCGCGAACTCTTCGCCCGCCGTGCGCATCGTCGCCGATCCCCATAGATCGACCACCAGCCCGCGCGGATAATCGCCATGATCCTGCAAATGCCGCCGGGTCAGCTCGTCGGCGAGCCGCACGCCCTGAGCATGCGCCGACCGCGACGGCACCGCGCGCGGATCGGTGGTGTAAAGGTTGCGCCCGGTCGGCAGCACATCGCGGCGTCCGCGCCACGGCGATCCAGCGGGGCCGGGGGGCACGCGCCGTCCGGCGAGCGCGCGCAGCAGTCCTTCGCGTTCGGCGGCACCGTGTTCGCCCCGCCCAAAGACGTGGAGTCCGTCGCCATATTGGCTGTCTTTCACGTCGCAGACAAAGGCGTCGATCCGCGTGACGGCGTCGGCGGGAGACCGCGCCTGATCCAGCCCCAGCGCCGCCTCCAGCCCCAGCGCCGTCGCCTCGTCGCCGATGTCGCGCTGCAGGCGATCGCGGCGGGCCGGGTCCAACCCGTCGGCATTCGAGAATTCGTCGAGCAGCGCCTCCAGCCGACCGAGCCCGGCGCCGCTGCCAGTCTTTACGAGCGGCGGCGGGACATGGCCGATCGTGACCGCACCGATCCGGCGCTTGGCCTGTGCGGCTTCGCCGGGGTCGTTGACGATGAAAGGATACAGCACCGGCATTGCGCCGGTCAGCGCCTCTGGCCAGCAGGCGTTGGCCAGAGCCACCGCCTTGCCCGGCAGCCATTCCAGCGTGCCATGCGCGCCGACATGCACCAGCGCGTCGGTGCCGCGCGTCCGCAGCCAGAGATAAAAGGCGACATAGCCATGCCGGGGGCAGCGGGTGAGGTCGTGATATTCGGCGGCTCGTTCGCCATCGTGCCCGCGTTCGGGTTGAAGCGCGACGATGGTTTCGCCGCTGGCCGTTGCGGCGAACCGGAATGCGCCGTCCTCGACCGCAGGATCGTCCTCGGGCGGACCCCATGCCACTGCCAGATCGGCCTGAAGCTCGGCGGGCAGCATCGCCAGCGCGGCACGATAGGCGGCGACAGACCATTCCACCGATTGCTTGCCAAGCGCCTGCGGCAAATCCGGCAACGCCCCGATTGCGTAGCCGGCAGCCGCCAGATCCTCGCCGATCGCCACGACCGAAGCGATCGCGTCGAGGCCGACCGCGTGCGCCATCTGATGCGCCTTGCCCGGATAGGTCGACAGCAGGATCGCCACCCGACGCTCTGCTACCGGCTTGGCACCCAGCGTGATCCAGCCATGCACCCGCGCCGCGATCGCCTCGATCCGGTCGGGATCGGCGCGGTGTTCGCGCCTGCTATATTGCAGATCGGGGTCGCGCGCGGCGGCGTGCTTGAAGCTGGCGACGCCCGCGAACAGGCGACCGTCGACCTCGGGCAACACGACGTGCATCGCCAGATCGGCGGGGGAGAGGCCACGCGCCGATTCGGCCCATGCGGCGCGATCCGACGTGGCGAGCGCGACTTGAAATACCGGCACGCCCGCATCATCCAGCGGCGTCGCACCTGCTGCATCTCGCGCCGAAAACGCGGTCGCGTTGACGATCGCGGCCGGGCGCAGCGCCGAGGCCCAGCGCTTCAACCAGCCGGCGACCGGCGCATCCTTCAGCGACGGCGCAAACAAGGCCAGGACATCATAGCCACGCGCGACCAACGCCGCATGCAATGCCGCAATCGGATCGAGGTCGGCAGCCATCAGATAGGAGCGATAGAAGACCAGCAGCACGCGCGGTCGAACCGACGTAATCGCAAACGCCGCCGGGCAGACGACGCCTTGTGCCGGCTGCCATCCTCCCACGGCGGCAATCGCGCGCGCGGCGGGGGCGGGCCTGGCGTACAGCCCCGCTGCCAGGGCAAATTGCGCGAGTGCTGCTTGCGCGGCTGCCGCGCCGCCGATGTCGCACAATTGCGCCAGTCGGCGCAGCGTCGATTCGGGAACCGTCGATGCCGCGTCCAGCCGCGCGTCCGCACGCCCGTCGGCAGGAAGGATCGCCAGCGCAATCCCCAAACGCCGCGCCAGCGCCGACACCTGCTGCACGCCATAGGGCCAATAAGCGGTTCCGCCGATCAGCCGGATCAATATCCCCTTCGCCATGCCCAGCGTACACTCGACATAGGTGTCGATCGACAGCGGATGCGCCAGATCGGCCAAGTTGGCGAGCCGAAGGCTGGGCAACGTCCCCCCGGCCGCGCGCCATCCGGCGGCAAAGGCGCCAAGGTCGCTGTCGGAAAACGACAGGATGACGAGGTCCGCTGCATCCTGCCCCAGATCGCGCGGCGCGGCGCTTTCCTCCAGCCCATGCGCTTCACGGAAGATGACGTGCATCGCGGGTCAGCCCCCCAGCGCCGCCCTGATCGTGGGAGGATCGAGCCTGTCGCGCTCGGCGATCACCACCAACTGCGTGGTCCGCACGTCGCCATCACGCCAGGGCCGGTCATATTGCGTCCGCACCCGCGCGCCGACCGCCTGGACAAGCAGCCGCATCGGCTTGCCCGCGACCGCAGCATAGCCCTTCACGCGCAGTACGTCGCCCTTGGCGGCCAGCACCTCGATCCGGTGGGCCAAATCGGCGGGGTCGGCGATCTCGCCCAGCGTGACGACGATGCTGTCGAAATCGTCATGCTCATGCTCGTCCTCGCCATCATGGTGCGAGGGACGGGCGGCGATATCGTCCTCGGCGGCAGCCCCGATGCCCAGCACGATGCGCGGATCGACCACACCGTCGATCAGCTCGACGATCGGCAGCGTTCGCGGTGTCTCTGCCGCGATGATCGCGCGCGCGGCGGCGATTCCGGCGGCCCCAGCGAGGTCGCACTTGGTCAGCAGGACCATATCGGCGCAGGCCAATTGATCCTCGAACACTTCAGACAGTGGCGTCTCATGGTCGATGCTCGGATCGGCAGCGCGCTGTGCGTCGATCCTCGCTGGATCGGGGGCGAACCGCCCGGCGGCAACCGCTTCGGCATCGGCCAGGGTGATCACGCCGTCGACGGTGATCCGCGACCGGATCGCCGGCCAGTCAAACGCCTTGAGCAGCGGCTTGGGCAAGGCCAGCCCCGAGGTTTCGATCAGAATATGGTCGGGCCGCGGATCGAGCGCGAGCAGGGTTTCGACCGTCGGAATGAAATCATCGGCAACGGTGCAGCAGATACAGCCATTGGCGAGCTCGACGATGTTCTCGGCCGGGCAATCGGGGATCGCGCAGCCCTTCAACACTTCGCCATCGACACCCAATGTGCCGAATTCATTTACCACCACCGCAAGCCGCCGCCCGCCCGCGCTGCGGATCAAATGGCTGATGAGGGTCGTCTTGCCAGCCCCCAGAAAGCCGGTGACGATGGTGACTGGAATCTTCGATAGATCGGACATGCTCTTCCCCCCGGCGTGACAGCAACGAACGGGTGGGGCCGAAAACGGACGACGTGCGACGAAGGGCGAGCGCCAAATGCCGCCTAAGCTACGCACCGATGCGGCCCCAGCCGCATAGACTCGTCGCTCAGACGGAGAACCGTGCCGCGGCCATCCCCTGGGCCAAGGCAAGAGCGACCTTATCGCCGGCAGGTCTCCTGGCTCACGGGTCGTCGCTCGAGCATCGCCTTCCCAGATGGTCGATCCGAGGATCGAGTCATTCCAGTGGCCGCTCCGTTTCAACGGAGCATGACGCTCTCGCTCACCGCTTACAGTTGCAGGGACAGCCGCGGATTTGGGGACGAATCCCCGCACCGCATTCCCATTTAAACCCCTCACGGGGCACCGGCGCGATCAACGGGAACCAGCTTTTGGCTCCCAGGGGTTACATAACTCAACCGTCATCCGTTGCCAATTGACTAATCGGCAAATCGATCGTCGCGCCGATGTCCTCGGTCGACGCTGCACCTCTCGTTGGCAGCAAGAACAAGAATCACGCGGTCGAAGCGATGAAGCGGCGGACCAACCGCAGCCAGTGGATATATTGGCCTCTGTTCTCTAATTGCGGGCAAGTGGGATTCTCAACGGTTGCGCGTCCGCGGTTCAACGTACCTGCCGGTGTCACGGTTCTCTTCGAGGTCGACCATGAAGGCCGCCTCATCATGCTTTCAGACGTCGCGGGTCCCAAGGTGCATTTCGGGGTCTTGCCCCAACAGAGGCCACGGGATCACCGCGAGCTTCGTCCCGGCAGGGACATCTTTCCGGCGCTGCCGGAACTGGTCGTGAAGAAGAAGGCTCTGCCGGCTACGGCTTCCTCCTTGCCCCACCGGAAATCGGTGTTGGTGATAAGCATCTTGTGTAATCACGCCCATTTTTCGGGCAACTGCGGCACGAGCGCGGTTTATGCCGATCCGCCGCGCGAGCTTGACGCCCCAAACCTTCAGCCCGGTCCAGCGCTTGACGCGCGTCATGAGCACGTTCGCCGCTTCGAACAAGCAGGAGCGCACAAGGGTGTCGCCAGTGCGCGAGATCGAGCCGGCCACGTCCTTCTCTCCTGATTGGTAGCGTCTGGGCGTGAGGCCGAAATAGGCGCCAACGCTCTTGGATTTGGCGAAGCGTTCCGGTTCATCCACCATCGACGCGAAGGCGAGGGCAACAATTGGCCCGACGCCGGGAACGGTCATCAGGCGCCTCGTCGTGTCATCGTGTGCCGCCCGGCGCCGCAGTAGTCCATCGTATGCGCGGATTTGTTCGGTGATGGCACGCCAAGCTGCAATCAGCGGCGCGACCATCGCTGCGAGTCCAGTCTGTCCGTACGAGTTGGGCAAACCCGAGCGCGTCATTCTCATCGGTCTTGTTCACTTGGACGCTCAACCCCGCCTTGGCATGGCGCGCGTCCAGACAGATCAGCGGAAGCCCCAGGTCTTTTAATGCATGCCAGAGCCAGGTGGAGAGTGGCCCCGTTTCGAAACCAATTCGCTTGGCGTCCGGGGCACGCGAGGCGATCACGGCGGCAATGGCGGTCGGATCGGTCTTCACCTTTCCGCGCCACATCTGTCGACCTTCCTCGTCGACTACGCTGATGGCGGTATCTTTTTGCGAAACGTCGAGGCCAACAAACTCCGTCACGGCTGTGCTCCTCCAAGGGTTGACGATGTCGAGTTCTGCCTATCCGTTCATTGAAGGCAACCGTCCGCCCGCAATTATGGCAGGTGCATTCTTCGGACAAAGATTCACGGTAGGCAAAGCGATGGCTGGCGTTGCCGGTTTTTGCAGGGGCCGAAGCGCTATTTGCGCAGCTTTTCGATCCCGAGTTCGCGCCACATCCACGTGAAATCGTAAGTGGCCATCGGGTCGTTCGGGTTCGGCGATGCGCCGCTGCGGTTTTCCAGGTGCTTCAGCCATGCCGACAGTCGTTCGCGGCCTGCCGCGGTCCGTGCGGCTGCACGCGGCGTAATATCGCCGAGCATGCCGACGCGTTCGTCGAGGGTAGCGCGATACTGACGATCGAGCATGGCGTGGACGAGTGGGGTCGCCACTTCCGGCGCGACAGTCGGGGCAGGTTCGGACGCCGTCAGTTCTTCCCGCCGTGCAGCCATGTCCTGTTCAACGGTCTCGATGGTGGTGAGCGGTGTGCCGACCAGGTCGCCCAATGTGCCTGCAAGGACGGCGGTGCCGCGCGCCGCACGCTCGGCGGAGGTGACGGCCAGGATCAGCGCGCGTCCTTTCAGCTCGATATTGCCGAGCACCGGCGTGCCGTCCATCATCGTCACACCCCAGGCCATGCGGCCCGTGCCGTTTCGGGTCGATCCCGATTTTTCGCCAAGCCAGTTCCAGACATGCGAAGTTTCGCGCTGCATGGCTGGCAAAAGATCGAGCTGGTCACCGATCAGCGCATGGGTTGCGCCGCACGCAAAGGGAAAACGGACGCGGTGGAACACCACTTCCTCCCCATCGCCGTTGTGCAGCGTCGGTACGGTCATCGCGCCCATGGCCCGTGGAACGATGTCGAACAGCCATGCCGTGCTGATGAGAGAAGGGAGCGCCCGCAACTTGCCATCCGTGAGCGCGAGCTGGCTGCGCGGACTGCGATTTCCCCCCACGCGCCGAAGATCGGCCACGAGAGCGTCGGCTGCCTCTATCGTGAACGAGAGCACCCCGCCCGACAGGAGATGCTTTCCGCCCACAATGACGACCCGCGTACCGATCCTGTCCCATTGTTTGAGCGTCTGCGAGGCGCTGCGTTCGGTGACACGAACCGCGTCACCCCCCCGGATGAGATCACGAACAAGAAATCCGCTGCCGACCTCGACCTCACTGACCTCGTACAGGCTCATGACCGAGGATTGCAGCGCGCGCATATAAAGTTTGGCGGGGCCGGCCTCATTCCATCCGCGACGCCGGATATAGTCGTCGACAAGGTTCAGCGCGCCGGGTTCGACGGTCCGCGTCAGGAGGTCTTCGAACGCGCAGCCCCACAGTACACCAGCCCAATGGTCGCCGACGATCTCGGCAAGGCCTTCGAACTCGAACTCGAACTCGTCCATCGCCGGGCCAAGATGATCGCCGAGCGCGTCGCGCAAGTGTCCCGCCCAGGCGGGCGACGTAGCGAACTTCATGATGCCCGACAGGTCATGGCTGCGCTTCATACTCACTCTCCTTGCTGCTGCCGGTGCGCGGCCACGATGCGCGAAACGGTAGGTTCGCTGACTCGCTCCAGCCTCAGCAACTGCATGGCCTCAGCAGGCCGAAGCTCGCCGCGGTCGAGCCGCATCAAGGTGTCGAACCGGGAGATCTCGGCATCGCTCATTGTCATCACCGCCATCGCTGCACGCCTTTATTTTCGAGAGTGTCCATGGACACGATCGGCTCAGCGGACGCACGAGGGTGCCATCTCTATTCTGCGCTGTGCCATTTGTACGTTGCGCATACATCAGACCAGAACCTCCAAACCGATAATATATATTATGTAAAACGGATATGCTATGCAGCGCGGTTTGGCTCCAGGATGAGCGTCTGTTGCTCAACCCGCCACGACCCCAGACGCGATAGAAAATTCATGCCGATGACGTTTACGTCGCCAAAGTTTGGCGACACAACGACCGACAGATCGCGCGTCTCGAGTTGGCCGCCAATGGAAACCGTTTTGGCAACGCCGCGCCTTGCGGCCACGGTGCCGTTTGCGGTGTTCAGCAGCACCGGAAAGTTGGCTGCCGCTGTGTCGATGCCAGCGCGTTCTGCAGTTTCCACCGATAGCGCGGTGATCGTGGCACCGCTGTCGATCAGCATTCGGACCGGATGGCCGTTGATGGCGACCCGAGCATAAAAATGGCCATCGGTCGATTGCCGGATCCGAACCGTGTCGCCCTCGACCGATTGGCCCGAAATACCCAGCCGCTCGCCGACGCTGCCAAGCGCAGCCTCGATGGGATCACGGTTAATCACCGCGAGATAGATCAAGCCGATAATGGCCGCCCAGCCGAGCAACGATCGAACGAACAGCCCGATCGACATGCGGCGCAGGCTGAGCGAACTCAGCACCAGCACGAGGACGCCGACACCCAATACCAGATTGAGCGTGTCGTCTTCGCTCACGCGATCAGTTCCATGCCGTCATAGCCGGGTTCGATGCCCGCCGGCAGCAGGTTTCGCAAGGTCGCATAGTCCATCGACTGATCCATATGGATCAGCGCCGCCGTCGCCGGTCGAACCCGCGCGACATAGTCCAATGTCGCCTCCAGATGCGCGTGCGATGGATGGGGTTCACGTCGAAGGGCGTCGACCACCCAGACGTCGCAGCGCTGATACAATTTCTCCATTTCGTCGGTAAGCGTATGAAAGTCAGTCGAATATACGATCGACGCGCCATCGTGGTCGAAGCGCAACCCGGCACTGGTGATGCCGCCATGCGGCTGATCGACGACGCGCACGACGATGTCGCCGATCGTTACCGTATCGTTCAGCGGATGCAGTTCGACCGTCGGCGAATAGGGTCCGCGACCATGAAAGACGTAGTGAAAACGTCGCTCCAGCGCCGCGAGCGTATGCGGGCGCGCGTAGCCGACCACCTGCCCCTCCTTTGCATGCGCGATCTGGCGCAAATCGTCGATGCCGTGGGTGTGATCGGCATGATCATGGGTCCAGATCACCGCGTCGATCTGCCCAATCTCAGCCGCAAGCAATTGCTGCCGCATATCGGGACCAGTATCGATCAGAATACGGGTGGTCGCGGTCGACACCAGCGCTGCCGCACGGGTACGCCGGTTGCGGGGCTCGGATGGGTCGCACGCCCCCCAGTCATTGCCGATCCGGGGAACGCCGCTCGACGTGCCGGTTCCTAGCAGACGGATCTTCATGCGCGCGTCTTGGCAAACAGCGTGTGGAAATTGCCAGCCGTCGCCTGGGCAAGCGTTTCGACGGTTTCGCCGCGCAAATCGGCCAGGAACGCAGCGGTGTCGGCGACAAAGGCGGGTTCGCCCGGACGCCCGCGATGTGGCACCGGCGCAAGGAACGGTGCATCGGTTTCGATCAATAACCGATCGAGCGGCAAACGCGCCGCGACCGCCTGCAAATCGCGGGCGTTTTTGAACGTCACGATACCTGAGATCGAAATATAGAAACCAAGCGCAAGTGCCTGATGGGCAAAGGCACTAGTGCCGGTGAAGCAGTGGATCACGCCGCTAAAAGCCCCCTTCCCCAGTTCGTCGCACAGGATGGCGGCGGTATCTTCCTCGGCATCGCGAGTATGGACGATGATGGGCAGGCCGGTGGCGCGTGCGGCGGCGCAATGTGCGCGGAAGCTTATCGCTTGCGCCGCGCGATCGCTGTGGTCGTAGTAGTAATCCAGCCCGCATTCGCCCAGCCCTACGACGCGGGGGTGGTCGGCCGCCTCGATCAGCGCTTCGGCATCAATGTGCCGGTGCGCATCGGCCTCATGCGGATGGACGCCGACGGTTGCCCACACATCGGCCTCATGCTCGGCAGTGGCGACGACGTCGGCCCATTCGCTTTGCCGGGTCGAGATGTTGAGCATCGCGGCGACGCCGCGCGCGCGGGCACGCGCAAGCACCGCTTGTTGTTCGTCGACCAACCCTTTGTGATTCAGGTGGCAATGGCTGTCGGCCAGCATCATGCCGCCGGTTCCTCCTCGGGGATGTCCAGTCGAGGGAAGATGGGGGTTGGCGGGGCGATGCGAAAGCCCGTTGCCGCATGGCCGGCATACCAATCATTGTCGGCAAGCGCGGCATGGCTGCGATCTTCGACCCCCAATTGATCTAGCATTGCCGCCGCTGCGGTCGGCACCACCGGCAGGATGGTGATCGCACATAGCCGGATCGCCCGGATCAGCGTGCCCAGCACCGCCTCCATCCGATCGGGATCGGTCTTGCGCAGCGCCCAGGGTGCCTGCACGTCGATATATTGGTTGCAGGCAAACACCCCGCGCATCCACGCCTCTAACGCCTGGGTGAGGCCATGATCGCCGAACAGCCGGATGAACTCGGCATTGGCCTCGGCAACCGTCGCCAGCAGCGCCGCGTCGGCAGGATCGCCCTTCCCCGGCCCCGGCATCGCACCGTCGCAATTCTTGGCGATAAATGCCAGCGTCCGCTGCGCCAGATTGCCGAAGCTGTTCGACAGATCGGCATTGGCGCGCATGGCGATCGCGCGCGGCGAATAGCTGCCATCCTGGCCCCAGCCGATGTCGCGGAGCAGGAAATAGCGCAGCGCATCGACCCCGAACGCATCGGCCAGCGCCATCGGATCGGCGACATTGCCAAGCGACTTCGACATCTTCTCGCCGCGATTGAGCACGTGGCCGTGGCCGAACACTTCTTTCGGCAGGGCAAGCCCCGCCGACATCAGGAATGCGGGCCAATACACCGCATGAAACCGGACAATGTCTTTGCCGATGATGTGCGATGCCGCCGGCCAATAGCGCGAAAGCTCACCGCCATCGGGATAGCCGGTGCCGGTGAGATAGTTGGTTAGGGCATCGACCCAGACATACATCACATGGCCGTCGCTGCCGGGCACCGGCACGCCCCAATCGAAGCTGGTGCGCGATACCGACAGGTCGATCAGCCCGCCCTCGACGAAGCGAAGCACTTCGTTGCGGCGGCTTTCGGGGCGGATGAAGCCCGGATTGGCGGCGTAGAAATCGAGCAAAGGCTGCTGATATTTCGACAGGCGAAAGAACCATGTCTCCTCGGCAGTCCATTCAACGGGCGTGCCCTGCGGCGAAAGCTTCACGCCCCCTGCCCCCTCGGTCAGTTCCTTTTCCTCGTAAAAGGCTTCGTCGCGAACCGAGTACCAGCCTTCATAACGATCGAGATACAGGTCGCCTGCGTCCTGCATCGCCTGCCAGATCGCCTGGCTGGCGCGATAATGTTCGGGTTCGACCGTGCGGATGAAACGATCGCACGAAATGTTCAGACGCTGCGCCATATCGCTGAAATAGCCTGACATCTCGTCGGCGAGTGCGCGCACCGGCACGCCGCGATCGCGCGCGGTCTGCACCATTTTGAGGCCATGCTCGTCGGTGCCGGTCTGGAAGCGCACATCGCGCCCAGCCTGCCGCTGGAAACGGGCAATCGCGTCGGCGGCGATCATTTCATAGGCATGGCCGATATGCGGCTTGCCGTTGGGGTAATGGATCGCGGTGGTGATGTAATAAGGTTCGGCCATGCGCGGCGTTTAGGGGGTGGAAGGGGCGCGGCACAAGCCCCGTTGCCCAGCCGTCAGCGCGCCAGGCGTGCGACGATGCCACCGATTTCGAACACGGCAGCACCCGCATCCTGCGACAAGCCGATTGCCGCACCCGCGACGTCGCGGGCGGCGGCATGTGCATCGAGTGCTTCGCGCAGCGCCCTGCCCTGCAAGGTGTGCGCGCGTTCGGCCAGGAAGGTCGGCACCCGCTCCAGAAACGCGGCGTAGCGGGGTTGCGCGGCCTTTGGCCCCAGCGCCTTGGCCAGTCGCGATCGAATGGCATTGTCGGGATCGCCGCGATCGGCGAGCAGCGCCAGATCACGCTCGATCGATGCCATATCCAATCCGGCAAAGCGCAATGCCTTGCCCGGTGATCCGGCGCCCGCACGCACCAGCACCGCGATTTCGTCCTCCCCCGCTTCCGGCAGCACCTGCCGCAGCACCGAAGCGACTTCGGCATCTTCAAGCGGCGAGAAGCGCAGCAGCCGGCATCGCGACCGGATGGTGGGCAGCAGCCGCCCCGGCGCATGGCTGACCAGCAAAAAGATCGTTCCCGCCGGCGGTTCTTCGAGATTCTTCAGCAGCGCATTGGCCCCGCCGCGTTCGAGATCGTCGATCGAATCGATCAGCACCACGCGGCGCGGCGACATCGACGGCTTGGTCGCGAACATCGGTTGCAACGTGCGGATCTGCGCGATGGTGATGCTGCGCGCGACATCCTGGTCGGGCTTGTCGGCATCTTTGGGTAATCGCGTCAGCAATCGGAAATCGGGGTGCGACCTGGCATCGAGCAACGCGCCGATGCGATGCCCGGCGGGGACAGGTGCCGCTGGATCGAGCGACGGATCGACGGCATAGGCCAGCATCCGGCGGGCCATATCGGTTGCAAAGCTGGCCTTGCCGGTGCCTTCAGGGCCGGTGATCAACCAGGCATGGTGCAGCGCATCGCCCGCCATCGCGGCGGCGAAGGCAGCGCGCGCAGCGTCATTGCCAACCGCCGCCGTCATGGCAACAGATCGGCAAGGCCCGCGACCAGCGCCTGAGTGACCTCCGCCGGGGCCATCGCAGCATCGATGCGCCTCACCCGATCGGGTTCGTTCGCGGCGATCCGCTCGAACCCGGCGGCAACCGCCTCGTGAAATGCGGTATCGCGGGCTTCGAAGCGATCATTCGCCGCACCATCGCGCGCCTGGGTCCGCTGTTGCCCATCGGCACGCGGCAATGCCAGCAGGAAGGTACGATCGGGCAGCAACCCCTTTGAGCCAAAGCCGTGCAGCGCCAGGATCGCGGCATCGTCGATCCCCTGCGCGCCCTGATAGGCGCGGGTGGAATCGACATAACGGTCGCAAATCACCCATGTCCCCGCCTCGATCGCCGGGCGAATCCGCTTTTCGACATGATCGGCGCGCGCGGCGGCGAACAGCAAAGCTTCGGCATGCGCGCTCCACCGTGCGACATCGCCCTGCATCAGCAGGTTGCGGATCGCCTCGGCCCCTTCGCTGCCGCCGGGTTCGCGCGTTACCAGCACGTGAACCCCGCGCGCCTCCAGCGCTGCCGCCAGGGCGGAGGCCTGAGTCGATTTCCCGGCCCCCTCCCCGCCTTCGAGCGAGATGAACCGCCCGATCAAGCGAACAGCGACATCAGGCCGGCCCATACCCGCCCGAAGAAGCCCGCTTCGGCGACCGCAGTCTCGGCGACCAGCGGCAGCCGCTGTTCGCCGGTGTCGGCGCTGGTGATGACCAGATCGGCGATATGCTGGCCGGCGGCGATCGGTGCCTGGATCGGTCCCTGATACACCACCTTGGCGGTGATCGCCGCGCTGGTGCCCGACGGCACGGTGATGGTCAGGTCACGCGGCGCGACCAGGCCGACGGTCGATTCACCGCCCAACTGGACGTCGGCGGTTTCGACTCGCTTGCCCTTCTTGACGATCGGCCGGGCCTTCCAGGCGCCAAAGCCCCATTCCATGAAGCGCACCGATTCACTGATCCGCTGGTTGAAGCTGGTAAGCCCCGCCAGCACCATCACCAGCCGCCGACCGCCCTGTTCAGCCGATCCGGTGAAGCCATAGCCCGCCTCCTCGGTATGGCCGGTCTTGAGCCCATCGGCACCATCGACGCGGCCGAGCAAGGGATCGCGATTGGCCTGGGTGATGGCGTTGCCGCCCATCGTCTGGCCCCAGCTAAAGTCCCGGCGGGTGTAGAATTTCTTATAGAGCTTGGGATGCTCCTCGATCGTCACCTTGGCCAGCGTCGCCAGATCACGCGCGGTGACATAAGTGCGGCCTTCATCGGGCCAGCCGTTGGAATTGCCGAACTGGCTGTTGCTCAGGCCGATCGCCCTGGCGCGCTGGTTCATCAGGTTGGCGAACGCCGCCTCTGTGCCGGCAATCCCTTCGGCCAGCACCACGCAGGCATCGTTGCCCGAGAGCACGACCACGCCGTAGAGCAGGTTTTCGACGCTCACTTCCTCGTTGGGCGACAGGAACATCGTCGATCCAGCCTTTGGCCCATGCCAGCGCTCCCAGGTTTCGGGGCGGACGCGGAATTTCTGGTCGAGCTTGAGTTCGCCCTTTTTCAGCATGTCGAAGATGACATAGGCGGTCATCATCTTGGCCATCGACGCCGGCGGCATCCGCCGGTCGGCACCCTTGGCGTACAACACCGCACCCGACGACAAATCCTCGATAAAGGCCACGGGTGCCGGCGTGTCATAGGGCGGGCGCTGCGCCGAGGCAGGCGTCGCCAGCGCGAGGACGATGGGCGGCAGTACGAGCAGTTTCTTCATGGAAAACACGAACCCTGGTGGCTTGAGGATCATTTCGATCGAAAGACGGTGGCGTCGGGATAGCCGCTTTCGGCCACCCGCGTGCGGGCGGAACTGGCGGCGGCGGCATCGGGGAACGGCCCGAGCTGGACCCGCCAGAAGCGCCCGGCGGCATTTGTCCTGCCGCCAAGCTGGCTGGCAAGTGCCTTTGCCCGCGGCTCGCTGGACAAGGCGGCGACCTGGACGAACCAGTCGCCGGTTGCCGGAGGCTTTGCCGGCGGGGCGGGTTTGGGTGCTGGCGTTGGTCTTGGCGGCACCGCGACCGTAACAGGCGGCACCGTAGCGGGTGGCGCGACCGGCGCTTCCGCCGCGAGTTGCTTGCGAAGGCCGACCAAAAGCACCGGGGGCGCATCGAGCCGGGGCAAGCCTGGCCGTCCGTCAAGCAACGCCGCCTGGTCCTGCGGCGACGGCGTGACGCTTCGAACCCGGACACCCGCCTGCGCCTGCACCCCGAGCGCGGAGAGCGCGCCGGGTGCCAGCGCGATGACTTGTCCGGTGGCGGCAGGCACGCGCGCCGTGACCGGCACCAATATCGTTCGTCCGGTATCGAGCGCCGTCACCTCGGCAACGCTGCCGACCGGCAACGTCGCATGGCCGGCACCGATCGGGCTTTCGAGCGTGTCGGCAAGGGCGGCGCGGCCAACTGCGTCATAGCGCTTGGTCGCGCCCGAGGTGCCGAGCGGCCCGGCGGCGCTCGTGACTTCGGCCGGCGGCGCTTCCTGCGCCGCGGCGGTGCCAGCGGCCGCCAGCAAGCCGACGATCAACAGTTCAGCGCGAAACTTCATCGGCCAGCAACCCCACCGAAAGAGCATAGAAATTGGAGCAATTATAATCGAGGATAACCCGATAATTACTGGTCAACAGATAAGCGGTGCGCCCCTGCCCATCTGGCTCGAGCAATGTTGCCAGCACATCGTCGGTGGGCAGCACCGAGCCTTGCGGCGTCAGGCCGAGGGCGCGCCATTCGGCGATGGTTCGCCATTGGGTGTGCCGGTCGAACACGCGGGGGCAGCGCGGCGAGACGGTGCGGGTTTCGAGCGGCGCGCGCGCAAGGCCGGCGGGCACGTTCACCGCAACGCCCCAGGGCTGGCCGCGCCGCCAGCCGGCGTTGGACAGGTAATTGCCGATCGATGCCAGCGCGTCGGCCTCGTTCGACCAGATATTGGCCTTGCCATCGCCATCGCCATCGACCGCCAGCCGCAGATAGACCGACGGCAGAAATTGCGGATAGCCCATCGCGCCGGCCCAGCTCCCTTTGAGCTGTTCGCGCGCGACGCCGCGATCGATGATCTTCAGCAGCGCGATGAACTCACCTTCAAACAGCGAACGGCGGCGTCCTTCATAGGCAAGCGTCGCCAGCGAGCGCGGCAGATCGAAATCGCCGGTATAGCCGCCATAATTGGTTTCATGCCCCCAGATCGCGATCAGGATCGGCCCAGGCACCCCAAAGCGCCGCTCAATCTCTCGCAGTCGGCTCAGATTGCCCTGATAAGCCGATCGCCCGCGCCCGATCCGAGCCGCATCGACATGCCGTGCGCGATAGGGCGCGAAATTGGAGATGGGGGCATTGGGGCTGGAACTGCCCGGCTGGCTGCGATCCAGATCGATCACGCGCGGATTGACCGTCAGCGTCGGCAATACCGCGTTCAGCGTCCGCTCGCTCACGCCGTCGCGGATCGCCTTGGTCCGCACGGTGGCGAGATAGGTCTGGAAACCGGCATCATCCTGCGCCGCCGCGCCGCCGCCCCCACCGCCAAGCGCCAGACCGGCCAAAAGGATCGAACCCAAAATACGCATTACCAAGCTCCACCCGGCCCCCGCCGGCCGTGGTGCCGACTATTGGCACATTCTTACCCGCCGCAGGAACCCCTTGGCGTCAGGAGGCTTGCAGAAAACCCGCCGACCTGTGTAATCGCTGAGCACGGCATGCGGAGAGGTGGCCGAGTGGTTTAAGGCAGCGGTCTTGAAAACCGCCGTGGGTGGAAGCTCACCGTGGGTTCGAATCCCACCCTCTCCGCCACCGCCCGTTTCGGGCCGGCGCGCAATCGCGGGATCAGGGTGATTTTTCCGCGTTCCTCGCATAGCCCTGACCGCGGCAGGCCGGTCAGCGCCACGTTGCTGTCGTTTCAAACGACAATCCCGGCCGCGCCGTTTGGGGCGCGACCGGGATGGCGTGGTACGTGGTAGGTCGGCGTTAGAAGAAGAAGCGCAGCGATGTAGAGACCGAGCGACCAAAAAGCGGCCGTGCTATGACGACGCCCGATGCTGGCACGGCCCCTTCCGAGATGCCCGTGATCGCACGCTCGTTCAGCGCGTTGTTGGCATTGATGCTAAGTTCGACGCGCTCCATCGGCCGAACCTGCGCAAACAGGCCAACAGTGGTGTAGCCTGGCATCCGCAGCAGGTTAACGTCCTGGCTGAAGCTGTCGGTGACGCCGATGACATTGGCACCAACCGTGAAGGTGTCGGTGTCGAACTGCGGCGTCAAGCCGAACAGCAGCTTGGGCTGATTGCGCGGGATGTTACCTTCCAGCGCCGGGTTCTCAGCGCTGCTGATCTCGGCTTCGGTGTACGTGGCATGCGCCATGACGCTGAACGGACCACGACGGAAGCCGCCCTCAAACTCAACCCCATAGGCTTCGTAAGCGCGCGTGACCGAGCCAAGCTCAAGCACGCCGGTGGTAGGGTTCGTGCGGATCTGTGAGTTGGTGTCATCGGTCTTGGCGTGGAAGCCAGTCAGGTTCAGCGTGATACCGTTCTTGCGGAACTTGAGCCCGATTTCGGCCTGACGCACGCTGTCGTCGCCAGCGCTGCTGTCGAGCAGCGCGCCGGTTGTCGGGCTGAGCGCGGCGGTGAACAGGATCTTGTCCGCCGCGGCTCTTCCACCCAGGCTGTAGCGGGCGAACATGGCAAATGGCTCTGCAATGCGATAGTTCACGCTAGCCGAATATGACAGATAATCGTGGCGGTAGTTAACCGGCTGGGTCACACCCACCGGAACGAACGCCACCAGCCTTTCAGGCGCCGAAATGATGCCGTCGCTGTTCATGTCGAACTGCCGCACGCCAGGGTCGTTCATGATGTTACCGCTTGCACGGCTGTTGTCCCAGCGAACCGAACCACCCACGGCGATCTTGCCCTTTGAGAAGTTGACCGAGGCAAAGGGCGCCGTCGTCTGGTAGGTCACATTGTTGTCGCGGATGTTGCCCGAAGCACCGGGGCCGCCATAGTTGCGGTAACCGCCTTCGGTCAGCAGCGCACCGGCTGCATTCCTAAGGTTGAGCGGCACCGCCTCGCCACCTCCCACGACATCCTGAAAGAAGGTCGCAAAGCCGATTTCTGAAACGAACTTCTGGTTCGACCGATAAAGGCCCGCCGTCGTCGTCAGATCGCCACCGCCCATATTCCAAACGCGGCTGAGGCGCAGATCGTTGGTCATATTGCTGACATCGGGGGCATCATTGTCGGAATAGAAGGACAAGGAAACCAGACCGTTGCCGTCTGCGGTATTGAACGGCTGTCCTGCGCGCGGCCCCGCTGCATAGCTGAAGCCAGCGCCAGCGCCACCAAAGCGGGTCGCAAACTGACCGGCAGGTGCCGCACCCGACGGTATCAGGGTCGTATTGCGTGCAGACTGGTCGGTATAGCGGAAGCGGTTGGTGACCGACCATTCGCCCAGGCCGAATTGCGCGTCAAAGCCCAGCGACTTGGCCTGAACCTCTACACCGTTCGTGAAGTTCCTGCGCCGCGCGGCCCCCGACGAGCCCAGCGTAAGGACGACGGGCAAACTGGGCGACAGCATCGAATCGATGCGGCTGTCGGCACCACGCGGATCGGCGAACGACGGATTGTCGTTGGTGCCAGTGATCAGCAGCGGCATACCGGTAAAGGCGGGAACCTGATCGTCGAGCAGCTTGGCATAGACGCGGATGTAACCGCCATTGAACTGCTTGGTGACGTTCATCTTCACCTGGCCGCCGCGCATGGCGTTAAACCCGGTTTCACGCACGCCTTCGCCCTCGCGGTAGAAACCGCCGACATGGAAACGCCAGCCATTGCCAAGCTGCCCACCATAATCGAAATCGGTGCGATAGCTTTGAAAGTCGACGCCGATGGTGCCCATCACCGATCCGCCCTCGACCTCACCGGTCTTGGAAATCAGGTTGATCACGCCGCCGGGGGCGTTGGATGCGAAGGTGGAAGCCGAGCCGCCACGGATGGATTCAACCTGGCCGACATTGAAGTCAGCGCGCACGAAGAGGTCGGGCGTCAGGCGCATCAGGTCGCCAAACTCCATGACGGGCAGGCCGTCTTCCTGGATCTGGATGTACTTGCTGGCGCCGTTGACCATTGGCAGGCCGCGCACGGTGTAGTTGTTCTGCGATTCACCGGCCCCTGCTTCGACGCGGATGCCGGGAATGTTGCGGAACAATTCGGCCAGCGAGCGCGGGGCGAGACGGATGATCTCGTTTTCCTTGATCGCGCTGGTCGAGGTTGCGCTGTTCAGACGATCGCGTCCGCGTGCGACACCGGTGGTGACCATGTCCCCATCATCGACGGTGCGGCTTGCCTCCCACGCGGTAACCGGCTCGGTTTCTTGGGCAGAGGCGGGTGCGACGAAACTGCCAGCGGCGATCGCGATGGCCGATGCGTAGTGGGTAAAACCAAAAGTCCGACGGTTCATTTTCAAGCCTCATCACCATGACGTATGAGGCATTTATAGGAGGGAGGAGGAACCGACGGCGCGGATGCGCTATTTTTCCTTTAAACAGTGCAAAGTTCGACAAATCTGCAACAGTGCCATGGTTCGTTATATAGTAGAACGACTATCGGAGAACTGCGATTATGTCTGCTTAATCTATTATTTAAAGTGACATTTACCATCTTTACATGTGAGAATTGCGTAGTTGCCACAGGGTATGGCGACTTGGACTGGGCCGCATTACGTCGTGCCAAGCTGTTGAATGGGTGCACTATCAGCCGAAACCGACATCGCGGCTGCGCCAGGTGTTGGCGCAGCCGCGATGCCGCCGCTTGGTGTTTTAGAAGAAGAAACGCGCCGATGTTGTGACGGTGCGGCCATACATGGTGCGGGCCATAACCACGCCCGATGCTGGGATCGCGCCTTCGGTCACGGCGGTGATGGCACGTTCGTTCAGCAGGTTGCTGGCGTTCACGCTCAGTTCGACCCGTTCCATCGGACGGAACTGGGCAAATGCCCCCACCGTGGTAAACGCGGGCAGACGCAGCTGGTTGACGTCCTGGGCAAAGCTTCCTGTGGTGCCAATGATGTTGGCCCCCACCGAGAACTGCTCGGTGTCGTACTGCGGACGCAGGCCCCACAGCAGCTTGGGCTGGCCGCGCGGAATGTTGCCGACCAGGGCCGGGTTTTCCGCCGCGTCGATTTGCGCTTCGGTATAGGTTGCGTGGGCGGTGAGGCTGAACGGACCACGACGGATGCCGCCCTCGAACTCAAGCCCATAGGCCATGTATGAACGGGCAACCGCTGCCAACTGGGCAAGGCCGGTCGCCGGATTGGTCGTGATCTGAGCATTCGTCTCGTCGGTAAGCGCATAGAAGCCTGTCAGGTTCAGCACGATGCCGTCCTTGCGGTACTTCAGTCCGATTTCAGCCTGGCGCAGCGTGTCGTGACCTGCAGCACTGTCGAGCAGTGCGCCGGTAGCGGTGCTGACCGCAGGCGTGAACAGGATCTTGTCTGCCCCGGCGCGTCCGCCCCGGCTATACCGGGCGAAGACCGCAAACGGTTCCGACACGCGATAGTTGGCGCTGAGAGAATAGGATAGATAGTCGTGGTTATAGTTCACAGGGAAGGTCACGCCAACCGGGATAAAGGTGACCTGGCTTTCGGGGATTGAGAGCGACCCGTTGCCATTGATGTCAAACGGCTTGGCCCCTCTGTCGTTCATAATGTTGCCGCGCACCCGGATGTTATCCCAGCGCACCGAACCGCCGATGGCGAACTTGCCCTGAGCAAAGTTGAACGATCCGAACGGAGCCGTGACCTGATAGTTCAGATCCGTGTTCTTGGTGGTCCCGCTGCCGCCTGGAAGACCATAGATCAGAACGCCGCCATCCGTGATTGGAATTCCAGTTGCGGTAGCCAGGTTGAGCGGAACCGACTGGCCGCCGCCGACCGCGTCTTGGAACAAGGTCGTGAAACCGATTTCCGATACATATTGCTGGCTCGAACGATAGAGACCGGCGGTGGTGGTGAAATCGCCGCCGCCGACTTTCCACACCCGGCTGAGACGCAGGTCGTTGGTCATGTTGCTGACATCGGGGACGATGGAATCTGCAACGAACGAAAGGGTCAGCAGGCCGTTGCCGCTCGGATCAAATGCCTGACCGGCGCGTGCGCCTGCCGCATAGCTAAGCCGTGCGCCCGGGCCGCCGAATGGGGTTGCGAAAGCTGCGGCAGGTGCTGCTGCCGATGGGAACAAGACGATGCTGCGCATCGATTGGTCGGCATAGCGGAAACGGTTGGTGATCGACCATTCGCCCAAGTTGAACTGCCCATCGAAGCCCAATGCCTTGGACTTGGCGTGCGTGCCCTGGCCGAGATCACCCTGAGTAGGCGCACCCGAGGCCCCAAGCCAGAGCGAACCGGGAAGGCGGGTGGACCATATCGACGATGACCGGATGTCGGTGCCGCGGGGGTCGACGAAGTTCGGTTTTTCATTCGTCCCGGTCACCAGCAGCGGCGCATTCATGAAGCTCGGGGTGCGGTCGTCGAGCAATTTACCGTAGACGCGGATGTAGCCGCCGCTGAACTGCTTGGTGACGTTGAACTTCACCTGGCCACCGCGCATGGAGTTCATGCCGGTTTCGCGGGGGCCTTCGCCTTCACGATAGAACCCGCCGACGTGGAAGCGCCAGCCATCGCCCAGACGCGCTCCGTAGTCGAAATCGGTACGATAGCTTTCGAAGTCGATGCCGATGGTGGCGATCACCGATCCGCCCTCGACCTCGCCGGTCTTGGAGATCAGGTTGATGACGCCGCCCGGCGCGTTCGATGCGAAGGTCGAGGCAGAGCCGCCGCGAATCGATTCGACCTGGGCTACATTGAGGTCTGCGCGCACAAAGGTGTCCGGAGTCAGCGACAGCAGGTCGCCGAATTCCAGGATCGGCAAGCCGTCTTCCTGGATCTGGATATATTTGCTGCCATCGTTGACCAGCGGCAGGCCGCGGACGGTATAGCTGTTGCCAACTTCGCCCGTGCTGGCATTCACGCGAATACCGGGAATGTTGCGGAACAACTCACCCAGCGATCGCGGGGCGATGCTGATGATCT
>NZ_JROH01000003.1 GCF_000786205.1 Sphingomonas sp. 37zxx | reverse complement strand
GTAGCAAATGTCAGAATCGGACCACTAGTGCAAAACCGGGTGGCGATCGCGATCCCGCAATTGCCCGCCGCCGTGCAGCAACAGGGCGTGGTCACGCGGCAGAAATCGACCGCGATCCTCCAGATGATCACGCTGACGTCGCGCGACGGACGCCATGGCAGCCTGGCGCTGGCCAATTACGCGACGGCGCGGTTGCGCGATCAGCTTGCCCGCTTGCCCGGCGTTGGCGACGTCACGGTGTTCGGCGCTGGCCCCTACAGCATGCGCGTCTGGCTCGATCCGGCGCTGATGCGCGCGCGCGGGCTGCAACCCAATGATGTGCTCGCGGCCATCGCCAAGCAAAGCCAGAAGGTGACGGCGGGCCAGCTCGGCTCGCCGCCCGCCGCCACTGGGCAGCCGCTACAGCTTACCGTCAATGTCGACGGCAGCTTCGAGCGACCCGAGGATTTCGGCGCGATCATCGTCAAGGCGGGCAACACCCATGGTGAGCCGCTCACCCGGCTGCGCGACGTTGCCCGGATCGAACTGGGCAGCATCGGCTATGGCCAGTTCTTCCGCTATGACGGCAGCCCTGCCGCCGGCATCGCGATCTATCAGTCGAGCGACGCCAACGCGCTTCAGACCGCAGCGGCGGTGCGCGACACGATGGCGCGGCTGTCGAAGCAATTTCCCGAAAGCCTGGGATACACCATCCCGCTCGACACCACCGAATTTGTCCGCGCCTCGATCAACGAGGTGTACAAAACGCTGGTCGAAGCGGGCGTGCTGGTGCTGCTGGTGATCCTGTTGTTCCTGCAGGATTGGCGCGCGACCTTGGTGCCGGCGACCACGGTGCCCGTGACGATCATCGGTGCCTTTGCGGCGATGGCTGCGCTGGGCTTTTCGATCAACCTGCTCACCTTGTTCGCGATCGTGCTGTCGATCGGCATCGTCGTCGATGATGCGATCGTCGTCGTCGAAGGCGTGACCCAGCGGCTGGAGGAAGGGATGGCCCCGCGCGAAGCCGCCGATCAGGCGATGCGCCAGTTGCTCGGCCCGATCCTGGGGATCACGCTGGTGCTGATGGCGGTGTTTCTGCCGGCGGCGTTTCTGCCCGGCGTTACCGGGGAGATGTATCGCCAGTTCGCGCTCGTCATCGCCGCCACCGCCTTTCTCAGCGCGGTCAACGCGCTGACGCTGAAGCCGACCCAAAGCGCGCAGTGGCTGCGCGCGCGGCACCACACACCTGAAAGCGAGGGGCTCCAAAACGATGGGCGCGGGCCGGTCGCGCGGTTTCGGCGGGGATTCAACCGGGGCTATGCCGCGATCGAGAATCGCTATGTCGCGTTGATCGAACGGATATTGCGCCGCAGCGGGCTGGCAGTGCTGGTCGCGCTGGCGCTGTTCGGGGTGGCGGTTTTCGGGCTGAGCCGGATTCCCACCGGGTTCATCCCCAATGAGGATCAGGGCTATCTGCTGGCGATCGCGCAGTTGCCCAGCGGGGCGACGCTCGAACGGACCGAACAGGCGATGAATCGACTGACCCGGATCGCGCAGGCAAATCCCGCCGTCGATCATGCCATCCTGATCGGCGGGGTGTCGGCGCTCGACAATAATGCGTCGCTCGCCAATGCCGGCATCCTCTATATCGTGCTCAAGCCATGGGATGTGCGGGCGAACATGCGATCGGCGGATCTGGCGTCGGTCTATGCCGATTTGCGCGAGCGTTTCCGCGCGGTGCAGCAGGCGAATACTCTGCTGACGGTGCCCCCGGCGATACCCGGCCTTGGCCTCTCGGGTGGTTTCCAGATGCAGGTCGAGCTGGTCGATGGCAGCCAGGATTTCGCGCGGCTGGCGCAGGTGACCAACGCCATGCTCGAAAAGGCTGCACAGCGCCCCGAGATCGGCCAGGCGTTCACGCCCTTCCGCGCCGATGCACCGCAGCTTGCCGTCCGGGTCGATCGTGCGCGCGCGGAGGCGCTGGGCGTGTCGCCGGGCGACGTGTTCGATGTGCTCGCTGGCTATCTGGGTTCTTCCTATGCCAACCAGTTCGCTCGGTTCGGCCAGACCTATACGGTGTTCGTCCAGGCCGATGTGCCGTTCCGGATGCGCCCGGACGACATCACCCGGCTGGCGGTGCGCAGCCGATCGGGCGCGATGGTGCCGCTATCGGCGCTGGTCAGCGTCGATCGCACCACCGGGCCGGCGCTGATCGGGTTGTACAACCTGTTCCCCACCGCATCGATCAACGGCGCGGCGGCACCGGGCTATAGTTCGGGTCAGGCGCTGGCGGCGCTCGACCAGATCGCCAGGGAAACGCTGCCCAGCGGCATGGACTATGCCTGGACCGGCCTGTCCTATCAGGAAAAGCTCGCGGGGTCGGCGGCGCTGCTGGTGTTCGCGCTGTCGATCCTGCTCGTCTATTTCATGCTGGCCGGGCAATATGAGAGCTGGTTGTTGCCGCTAGCGGTGCTGGGCGCGGTGCCGCTGGCGCTGCTCGGCACGGTGGGAGTGCTGGGCGCGGTCGGGCTGGCGAACAATATCTATGTCCAGATCGGGCTGGTGCTGCTGATCGCGCTCTCAGCCAAAAACGCGATCCTGATCGTCGAAGTCGCCCGAGAACGGCACGATCAAGGCGACACCCCCGAAGCCGCCGTGATCAAGGCATGCCGTGAACGTTTCCGCCCGATCGTGATGACATCGCTGGCGTTCCTGCTCGGAGTGGTGCCGCTGATCACCTCCAGCGGAGCCGGCGCGGCGGCGCGCAAGTCGATCGGCATTTCGGTCTTTGCGGGGATGCTCAGTTCGACCTGCCTCGCCTTGCTGTTTGTGCCGGCCTTGTATGTTGCCCTCACTGGGCTCGGTGCGCGCTGGAGCAATGCGGGGAAGGTTGTGCCCGACGCCTGAGCCTGCCCCCCCGCCCGCTGCCATTAACGCCCGCGCATCCTATTTCGCCGCGTCGTCGCGTTCGCTCGCAAGCCGTTTTGTCAGCAAGCGGCGGGACCGCTCGGCATAGGCGCGGCATGCGCCCGGCTTGTCGTTGTAGCGCCCATTGCCTGCATTGTCGGGATGCGCGGCGATCAGGATGTCGCATGGCAGCCGGTCAAGCCGCTGGTAGCTTGCCCTGAATCCCCTCAAAATCGGGGCGCTGGATGGCGCGGTATAGCGGTAATCATCGGCGGATACGGGGTTCAGGCTCGATGCAAAGACGACTGCCTTGCACGCATTCGCCTCACACGCTTGCCAGCTCCAGCTCATGCTTCCCATCGTGTGGCCGGGGGTGGCGTGCGCGGTGATCGCCGTGCGGCCGAGCCTGATCACCTCGCCATGCTTCACCACGCGAATCCTCGTCACGCGCGGCCAGTTGCCGCCATAGCTGAACTGCGGGTCGTCCTTTGTGTTCGCGCCTGCCCGCAAACCATCGGCGCCTCGATCGCTGGCGACCACGGTGGCACCAGTGTCGCGGGCTAGCGCCGCAAGGCCGCCGCCATGGTCGTAATGCGGCTCGGTGCTAAGAATTAATCTGATGTCTTTGGGGTCGAATCCCAGCGTGCGAACATTGGCCAATATTGCCGACGCCGCCTGGGGCAGCGCGCCATCGATCAGGATCAATCCCGCACCGGTATCGATCAGCGCAACGCTGAGGCCGCCGAACCCGACAAGATAGCTGGTGCCGAAGATTTTCTCCGGCGGCACAGGCACAAGCCATTTCCTGGCGTTTTCCAGAGCCATCGGCTTCGTCAGCGGATCGTCTGGGCTGGGCGGTGCCTGGCGGGCGGTGGCCGCCCCCCTTGGGGACTGCGCCTGCGCCACCGCACCGACGGGCGTGCCGCTGATGCCCGCAAGCCAGGCGGCACCGATGATGAATTCGATCATTTCATTTCCCTTCGCCCCCGAATTGCCGACCGATCGCGTCCACGACAAAGCATGATTTCTCGACAAAGCCATGAGAATAAATGAGGGTTTGGGCATGGACCGCGCCCAATTGCCGCTGAACGCCCTGCGTGCCTTCGAAGCAGCGGCGCGCCACCTGAATTTCACCCGTGCGGCGATCGAACTTTGCGTAAGCCAGGGCGCGGTCAGCCACCAGGTGGCGCAGCTTGAGCGCCGGCTCGACACGCGGCTGTTCCATCGCTTGCCGCGGGGGCTCGCGCTGACCGACGAGGGGCGTACATTGGTGCCGGTACTCGCCGAAATGTTCGATCGCGTCGCTGCGGCGCTCGACCAATATGGCGAGGGTCATGTTCGCGAACCGCTGAAGATTGGCGTCGTCGGCACGTTCGCCAGCGGCTGGCTGCTCCCACGCCTGGATGCGTTCGCTCGCGCCCATCCATCGATCGACTTGCGGATTTCGACCAACAATAATCGCGTCGATCTGGCCGCCGAAGCGCTTGATTTCGCGATCCGATTTGGCGACGGCGCGTGGCACGGCACTCATTCGGAACCATTATTGGCAGCACCGATGGCACCGGCATGCACCCCGGCAATCGCGGCGCAGCTCACCGCTCCGCTCGACCTGGTGCATCAACGGCTGTTGCGTTCGTACCGCCCGGATGAATGGTCGCGCTGGTTCGATGCCGCCGGCGTGCCCGGCCCGATCCTTCGTGGCCCGGTGTTCGACAGTTCCGCACTCATGGCATCTGCGGCGGCCGCCGGCCTGGGCGTTGCGCTTTTGCCGCCGGTGATGTTTGCGCGCGAGCTTGCGGCAGGATTGCTCGTCCAGCCCTTTTCGGTCGAGGTCGATGTCGGCCGCTATTGGCTGACCCGCCTGATCTCGCGGCCCGAATTCAACGCGATGCGGCGTTTTCGCGAATGGCTGATGGAGGAGATGGCGGGTTTCAACGCGGCGTGAGTGGTCGTTTCCCACGCACCCCATCGGCAAGATGGCGATATAATCTAAAGCATCCTGACGCGATGCTACCGCATTTCCATCGTCATTCCCGCCTTCGCGGGAATGACGATGATAAAAGGGATCGGCCAGCGTGAAATCCCCTGGCTTAGCCGGCGGGTTTTGCCCGGTGATCGGCCAGCAACATGTCGATCTCATCGATCCTGAGCCGTTCGGGCGTGCCCCTGGGCAGGCCCTTGAGGCGGCATTCGGCCCATAATCGCCGGCGCTCGGATTCGAGCGCCCGAAGGTCGAGGTCAGCCAATCATCATCTCCTTTTCCTGGCTTTTCCCAGGCGAGCGCGGCGAACCGCCGCAGCGCCGGTATTCACCGCATTTTCCTGGGTAAGCTTGCGCCAGCGTTCGACGCGAGCGGGATCGAGCGTCCCCGCCGCGATCGCAGGCTGGATGGCACATCCCGGCTCGTCGATATGGGTGCAGTTGGCGAACCGGCAGTCGAGCGTCACGGCGATCACATCGTCGAAGACGTCGATAACGCCCGAGGCCACTTCGGACATCTGGAGCTCGCGCATGCCGGGGGTGTCGACGAGCCAGCCGCCACCGCCCACGCCACTGGCCAATCGATGCATCTGGCGGACGGTGGTCGTGTGCCGACCTTTGCCGTCATCCTCGCGAACCGCTTGTGTCGCGATGGTGTTTGAACCCATCAGCGTGTTGATCAGGGTCGATTTGCCGACGCCCGACGATCCGACCAGCGCGACGGTCTTGCCCAGCCCGCAATAGCGAGCAAGGCCAGCGACGCTCGCGCGATCGCGCCCGTCGATCAGCGCCACCTGCAACCCCGACTGGAGCGCGCGTGCCGCATCGACGAAGCGTTCGGGCGTCGCTGCCTGGTCGGCCTTCGTCAGAATGACCACCGGATCGACGCCCACCTCGCGCGTGAGCACCAGATAGCGTTCGAGGCGGGCGACGCTGAAATCCTGATTGCAGGAGGTGACGATGAACAGCGTATCGATGTTGGCGGCGATGAGCTGGACCCGGCGCTCGTCCCCCGGGGCGGGCCGTTTGAACAGGCTCGCCCGGTTGAGAATGCGGACGGGGCTTTGGGTATTCCGGTCGATCAGCAGCCAGTCGCCGACGGTGGGCCGGTCATCCGCTTGTCCTTGATCGGGCAAGCTGGACGAGATCGAATCCGAAAACCCTTCGCCCAACACCGTCACCCTGCCGCGATGCACCGACATGACGCGAACGGGCTGGCAATGCTGGTGCTGCTCGGCGGAGACTTGCTCATGGAAGAAGGGCCGCCAGCCAAGTTCCATCAGCGTGGGATCGGACGTTTCCAGCATGGCTTCAGCCGATAGTCGATCCGTCTGATGGATCGGAATCGGGGGCTGCTTGTTCAGCGGCGCGCTTGTCCAGCTTGGCTTGCGCCTTCTTGGCGGACTCGGCTGCCTTGGTCTTTTCGCGCTCGCGGCGCTCAAAGTCGTAATTGGGTTTGCGTGGTATGTCGGTCGCTCCGGTATTCGAGGTTCAGCTTGAGCAACATGCTCGGCCAATGGCCCCTCATGCCCTGGCTACACTGATCCTGGCCTCGCGACTAGGCGCGCTTGTATTCCATCCGGGCCGAAGGGGGAGGCGTTGCGGCGAAAACGACCGGTATGCGCGAGATAGGATGCCCCCAAAGACCGTTTAATAGTGCTTTGCCACGGCAATACACCGTGTTAGCTTTGCTGCCTGACCGGGGGGTAAGATGCTCGAACTCAACAACATCAGCCATGTCTATGCCAATGGCACGCGCGCACTCGACGGCGTCAGCCTGTCGATCCCCAAGGGGATGTACGGGCTGCTAGGCCCCAATGGCGCCGGCAAATCGACGCTGATGCGCACGATCGCCACGCTCCAGACGCCCAGCGAGGGTGCGATCACCTTCGGCGACATCGACGTGATCGGCCAACCCGAACGGCTTCGCCGCACACTCGGCTATCTGCCGCAGGATTTCGGGGTGTACCCGCGCGTATCGGCCTATGACATGCTCGATCACATGGCGGTGCTCAAGGGCGTCGCCTCGGCCGCCGATCGCAAGGCGACGGTCGAGACATTGCTCAACCAGACCAATTTATGGTCGGTGCGCAAGAAGGCGATTGCGGGCTTTTCGGGCGGGATGCGGCAGCGCTTCGGGATCGCGCAGGCGCTGATCGGCAATCCCGAACTGATCATCGTCGATGAGCCGACCGCTGGGCTCGACCCCGAGGAGCGCAATCGCTTCCTCAACCTGCTTGCCGAGATCGGCGAGAATGTCGTCATCATCCTGTCGACGCACATCGTCGAGGACGTCGCCGATCTGTGCCCGCGCATGGCGATCCTGGCGGGCGGGCGGATCCAGCGCGAAGGCGCGCCGCACGATCTGATCGCGCAGACGCGCGGCAGCATCTGGGCCAAGACGATCGCGCGCGACCAGCTCGACGCCTATCGCGAGCGGCATGAGGTGATCTCGACCCGGCTGTTCGCAGGCCGGACGGTGATCCACGTCCTGGCATCTGGCGATCCGGGCGACGGGTTCACCAGCGTCGATGGCGGGCTGGAGGACGTCTACTTCTCGACGCTCGCGCACAGCCGCCGCACGCCCGCGCCCGCGCAAGCCGCCTGAGCGGGGGAGAGCAGCGCATGTTCGCCCGCATCGCCGCCTTCGAGCTTCGCTATCAACTCGGCAGCCCCGTCTTCTGGGTCGTCGCGATCCTGTTCTTCCTGCTCACCTTCGGCGCGACGACGATCGATCAGATCCAGATCGGGAGCGGCGGCAATGTCCACGTCAATTCGCCCTTTGCGATCGCGCAGACGCATCTGATCCTGTCGATCTTTTTCATGTTCGTGACCACCGCGTTCGTTGCCAACGTCATCGTGCGTGACGACGAAAGCGGCTTCGGGCCGATGGTGCGATCGACGCGGGTGGTGAAGTTCGACTATCTGATCGGTCGCTTCGCCGGCGCGCTCGGGGCTGCTGTTATCGCCTTTGCCGCGGTGCCGCTGGCGATCTGGCTCGGTTCGCTGATGCCTTGGCTCGATGCCGAAACGCTGGGGCCGAACCGACTGCGGGACTATGCCTTCGCCTATTTCGTGCTGGCGCTGCCCAATGTGGTGCTGACTGCGGCGATCTTCTTTGCGGTAGCGACGCTGACGCGGTCGATGGTGTACAGCTATCTGGGGGTGATCGTCTTCCTCGTCGGCTATTTCGTGCTGATCGGCGTCATCCAGTCGCGTCCCGAATGGCGCGACAGCGTCGCCTATTTCGAACCGTTCGGCATTGGCGCATTCGCAGTGACCGCGCGATATTGGACCGCGGCCGAATCCAATACGATGATTCCCCCGCTCGAGGGTGCATTGCTCGTCAATCGCTCGCTGGCGTTCGTCGTTGCAGCGCTCGCACTTCTGCTGGCCTATGCGCGGTTCAGCTTTGCCGAACGCGGCATGTCGAAGCGCCGGATGCGGCGTGCGGCCAAGCGCGAGGCGAAGCTCGCTGCGCTGCCGCCGGTAATGGTCGCCAAGCTGCCCGCGACGAACCCCGAGGCGGCACGCAGCACCCAGTTACTGAAGCGATGCCGGTTCGAGATCGGACAGGTGCTCAAGAGCCCTGCCTTTTTCGTGCTGCTGGCGATCGGTCTTGCCAATGCGGTCGGCGGCCTGCTGGGGGCGAACCAGGCCTATGGCACGCCCGGGCGACCGCTGACCTTCGCAATCCTCGAAGTGCTGTTCGGCAGTTTCGGCATTATCCCGATCGTCATCGCGATCTATTATGCGGGCGAAGTCGTGTGGCGCGACCGCGATCGGCGGATGCACGAGATCGTCGACGCGACCGCCTTGCCCAATTGGGCGTATATGGTGCCCAAGACGCTCGCGGTGGCGATCGTGTTGTTCGCGACGCTGGCGGTATCGGTTGTCGCCGCGATGCTGGTCCAGGTGATCCGCGGCGGTGCCAGCATCGAGCTTGGCCAATATCTCGGCTGGTATCTGGTCCCGCTGTCGGTCGACATGCTGCTGATCGCGGTGCTGGCGGTATTCCTGCAGGCGCTCAGCCCCAACAAATATGTCGGCTGGGCGCTGATGGTCGTCTATCTCGTCGCGACGATCACCTTGGCGAACATCGGCTTCGAACATCCGCTGTATCTGTACGGCAGCACCGGCACGCCGCAGCTTTCGGATATGAACGGCGATCAGGTCGGCGGGCCGGCGGGGTGGTGGCTGCGGCTATACTGGGGTGCTTTCGCGGTCATCCTGGCGGTGCTGGCGCATCTGCTGTGGCGGCGCGGCACCGAAACGCGGCTGAAGGCACGGCTGGCGCGACTGCCCGCCCGGCTCAAGGGGGCGCCCGGCGCGATCATCGCCGCCGCGCTGCTGGTCTTCGTTTCGACCGGCGGGTTCTTGTACTGGAACATGAACATCCTGAATGAATACCGCACCCGCGACGACAACAACGCGCAATTGGCGCGGTATGAAAAGCGCTACCTGCGCTACGAAACCGTGCGCCAGCCATCGGCGACGGCAATGCGGATCAAGGTCGATCTATACCCTGAGCGTCGGCGAATGGAGGCGCGCGGCCGTTTCTGGCTGATCAACGATACCGGCGCGCCGCTCGAGACACTGCATGTCCGTGCCGCCGATCCCTCGATGCGGATTACCGGGCTTCGCGTGCCCGGTGCGCGGCTGGCGATGGACGATTCGGTGCTGCAATATCGCATCTATCGTTTCGATACCCCGCTGGCACCAGGGGCACGCACCGTGCTCGATTTCACCACGATGCGCCAACAGCGCGGGCTTCGCGCCAATGGCGACGACACCCGGTTGGTCGCCAATGGCAGCTTCCTCAACAACAGCGAATTTGCGCCGCAGATCGGGATGCAGCGCTTCGGCTTGCTCACCGACCGCGCCGAGCGGCGCAAATACGGCCTGCCCGCCGAGCAGCGCATGGCCAAGCTCGAAGATATGTCGGCAACGCGGCGCAACTATATCGGCAATGCCAGCTGGGTAATGAGCGACATCACGCTGTCGACCAGCGCCGATCAGGTGCCGATCGCGCCCGGCCGCCGCGTGTCGGACACCACCGCCGATGGCCGCCGCACCGCGCGTTTCGTATCGACCGCGCCGATCCTTGCCTTTTTCTCGGTCCAATCGGCGGGCTATGCCGAGGCGACGGCGCGCGCGGGCGACGTCGCGCTCAGCGTGTATCACCACCCCGGCCATGCCTATAACGTCCCACGGATGCTGGCGGCGATGCAGCGGTCGCTCGGCTATTTCGAACGGGCGTTCGGCCCCTATCAATTCGACTATGCCCGGATCGTCGAGTTTCCGGGCTATGCCGCCTTCGCCCAGGCGTTTGCCGGCACCATTCCCTATTCGGAAAAGATCGGCTTCATCGCCGATACCCGCGATCCCAAGGCGATCGATTATGTAACCTATGTCACCGCGCACGAGCTGGCGCACCAATATTGGGCGCATCAGCTGATCAGCGCCGACATGCAGGGCGGCACGATGCTGGTCGAGACGCTGGCGCAATATGGCGCGCTGATGGTGATGAAGGATATGTATGGCGACGATCGCATCCGCCGTTTCCTGAAATACGAACTCGACAGTTATCTTCGCGCGCGTGGCAGCGAAGCGATCGAGGAACTGCCGCTCAACCGGGTCGAGAATCAGGGATATATCCATTACCGCAAGGGCGCGGTGGTGATGTATCTGCTGCAGGACCGGCTGGGCGAGGACCGCGTCAACGCGATGCTTGCGGCGCTGGTCGATCGCTATCGCTTCAAGGGTGCGCCCTATGCCCGATCGACCGATCTGGTTGAGGGATTTCGCGGCCTGGCGCGCAACGATGGCGAGCGGCAGCTGGTGTCCGACCTGCTCGAACGGATCACCATCTACGATCTGAAAACCACCGCGGCGACGGTCCGTCCGATCGCCGGCGGACGCTTCGAAACCACCCTGACCGTCACGGCGGGTAAGGCTTATGCCGATGGCAAGGGGATCGAGAAACAAGCACCGCTGAACGACCTGATCGAGATCGGTGTCTTCACCGCGCGCCCCGGCATCGGCGATTTCGCCAGGCCCAACGTGGTTTCGATCGAACGCCGCCCCATCCGCAGCGGGCAGCAGCAGATACGCATCGTGACCTCCCGCCGCCCGACTTTCGCTGGCGTCGATCCCTACAACAAATATGTCGATCGCAACGCCGACGACAATGTCGTGGCAATCGCCGATTGAGCAGCAAGGGAAGGGATGTCACTGCCGCTTGCAATTCGCCGGTCCTGCAAGGGGTGCGATGTTGGGATTTGCCCTCGTACGAGCCGAATGCGGGTGCATCGGATATGTGCATCAGTGCAGCGGCTGGATTTCGGCCTTGGCTGGCGTGATGCAAGACTTGTGCAGACCGTGTGGAAAGTCGTGAACAGCGAGGTGGGCTTTGACGATTTCCGATCCCGGGCGGTTCGGCGAGTCAAATTGCACGAGGTGGTCTTTAGGAGCCTTGAGTGGGTGAGAGGGCGCTGGTGGAGGTCCGGTATGGTCTGAATACGCAAAAAGGGTGCGTATTCACGCCCGTGCCGCCGCGATCAGACCCGGCACGCCGACCAGGTTGATGGCCCGTCGGATGGGCGCGACCGACCTGGCCGACCTGCTCTATGCCCAGCGCCAGGCCAACGACGCCCGCCGCGAGGAAATTCGCGCGCGAGTAGAGGCGCTACGCGCGATCCTGCGGCTGGAAATCGATTCGCACGTCGTCTGGATCGACGCCGACGATCATGCTCCTTTAGGACCAGGCCCCTAGTGGTCCGATTCTGACATTTGCTACCCCCTTCGGCTCAGTCAGGAGCAAATGTCAGAATCTCCAGGACCACTAGCAATTATTTGATTCTAGTGGATTTTATGATTTTGACATTCGCAGCGAGAGCGTGCCGCAGGCGGGATGCGAATGTCAAAATCAATCCACTAGTCCTCGCCTCAATCCACCCAGTCGAGCCCCATGTCGTTGTTCAGCGTCCGGTCGTCGTCCCAGCCGGGCTTGACCTTCACATGCAGATACAAATGCACCGGCACCCCCATCACCCGCGATAGTTCGGCGCGCGCGCGGGCGCCGATTTCCTTGATCCGCGATCCGCCCTTGCCCAGCACGATCGCGCGCTGGGTGTCGCGTTCGACCAGGATTTGCTGGTGGAGTTCGACCGATCCGTCGGGCCGCTCGATATATTGCTCGGTCTCGACCGCGCTGGCGTAGGGCAGTTCGGCGTGGAGCTGGAGGAATATCTGCTCGCGCGTGACTTCGGCGGCGAGCATCCGTTCGCTGGCGTCGCTCACCTGGTCGGCGGGGAAGTGCCACGGCCCCTGCGGCATCCGGCGGGTCAGCGCGGTCTTGAGTTCGGCAATCCCGTCGCCGGTGGTTGCCGAGACGAAGAAGGTTTCGTCGAAGGGCAGCAGCGCGTTCAGCCGCTCGGCATGCGTCAGCAGGCGCGGCTTGTCGGCCAGGTCGACCTTGTTGAGGATCAGCAGCTTGGGCTCCTTGCGCGACGCCAGCCGCTCGGCGATCACCGTCACCTTTTCGGGCAGCCCCGATTTGGCATCGACGACGAACGCGATCGCGTCGGCCCCTTCGGCACCTTCCCAGGCGGCGGTCACCATCGCGCGATCGAAGCGGCGCTTGGGATCGAAGATGCCGGGGGTGTCGACCAGCAGCAACTGCGTCTCGCCCTCGATCGCGATCCCCATCAGCCGGACGCGCGTGGTCTGCGCCTTTGGACTGACGATCGCGACCTTCTGGCCGACCAGCGCGTTGACCAACGTGGACTTGCCGGCATTGGGCGCGCCGACGACGGCGACCAGGCCGCAATGGGGGGAGGGGGTTTGTGTCATCGGGTTTCGTTTCGAAAGGAGAAGTACGGTCCTTCGACGAGCTCAGGACAAACGGATGTTGAGGGAGAGGATCGCCTACCCCTTATCCGTTCGTGCTGAGCTTGTCGAAGCACCGTTCTTTTTTCTGGCGAGCGTGACGATTTCGTCCCAGTCGCCCCGGATCAGCGCCATTTTTTTGGGCCGGCCCCAGCCCTTGATTTGGCGCTCTGCCACAAGTGCTTCGACAAGCTCAGCACGAACGGGGTGAGGGCTGGGGCGGTCCCGCTAAGATTTCGCTTGTCTTGTGCTGGTTGAAAGATCGTCCCTCCATTGCGCCTACCCCCCAAGCTTTGCCAGCAACCCCTCTGCCGCCGCAGTTTCGGCCTCTTGCTTCGAACTTCCCTCAGCCTCGGCCTCCGCCAATTTCCCCACCGTTACGCGCACCCGGAATCGTGGTGCGTGGTGTGGGCCTGAGCGTTCGACGATCGCATATTCGGGCGGGCGGCGGTTGTTGGCGGCGGCCCATTCCTGCAACGCCGATTTGGGATGGCGGGGGGCCTTTGCCTGCGCGTCGATGCGTCCGCCCCAGGCGCGGCGGACGAAGGCGCGCGCACCCTCGATCCCGGTATCGAGATACAGCGCGCCGATCAGCGCCTCCATCACGTCGCCTAGCACATTGTCGCTGTTCGCCGCGCCATCGTCGCGCGCTTGCTTGCCAAGCTTGAGATGCGGCACCACCCCGGCCTCACGCGCGATGTCGGCACAGATCGCGCCGGTCACCAGCGCATTCAGCCGCCGCGACAATTTGCCCTCGGGCTCGTCGGGAAAGCGTTCGAACAGCCATTCGGCCATGCACAGCCCCAGCACCCGATCGCCCAGGAATTCGAGCCGCTCGTAATTCAGCGCCGCCTGGCTGCCATGCGTCAGCGCGCGGGCATAGGGCGTGATGTCGGCAGGGGCGTGGCCCAGCGTTCTCGCGACCCAGTCGGCCAGCGTTTCGCCAGTCAATTCGGTGGTCAAAAAGCTTCCCCGATCCGCTCCCATCGCGTCGCGCCGGGCCAGGTCCAGGGCATCAGCCACGCCGCGCTGCCATCAGTCGACCAGAAATTAACCACCGCCTTGCCCTCAAGATTCACCATCGGCACGAAGCTGATCGAATCGGCGAAGCGGCTGTCGCGCGAATCGTCGCGATTATCGCCCATCATGAACAGGTGATCGGCGGGCACGGTATAGACTTCGGTATCGTCGGCAGGGCTGAACCCCAGATCGAGCACGTCATAGCTGACGCCGTTTGGCAGCGTCTCGCGATATTGCGGATAGCGGCATATTTGCGTGCCATCGGGCAGCGCGTCGCGGAAATATTCCTGGCAGGTGGAATTGGGGGTTACCGGCAGGACGAAATCGGCGATCCGCACCTTTGGCACCGCGGTGCCGTTCAGGAATAATTGCCCGCCGCGCATCTGCACCCGATCGCCGGGCAGACCGATCACCCGCTTGATCCAGTCTTCCTTGTTTTCGGGCGGTGCCTTGAACACCGCGACGTCGCCGCGCTCGGGCGTCGAGGCAAGGATGCGGCCCGGAATCAGCGGCACGCTCCACGGCAGCGAATGCCGCGAATAGCCGTAATTCCATTTGGTCACGAACAGATAGTCGCCGATCAGCGTGCGCGGCAGCATCGATCCCGAGGGGATGACGAAAGGCGAAAACAGAAAGCTGCGGATCACGAAGACGAACAGCGCGAGCTTCACCAGGAAGATCAGCGTTTCCTGCCATTCGGGGCGGGTCGGTTTGCCAGAGGCGGGGCGGGGGGACTTGGCCATGCCCTGCGATGTGCTGTGGTGTGTGAGGCAGGTCAAGCGGTAAGGCGGCGGCGGCGCGGACACGCACCCCGAACCGCAATCGCGACCGCGCAAGGTGTTCCGCTACGGCGCGCGATGTTCTACGACGCCGCCGACGATATCCCCCTGGAGACCGAAACATGGCAGCCACCGACTGGACCCCGATCGAATCCGCACCGCGCGCGACCCTAGCCGAGCTGTTCGCCGCCGATGCGGGCCGGCTTGATTCGTTGACTATCGACCTGGCCGGCATCCATTTCGATTTCGCCAAGACGCATCTGACGCCCGAGCTGGTCGCCGCCTTCACCACACTGGCCGACCAGGCGGGGCTTGCCGCCAAGCGCGATGCGCTGTTCGGCGGCGAGATCGTCAACGTCACCGAAGGCCGCGCGGTCGAGCATACCGCCGAGCGCGGCGAAGGGGCCGCCGCCAGCGTCGATCGCGCACGCAAGCAGCATGCGCGGATGCGCGCGCTGATCGACGCGATCGAAGGGGAAGCATTCGGCCCGGTCCAGCACGTCCTGCATATCGGCATCGGCGGATCGGCGCTCGGCCCCGATCTGCTGGTCGATGCGCTTGGCAATGACGGCGTGCATTATGACGTCGCGATCGTTTCCAACGTCGATGGCGTCGCGCTGGAAACCGCGCTGGAGCAATTCGATCCGCATGCGACGATCATCGCGGTCGCGTCGAAGACCTTCACCACCACTGAAACGCTGCTCAACGCCGAAAGCGCGCTGGCATGGATGGCCGAGGCGGGGGTCGATGATCCCTATGGCCGCGTGATCGCGCTCACCGCCGCGCCCGAAAAGGCGATGGAATGGGGTGTCGATGAAACCCGCATCCTGCCCTTTTCGGAAAGCGTCGGCGGTCGCTATTCGCTTTGGTCGTCGATCGGTTTCCCAGCCGCGATGGCGCTTGGTTATGAAGCGTTCGAGGAACTGCTCGAAGGTGCCGCCGAAATGGACCGCCATTTCCGCTTCACCGATCCGGCCAGGAACGCGCCGGTCCTGGCCGCTTTCGCCGACCTTTATTACACCCAGGTGCGCGGCTGTGCGACTCGCGCGGTGTTCGCCTATGACGAGCGGCTGCGGTTGCTGCCCGATTATCTCCAGCAGCTCGAAATGGAATCGAACGGCAAGGGCGTGACCGCGCAAGGCGTGCCGCTCGATCGCCCGAGCGCGCCGATCACCTGGGGCGGGGTCGGCACCGATGCCCAGCATGCGGTGTTCCAGTTGCTGCACCAGGGCACGCATCTGGTGCCGGTCGAATTCGTCGCGGTGACCGAGCCGGGCGACGGCCTGGCCGAAGCGCATCACCGCCAGTTGCTGCTCAACGCCTTCGCGCAAGGCGCGGCACTGATGCAGGGTCGCGCCAATGACGACGCGGCGCGCGCCTATGCGGGCGATCGTCCGTCGGCGACGTTGCTGCTCGAAACGCTCGACCCGCGCACGCTGGGCGCGCTGATCGCGTTCTACGAACATCGCACCTTCGTGAGTGCAGCGCTGCTCGACATCAACCCGTTCGACCAGTTCGGCGTCGAGCTGGGCAAGGAAATGGCCAAGGCCGCCGATGCCGGCGACATGGTGTTCGACGCATCGACCACCGCGCTCATCAAGCGCGCGCTTGGTTGATTGCGGGCGACCCGGCCCCATCTTCCGTTCGTGCTGAGCCTGTCGAAGCACCGTTCTTCTATGCGTGTCGCCGCCCGCCCATGCGGCGGCGGCACGCCAGCCCAAGCACTCCCGGAGATTGATTTTGGCCGATTATGACTATGACCTTTTTGTCATCGGTGCCGGTTCGGGCGGCACCCGCGCGTCGCGCGTCGCTGCCGCTTATGGCGCGCGCGTTGCGGTGGCAGAGGAGCATCGGGTCGGCGGCACCTGCGTCATCCGCGGTTGCGTTCCCAAGAAGCTGCTCGTCTATGGCGCGCATTTCGCCGAGGATCTGAAGGACGCCAGGCAATTCGGCTGGGACGTGCCCGACGAATGCGCGTTCAGCTGGTCACGCCTGCGCGACAATGTGTTTGCCGAGGTCGATCGGATCAACGGCGCCTATACCGCGACGCTCGAAAATCACGGCGTCGAGATCATCCATGAGCGGGCGACGATCGCCGGCCCGCATGAGGTGAAGCTGGCAAGCGGCAGGACGGTCACCGCCGAACGCATCCTGCTGGCGGTCGGCGCGCGCCCGCATGTGCCTAGCTGCCCCGGCCATGAACTGGGCATCACCTCGAACGACGCCTTCCATCTCGACGATGTGCCCAAGCGCGTGCTGATCGCGGGGGCGGGCTATATCGCCAATGAATTTGCGGGTATCTTCAACGAGTTCAAGGCGAAGGTGACGCTGATCAATCGCAGCGACGTGATCCTGCGCGGCTATGACGAATCGATCCGCGACCGCCTGCTGCAAATCTCGATGATGAAGGGGCTGGATTTCCGCTTCAACGCCGAGTTTCGCGGGATCGAGAAGCAGGCCGATGGATCGTTGCTGGTTTCGATGACCAATCACGAGCCGATCGAGGTCGATTGCGTGATGTTCGCCACCGGTCGTGTCCCCAACACCGAAGGTCTGGGGCTGGAGGAAGCCGGCGTCGAACTGAAGCACGGCGCTGTCGTCGTCGATGACGAAAACCGATCGACCTGCGACAGCATCTTCGCGGTCGGCGACGTGACCAACCGCGTCCAGCTCACCCCGGTCGCGATCCGCGAGGGCCAGGCATTTGCCGACACCTTCTATGGCAACAAGCCGACCAAGGTCGATTATGGCTGCATCCCCAGCGCCGTTTTCAGCCATCCGCCGATGGCGGCGGTGGGCATGACCGAAAGCCAAGCCAAGATGAAGCTCGGCTCGGTGAAGGTGTATCTGTCGGACTTCCGCGCGATGAAGAACGTGCTGGCGGGCCGCAACGAACGCGCGCTCTACAAGATGATCTGTGACAGCGACACCGGGCGGATCGTCGGCCTGCACATGATCGGCCCTGATTCGCCCGAGATTTTGCAGGCGGCGGCGATCGCGGTGAAGGCGGGGCTGACGAAAGACGATTTCGATTCGGTGGTGGCGCTGCACCCGACGATGGCAGAGGAATTGGTGCTGATGAAATAGGGGGGCTATTCCTCCCTCGTCGAAACGTTTCGACTCCCCTCCCTGGAAGGGAGGGGTTGGGGGTGGGTAGGCCCGCGATCGTCTATGACCGCTGCCAGGATCGCCTCGACCACCCCATCGGCATTCTCGCGAACGTCGGAATTCCAGAACCGAAGCACGCGCCAACCCAGCGCCGCCAAAAATGCTGTTCGCCTTTCATCACCTGCGGATTCGGCGTGCTGACTGCCATCGATCTCGACCGCAAGTTTTGCACTCCTGCACGCGAAATCGAGGATGTAGGGGCCGACCGGTAATTGGCGCGTGAAGCGGGGGCGATGTCCTCGCAGCCTGAGCCAGATCATGCGTTCTTGGTCAGTGGCATTTCGCCGCAGAGCGCGGGCACGTGCGGTTTGGGCGGGTGCGATTCGCGGCATGGCGCGAGGCTGGCGTTTCGCCTTGCTGAGAGCAACCCACCCCCAGCCCCTCCCTTGTCAGGGAGGGGCGGCGCTGGCGGCGAGCGTTATTCCTCCAGCAACACGTCCGCTTCGCTGCGTTCCACGCCGTCCTGGCCGCGCGCGACGACGCTGGTTACCGCGACGTCCATCGTCACATTGCCCAAAGTCCGCACGATGTCGGGCATCGTTTCGACCGCGACCAGCAGCGCCAGCGGCTCGATCGGCACCCCCATCGCCAGCGCGATCGGTGCGATCGAGGAGACGAAGCTGATCGTGCCGGGCAGGCTGACCGATCCAAGCGCGGTGATCGCCGCCGCCGCGACGCCGATCGCCACTTGCTGTGGTGCCAATTCGATCCCGAACACATGCGCGACATAGACCGCAACGGCGATGTTCATCGCCGGGCCGGTGAAGCGAAAGATCGCCACTGCCAGCGGCAGCACCACGCCCGCGGTCGCGACCGGCAGCCCCAGTGCTTCGGTGCCGCGCAGCATCGCGGGCAGCGAGGCGAGTGACGATTGCGTCGAAATCGCCACCGCCTGTGCCGGCGCAACCGCGCGAACGAAGCGCTTGAACGGCACCCGCCCCAGCAGCATCGCGGTGGGATAGGCGAGCATCCAGATCAGCACCCCGGTGCCAGCGACGATCGCGACATAATGCACCAGCGCGCCGAACGCCGCGGTGCCGGCGGTCGCGCCGACGACGAAGGCGAGCGCGAACACCCCGATCGGCGCAATCAGCAGCACCCAGCCGATCATCACCAGCATCGTATCGGCCACCGCCTGGAAAAAGCGGGTCAGCGTCTCACGCGGTTCGACGGGCAGGGTGGTCAGCGCAAAGGCGAACGTCAGGGTGAAGATGATCAGCGGCAGGAACTGGTCCTCCGCCGCTGCCGAAATCGGATTGGTCGGCACCATCGCGATCAGGAAATCGCTGAAGGGCGGCACATCGCCCACCGGGGCGGCGCTCGTAAAGCTTGCGCGCAGGGCAGCGCCGGCATCGGCGGGCAGCGGGAACAGATCGAGCAGCCCCAGCGCGAACAACGCGCCAAGCGTCGCCGAAATCCACAGCCACGACATGAAGATCACGATCGCCCGCGCCGCCAGCCGGCTGGCCTTTGCCGCCTTGGCGGTCGCCGCGACGCCGGTCACCAGCAGCGCCACCACCAGCGGGACGATCGTCATCCGCAGCGCATTGAGCCAGATCGTGCCGATCGGTTGCGCCACCGCGCTGCCGGTTTCGGCCCAATCGGGCTGCCATTGCGACAGCGCCACGCCCAGCGCCAGGCCCATCGCCAGCGCCATCAAGATTCGCATTGGTTGCGACATGCTCGCCCTTTGTTGTTCGGCGCGCTATCAGGCGTGCCGACCGATCGGGCAAGGTGGGGCAGGACACGGCAATGGCAAGAAAATATTTCGGCACCGACGGCATTCGCGGCGCAACCAACATGGCACCGATGACCGCGCAGATGGCGATGAAGGTCGGGATGGCAGCGGGTGCGCACTTCCAGCGCGGCGATCACCGTCACCGCGTGGTGATCGGCAAGGATACGCGGCTATCGGGTTATATGCTCGAAAACGCGATGGTCGCGGGATTTACGTCGGTCGGGATGGACGTCGTGCTGGTCGGGCCGATGCCGACGCCGGCGGTGGCGATGCTCACCCAGTCGATGCGCGCCGACATGGGGGTGATGATCTCGGCCAGCCACAACCCTTATGCCGATAACGGCATCAAATTGTTCGGCCCCGATGGCTTCAAATTGTCCGACGCCGACGAGGAAGCGATCGAGGTGCTGATCGACTGCGAGGTGCCGCTGGCAGCGTCGAGCGACATCGGCCGCGCGCGGCGCTATGACGATGCGCGCGGGCGCTACATCCATTTTGCCAAGGCGACCTTTCCCGATGATCTGCGGCTCGATGGCCTGAAAGTGGTCGTCGATTGCGCCAATGGTGCCGCCTATCAGGTCGCCCCTTCGGCGCTGTGGGAATTGGGGGCCGAGGTCGTGTCGATCGGCATCAATCCCAATGGCAAGAACATCAATGCCGGCGTCGGATCGACCGCGCCCGACACACTCCGCGAAACCGTGGTCGCCTCGGGCGCGCATATCGGTATCGCGCTCGACGGCGATGCCGACCGGCTGATCGTGGTCGATGAACATGGCCGGATCGTCGATGGCGACCAGTTGATGGCGACGATCGCCACCGGCTGGGCGCGGCGCGGGCGATTGAACGGTGGCGGGCTGGTGGCGACGGTGATGTCGAACCTGGGGCTGGAGCGGCATTTGAGCGAACAGGGCCTTGGCCTGATCCGTACCAAGGTGGGCGACCGCCATGTCCTCGAAGCGATGCGCGCGCGCGGCTATAATGTCGGCGGCGAGCAATCGGGGCATATCATCCTCACCGATTATGCCACCACCGGCGATGGGCTGGTCGCCTCGCTTCAGGTGCTGGCCGAATTGGTGCGCGCGGGGGCACCGGCGAGCGAAGTGCTCCACCGTTTCGAGCCGGTGCCGCAAATCTTGAAGAATGTCCGCTTCGCCGGCGGCAAGCCGCTGGAGGCAAGCAGCGTGATTGATTGCATTGCCGGGGCAGAGGCCGAACTCGCCGCCAATGGCCGGCTGGTCATTCGCCCGTCGGGCACCGAGCCGGTGATCCGGGTGATGGCCGAAGGCGACGACGCCCGCCAGGTCGAGGCGGTGGTCGACCGCATTTGTGACGCGGTGCGTGCGGCGGCGTAAGGGAAAAGCAACGCTGCCGGGTCGGCTTTGACCCGGCAGCGCGTGGACGGTGTCAGCCCTTTGGCAGCAACACCGAATCGATGACGTGGATCACGCCATTGGTGCAATCGATGTCGGCGGTCACGACCGTCGCATCATTGACCTTCACGCCGTCGGTGCCGTCGACGTTCAGCGTCTCGCCCTGCACGCTGGCGGGGGTTGCGGTCGCGCCGGCGAGATCGCCCGACATCACCTTGCCGCTGACGACATGATAGGTGAGGATTGCGGCCAGCTTGTCCTTGTTCTCTGGCTTCAGCAGTTCTTCGACCGTGCCCTCGGGCAATGCTGCGAACGCGGCATCGGTGGGGGCGAACACGGTGAAGGGACCGTCGCTCTTCAGCGTTTCGACCAGGCCGGCGGCCTGTACGGCTGCAACCAGCGTGGTGAAGGACCCGGCAGCTACCGCCGTATCGACGATGTCATGCGTTTGATCGCTCATGGGAGAATGCTTTCCTTGGAGGATGGCGCGACGACCTGATCGATCGCCGCCGTTGCACCCCTATCCCCAAGACGCCGTCAAGTGTCATACCGGATAAAGCATCAGTCAACGAACTGTAATATTTGGTGCGCTGACCTGCGAGGGGTTTCGGATCGGTTGTTTTATTTGGCTCCATGTGACCAAAGCCGGTATTATATTTGGCGATAGCGTTGCAGAGGCACGATCCCTCGTCTGCAAAAGCGTCACTGGCGTCCGCCGCAGTCAAGCGATATGGCTTAGCGATGCTCGAAATGCGCCCCGATTGCGAACGTTGCGGCACCGATTTGCCGCCTGCCGATCCCGGCGCGTTCATCTGTTCGTTCGAATGCACGTTTTGCGCGGCCTGTGCTGACGCGCTCGATGAACGCTGCCCCAATTGCGGCGGTGAACTGCTCGACCGCCCCACGCGCACCGGCAAGGCATTGGCGAGCAACCCGGCTTCGACAGAGCGCAAGTATAGCGCGTAAAATCCCCCTTCCGCTTGCGAGTGATGCAAGCGCAAAGGGTCGAGATTGCCCCCGGCAATCTCTAAACCGTGCGGGGCACGGTTTACCCTTGGCACTTGCATCACTGGGTTAGGGGAGGGCATGTTTCAGTCTATGTTGCTTGTTTCCAAACAGTCCCTCCCCCGACCCAGTGACGGGTCGGCCATGCCCCCGGCATGGCCTGAACAGCGCGGGGCGCTGTTCACCCGTCACTCGCGCGCGGGAGGGGGGAAGAAGATGTCGCCCCTCACCCCCGGTGATCCAGCATGAACCCACCACGCATCCTGATCGTCGCCGGTTCCGATTCGGGCGGCGGTGCCGGTATTCAGGCCGACATCAAGACCGCGACGATGCTCGGCTGCCACGCCATGACCGCGATCACCGCGATCACCGCGCAAAACACGCTGGGCGTCGATGCGGTGCATCCGATCCCCACCGACATGGTGATGGCGCAGGTCGATTGCGTGATTCGCGACATCGGCGTCGATGCGGTGAAGATCGGCATGATCGGATCGGCGCGCACCGCCGCCGCGCTGGCCGAGCGGCTGGCCGAAATGCCCGGCCTGCCGATCGTGTTCGATCCGGTGATGATCGCCACGTCGGGTGCGACGCTGGCCGATGATGCCACCATCGCCGCCTTCGAACGGCTGATGCGGATCGCCACCGTCACCACCCCCAATCTGCCCGAGCTAAAGGCGCTGTCGGGCATGTCGATCGTCGACAAGGCAGCGCAGCGCACCGCCGCGCGCTCATTGGTGCAGCGCCGTGGCAGCGCGCTGCTGGTCAAGGGCGGCCATGCCAAGGGGCGGCAGGTCACCGACCGGCTTTTCCAGCAATTCGCGATTGCCGCGCCGGGAGGCAGCGCGCCCGAAATCGAATGGACCGATCCGCGAATCGATGGCGATTCGACTCACGGCACCGGCTGCACGCTGTCGAGCGCGATCGCCTGCGAACTAGCCAAGGACTGGACATTGCCCGAGGCGATCGGCCGCGCGCGCCGCTTTGTTCGGATCGCGATGCAGGATGCCGCCGATCTGGGGCAGGGGCATGGCCCGATGGCGCAGCAGGCGGTTCGGCTCGACCTGAACCAGTCGCGCTGGTCGCCGATGCTCAACCACGTCACCGTGCCCGCCAAAGCTTTAAGCGAGAGCGAGCATTTCTATCGCCTGCTGGGGCTTCGCCAGATCGTCCGTTCGGAGGATCGCTACGCCCGCTTCGAAACCGAAGGCGGTGCGACGCTGAGCATCGAAGTCGAACAACCGCTGGCCGCGCCGGTGGTCTATCTCGAATGCGGCGACCTCGACGTGACGGTGCCGTATCTCAAGGCGCAGGGGCTGACCTTCACGCAGGAGCCGATCGAACAGAAATGGGGCTGGCGCGAGGCGCGGCTGGTCGATCCGGCGGGCAATGCCATCTGCCTGTATCAGGCGGGCGAAATGCGCCGCTTTCCCCCCTGGCGGATCGCCGATGCCTGATTATTCGCACGAGGCGCAGCATGTCGGCCCGGTCGTCGGCGTCGACGAGGCTGGGCGGGGGCCGCTCGCCGGGCCGGTGGTCGCCGCCGCCGTCGTGCTCGACGCCGATTGCATCCCCGATGGGCTGAACGATTCAAAGGTGCTTACCGCCGCGCGCCGCGCCGATCTGTGCACGCGGCTGATCGACTGTGCGCGCGTCGGCGTGGGCATCGCCAGCGTCGAGGAGATCGACAGCCTTAACATCCTGTGGGCGACGATGCTGGCGATGACTCGCGCGGTCGAGGCGCTCGATCTGGTGCCCGGCATGGTGCTGGTCGACGGCAATCGCTGCCCCAATTGGCAGTTTACCAGCCGCGCGATCATTGGCGGCGACGCGCTGTGCCTGTCGATCGCCGCCGCCTCGATCGTCGCCAAGCATCGCCGCGACTGCATGATGCGCGATTATGATGCGGTCTACCCCGGCTATGGCTGGGCATCGAACAAGGGCTATGGCGCGAAAACGCATCAGGAGGCGTTGTTGCGGCTGGGTCCGACGCCGCTGCATCGGCGCAGCTTTGCCCCGGTGCGCCAGGCCGAACTGGCATTGACGCTGCGCCAGGGGTGAAGCGCGGCGACGGCGGCAAGTTTTTACCGCGCTGAGTCCTGCGCGCCACACCGCAACCGCTTGCGGGTGTCGCCGATACCCGGACTCAACATCTGGTTGCACAAGCGAAATATCATGGCGCTTTAACGATTTCTTCAACCCCGGCGTTAACCATTGTCCGCTTGACGGAGTCGCGCTTATCCGCAGGAATGGTGGCTCAAGGAAGTCGGGGGTTAGTCGATGCAGGTGCTGGAAAAGATCAAGCGCGGACCCGCGCCGGCGAAGCGCGCAGCCGTCGCGCCGGCGCCGCTGCCACTCGACAGCATCATCATGCGCGATTGCGTTGCGGCGATGAAGGCGCTGCCATCGGCCAGCATCGACTGCATCTTTGCCGATCCGCCCTATAATCTGCAATTGGGCGGCGATCTTGCGCGTCCCGATGGCAGCCATGTCGATGCCGTCACCGACGATTGGGACAAGTTCGACAGCTTCGCGGTGTATGACCGCTTCACCCGCGCCTGGCTGAAGGAAGCGCGCCGCATCCTGAAGCCCACCGGCACATTGTGGGTGATCGGCAGCTATCACAACATCTTCCGCGTCGGCACCGCGGTGCAGGATCTGGGCTTTTGGATCCTCAACGACATCGTGTGGCGCAAGGCCAATCCGATGCCCAATTTCAAGGGCACGCGCTTCACTAACGCGCATGAGACGCTGATCTGGGCGTCGATGGGTGAAAAGGCGCGCTACACCTTCAACTATCGCAGCATGAAGACGCTCAACGACGAGCTGCAAATGCGATCGGATTGGGAATTTCCGATCTGCGGCGGCCCTGAGCGGCTGAAGCAGGACGGGGTGAAGGTCCACCCGACGCAAAAGCCCGAGGCGCTGTTGTACCGCGTGCTGCTGGCGACGACCAAGCCGGGCGACGTGGTGCTCGATCCGTTCTTCGGCACCGGCACCACCGGCGCGGTCGCCAAGCGCCTGGGCCGCCGCTGGATCGGCATCGAGCGCGAGCCGAACTACATCGCCGCCGCGCAGGAGCGTATCGCTGCCGCATTGCCGCTCGATGAATCGCTGCTGGTGACGATGCAGGCTGGCAAGAGCGCACCCAAGGTGTCGTTCGGTACGCTGGTCGAAACCGGCTATATGCCCGCCGGCACCAAGCTTACCGACGCCAAGCGCCGCTGGTCGGTGACGGTGCGCGCCGATGGCTCGCTCCACGGTGCCGAGGGCGAAGGGTCGATCCATAAGCTGGGTGCGACGTTGCAGGGTGCGCCGTCGTGCAATGGCTGGACCTTCTGGCACCATGAGGCCGAGGGCAAGTTGCAGCCGATCGACACGATCCGGCAGAAGTATCTGCTGGCGACGCAGCCTTAAACCTTCTCCCGCTGGCGGGAGAAGGAGAGTAAGGACTGCCCATGGCTCTCCAAATCCCCGCCGCCGCGCGCCTCTATCTCCGGCCCACCCAGTTCGCCGACACCCCGATCGGGCGTGACGGCGAAGTCGCGCGGCTGGCGGGCGGGCTGCAATGGTTCGCCGCCTATGAACTGATTGCGGTCGAGGCCGGCAAGCGCATCGCGCAGGCGACGATCGCGGTCGCCGAGCTGCCTGCACTGCTCGCGACGTTGCCCGAACCGCAGGCCGCGCACCTTCAGGCGCTTGCCACCCGCATCTCGGCCCCGCGCGCACCGCTTACCCTGGGCGATCGTGTCATTCGGTTCGACCAGCCGATGGTGATGGGCATCCTCAACGTCACGCCCGACAGCTTCTCCGACGGCGGCGCGCATGTCGACGATCCTGCCGCTGCGGCGGGGGCGGGGGTCGATATGGCGGCGATCGGCGCGGCGATTATCGACGTCGGCGGTGAATCGACCCGGCCCGGCGCGGCGGCGGTGTGGGAAGGCGACGAGATCAAGCGCGTCGTCCCCGCGATCGGACGGCTGGCCGCCAGCGGCACGCCGGTGTCGATCGACACCCGCAAGGCCGGCGTGATGGAAGCTGCGCTGGCGGCGGGCGCGCATATCGTCAACGACGTCGCCGCGCTCGCCTGGGACGACCGCGCGGTCGAGGTGGTCGCTCGCGCGGGCTGCCCGGTTGTGCTGATGCATTCGCCCGATCCCGCCAAGGGGCCGCATGGCGGCGAGGGATATGGCGACCCGCTGATCGAGGTTTATGACTGGCTGGAAGCGCGGATCGACGCGGTGGTCGCGGGCGGCGTCGATCGGGCCAAGATCATCGTCGATCCGGGCATCGGTTTCGGCAAGGCGCTGTCGCACAATCTCGCGCTGCTCAACGGCCTGTCGCTGCTGCACGGGTTGGGCTGCCCGCTACTGCTGGGGGCAAGCCGCAAGCGGATCGTCGGCGCGCTGGCGAACGAAGCACCGGTCGATCAGCGGCTGGGCGGATCGTTGGCGCTGGCGCTCAAAGGGGCGGAGCAGGGCGCGCAGATCCTCCGCGTCCATGACGTGTTCGAAACGGTGCAGGCGGTGCGGGTTTGGCGCGGGATGCGCGATGCTGCCCTGGTGGGGCGATAGGCTCTCGAAACCCTCCCCGGCACGGAGGCGAGGATGCTCTCCCCTCCCTGGAAGGGAGGGGCTGGGGGTGGGTTGGTTCGTTGGGAAACGATGCGCCTGCCAAGCGGCCCACCCACCCCCAACCCCTCCCTTTCAGTGAGGGGAGAAGGAACATTACGCCGCGCTTTGGTCGATCCCCAGTTCGCCAAGCTTGCGGTACAGCGTCGATCGCCCGATCCCCAGCCTCCGCGCGACTTCGGTCATGCGACCGCGATAATGGCCGATCGCCAGCCGGATCACATCGGCCTCGATATCCTCGAGCGCGCGCAAATTGCCGTCGGGGCGGAACAGCGTGACGCCGCCCGATTGCTCGAAGCCGTTGCTCGCCTTTGAGGGTTCGGATCGCATCGCGCTCATCTGCGCGATCTGTGGGAAATCGGCGCGGGTGAGTGCGTCGCCGTCACACAGCACCGCCGCGCGGAACAAGGCGTTCTGCAACTGGCGGACATTGCCCGGCCATTCATAGGTGCCAAGCAACGCGATCGCATCGTCGGTGATGCCAAGCGGCCGCAGCCCCGGCTGCTCGCCGATCCGCGCGAGCATGTGGCGCGCCAGCGGCGGCACGTCGCCCGGCCGGTCGCGCAAGGGGGGAATCGTCACCTGCACCACGTTCAGCCGGTAGTATAGGTCTTCGCGAAACCGCCCCGCCTCGACCTCGTCGGCCAATGTCTTGTTGGTCGCAGCGATGATGCGGACATCGACTTCGCTGGCGTGGCGCGCGCCCAGCGCCTGGACCTCGCCCGATTGCAGCACGCGCAGCAATTTCACTTGCGCCTCGAGCGGCATTTCGCCGACTTCGTCGAGGAAGATGGTGCCGCCATCGGCCTCCTGGAAACGCCCGATCTTGCGTTCGAACGCGCCGGTGAACGCGCCGCGTTCATGGCCGAACAGCTCGCTTTCGACCAGATTGGCGGGAATCGCGCCGCAATTGACGCGGACGATCGGCTTGCGGCCGCGCGGCGAGGCGTTGTGGATTGCTTCGGCCACCACTTCCTTGCCGACCCCGCTTTCGCCCTCGATCAGCACCGGCACGCGCGCGCGGGCGGCCTTGGCGGCGATCGCCAGCGCGGCGCGGAATTGCGGTGCCGATCCGACGATCTCGTCGAACGCCAGCGGCATCGATAGTTTTTCGGTCAGCGGGCGCAATTCACCCGCGCTCTTGCCACCCACCGCAATGTCGAGCGCGGCGAGCAGCCGTTCGGGCGCGAGCGGCTTGACCAGGAAATCGGTCGCCCCCGCGCGCATGGCGTCGACCGCGTTGGCGACCGATCCGTTGGCGGTCAGCATCAGGATCGGCAGCGCGGGGCGGTTGCGCCGCAGCTCGGCGATCAGCCCGGTGGCGTCGCAATCGGGTGCCCAGGCGTCGAGCACGATCGCATCGAGCAACATGCCGTCCTGCGTCCCCAGCGTCGCCAACGCCATTTCGAAATCATTCGCGAACACCGTTCGCCATCCCCGCCGCGACGCGATCGCCGCGACCAGCCGGCGTTGTGCCGGTTCGTCGTCGATCAGCATCAGCAGTCGCTGTCCGTTGCGCGTCATGGTTACAGACTGTCCCCGCTGTCCCTGTCTCGGACACCGGCGATACCGGGCAAGCGTGAAAAAGCACTTAAGCTTAAGAGGTGCAGGCAAGGGCTTGAGGGCGCGCGCGCCGCCGGTTACAGGTGACGCCAACGTAAGTTTGCATGGAGATGATGCGCGTGGCCGAAATGGGCGAAACACCGGTACGTACCGACACCTTCAACGGCTTTATCCGCATGGTAAAGGTCGGCACGGTGATTACCGCGATCGTGACGATCGCAGTCGTCGTGATGATCGCGACCTGATCGTGAAGATCGCCGTCCTTCGGGAGCGCGCCGCCGGCGAAAGGCGGGTTGCCGCCACACCCGAGACGGTGAAGAAGTTTATCGGTCTGGGTGCCAGCGTCGCGATCGAAGCGGGCGCTGGTGCGACCTGTTCGATCACCGACGATGCCTATGCGGCCGCCGGTGCCAGTGTGGGCGATGCGGCGGGTGTGCTTGCCGGTGCCGATATCGTGCTGGGGGTGCAGGGGCCGGACACAAGCTTGCTGGCGGGCGTCGCGCCCGGCGCGTGGATCGTCGCCGGGCTGAACCCTTTTGGCGAGCGCGCACGGGTGGATGCTTATGCCGCGCTAGGCGTCGAGGCGCTGGCGATGGAGCTGATGCCGCGAATCACCCGCGCGCAATCGATGGACATCCTGTCGTCGCAGTCGAATCTGTCGGGCTATAAGGCGGTGCTCGACGCTGCCGGTGAATATGGCCGCGCCTTTCCGATGATGATGACCGCCGCCGGCACCGTCAGCGCGGCGCGGTTGTTCGTGATGGGTGTCGGCGTTGCCGGGCTTCAGGCGATCGCCACCGCGCGGCGGCTGGGCGCGCAAGTCTCGGCCACCGATGTCCGCGCCGCGACCAAGGAGCAGATCCAGTCGCTGGGGGCCAAGGCGATCTTCGTCGAAAATGTCGCGGGGATCGAGGGCGAAGGCACCGGCGGCTATGCCACCGAAATGTCAGACGAATATAAGGCCGCGCAGGCCGAATTGGTCTCGGCGCACATCGCCAAGCAGGACATCGTCATCACGACGGCGCTGATCCCCGGCCGCCCCGCGCCGCGGCTGATCTCTGACGCGCAGGTGGCCAGCATGAAGCCCGGCAGCGTGATCGTCGACCTGGCGGTCGAATCAGGCGGCAATGTCGAAGGCGCGGTTGCGGGCGAAGTGGTCGAGCGGCACGGCGTGAAGATCGTCGGCCATCGCAATGTCCCCAGTCGGCTGGCGGCGGACGCATCGGCGCTGTTCTCGCGCAACCTGTTCAACTTCCTGTCGGCCTTTTGGGACAAGGACACCGGTCGCCCGATGCTCGACGAGGAAATCGGCGATGCGATCCGGCTGACCAAAGGCGGGCAGGTGGTGCATTCCCGGTTGCTGGGGGCCTGATGGGCCTGTTCAGCGCGACCGAGACCAAGGTTGAGACCGTCGAGCGCGATTATGCGCCGGTGTTGATCGACGGCGAGCGCGTGCTGATCGCTTTCAAGACGGTGCGCGATTTGGTGTTCCTCACCAATTTGCGGCTTTGCACGGTGAATGTGCAAGGACTTACCGGGCGCAAGGTCGAGATTGAGAGCATTCCTTATCGCTCGATCGTGCGCTGGTCGATCGAACGGGCGGGCACGTTCGACATGGATGCCGATCTGGTGGTCTGGCTGTCGAGCACCGATTCGCCGCTTGAGGTGAAAGTCGCAGCCGGTGCCAATATCGTCGCGGTGCAGCAGGTGCTGGCACGGCATATTTTGGGGCCGGTTCGGTAGCCGGCGCCAAGCTTCTTGACCGGATGCGGAGCAATCCCAACGACTGGCGGATCGAAGACGTCGTCGCGGTTTGCAGGGCGCATGACATTGGTTGCACGCCGCCGCGCAACGGGTCACATTACAAGGTGAAGCACCCTAGCCGAGCCGAGATACTAACCATTCCAGCCCATCGCCCGATCAAGCCAATTTATATTCGAGCGCTGGTGCGCTTCGTCGACCAAGTGAACGGAGAACAGGCGTGAACCCGCATGCATATGAGGTCGATATTCGGCCACTGGCTCCCGAGGATGGCGGTGGCTTTGTCGCGATCGCGCCCGAACTGCCCGGCTGCCGCTCGGATGGTGAGACACCGCAAGAAGCGCTCGACAACGCCTATGACGCAATCGCCTGCTGGATCGAGGCAGCCAATGAAATGGGACGCGACGTGCCGGTGCCACAGCGCCGCGCCGCAGCCTGAACTCCGGGGAGCATAGAGCATGGACTTCATCAGCATCCTGTCGGTCTTCGTCATGGCCTGTTTCGTCGGCTATTATGTCGTCTGGTCGGTAACGCCCGCGCTGCACACGCCGTTGATGGCGGTGACCAACGCGATTTCGAGCGTCATCATCGTCGGCGCATTGGTGGCGGGGGCGGCGGCTGGGTCGCCGGTTGCCAAATGGCTGGGGCTGCTGGCGGTGGTGCTGGCCAGCGTCAACATCTTCGGCGGCTTTGCGGTCACCGAACGGATGCTGGCGATGTACAAGAAAAAAGAACGGCCAGCGGCCAAGTGAGCGCCCACCAGCGCACGAACGTGACCGGTTTTCGGGGGTATTTCGAACATGCATGAAGCCGCACCGGTCGATCCGACGATCGCCTTTGCCTATCTCGTCGCAGGCGTTTTGTTCATCCTGGCGCTGCGCGGGCTGTCCAGCCCCGAAACCAGCCGGCAGGGCAATCGCTTTGGCATGATCGGCATGGCGATCGCGGTGGTCACCACGCTGGTCACCCATTCGATCGCCAGCCTGCCCGAAATCCTAGGCGCCATCGCGCTGGGCGCGGTCATCGGCCTGGTCACCGCGCGCCGCATCGCCATGACTGACATGCCGCAGCTGGTGGCGGGGTTCCATTCGCTGGTCGGGCTTGCCGCGGTGCTGGTCGCGTGCGCCGCGTTCCTCAACCCGATCGCGTTCGGCATCGCCGACATGGTGATCCCGATGATCGGCGAGCCTTTTGCCGCGATCAGTCCGGTCAGCCGAGTTGAAATGGGGCTTGGCGTTGCGATCGGCGCGATCACCTTTTCAGGCTCGGTCATCGCCTTCCTGAAACTCAACGGCAATATGGGCGGCAAGCCGATCATGCTGCCCGGTCGCCATGTGCTCAACCTTGCGGTGCTGGCGGGCATTATCGGGCTGATCGGCTTGTTCACCGTCGATCAAAGCCCGTGGATTTTCTGGACGATCACGATCCTGGCGTTCGCGATCGGTTTCCTGCTGATCATCCCGATCGGCGGGGCCGATATGCCGGTCGTGGTGTCGATGCTCAACAGCTATTCGGGCTGGGCCGCCGCGGCGATGGGCTTTACGCTGGGCAACACCGCGATGATCATCACCGGCGCGCTGGTGGGATCGTCCGGCGCGATTCTGTCCTACATCATGTGCAAGGCGATGAACCGCAGCTTCATCAGCGTGATCGCTGGCGGCTTCGGTGCGACCGAAAGCACCGCCGGCGGCGGCGGTGCGACCGATCGCCCGTGGAAGCGGGGCAGCGCCGAGGACGCCGCCTTCCTGATGAAGCAGGCCGAACAGGTCATTATCGTCCCCGGCTATGGCATGGCGGTGGCACAGGCACAGCATGCGCTTCGCGAAATGGGGGACAAGCTGAAGCATGAAGGCGTGCGCGTGAAATACGCGATCCACCCGGTCGCGGGGCGGATGCCCGGCCATATGAACGTGCTGCTGGCCGAGGCGAACGTGCCCTATGACGACGTCTTCGAGCTTGAGGATATCAATGGGGAGTTCAGCCAGACCGACATCGCGTTTGTCATTGGTGCCAATGACGTGACCAACCCGGCGGCCAAGACCGACAAGACCTCGCCAATCTATGGCATGCCGATCCTCGATGTCGAAAAGGCCAAGACGGTGTTGTTCATCAAACGGTCGATGGGCGGCGTCGGCTATGCCGGCGTCGACAATGACGTCTTTTATCGCGACAATACGATGATGCTGCTTGCCGATGCCAAGAAGATGGTCGAGGATATTGTGAAGGCCCTTGATTAAGGTTGATCGGTTTCGGATCAAACTGTCGGTACATTGTGACAGACCGCACCGTTTCGAAGATGTCTTGTTGCGTGAAATCAACGGGTTCGATGCATGATTGCTCCGATTCGAAGATGATGGAGCTACCGAATGCCGCAGGTTGACGATCAATCCTATGCCGATCCTTTTGACAGCCGAGACCGGTTGATGCTGCTGGTGGCTGATGACGGTGCCGCGATTGCGGCGATCGGCCGCGCCGCCGCCGCTTCCAGCACGCGCGAGCTGGTGCATATCGCGTTTCGCGATGCCGCCGAATCGCTGTCGCGCCGGTCGCGCTTCGGTGCGATCCTGGTGGACACGACCGGCGTCGCCGATGACATCGCGCTCGAGACGCTGGCGCGGATCGATGCGGTAGCGCGCGAACGGGTGGTGCCGGTGATCGCCAGCTTTTGCGCCGACCAGATCGACGTTGTGGCATCGCAACTTACCTGGAGCGACACCCAATTGCTGTGCGACCCCAGCGACGCCGATCGCTATGGCGCGATCGCCCTGGCCGGGCCGATCGGCAGATCGACGCTTCGTGAAGCGCCGCGCGACGATGAGCGGCGGCGATTGCACCAGTTGAACGAAGAAGTCGGGCGAATCGCTGAAACCCTGGCGCGGCTGGCGCGCGGCGACGGCATGGCGACTCAGGCAGCGACGACGGTGCGCGACCGCGTGAACGGCTTTGCGGTGCAGCCGGGCATCCTTGCCGAGCCAGCGATTGAATCGAGCGAAATCCGCGCCGCGATTCGCACTCGCCGGCTGCGCGACCAGTTTTTCGACCGCGAATTATTCGCCGACCCCGCCTGGGACATGCTGCTCGACCTGTTCGCGGCACGGCTCGATCGAAGCCTGGTTTCGGTGTCGAGCCTGTGCATCGCCGCCGCGGTGCCGCCAACGACTGCGCTGCGCTGGATCGGCACGATGCGCGAGGCCGATCTGTTCGAGCGGCAGGACGATCCATTCGACCGCCGCCGCGCCTTTATCGGGCTGACCGCAAAAGCGGTGGCGGGGATGCAAGGCTATGTCGCGGCGGTGCGCCGTGCGGGGCTGGCCATCGCCTGATTGCCGGACACCCGATCGCCATGATCGCCCAGACGAGCTGTGCCGGATCATGGTGGGCGGTGACGGGCTCGAACCGCCGACCCTCTCGGTGTAAACGAGATGCTCTACCAACTGAGCTAACCGCCCTTACGGGATTCCGCCTCATACCGCGATTTGCGCGTAGGGCAAGCGTCGTCGGGCTTGAATATCGGCATCGGCGGGCGGCAATCGAACACCCTGAATCGCGTCAAGCCTTGCGATGCGCCTCGCGAACCGCCATCCCTGTCGCCACTAATATGTCCGGGGGGATTGATGTTCGCGTATCGCGTTTCGGGTCTTAGCGTGTCGAGCGACCTGGCATTGCCCGGCCTTATCCCCGGTGATCCAGATGATGCCGCCGATGTCACGATTCGCGCAGCGCATGTCCCTGCCGAGCTGCCTGACGGAGGCGCTGCCGGTCCCAATTGGCAGATGACCGCCGATTGCTTCCTGCTCGCGGTGCCGGGAATCGTCCGCATGGCGATCAGCGATGCGCGCGAGATTCGCTACGCACTCGACGGTGCCGACGTCCGCGATGCTGCGCCGTTCATCAGCGGCACCGGCTTTGGCATCCTGCTGCACCAGCGCGGGCAGATCGTCCTGCATGCCAGCGCGGTGCGGGTCGGCGATGGCGCGGTGCTGTTCTGCGGGCCATCGGGCGCGGGCAAATCGACGCTGGCGGCGGGGCTGGTCGGCGCGGGGCATGCGCTGGTCGCCGATGATTTCAGCGCGATCACTGTCGATCCCGATCGCGGTGCGATGGTCCATCCCGATGGGCGACAATTGAAACTATGGGACAATGCCATCGCCCGGCTGTCGCTGGAGGCGCAGCGCGTCGAGCCGGTCCGTGCCAAGCTGCGGAAATTCCATATAGAGCCGACTGCCGCGACCACCGCGCCGTTGCCCGTCCGTGCGGTCTATATCCTGCGCGAGGCACGTCCGCCGCAGCATCCGGGTATTTTCCAGCCCAATATCGTCGACGGCGCGTTGCTGGTTCGCAACAACGCCTATCGGCCCTCATTGGTCGAGCGGATGGGGCAGCATGATCTGTATTTTCGTGCAGCGGCGATGCTGGCGGGCAGCCAGCCCGGCGGGGTCTTCACCCTGACACGGCGGATGGATTTCGGCGATTTTGCCGACGGGATCGAGCGGCTGACGGCGCATTGGCGGACGATCGGCCTGGTCGAGTCGGTGGCGTGAAGCGAACCTTCTGGCTCGCTTCCTATCCGAAATCGGGGAACACCTGGTTTCGAATCCTGATCGCCAATCTGGGCAGAACCGACCCGGTCGACATCAACGCACTTTCGGCGCGCGGCAGTATCGCCAGCGGCAGGCAGCTGTTCGATTCGACGATGCTGTTTCCGTCTGGGCTGCTCACCTATGATGAATGCGATCGCATGCGACCGACCGTTCATCGTGCCGCCGCTGCCGCTATCGCGACCGAGGCGGGGCGCGATGCTGAAGTCGATGGCGCCGGCGGCGCGCATTTCGCCAAGACGCATGACGGCTGGACCGTTGGCGACGATGGCATTCCGTTGCTCGGGGGGGCAGCCGCTGCCGCCGGGGCCATCCTGATCGTTCGCGATCCGCGCGCGGTGGCGGCGTCGCTGGCGCATCATGAAGGCGGGACGATCGATGAAGCCATCGGCTTCATGGCTGATGCCGATTCGGTCTTTTCCGGGCGTGACGATCGCTTGCCGCGCCAGCTTCGCCAGCGCCTGCTGGGGTGGAGCCAGTTTCAACGGAGCTGGCTCGATCAACGGGACATCCCGGTCCACTGCGTCCGCTATGAGGATATGCACACCGATCCGGCGGGCTGCCTTGCCGCCGCGCTCGATTTTGCCGGAGTCGCGCATGATCGCGATGATGTCGCGCGCGCCGTCGGCTTCGCGCGCTTCGATGCCTTGACCGCGCAGGAGCGCGACAAGGGCTTTCGCGAGGCACCTCCTTCGCGGGTCGAGCGACGGTTCTTCCGGCGGGGGCGTGCCGATGGCTGGCGCGATGAACTGACCCTGGCACAGCAGCAGCAGATCGAATCGGACCATCAGGCGATGATGCGCCAGCTAGGCTATGCAGCCGGAGCGTCGATCGCGTGACGCCCCGGCGGCGGTTGACCGCGCGGCTGTGGACCGCGGCGGTGATGGGGCCGCGCAACCAGGCGCTGGCGATCGAAGCCGTGGCGGGCTTGGCGCTGGCGCGGCTGGCGCTGGCGCGCAAATCCTTTGCGGCGGTTGCGGCTGGCGTCGGCCAACTGGTGCCGCCCGATGACCCGCGCGCGCGCCTGCCGCCTCCGTCGCAGGCGGAGCGGAAGGTTATCCGCCGCGTGCGCTGGGCGGTCACCGCGGCTGCCCCGCATCTGCCGTTTCGTGCGAAATGCCTGCAACAGGCGCTTGCGGCGCGGCGCATGCTGTACCGGCGGGGGATCGACAGTGTCATGCATTTCGGCACGATGCGGCAGGGCGAGGCATTGGGAGAGGGGCATGTTTGGCTCGAGGTGGGCGGGGTTCCGGTGATCGGCTATCCGATCGAATCGGGGATGGTAGAGATTGGCTGTCTGGTCGCGGTCGATCCGGCCTTGGCGCATGGCTGATCGTGCGGCTTGAGCCGGGCGCGCCGGCGTCCTAGAGTGATCGCGGGCGGGGGATTGGCATGATCGTACACAAGCAAGAAGGCTGGTTGACCGCCCGGGTGGGCAGCGAAGTATTGATGATGAGTGTCGGGCGCGGGCGCTATCTGGGCCTGAGCGAAGTCGGTGCGCGCATCTGGGAATTGCTCGACGAGCATAGCGACAGCGCGGTGATCTGCGACCGGCTGGTGGCCGAATTCACCGTCACCCCTGAAACCTGCGCGGTCGAAATCGCGGCGTTCTTCGATCAGCTCGTTGCTGAAGGCGTCGTTCGATGTGAACGACCGGCCTGATCGGGTGGCCGGGCGGTGAGCGCGATTTGCGGCATCGTCCGCTTCGATTCGGCACTGGTCGATCCGGCCGCGCTGCATCGCATGACCGCAAGCATGGAGAATCGCGGGCCGGACGGGAGCGACACGCTGGCGCTCGATTCGATCGGCTTTGGCCATTGCCTGATGCACGTGAATGTCGAGGATCGGTTTGAAGCGCAGCCGCTGCACGATCGGGCAAGCGGCGTGGTGCTGGTCGCCGACATCCGCCTCGACAATCGTGAAGCGCTCGCGGCGACCCTCGGGCTGACGCTATCGTCGCTGCCGGACAGCGCGATCCTGCTCGCGGCCTATCGCCATTGGGGGGAGGATTGTGTCGATCACCTGATCGGCGATTATGCCTTTGTCCTGTGGGATCAGCGCCGCCGCGCCTTGTTGATGGTGCGCGATCCGATGGGGCAGCGCGGGCTGTTCTTTCACCTGGCCGATGATTGCATCGTGTTTGCCAGCGAGGTGAAGGCGTTGTGGTGCGTCGATGGCGTGCCGCGCCACCTGGACGAAGTTGCGGTCGGTCGCGGGCTGCTATTCCCGGTCGATCCGGCACCGTGGCGGACGCTGTTTGCCGGGATCGAGGCTATTCCCGGTGGCACCAGCATGACGATCGCCGCCGATGGCACGCGAACGGCGCGGACCTATTGGCGACCGCATGCCGATCCGCAGCATCTGGGCCGCGACGATGGCTATTACCTAGCCACCTATCGCGCGGTGGTGGAGGAGGCGATCGCCTGCCGGGTGCGCCGGCTGGTTGATCCACCCGGATTGCTGTTCAGCGGCGGGTTCGACAGTGGCACGATCGCGGCGGTGGCGGGGCCGATCGCGGCGGCGCGGGGGCAAAGGGTGGTTGCCGTGACCGCGCTGGCGTCTGAAGGGACCGGCGCGCATGTGCGCGATGCACGGTTGGCGGTCGAGGCCTTTGCCGATCGCGCCGATCTGGAAATCCTGCCGTATCGCCGGGGCGATGACAGCGTGTTCGACTCGCTGGAAACCCGGTTCGCCGCGACCCACGGCCCCGCCGGTGCCGATGTCCGCCACCGGCTGTTCGCGCTGGTCGCCACGCGCGGGGTTCGGCTGGTGATGGACGGGCATGGCGGCGATTATACCGTCAATTCGCGTGCGCCGTGGATGTTGGGCCGGTTCCTGCGCCGCGGCGATGTACGACGCTTTGTACGTGAATGGCGGGCGCGGCGGCGGGCGACCGGGCGCAGCGTGGCGCAGACATTGTGGTGGGATGTGTTGCCCGCATTGGCACCGCTGCGGCTGATCGCGCTGCAACAGACGTGGCGGCGGCGCCGCCGCTCGGTGTTCGACGACCGTGCCGTCGCACCCGCCTTCGCGCAAGCGCTGTTCGCGCGCGGGGCGATCGATCCGGCGCGGTTGCGGCGACCGATACCGGTCGATAATCGCTGGCGTGCACGCGCGCGGCATCTGCTCTGCGGCGTGATCGAATCGCCGCCGATGCCGGCGGTGCAGGCGGCGGCGCTGGGGCTCGACCTGACGCGCCCGTTTCACGATCGCCGCGTGGTCGAATTCGCGCTGGCGATCCCCGAACATCTCGATTTTCGCGACGGGCTGGAACGGCCGCTGGCGCGGGCAGCCTTTGCCGATCGATTGCCTGCGCGCCTGCTGGCGCGTGGTCCCGGCAACGACCCGCAAGAACCCGAGATGTTCGACATGGCGGCGTCAGCCGCGCCGGCGGCGATGGCCGAACTGGCGCAAATCGATCGCGGCGGCGGTGGCAAAGTATCGCGCTACATCGATTTCAAGCAACTGGCGCGCATGACCGATAACCTCGACCCGGCGCGGGCCGAGGATCACCGCCGTCTGCTGATTGCGCAGCAATCGATGCTGCTTGCACACTTTGTCGCGTGGTTCGATCGCGCCAACAGGTAACGCCGCCCGAGCGCCGATCAGCGTCGGATCGTAAATCCTGCGCCTATGATCCGTATTGATAGCCGAACGGACTTGTACCGTCGGTAAAGGTGTTCACGCTGGCCCCAGACTGGCGAATGTCGGACACGATGATGGCGGGTGTCGACCAAGGGCGACGCTGATCGCTTATGTGGTCGCTGTCCAAATTGCGGGCTTGGTCTGATGTCTTGTTGTCGTGATGCATCATCGTACCCCCAAATCTTCCTCGGCACATGGTATTATGATGAACGTTCGCACAAATCAAATCCGAGACGAGCGTCGTTAGCGCAAGCTGCTGGATTTCTAGTATCACGCTATATTCAATTCTGGCGGCGGTAGCGCGCGACGGACAATCTTGATCTTGCTTATCCGATCCGTCGCATCGTTCGATCGTAGCAATCAGTGATTCGCCGCTGGTTGATCCAAGCCGCAGGTGCGGCGTTTACGAGCCGATCTGATAGCCAAAGGTTGTCGTGAAGTCGGTGGCTATTGACACCCCGGCACCTGACTGGCCGATGTCCGATACGATTACCGTCGGCGGGGACCAGGTCCTACGACCGCCGACCGCCGACCGCCGACCGCCGTCGAGCCGCCAAGACCGGCACGATCGTAAACGGCAAGCTTTCCATCATTCTGAACCACTACCGTTCTTTCCGTCAGCTCTGGTGAACATGGCGAAATTGAAGCGTTTCCAAAAGCTTCGCCGCCCGCTCGTCACGATTCAAGTCCGAGGCATTGGTCACGATCCGTACGGATACCCCAAGAGCGTTCCATCAGTCGCAAAGGTGACGGATGCCCCTGAGTTGCGAATATCCGAAATGATCAAGGCCGGCGTAGACCAGGGGCGGCGACCATCTGCGCTAGCCGCTTCATTGAAAGCCGCCGCATTATCGTCTGAAGCTTTGACTTCGCCAAGCATCTCTGCGCCCCTTTATTTGGTATGGCCGTATACGTTCCGCGTGAACCCTTTGCACGAATCGTGTAAACACGCAATCGCCGAACAGGGCGGGAGAGCAAGGTAAAAGTTAAAAACGATTTATCCAGAATGGGTAAAGTAATAACGGTCAACGCGATATTGATGTTGAAAATACTCAGGCATTTCATAAGCTGGAGAGATATAGGCGCGGAGCCAATGGGCTCAGGTGGCGAATGAGAGGGTAGGCCGAAATGTCCGATCCATTTCTAGGCGAGATAAAGCTGTTCGCTTTTGGACGAATACCCCGCGGCTATCTGGCCTGTCGAGGCCAGCTACTGCCAGTCGCCCAATATCAGGCATTGTTCACGCTGATTGGTACTACCTATGGCGGAGACGGGCGTAGCACATTCAAGCTGCCTGATTTGCAGTCTCGTGCGCCGATCGGTCTTGGATCGTCGCTGCCATGGGGTTTGGTGGGCGGTGTGGAGCAAGTGACGCTGTTGCCGCAGCATCTGCCGGCACATGCCCATGCGATGACCGCTGTCGACACTCAGGGCAATCGACGCGCGCCACAAGGCAATCACTTTGCGTCCGATTCCTCGGTGGTCGTCGACTTTTTCGGCCCTGCCCAGGCATTGGTGCCGATCGACGGTGCCACATTGGAGCCTGCGGGCGGAGGGTTGCCGCATAGCAACATCCAACCGTCATTGGCGGTCAACTTCTGTATCGCGATCCAGGGCCTTTATCCAACGCGCCCCTGATTGCCCCTGCGATGAGGGAAGGTTTTTGGCATGAGTGATCAGTTTCTCGGTGAAATCCGGCTGTTTGCCGGTGTGCTTCCGCCAGTGGGCTGGGTTTTTTGCGACGGAGCGCTGCTGGCAATCTCCGAATATGATACCCTGTTCGCGCTGCTGGGGTCGGTCTATGGTGGCGATGGATCGACGACCTTTGCCGTGCCCGATCTGAGAGGGCGTGTGCCGATCTGTCTGGGCCAGGGTTTGGGACTTAGCAGCTACTCTATCGGCCAGAAGCTGGGCACCGAAACGGTGACGCTGATCACAGCGACGATACCCGCCCATAAACATGCGGTGATGGCATCCACTGCAGCAGCATCGCTTCCAGGCCCGACCAATGCAGTTCCGGCGATGCCTTCGGGGGGTACGGGCAAGCCTTCGCTCTATGTGTCACGTGAGGGAACAAGTGCCGTTGTGCCGGTGCTGATGGATTCAAGCGTGATCAGCGTGGCAGGTGGTAACCAGCCGCATCCCAGTATGATGCCTTATCTGGCGATTTCCTATATCATGGCCTCGCAAGGCATTTTCCCTAGTCAAAACTAGTATTGGAGATACCAGGATGGCCGATCCCTATATAGGTGAAATAAAACTGGTAGCTTTCAACTTTGCTCCCCGCGGGTATCTGGTGTGTGATGGCCAATTATTGCCTATCAGGCAATTCACTACGCTATTTTCCGTTTTAAGTAATCGGTTTGGCGGCGATGGCCGAGTGGATTTCGCATTGCCCAACTTGCAGGAGCGGGTGCCGATCGGACAAGGGAGTGGGCCTGGCCTGACCCGACGCTCGCTCGGCGAAACTGCGGGCGATCCGGTGGTCTCGCTGTCGCAAATGCACATGCCGGTGCATTCGCACGCTCTGAACGGGGCGACCCTCAATCCCGCCAACCCCAGTCAGAATGTGGCCGGGCCGGCGGGGGACACGATGTTCGGTGTTTCCGCGCCGGGATTTGCCTATAGTGATGTTTCGGTACCGCCGGTTGCGATGTCGCCGATGGTCATTGCATCGGCAGGCCAGAACCAGCCGCATGAAAATCGCCAGCCTTTCCTCGCGCTCCAGTTCGTGATTGCCATTGAGGGTATCTACCCCGCGCATGACTAGCCGTTGCGCTGAGTGGTCGATATTCGGCTCGCCCGTTTTTTCCGACGACCTCGACGCGGGGTGCATGGGTTTACAGCAATGAACGCCGAAGTTCCGCCTGTGATGCCGCCGCAGCTGTCGGCGCAGGGGTATCGGCTGCGCGGCGAGCGTGAAACAGATCTGCCGTTTCTGCTGAAGCTATATGCGTCCACCCGCGCCGAAGAGCTGGCGACGGTGACCGGCTGGACCGAACCGCAAAAGGCGGTGTTCGTCGCACAGCAATTCAATGCACAGCGGCTGCATTTCCAAACCCGCATAGCTGGTTGCGGCTTTTGGATCATCGAGTGTCGAGGTGCCCAGATCGGTCGATTATATCTTCAGGACGCGCCCGATCACCTGCATATCGTCGATGTCGCCCTGATGCCGGACAAGCGCGGCGCGGGCGTAGGATCGGCGATTCTGGCGGCGCTGCTGGCGCAGGCGGATGCGGCCGCTAAGCCGGTCAGCCTGAACGTCGAACAGACCAATATTGCGCAACGTCTGTATCACCGGCTTGGCTTCGTGATCACCGAAACCAACGGGATTCGCTACCGTATGGAGCGGGCGGCGCGCGGGTTCGTGCCGATCAGCCTTGGCGTTAATTAAAAATCGCTTCGTACAGAATGCCGCCGTCGTTGCGCCCCACGGGGACCAGGAAAATGTCATGGGTTCCCGCCACCGCATGCGTCAATCGATACTGCCCCTGTTCGAGCATGGGGGTGTGGTTCGATCGGAACAGCAAGGCAAAGGGGGCTCGGGTCGCCACGCCGTGATTGCGCAACGGCTCGGCCTCGATCAGCGTCAGCACCGGCGCGGTCGGCTCGGGCCCGGCGATGAAATCCTGCTCCAGATACGGCGCGAACTGATCAAGCTCCAACCATGCTTTGGTCATATTTCCCCCATGTCAGCGTCGCGCTTTAGGCGTAATGTTCGACGAACATGACCGGCAAATCAAGCATAGCGGACCCAAAGGAGGACAGGGCAATGGCGATGCCCCGGGATATGCCCGGGTCTGCGATGCTCGCCGCCGAAACCGCTGAATTCGCCTTGGTCCGGGCCTGTATCGCCTCGCCGATCGGGATGCAGGGCGACATTATTCGCCGCTTGGCCGAAACCGCCGATCCGGGTCGATTGGTGGCGATTGCAGGTCGGCATGGCGTGACTGGCCTGGTGGCCGAGGCGCTGTCGATTGCCGGTGCCGCGGTGCCGCCCCGGCTTGCCCTGATTGCGCGCAAGCGGGGTTTTGCGGCCTTGCGACAGGCCGATACCGCGCTGGCATTGCAGGCGGCGTTGCGCCAGGCAGGCGTGGCGGTGCTGACGCTCAAGGGCACGGCGCTGGCGCAGTTGCTATATGGCAGGATCGGTATCCGCGAATCGGTCGATATCGATCTGGTCGTTGCGCCGGCCTGTGTGGTGCAAAGCTGGCAGGTGCTGGCGATGATGGGATTTGACCAGGTCACGCCGCGATGCCGGCGGGATGGCAGCATCCCGCCGCTATATCTTTGGGCGGCCAAGGACAGCATCCATCGCCACCGCGACACCGGCATGCTGGTCGAGCTGCATTGGCGGTTGTCGGACGACCTTGCCTGCGACGCACTGCCCCCGCCGGCGGCGTGGCAGGCGGTGGCGATCGATCGGGGCCGCGCGCTGATGACGCTGCGCGACGAGGATCTGTTCGTCTATCTCTGCACGCATGGTGCCGCGCATGGCTGGGCGCGACTGAAATGGCTCGCCGATATTGCAGCGATGACGGCGGCAACGGCTGATGGCGGCGCGCGCTATTGGCAGGTGGCGCAGGCAGCCGGCAGCGAGCGGGCGGCGGCATCGGCGTTGTTGCTGGCGAACCGGCTATTGGGCGCGCCGCTGCCCGCAGGTTTCGCCTATCGCAGCCGGCGGGTCGCGCTGCTGAACCGGATGGCGATCCGCATAATGACTGCCGGTGGCGGCATGCGTGAATTGTCGATGACCCCCTATCGCGGCTGGGTCGAATTCACCGCGAAATCACTGATTGCGCCGCACCGTAGAAACATCCTGGCCATCGCGCGACGGGTGCTGTTGTCGGGCGACGATATCGGCATGCTGGCGCTGCCGCGGGGACTGGCGTTCCTCTACCCCATATTGCGGGTGCCGATGCTGATGGCGCGCCGGATCCGTCGCGCCGGCCAGCGCTGATCGGCCCGATGCGCGAAATCTTGAACTGACCCATGCCTATAGCGCTCGATCAATCGCTTGCTGATACCGCTCTACCACTTTTGCGTCGGAAAATGCCGTCGATGCCAAATCGCGCGCAGCACCGCCCATCCCCTCTCGCATCGACGGCCCTAAAGCGATCATCGATAAAAGTTTCGCCGCCAGATCATCCGCATCGCGCGGGTTGCAGATCAGCCCTGTCGTTCCATCCTGCACGACGTCGGCGCATCCTGGGGCGTTGGTGGTGATTGCGGGCGTCGCCATCGCGGCTGCTTCCAGCAGGACGCGGGAGGTGCCTTCGCGATAGGATGGCAGAACGACGCAATCGGCGGCGGCGATGAAGGGGCGGACGTCGTCAGTCGCCCCGTGATAGGTGATCAGCCCTTCGGCGACCCAGGCTTCGACTGTCGACCGGGCGATCGCGGTTCGGTTATCGACATCGAGAAAGCCCAGGACGTCGAACGCCACGTCGGGATAGATGCGCCTTACCGCTCGCGCGGCTGCGACATATTCATGCACGCCCTTGTCGGCGATCAACCGCGCGATCAGCAGGAAACGAAATGGGCTAGACCGGGGTGGATCGAACAATGCGGGGTCGAAATGGGTGATGTCGATCCCCGATCCCGGCAACAATGCGGCCTGGCCCGGGCGAGCCATGCCGCGCTCGACGAACAGGTCGCGGTCGTGTCGATTCTGAAAGAATATCGTCGACGAGCGACGCAACCCCAATCGATAGAGAGAGCGCACTAACCGGGTCAGCCAGTTGGTGCGGATGAAGGCGGTCCCAAGCCCCGAGATGTTGTTGATCGCAGCCACGCCGGTCAATCCGGCCGCCAACCCACCATAGATGTTTGGCTTGATCGTCCAGCCCAGAAAGACGTCGGGCCGTTCGCGCCGCATCAACCGGCAATAGCGTGCGAAGAGGATGGCGTCGGCAACCGGCGACATGCCGCGATTGGCCATTGGCAAGGCGATCGTCCGGACGCCCATCGCCGCGACCTGTGGCAGCCAACCATCGTCTCCCACCGCCGCGATCACTTCATGCCCGTCGGCAATAAGCGCGCGAACCAGCGCCGCGCGAAAATTAACGATATTCCATGCGGCGTTTACCGAAAGCAGAATCTTGGCCATCGTCAGCGCCGCGTCAACATTGCAGGCATATCGCATCCTCAAACAGGTAGGAGCGGTAGGGAATCCAATATTCGACGTTGACCGCGTAATTCAGCCAGACAAAGAAAGCTGCCGCGTACAGGGCCAATATTGCAGCGGTCAGCAAACGCTCGCCGCGCTGATCGTTGGCAAAGGCGGCCGGCACCCTAGCGTATACGAAACATTGCAGCGGCAATAGATACAGGCCGAGGCGATCGACGACGGTGGAGGAGCGGAACACGAACAGCAACCCGAGCGCCGCAATCGCCGCGGCGGCCAGCGCCAGCCAAACGCCACGCTCTGCTCCCTCCAGTCGAAACCGATCGCGGAACACCAATAACAACAGGCCCGGCAGCGCCGTCATGAACAACCGTATCGCCGCGCCCGAGGATGACATGCCGGCTTCGATATAGTTGGTGAGGAAGGTTTCGGCGCGCGCCGCGATGATCGCATAGCTGAGCGCCGCCAGCATCACCAGCGCCAGGCCGCCGCGCAGGACGATGTTACGATTGGTGACCAGCACCCCCAGCGGCAGCAGGATCAATGCCGTCGAATGAAACAGCGATCCGACCAGCACCCAGGCCGAATAGCGGATGACTTGCCCGTGGCGAAGCGATGCCAGCCCCAGCATCAGGAACGAAATCGCCATGCCCTGGCGGATATAGCCCATGCCCATGACCACCACGAGATAGGGAACCGCCACCGCCATGCAGAGCCAGGGACGTGGCTGCACCAGGCAGAATCGGGTCAGCGCCAGCGCCATCAATATGCCGCTGACCAGCGTGATCAGCAGGATGCCGAGGTCGGTTCGCGCGGCAAACACGGTTAGTGCAGTAAATGCAGGGTCGCTGAAAAGCTGAAATTGGGTCGGATCCCAAAAGGCCTGCTCGACCATGCGCGCATAATTTCCCCAATCGCCGCCGGTTTCCCAGCGAAAACCGATGATCAGGGAAAGCCCCAGCAGCGCGATCACCCAGGTCGGGGCAAATCGTTGCCGGTCGCGGTCATCGGCTTGTTCGACCAGTGCCAGGACGGCGGGAAAGGCGAACATGATCCAGTAGATCAGCATCGCTCTGTCCAATGCCGGTCCCACGCCCGGTACATCAGCACGCCCCATAGCGACGCCGTCCAATCATGCGACCCGGCAAGATGCGCTTGCCAGCGTCGCCGGATCGGCTGGGGATCGAGCCAGGGATCGTGTCGGAGTTGCTGCTCCGACAGCAATTCCTCTGCCCAGTCGCGCAGCGGGCCGCGCAGCCATGCGCCGATCGGGATCGCAAACCCCGCTTTCGGGCGATCGATCAGCGCGCGCGGGACTTGGCGATAGAGGATCTGGCGCAGCAGCCATTTCCCGTCTCCGTCGCGTTTCTTGAACGCAAGCGGGGTGCGCCATGCCTGTTCCACCACGCGATGGTCGAGGAACGGAACGCGGGTTTCGAGCCCGGCGGCCATGCTGGCGCGGTCGACCTTGGTCAGAATATCATCGGGCAGATAGCCGGCCATGTCCCAATGCATCATGCGCTCTTCGGGCGTCCGGGCAATTTCGGGCAGCGTGAGCGCCGGTTGGTCGTGCGCTTCGGCCTTGAGGGGCAGGCCCGATCGCCATTCTTCGCTGGAGGCGCGGTAGATCGCCTGCGTGTCGAGCCGCGACCCCAGCATCCGCGCGACCTTGTGCAGCTTTTCGCCCAGCATCGGGATGTCGGGCAAGCCCGGCAGGCGGGTCATTGCATCCCATCGCCCCGGCGGAACCTGCATCATCGCGCGCCCGATCGCGGCGCGAAGCGGCTGGGGCAGCAGGGCAATTCGATCCCAGACACGGCGCGACACCAGATAGCGGTTATATCCGCAGAACAGTTCATCGCCGCCATCCCCCGACAGCGCCACCTTCACCGTTTGCCGGGTCATTCGGCTGAGCAAGGCGGTGGGAAGCTGTGACGAGTCGGCAAAGGGTTCGTCATAGATTGCCGGCATGGCCGGGATCAGGTTTCGGACGTCTTCGGCGCCGACCAGCCATTCATGATGCTGCGTGCCCAGATGGCGTGCCACCGCGCGCGCAAACGGTGCTTCGTCAAAGCCTGATTCGGCAAAACCGATGGTGAAGGTGCTGACCGGCATCGGCGTTGCCTCGCGCATTAGCGCGACGATGGCCGATGAATCCACGCCCCCCGACAGGAACGCACCGACCGGAACATCGGCGACCATCTGATCGGCGATCGCGGTTCTCAGTCGGGTTTCAAGCTCGGCCACCGCGCTTGACTCGGTCATGGCCGCATCCGATCCAGCCGCGACGATGGCATCGAGCGACCAGTATCGGGCACAACGAACGCCGGTGGTTGCTGCCCCTGCGGCGCTTGGCGGTATCGTGGGCGGACCCGCAAGCGCGCCTGCGTCGAGGGTCACGATCACCCCCGGCTCGACCTTGTACACGTCCTGCAGGATCGACCAGGGCGCGGGCACGCTGTTATACCGAAGGTACAGGGCCAGCGCGCGGGGATCGGTGCGCGCGGTAAAGCCCGACGCGGCGCGCAGCGCCGACAGCTCTGACCCGAACAGGATCGCACCGTTCGACCAGCCATAATATAACGGCTTCTCGCCGATCCGGTCGCGCGCCAGCGCCAGCGTGGCGCTCTTGCGGTCCCATAATGCCAGCGCGAACATCCCGACCGCGCGAGTCAGCGCCGACGCCAATCCCCATCGCGCGATGGCGTGGAGCAGGGTTTCGGTGTCCGACTGGCCCGCCCAGGCGATATCGGTTTCGGCCTCTATCGCGCGGCGTAGCGCCAGATGATTGTAGATCTCGCCATTGAAGCTAAGAATGAACCGGCCGCAGCGGGACTCCATTGGCTGGTGCCCTGCCTGCGACAGATCAATGATGGATAGCCGACGATGCGACAAGGCAATTCCCGCAGGTTCGTCTTGCCAGAACCCGTGATCGTCGGGGCCGCGATGGGCGATCGCGTCGGCCATTCGCATTGCATCGCGCAGGCGGGCGCGATCGCGCGTCCATATGCCTGCTATGCCGCACATCGGTTACTTCCCCCGCCCAGTCCCAGCCGGAGAAAGCCGCGTGCGGCGGCAAATGTCCAGCCTTCCTTGATATGTCAGCAGCGATGACTGGCCTTGGTCGGATCAAGGCATCGGTGCGCGACAGGTTGCCGGCACGATCGCGTGTTGCGGCGAAATATTGGCATGCAAAGCTGCACCGCACGCTGGAGCCCGAAATGCGGTTGCTCCGCGCGCTGGTGCCCGCCGGCGCGCGCGCGATCGACGTTGGCGGCAATTACGGCGCTTATGCCTATGCGCTGCACCGGCTTGGCGCGCGGGTGGAGGTGTTCGAGCCCAACCCGATGTGCCTGGCGGCGTTGCGCGCCTGGGCCGCCGGGCGCGATACGGTGCGGGTGCATGATTGCGCGCTGTCGGCGGTCGACGGGGTTGCGGACCTCGCCATCCCGGTCGATGGCGATGGCGTCGAACATGATGCGGCTGCGTCGATCGAGCCGATAACCGAGGGGGCCAGCCGGGCGGTCAGCGTCGCGCTGCGGCGGCTAGATTCGTTCGGCATCACCGATGCGGCGCTGTTGAAGATCGATGTCGAAGGGCATGAAGCGGCGGTGCTGGAAGGCGCGCTGGCGACGATTGCCGCATCGGCCCCCGCGATGCTGATCGAGATCGAACAGCGCCACCGCGCGCAACCGATTGCCGAAACCTTCGAACGAATCGATTCGCTTGGCTATGAGGGTTACTTCCTGAAGGACCGCGTGTTGACGCCGATCGCCGATTTCCGGCCGGCGGTGCATCAATCGCTGGCCGCCCTCGGCAATCCCGATGCCGACTATTGCAACAATTTCCTGTTCCTGGCGCGCGCGCGCGTGGCCGGCGGAGACTATCGGTCGTTGCTGGGATGAGGCGGTTGCATCTGGCGGTGATCACCCCGCGCTACGCCATTTCGGGGGTGCCGCTGGCACAATGGCGCTTTGCCGCCGCGCTGGCGGCGCGCGGTCACCGCGTCGATCTGATCATCGGGCGCTGCGATCCCGACCTGCGCGTACCCGAAGCCCCCGGCGTTACGGTTCGTGTGCTGGACAGCCGGCAGGCGCGCGGCATGTTCTGGCCGATCCTGCGCTATCTGCGGCACGCGCTGCCCGATGCGGTGTTTTCGGCGGAGGATCACCTCAACACCTTCGTGCTGCTGGCCGCGATCGCATGCAGGTCGCGCGCGCGAATCAGCGGGTCTTCGCGGGTTACGCCGTTCGATACCTATTCCAATCGCGTGCCGACGAAAAAATGGGTGTTGAAGCAACTGGCGCGCGCGGTGGCGTGGCGAGCCGATGCGCTGACCTGTGTGTCGCAGGATATGGTGGCGCAATATGCCCACGTTTTCGGCGCACGCCGGCATGTCTGCGTGTACAATATCGTCGATCAACCGGCAGCGCGGGCGCGCGCGCTCGATCCCGTCGATGATCCGTGGTTCGTGGATCGCAGCATACCCGTCATCGTTGCGGCGGGAACACTGGCCCCGTGGAAAGGCTTCGCCGATCTGATCGCTGCCGCCGCGATCCTGCGTGATCGGGGGCGCATGGTGCGGCTGGTGATCCTGGGTGAAGGCCAGTCACGCGCCGCGCTGGAGGCGCAGGTGGCGGCGGCGGGGCTGGGGGATCGGGTGCGCCTGCCGGGAAGGGTGGAGAATCCGCTGAAATATTTTGCCCGCGCCAGAGTCTTTGCCCTGTCATCGCATGTCGAAGGGCTGCCCAACGTGCTGGTCGAGGCGATGCTGTGCGGCTGCACCCCGGTGTCGACCGATTGCCCGACCGGGCCGCGCGAAGTGCTGGACGATGGCCGCTATGGCTATCTGGTGCCGGTCGGTGATCCCGAAGCGTTGGCCGATGGCATCGCCACCGCGCTCGACCACCCGATCGCGCCTGAACTGCTGGCACAGGCGGTGCGCCCGTTCGAGGAATCGACGGTGATCGAGCGGCATTTCACGCTGCTGGGATTGGATGCGGGCTGAACGATGCGCGTCGGGCTGAACGCAACCTGTTTCGACGATCGGCCATCGGGGGCGAATCAGCGCTTCCGGCACCTGTATGGCGCGCTGATCCGCCGCAACCCGGCCATTTCGTTCGTGCTGTACGAGCCGGCGGACCAGCGGATCGGGACGTGGTTCGCCGACTCGCCCAATGTCATCGTTCGCCCGACGCCGCTGCCCAGCAGCGGGCGCTGGGCGCGGTTTCGCGCGGGGCTGGGTTATTGGCGATCGGCGCTGGCCGCCGATCGGCTCGACCTGTTCGAGACGTTCACGCTGCCACTGATCGGCGCGCCGTGCCGCACCATCCTGACGATCCATGATTTGCGACCGCTGCAAGCCGATCGGCCGTTGATCGAGCGGCTGATCGCGCGCCCGGTGCTCGCCGATGCCTTTGCCCGCGCCGATCATATCATCACCGTGTCGCAGGCGATGCGCGCCGAGCTGATGGCGTTTCGCGCCGATACGCCGGTATCGGTGGTCTATAACGGGGTGACCAAGCCGGTGGCGACGCCAGCCTCCGCCACGCTGCCGCCCGGCCTGCCGCCGCAGTTCATGCTGGCGGTCGGGCATCTCGAAGCGCGCAAGAATCTGGAGCTGGCGATCGACGCGGTGGCGGTGCTGCGCGATGCGGGAGCGCCAAGGCCGCTGGTGATCGCGGGGAACGACGCGGGCAGCCTTACGGCATTGCGCGCGCGGATCGCCCGGCTGGGGCTGGAGCCGCTGGTGCGGATCATCCAGCACGCCGATGATGCGACCATCGCCGCGCTATACGCTGCCTGTCATCTGGTGGTGGTGCCGTCGCGCTATGAAGGCTTTGGCATCGCGGTGATCGAAGCGATGGCGGCGGGTCGCCCGGTGGTCACCAGCGATACGCCGGTGTTTCGGGAGGTGAGCGAAGGGCAGGGGGCGTATATGCCGTTGGCGGGCAAAGCGGCGGCGGCGGCGGTGATCGAACGCGCCTGGTCGGACCCGATCGAACGGCAGCGGCTGATGGCCTATGGCGCAAAACGGGTCGGCGATTTCGCGTTCGATCATCTCGCCGATCAGATCGCGGCGCTCTACGCCGAGATAATGGCGGCAAGCCCGGCCCGCGCCACCGCCGGCGCGTGGAACCGATCATAGAGCAGCCGGATCGCAGGATCGAAACCGGGCGGGGGATCGCCGCAGGCTTCGCTGATCGCCGCCGCGAAGCTTGCCGGGTCGTCGCATTGTCGATTGGCGACGACCACCGATGGGGCATAGCCCGAAAACGCCTCTGCCGTGGCGATGATTCGTTTGCCGAACATCAGCGCTTCGGCAACCTTGGTCTTCATCCCCGAACCATCGCGGATCGGCGCGACGACAGCGAGGGCATGCGCGTACCACGGTGCCAGATCCTCGACCGCGCCCACCAGGGTGATGCCGGGGGCAGGCGGGCATTGTTCCATGCCGTGGCCGACGATCATCGTCTCGATCGCGAGCCTTGGCGCAACGCGATCGGCATACCATCGCACCGCATCGCGATTGGCGTAAAAGCCGCCGCCGACGAACAGCAGATAGGGGGTGGGCGCGGGCGATCGTGGCGGCGGCAGGGCATCGCGCCGATACCCGTCCTCGATCGCTAGCGGCAGGACGGCATCGGCGCCGCGTCCATAAAGCCGCTGCAACAACGCGCTGTCGCGATCGCTGAGGGTGATGATCATGTCACTCGCCCGCACCGCCGCGCGTTCGGCGTTCAGGTTGGCGGCGAGCACCGCCAGCGATCGCGGCGTCGGGCTGGCGCGCAAGGCCCCCAGGAAGAATCGAGCTTCGACATTGTGGCAAAAGGTGATGACGCGAACCGCCGGGTGGCGGCGCTTGATCGCGCGGGCCGCGCTGCCAAGGTTCGATCCATCGAGGAATATCCGCTCGATCCGGTGGCCGGCGATCCTGTCCGACAGCGCCGAAAGGCTCGCGGCGTCGATGCCGTCGATCTGGCCCCGCAGGATCGCGGCGACAGGATTGGGTCCGCGCGACGGGAGCACGAGCCGATGAAATCCATCGCCCAACAGATCGTGGAGCAGCGACTGGTGCAGCCGCGACAGCTTGGCCCGGCCGCCGGTGGCAAGCGCCGGGTCGGTTGGTGTCACGTATAAAAGCGGGCCGGCTGCGTCGGTCACGCCAATGCTATCGGCGACAATGCGCCGCGCGGCAACGGCGGCGCTGGTCTTGGCACCAGGGTTGCGACAAGATGCGCGCATGGCCGCCCCGCTTCCCAGCTTTTCGGTTGTCATCCCGCTATACAACAAGCGGGATTTCATCGAGCGCACGATCGCGTCGGTGTTGGGGCAAACATGGTCGCCGCTCGAACTGATCGTGGTCGACGACGGATCGACCGATGGCAGCGGCGAGCGTGTCGCGGCTAATCCCGATCCGCGGATCCGGCTGATCCGCCAGGCGAATGCCGGCGAAGGTGCCGCGCGCAACTCTGGGGCGGCTGCTGCCAATGGTGAGTGGATCGCGCTGATCGATGCCGATGATGTGTGGCGGCGCGAGCATCTGGCGACGCTGGCCGAGGTGATCGGGGCTTGTCCGCAAGCCGATCTGGTCGGCGCGGCATCGCTGGCGTCGGACCTGGCCGCGCTCGACCGTGTGGCGGCCAGCCCCAGTCGTGCCGGTCATGCCGAACTGCTCGATTTCTTTCGGCAGCATGACGGCAGCGTGTTCAACGCCTCTAGCGTCGCGATCCGGCGATCGGCCTTTGCGGCGACGACCGGCTTCGGGCGCTGGCCGGTGGGGGCGGATACCGAGTTCTGGGTACGGTTCGCGCTCGACCATGCGATTGCGGTCAGCTCGCGGCAGACGTCGATCTATCTGCGCGGCAATGGCGGGGCGATGGAGCGCGCCGCCAGTGATGCTGCAGGTACCCGCGACGTGCCGCAATCGCACGCGCCGGTGTTCGCGGTGCTCGAACAAGCGCTGGCGGCCCCGCAGTATCGCAAGCTGCACGACGCGATACGCGGCTATGCCGATCGCACCCGGCTGAACTATGCGCGCGGTCAACTATATGCAGGCCGCAGCCGCGAAGCGCGCTCGATCCTGAAGGGGGCATATCGATCGATTGGCTTGCCGGGGCTTGTCTATCATCTCCTGTCCTATCTTCCGGGCAGGGTGTTGCGCGGGGGGGCGCGCGGCTATTCGGCGGTGAAGCGCCGCCTTTAGCGCGCGGCCGCCCAGGCGCGCTGGCCAAGCGCGAAGCGGCGGCCGACCAGCTCTCCGCCGGCATAGGCCAGATGGTTGCGGTCGCGGTACAGCGGCACGCCGTTCCACGCGGTGGCGCAAATGCCGTTGGCGCACATCGCCCGATCCAGCCGGAGCACCGGCGTGGCGGCGCTGCGGGCAAAACGATCGAGCAGGTTGGCGGTCGCAGCCGATTGTTCATGCGCGGTCGCCGGGGTGATGGCGCAATCGGCGCGCGCGACGGCATAGGGCAGCCCGGCCAGCTTGCGTTCCCAGCACTGGCCAACATCGAAGCGCGCCTGCGGCGGTCCCGACACGATCACCACGCGCCGGCCACGCGCGCGGATCGCCGCGCTGGTGCGCAGTTGCGCGCGCACCACCAGATCGGGGGCGCTGGTGGTGATGCGGTTGCCCTCCTCGGCCAGCATTACCTGGATGCCAGGATGGGTGTAGCGAAGATAGCGTCCGGCCAATATCACCACGCCGACGCTGGGGGTGCGATCGAGATAGGCAAGAACGCTGTCGTTGAAGGCGATGCATTCGCTGGCGGTCCGCTGGCTTGCCGGGCCTTCGACCAATGCGATTCCCAGCAGCGGCGGGCATCCCCCAAGGCTTGCCTGCGCGATCGGGCGGGTGGTGGATGCGGTGATCCCCGGCACCAGATGCTGCGAAAAGGAATCGCCCCATAGCAGGATTTCGGGTCGATCCGATTGGGTGCAGCGCCCATCGAACGGGTCGGCGCTGCCATCGCAATCGGGCAAGGGCAGACCGACCACGCCGCGCATGTCGAAGGTCTGGCCGCGATTGCCGACGACCAGCGCGCCCATCGCTCCCAGCAGTGCCAGCGCGATCGCGCCCGCCGCCGCCAGCATCCAGACCGTTTTCGCGGCGATCGGCAGCGTCTGCCCGGGCTGTTCGATGTAGCGATAGGACGCAAAACCGAGCAGCGCGGTAGCCAGCAGCAGGGCCGCGATCAGCCAGCCGGGCAGCGGCGTCCCCAACCACAGGACATTGGCAAAGGCAAAGAGCGGCCAATGCACCAGATACAGCGAATAGGACCGGTCGCCGATCGCGGCCAGCGGGCGCAGCGCTGGCGTTGGCCAGGGCCGGGCAATGATGATGCCTAGCGCAGCCAGGCCCGCGAGCAATGTGACCACGGGAATGAAGCTCGGGGTTTCCGGGGCGAACGGTATCGCCAGCAGCAGCAACAGCGCCGCCGGTCGCCACCGCGTGGCCCGATCGCGAATGGCGGTGCCAGCGAAACACGCCAGCGCGCCCAGCCCCAACTCCCATGCGCGCAGCGGCAGCAGATAAAAGGCGGCGGCCGGCACGCGCGGATAGGCCACCAGATAGCCGATCAGGCTGGCAAGCGTCGCCACCAACAGCACGGCAAACCAGCGGCGCGGCGGCAGCAGCACCAGCAAGGCGGGCAGGAAGAGATAAAATTGCTCCTCGATCCCCAGCGACCACAGGTGCAACAGCGGCTCGAACACCGCTGAATCATGGAAATAATTAATCTGCCGCCACAGCACGATGTTGGTCGAAAAGGCGAGCGCCCCCGCCAGTTGCTGCGCGAAACGATCATAGCCGCTGCGCGTCAGCAGCAGCATCGCCGCGACGATCGTCACCGCCAGCATCGCATACGCCGCCGGCAGCAGGCGGCGCGCGCGGCGAAGGTAGAAATCGGCGAACCGAAAGCTTCCGGCCAGGCGCTGGCGCAGGAGGATGCCGGTGATCAGATAGCCCGACAGGACGAAGAACATGTCGACGCCCAGATACCCCGACGGCAGAATCCCAAGGCCCGAATGGAACAGGATGACGATGATCACCGCCAGGCCGCGCAGCGCCTGAAGGTCGGTTCGCCGCGCGGTGTCGGTGGCGATGCTCACTCGGCTGCGGCGGCGGCGGTCACGATCTGGGCATATGGCCCTTGCGCCACGATCCGTCCGCCTTCGATCCGTACCACCGTGTCACAGCCCCGCAGCGTCGATACGCGGTGCGCGATCGACACGATGGTCAGGTCGCGTGACAAGCGATCGATCGCCGCCATCACCGCCTGTTCGGTTTCGTCGTCGAGCGCGCTGGTGGCTTCATCGAGGATCAGGATCGTGGCGCGCTTGTACAGGGCGCGGGCGATGCCGATCCGCTGGCGCTGACCACCCGACAGGCGAATGCCGCGCTCGCCCACGCTCGATTGATAGCCATCGGGCAGGCTGGCGATGAAATCATGGAGATCGGCCCCCTGCGCGGCGGCGCGCACCCGCGCCATGTCGATCATATCGGCGTCGCGCCCGAAGGCGATATTGGCGGCGATGCTGCTGTCGGCCAGATAGATCGCCTGGGGCACATGCGCGATCTGGGCCTGCCATGATGGCTTTGCTCCGGCATCGAGCACGCGCCCGTCGATCCGCAGACAGCCCAGGGTGGGATCGAGCAAGCCCATGATCAGGTCGGCCAGCGTACTCTTGCCGCCCCCCGATTTGCCGAGCAGCCCGATGCGTGCGCCGCGCGCGATCGTCAGCGACAGCCGATCGAGTGCGGGGCGGTCGCCCGAGGGATAGCGATAGCTGACCTGATCGATCTCGATCGCGCTGGCCAGCGGCGGCACCGGGACCGTCGCTTGCGGCACCGGCGCCGGAATGTCGAGCAGGCGGGCGACGTCCAGCAACGCGCGGCGATTGCCGTGAATTTGCGACCAGCTGAAATACACCTGCTGGACCAGCGGCAACAACCGCTGCGCCCCCAGTGCCAGTGCACCGAGCATCGGCAGGGCAGCAATGATGCCGCCCGGCTGGGTACTCACATACAGCGTCAGCACCGCGATCAGCACCACCCCGCCAGCTTCGACCACATAGCGCGGCGCGGCACCGATGAACTGGTTGGCGGCCTGTGCCTGGCGGAAAGCGTGGTCGATCTTGGCGAATTTGGCGACGAAAATGCCCTGGGTCTGATCGAGCAGGACGTCGCGGATGCCGCCCATCCCCTCTTGCAGCGTCTGCACCCGCAGCTGCATCGCATCGCCGATGATGTCGGCATTACGGTATAGCCGCTTGCGCGTGGTGATGCTGACGATGGCGTACAGCACGACGAAGCACAGGCAGGCGACCAGCGACGTCGCGGGATCGATCGCGATCAGCGCCGCCAGGATGAACAGCGCGACCACCGCCGCCGTCGTTCCCAGCATCGCCGGCATCAGCACGTTGCCCAGCACATATTGCACCTTCTCGATTCCCGAGATCGTCTGGCTGGTGTTGCGCATGACGTGATAGCTGTACGGCTGATGCAGCGTCCGGCTGTAAATCCGCGTCGCCAGATCGTGCGCGACCGCGAATACGAAATGCTGGCTGGTCCATATCAACGCCAGCCGCACCGCGCCCGAGGTGATGGCGATGGCCACCAGCGCAAGGGCGGCCAGCGCGATCGTGCTGATGCCGAGCGTATCGGCAACGGCATCGATCACCGCGACCGCGCCGCCATAGCGCCCCTGTGACCCGCCGGTGACGATCGCCAGAAAGGGCAGCACCGCGCCGATCGTCGCCAGCTCGGCGACCGCCCCGGCGATCATCAGTGCGATCGTAAGGGCGAACTGCCGCCGGCGCTTTGCCGCCAGGTGGCGATAGATTTTGCGCGCCGACCGCCACGGCCCCGGATCGTCGGCGGGTGCGTCGGGGGCGGTCATGTCGGCGCGGGACTTTGGCGCAGATCGACGCCGGTTACCGCGACGCGGATCTCGCCGAACCGCTCGCCCGGCTCGCCGGCAAATTGTACCCGAACTGCAGTGCAGCGCGGCGGCACGGTGAAGGTTGCGGCATAGCGACGGATCGGCGCGCTGGCGGTGGGCAATGCCAGTTCGGCCAGCAGCGATTCGTCCTGCGCGCATCGCACCCGTGCGGTCAGGCTTCCGACCGGGTCACCCCCGGTCATCCGCGCCCGCAGCGACAAGGTGGCCGCGCCGGGGGTCGCCAGGGCATATTGTTCGATCAGCACCGCTGGCGCCGCGCCATGAAACGCCAGCGTCATCGCGCTGCCTTCGGGCAAATCGCGCGCGCGGGCCATGCTTGCTTCGCCCGCTGCGCTGTCGACCCGCGTCCAGTTGAACGGGGATGGCCCCGGTAACCCGGCGAAGTTTGGATCATAGACCCCCAACGCGCGCAGCCGATGTTCGGCGGGAAGGAAGCCGCGCCAGGCGCGATAGGCCGCGTTATATTGGCCCTGCGCGATTGCCGCGCGCAACACCGCGCGTTGTTCGGCGGCAGCGCGGGCGGGATCGGTGGGGGGCGGCAAGCGGGTGAGCAGGGCGAGCAGTGCCAACGGATCGGTCCCGGCCCCGGCGCGCACGGCAAAAAACGCACCCCGCCAATCGGGATCGGTGGCCAGCGCCGCGCGCACCGCTTCCGCGCCCTTCGGCTCCTCGAGCAGCGCTGCCACCAGCGCCAGGATCGGTTCGCGCGTACCCGGGCGAAGCCGCATCGCCGGGCCGATTTCGCCAAGCGCAGCGGGGTAATCGCCGACCCGGATATAGTGATCTAGCAGCCAGTAACGGGCAATGTCGGCGCGTGGCTCGCGATTCCGAGCCATCGTCATCAGCGCCTGCGCGCGCGCCGTGTCGCCATCGGCGCTGGCGGCCAGGCCAGCCAGCGTGATCGGCACCGCACCGCCGGGAATGCCTCGCATCGACCGGGCGACCAGCGCCCGCGCCGCCGGATCGACATCGCCGCCCGCGCCGATGATCCGCGCCTGGGCAAGATTGGCCAGCGCGCCGCCGGCAGCGGGCGCGAATGCCACCGCTCGATCAGGCCGCTTCGTCTGCCACAAGCCGATCGCCGCTTGGCGCACCGATAGCCATGCCAGGGCAATGCCGCCCGCCAGCAGCAACAGCCGAATCCACAAGGCGGCAGCGGCGACGGGCGTGGCTGCGGTCATGAAGCGATGTCCAGCATCGGCGTCTTCCGAGGCTGGCTGCCATAGGGCTCGCCATAGCCATACCCATAGCCATAGCCGCTGGTCTTGGGGTTATATTTGGTCAGGACGACCCCCACCAGCCGTGCATCGGCGTTGGTCAGCCGCTGCATGGCGTTCAGCACGATCGCCCGGCGGATCGATCCGGCCTCTATCACCAGCAAGGTCGCGTCGCAGATCGAGCTGAGGACCGGCGCGTCGGCCAGCCCCAGCACCGGCGGGGCGTCGATGATCACCAGATCATATATCGAGGCTGCTTCGCCGATGATCTGGTGGATGCGCCGCGTCGCCAGCAATTCGGCGGGGTTGGGCGGCACCAGGCCGCTGGGCAGCAGCGAGAGATTGGGCGTATTGGTGGCCACCACATGTTCGGGCAGTGCTTCGTTCGAGCTGAGCAGCCGCGTCAGTCCGATCGTCGTCACGGTTTTCGCAAAGAACGAAGGTTTGCGCAGGTCGGCGTCGATCAGCAGCACGTTCAGGCCGGTGCGCGCGAAATTCTGCGCCAGCGCCAGCGACGTGCTCGATTTGCCCTCGCTGGCACGCGAGCTTGTTATCAGCAGTGATTTGGGATGATAGCTGCCGCTGGTGAACTGCAACGCGGTGAGCACCGAATAATAGGCCTCTGCCACTTCGGATCGCGGATTGGTGAGTTCGTCGATGATCGACACCCCCTTTTCCATGCGGGGGACCAGCCCCAATAGCGGCAGATGCAGCTTGTTGCCGACATCTTCGGCGGACTTGATCGTGTCGTCGACGAAGTCGAGTGCGAAGGCGATGGCCATGCCGATGGCGAGACCGGCGGCGATGCCGATCAACAGGTTGCGTATCGGGCTGGGCTTGAACGGGCTTCGCGGTGGCAGCGCGGCATCGACCACCACCGCCTGGCTTTCGCCAAGCCCGCCGACCACACCAATCTCCTTATAGCGTTGCAACAGCGCGTCATACAATGTGCGGTTGGTGTCGACCTCGCGCTGAAGGATGGTGTAGCCGATGCCGCGCGTCCGCAGGTCGAGGACGCTGGATCGCAGCGATTCGACCTGTGCCTGCAATTCGGCTTCGCGCCCTTGCGCGGCCAGATAGGCCGAGCGCAGCGACGACGATACCTGACTGCCTTCGCGCTGTAGCGCCGCGCCGATCTCGGTAATCCGGGTCCGCAGCGCGACCATCTCAGGATAGTCGGGCTGGAAGGTCTCCAGCCGTTCGCGATACTCCGCCTCCAGCTTGGCGCGCTCGGCGCGAAGCCCCGATACCGTCGGGTTCTGCATGATGTCGCCCGCCGCATTGGTGGCGATTGCCTGGCGATAGCGCTGTTCGGCGGCGATGCGTTCGCCGATCGCGCTGGAGAGCGCTGCGTTCAGGGTGACCAGCGACTGGGTGGTCAGCGAATCGCCCGAACTGCTGGTAGGACCATCGGGATCGCGCCCCGCCCCTTGCGCGCCGCCACCGCCAAGCTGGACGATGCCCTTGTTGCGGGCATAATCCACCAGCTGGCGCTCGCTCGATTCGAGCCGCTCGCGCGTGACGTTCAGCCGGGTCTGAAGAAAATTGCGGGCAAAGGCGGTCGTGCCATAGCGGCGTTCGGTGGTCGAATCGATGAAGCCATTGGCGAAGGCATTGACGATCCGCGTTGCCCGCTCGGGATCGAGATCGGTGTAGCTGAGCGCCACCAGGTTGCTGCCGCGCAGGGGCTGCACCTCCAGATTGGCGGCAAGCTTGTAGGTGGCGGCCAGTCGTTTCGCTTCGGGCGAGCCGCCGCCCTGGACGAAATCGGGGTCGCTGCCCAGGTTGAGCATCGTCGCCACCCGTTCGGCGAGCGATCGGCTTTTCAGCAGGCCGAACTGGGTTTGGAGGAACTGATCCTCGCCGCGCATCTTGGGCTGGATGCCGCGATTATTGCCCATCACCTCGATCGGGGTGGTGTTGATTTCGAGCGTCGCGGTCGATCGATAGACTCGCGTCGACAGCAAGGTGGCCGTTACCGCCAGTCCGATGCCGACCACTATCGATGCCAGGATCAGCCATTTCCATTTCACCATCACCCGCAGCATGTCGCCAATATCGAATTGCGACGATCCCGCCCGATTGATAGCCGAAGGTGCCGGTGCCTGGCGCAGCGGGTCGATTTCGCTGCTGCGTGTGCGGCGCAGATCGCGTCCGCCGATTGCGCCGTTTACCTCGTTCATGCCCCACTCCCCGATGCCCCACTACCGGTTATCGCGTTGAAAACGATCAGGCCGGGCATGGCGATTACGACGTTACTCGGCATTCGCGCCGGTTAACAGCCGCGAACTGCGGCGCTGCTGGCCCGATCGGCTGTCGGCCTGCGATCCGCTTGGGCTAGTTGCCAGCGCAGCGGCAAGCGCTGCGACCACTGCGATTGCGGCGGTGCGAAGCGGATAATCGACCATGCTGTGGACGAGGATGACTCCCAACGCCACCATTGCCGCGCGGGCAATGTCACCGCCGCCCGGTGCCCAGGCGCGCCAGGCGGCACGGCCCCACCAGGCCAAAGCCGCCGCGATGACAGCCAGGCCGGGCAGGCCATATTCGAGCAGCCATTCGGCGAAGTCGCTATGGGCGTGGTTGACATATTCGGGCGTGACCGCGGCGGGGTATTCATAGCGTGGATAGACGGTCGTAAAGCTGCCCGCGCCTGAACCAAGCGGCAGATAGGCAGTGGCCGCCCGCAGCGTAGTGGGGATGGTCGAATCGCGCTGCTGGCTGCTGGACGGTTCGGGCGATGAAAGCCCCAGGCTCAGCGCGGCGACCGTCACCGCCACGATTGCCCCGATGCCAAGCCAGGTCGCGCGACCGAACCGTTTGTTTCGCCCGGCAAGTATTATCGCGACCGAGAGCGCGATGACCGGTCCTGCCATCACCGCCACCGCGACCGAACCGATGATCGTCAGCCCGCCGAGGATGAGCGGGGCGGCGATGGCCAGGCCCGCAAGGTACAATGGTTGCCATCGCCGGTCAGCGACGGGCGCGGCCAAGGCCCGCCGCGCGAGCACCGCCCAGCAAGGCACCGAGCACAGCAGCAAAGTGCCCAGATGGTTGCGATTGGCAAAGAACCCCACCGCGCTGCCGCGGTTGGTGATGGCATATGGGTATAGCGGCGAATCAATGCCCTGGATTCGCTGAAGCCCGCCGACGACCGACGACAGTGCAGCCATGGCGACCAGCAGGCGGAGCAACCAGATGCGGTCGCTATCGTCCGCGTCGATGACCGCGACGAACATCGCGAATGGGGGCACCAGGCTGACCAGCGCGCCGATGGCTGAGTCGGGGGTCAACGACAGTGGCAGCCAGCCGGGCTCGACGCCGGCCAGGACAAATCCGTCGAGGATGGCCGATCGCTGCGGCAAGGCCTGCCAGATCGATGGTGGCAGCGGAACAATGTGCAGCAGCATCATTGCTGCGGTCAGCGCAAACAGCAGCAACGGCCAGCGGTTGCGCGCGAAAGTCCCTCGCGGCGGCGGTTTGCGCGTGGCCAGCACCGACAGCGCCAGTGCGATGGCGGCGATTTGTACGGCGGCATTGGCGACCAGCCCGGCCGCGCTTGCGCCGCCGAACAGAAGTGCTGCGCAGAAGAAGGTCGCGATCAGGCGAAGTCGGTTTTGCGTCATTGCGAGGAAAACCGAAGTGTGATGACGGTGAATCACCACGATACCCAGGCAGGTGTGGCGGTGGCGCTTCAGACTAGAGACAGAAGGTGGTGCTCAGCATTTTTAAATCGCCGCCGAGCACTTCAGCGTCAATGCTGGTGTCAGGGGCTGACCGGTGGGCGGTCCACAGAATCGTCATCACCTCTACTCGCCGCCGCTGCGGCACCGAGGCTGACGGCTGTAATGGCTCCCAGCAATATGAACATATTGCCGATCGGCAGGCCGGGGGCAGGGACACCGCCTGCTACGGTCTCGTTTCCGACCGGGGGTTCCTCCCGCTGCGCTGAGCCGCTTGTCTGTTGGTTGGAGATGCCAAGCGCGGTTCGGTTGCTGGCAAGGCGAGCAGCCGAGGGTGCGTTTGCGGCTGCGCCAACGGTTTGTGCCGAGACGACAGTCGTTTGCGCGACCAGCGCCAATGCGGCAACCCAAGCTGTTGTTCGACCTATCATTATCATCTCCCCAAGCCGCTGCGCGCACAAGTTGAGTTAAGTACATAGCATCATTTCGTATCGACAGCCATCGGTAAAAGCAGCGCCGATGGCTGCTACCGGTGCTTCCCCTACTAAGCGTCAGAACGGCCTGAATAACGTGACGAATGGCAGCGTCTGGAGGACAGTGTTCAGCGTCTTGCTGGTCGAAGAGCCATCGACGACGACGATGTCGTCGGCATAGATGATCGGATCGGGTGATTCGCCGCGGCGAATGCTCTTCAGGTCGAAGGCGGCGGCCATGCGCTGGCCATCGATATGCCGAAACACGACCACACGGCGGGCATTGGCCTCGGGCGCGGTGCCGCGCGCCATCGCGATCGTCTTCAACAGGGAGGTTGGTGCCCCGATCGGATACAGGCCGGGTTGCAGTACCGATCCTTCGACGGTCACGATCCGCTGTGCCGCGCTTTTGAGGGTGACCGCGATCTTGGGGGCCGTCAGATATTTTGCGCCCAGCACGCGCTCCAGATCATCCTCGAACTCGCCGGTGGTGCGCCCCGCGGCTGATACGGGGCCGACCAGCGGCAGATTAATCCGTCCGACAGCGTCGATCGTCTGGTCGCCCGACAAGGTGTCGACCTTGAACACGTAGATGGACACCACGTCGCCAACGCCGAGCCGATATTCGAGATTGCCGATCGGCAGGTCGGGGGCGTCGGGAGCGACGAATCCCGCTGGGTCATAAGCAATGTTGCCGCCACGGCGACCGCCGCATCCCGCCAGGATAACGCATGCCGCCACGAGCAGTATACCCAACCTTCGCCGACCGTTCTCGCGTTTGGATGTCGCCATTTGCACAGGTCTATCGTGCACGCGATACCGCCGCAATAGCGCGGGTAGCGCGCCGGTTGGGGTGGCTTGCGGGTGGTGTGATTGCTTGACTGGCAAACGCCATCGGCACCAAGCTTTGGTGGGCCCGTCGGGATTCGAACCCGAGACCTACAGATTAAAAGTCCGTTGCTCTACCAACTGAGCTACGGGCCCGACCAAGGAGGGGCAACTAGGGACGAGCGCGCTTGCGGTCAACCGGGCGCGGGCGGTGATTTTGGACCAGGGTCTGCGCGATCGTCCGGCCGGTGACCGGATCACGCCAGCGCGGCGCGATTTGCCGGGCAGGGGCCAGCACGAAGGCTCGCTGCCGAAACGCGACATGCGGCACCGTCAGCGATCGTTGCCGCCACACGCCGCCCGACCACAGAATAATGTCCAGATCGAGCACGCGCGCGCCCCAGCGGCGGCCCGGGCGCCGACCGAAGGCGGCCTCGATCGCCTTCAGCGCGGCTAGCATCGCCGGCGGGGTAAGCCCGCTTTCGACCAGCACCGCACCATTGGCGAAACGGCGGCGCGACGGCCCCATCGGCGGGGTTGCGATGATTCGCGCCGAAGCAACCACGCCGGGCAACGCCTTGATCGCCGCCGCCAGCGTCGCGCGGGGGTTGCCGTGGTGGCTCGCCCGGTTTGACCCCAGGGCGATCAGATAATTCGCGGTCGGGTAATTTGCTTCTGACACCGCCATGCGCCTATCGCGCGCAGATGTTCGCGCCAAGCCCACTTCCCGAATCCGAACCGCCGCATGATTGCCCGCGCTGTCCCCGCCTGGTCGCCTTTCGCGAGGCGCTGCGGGTGGAATATCCCGATTGGTGGAATGCCCCGGTCAACGCCTTTGGCGATCCCCAGGCATGGCTTGGCATTATCGGCCTGGCTCCGGGCAAGCACGGGGCAAACCGCACCGGGCGCCCCTTTACCGGCGACCATGCCGGCATGTTGCTGTTCGATACGCTGGCCAAGTTCGGTATGGCATCGGGCGTCTATGAAGCGCGGCCCGACGACAGCCTGAAGCTGGAGGGGGTGTGCATCATCAACGCAGTCAAATGCCTGCCGCCCGAAAACAAGCCGACGCCCGAGGAAATCCGCACCTGTCGCCCGTTCCTGGAGGGGCAGATCGCCGATCTGGGGACGCCGCGCGTGTTTATCGCGCTTGGCCAGATCGCACACCAATCGGCGGTCAAGGTGCTGGGGGGCAAGTTGCCCAAGGCCAAGTTCGGGCATTTGGCCGAACATCGCATGCCCGGTGGCCAGATCCTGATCGATAGCTATCATTGTTCGCGCTACAACCAGAATACCGGGCGGCTGACGCCGACGATGTTTGAAGCGGTGTTTGCACGCGCGCTGGTGGTTCGGGACGAGCTGGCGCGGGGCGGGCTGGGCTAGCCGATAGGGGGCGATACGCCGGGCGTTTCCGGCTTGACGATCCCGCCGCGCCTATGTCAGCCAGTAAGTTATGTCGGATAGCATATAGGCGATCGACGTTGCGGGAGGGTGACGGATGCAAGCTGGGGAGGATGCGGCGATCGCGCCTGGGGCACCGGACCGCCGAGTAGCGGCCACCGATCCGCGGCTGATCGTCGACACCGCTGCGATGTCGCGGTTCCAATGGGGAATCGTCGCGACGATGGTCGGGCTGAATGCGCTCGACGGGTTCGACGTGCTGTCGATCAGCTTTGCGTCGCCCGGCATCGCCGCGGCCTTGGGGGTCGATCGCGCCGCGCTGGGCATCGTGCTGTCGATGGAGCTGATCGGCATGGCGATCGGATCGCTGGTGCTGGGCGGGGTCGCCGACCGGATCGGGCGGCGCGCGACGATCCTGGGCTGCCTGATGGTGATGGCGACGGGCATGTTGGGGGCGTCGACCGCGCAAGGGGTGACGGGGCTGTCGCTGTGGCGGGTGCTGACCGGGCTGGGGATTGGCGGGATGCTGGCCGCGACCAACGCCGCCGTCGCCGAAGCCGCCAACGCCCGCCGCCGCGCGTTGTGCGTCGTGCTGATGGCAAGCGGCTATCCGGTGGGCAGCGTGATCGGCGGGTCGATCTCTGCCGTCCTGCTGGCGCGCTATGACTGGCAGGCGGTGTTCCTGTTCGGCGGCGTCGCCACCTTGTGCTTCATTCCGTTGGTATTGCGGTTCGCGCCTGAATCGATCGCGTTCCTGATGCATCGTCGACCGCCCGATGCGCTCGCCCGGATCAACCGGTCGCTCGAGCGGATGGGGCATCCCACGATCGACGTCTTGCCGGCTCCCGAGCCCCGGCCTGTCAAAGTGCCGCTGGTCGAGCTTTTCTCACCCGTGTTCGCCCATGTCACCGGGCTGCTGACGCTGGCCTATCTCATGCACATCATGACCTTTTATTTCATCGTGAAATGGATTCCCAAGATCGTGGTCGACATGGGTTTTGCCGCGCCGCTGGCCGCCGGGGTGCTGGTTTGGGCGAGCGTTGGCGGGGCGACCGGGGCGTTGTTGTTGGGACTGCTCACCGCGCGGGTTCGGTTGCTGGGGCTGACCATCGCGGCGATGCTGTTGTCGACGGTGCTGGTCATAGTCTTTGGTCAGGAACGGACCGATCTTGCCGCGTTGTCGGCCATCGCAGCGCTGGCCGGCTTTGCCACCAACGCGGCGGTCGTCGGCCTCTACGCATTGATTGCACAGAGTTTTCCAACCGCCATGCGTGCGACCGCAACGGGGTTCGTCATCGGTATCGGGCGCGGCGGATCGGCATTGGCTCCCGCGCTTGCCGGGTTGCTGTTCGCCGCCGGCTATGGTCTGTCGAGTGTAGCGATGCTGATGGCGGGAGGTTCGGCGATAGCGGCCGCAGCCCTGTTCGCGTTGGGACGCCGGACGACCGCCGCTTGAGGCACCGGCCGGTCGGTTCTATGGACCTGCCATGCCGGGAGAAAAAGACGTGCAGGCTGAACTGGATACCGACATTATCGCGCTGGGGGCGCTTGATGGCCTGGTAGGGTATCACATGCGACGGGCGTCGGCGGCCATCGGCAACGATTTCGCCCGCGCGATTGCCGGCACCGGCATGCGCCAGGTGTTGTTCGGCATCCTTTCGGTCATCGCTGCCAACCCCGGGATCAACCAGGGCACGGTCGGCCGCGCGCTGGGCATCCAGCGCGCCAATATGGTCAGCCTGGTCAATGAACTGGTCGATGCTGGCCTAGTGCAGCGCCAGACCGCTGTCGATGATCGCCGGGCATTGGCGCTGACGTTGACGCCCGAAGGCGAGGAAAAGACCCGGACCAGCCTGGAGCTTATTCGCGCGCATGAGGACCGGTTGTTGTCGGGGCTGTCGGCTGGCGAGCGGGAGCAGTTGATCGACTTGCTGGCACGGATCGAGGCGGCGGGGGACTGATCCTCCTTGTCCTCGCCTCGCGAGCTTGAGCGCGATGACGTTACGCTGATCGATTGACCCCTACTTCGTCATTCCCGTGAAGGCGGGAATGACGCAGGAAATGCTTCAGCGCTCTTCGGGAGCCAGCCGCCAAAAGAGCAATTGCATCGCCCGCCACAATATGTTATGTCACATAACAATATGGAGGAGGATGTATGGCCATGCTCGCAGAAACTGCACCCGGTCGCACTTTTGATCGGCTGAATCCGGTGACCGGCGAGGTCGCGACGACCGCGCCTGCCGCCACCGTCGCCGATGCCCAGGCGGTGGCCGACGCCGCCGCTGCGGCATTCCCTATCTGGTCGGTGATTGGCCCCAATGCGCGGCGCGCGCTGTTGACCAAGGCGGCCGACGCGCTGGCGGCGAAGGCCGATGCGTTCGTTGCCGCGATGATGGGCGAAATCGGCGCGACCGAAGGCTGGGCGCGCTTCAATCTGGCGCTGGCGGTGGGCATGGTGCGCGAAGCCGCGGCGCTGACCACGCAGATCGGCGGCGAGGTGATCCCGTCGGACAAGCCCGGCTGCATCGCGATGGCGCTGCGCGAACCGGTGGGGGTGATGCTGGGGATTGCGCCGTGGAACGCGCCGATCATCCTGGGCGTCCGCGCGATCGCGGTGCCGCTGGCATGCGGCAATACCGTGGTGCTCAAGGCCAGCGAGCAATGCCCGCGCACGCACAGCCTGATCGCCGAGGCCTTTGCCGATGCCGGTCTGCCCGAAGGCGCGGTGGGTATCGTCACTAACGCACCGGAGGATGCGGGCGCAGTCGTTGGCGCGCTGATCGATCATCCCGCGATCCGGCGGATCAACTTCACCGGATCGACGCATGTCGGCCGGATCATCGCCAAACGCGCCGCCGAGCATCTGAAGCCGGTGCTGCTGGAGTTGGGCGGCAAGGCACCGCTGATCGTGCTGGAGGACGCAGACCTCGACGAAGCGGTGAAGGCGGCGGCGTTCGGCGCGTTCATGAATTCGGGCCAGATCTGCATGTCGACCGAGCGGATCATCGTGGTCGATGCGGTGGCGCAGGCCTTTGTCGGCAAATTCGCCGCCAAGGTGGCGGGCATGGCGGTGGGCGATCCGCGCGAGGGCAAGGCACCGCTTGGCGCGGTGGTCGATCGCAAGACCGTCGATCATGTGCGCGCGCTGATTGCCGATGCCCTGGCGGCGGGCGCGGTGCAGGTGAATGGCGGCGAAAGCGCGGGTGAGGGCGGGGGCGTGCTGATGCCCGCGCACGTCATCGACCGGGTGACCCCCGAGATGAAGCTGTTCCGCGACGAAAGCTTTGGCCCGGTGGTGGGGATCACCCGCGCGCATGACGAGGCGCACGCGATCATGCTGGCCAACGATACCGATTATGGCCTGTCGGCGGCGGTGTTCACGCGCGACACCGCGCGCGGCCTGCGCGTTGCGCGCCAGATCAAATCGGGCATTTGCCACATCAACGGCGCGACGGTGCATGACGAGGCGCAAATGCCCTTCGGCGGGGTCAAATCCTCGGGCTATGGCCGCTTCGGCGGCAAGGCCGGGATCGACGCCTTCACCGAGCTTCGCTGGGTCACGATCGAGACCGAAGCGGGGCATTACCCGATCTGATCGCTTCCCCCAGTTTCCAATCCTCCCAGCGCCCGTGCTTCGGCCGGCGAGCAGAAAGCGACCTTGGCATGACTCAATTCAGCAGCAACGACACGGTATCCTATGCCATCGAAGGCGGCATCGCCTGGGTGAAGTTCAATCGTCCCGACAAGCGCAACTGCATGTCGCCGACGCTGAACCGCGACATGCTGGAGGTGCTTGACCTGCTCGAATTCCGCGACGATGTGGGGGTGCTGGTGCTGGCGGGTGAAGGAACCGCCTGGTCGGCGGGCATGGACCTGAAGGAGTATTTCCGCGAGACCGAGGCCAAGGGGCTGGGCGCGACGCGCGCGGCACAGCGCGAGAGCTATGGCTGGTGGCGGCGGCTGCGCTGGTACCAAAAGCCGACGATCGCGATGGTGAACGGCTGGTGCTTTGGCGGCGGCTATGGCCCGCTATTCGCCTGCGACCTGGCGTTCGCCGCCGACGAGGCGCAGTTCGGCCTGTCGGAGATCAACTGGGGCATCCTGCCCGGCGGCGGCGCGACCAAGGTGGCGGTGGAACTGCTGCCGTTCCGCAAGGCGATGTATCACGCGATGATGGGGGAGAATGTCGACGGCAAGACTGCCGCCGAATGGGGCTTGGTGAACGAATCGCTGCCGCTGGCCGAGCTGAAGGCGCGGGTCGCCGAGGTGGCGAACATATTGTTGAAGAAGAATCCGGTTGCGCTGAAGGCGACCAAGGACGCGGTGCGCCGGGTATCGGTGATGAGCTATGACGACGCCGAGGATTATCTGATTCGCGCGCAGGAAGCCGCCAACAGCTATGACAATGATGGCCGCAAGGAGGGCATCCGGCAGTTCATCGACGAAAAGAGCTATAAGCCCGGCCTTGGTGCTTATGACAAGGACAAGGCGGGTAGCTGAAGCGGATCGGGGTCAGGCCGCGCCGCGCAAAGCCGGCCTGGTCGGCGTCAAAGGCGGGTCGGTGGGCATAGGTTGGGCGTGGTCGAGCAGGAGCCTGGTCGACGCATCGCGATCGACCGCGCGCGAGAAGAGATAGCCCTGGCCCAGCTCGCAGCCGATCGCCGCCAGCTGATAGGCCTGACGTTCGGTTTCGACCCCTTCGGCGACCACGCGGATGCCGAGCTTTCCGGCGATACCGATCAGCCCCTCGACAATGGCGGTGCCGACGTCGCCCGGTGCCAATCGATCGATGAAGCTCTTGTCGATCTTCAGGATGTCGACCGGCACCGTCAGCAGGTGCGTGAGCGAGGCATAGCCGGTGCCGAAATCGTCGAGCGCGACGCGGATGCCCCTGGCGCGCAAATCCTTGATCGCGGTCTGCACCCGGTGGTCGCCATCGCCCATATAGACGGCTTCGGTGACTTCGAGGATCGCGTGCGCCAGCGGGACGCCGTGCCGGTCGAAGGTGTCGACCAGTATTTTTTCGAGCGCACCGTGGCGCATATCGGCCGACGAGATGTTGATGCTGACATGCTGGAATGGGATGCCAAGGTCGAGCCAGGCACGAACGTCGCCAGCGACGATCTCGATCATCCGGGCGGTCAGCGCGGTGGCGACATAGGCGTCCTTGGTCGCTTCGTGAAAGGCGGCGGCGGACACGATCCGGTCGCCGATCCGCATCCGGCATAGTGCTTCCATCCCGACAATCTCGCGGGTGTCGAGGCGGAATACGGGCTGGTAAAAGGCGTCGATCCTGCCTTCGCGAAGGGCGGCATCGACCTCGCGGATGTCACCCAGGCGGCGGGTCATCGCGGTGCCGAGCCCCGGCCAATAGCGGACAAAGCCGCCGCGCCCGGTTTCCTTGGCATGGTACATCGCGAAATCGGCATGCTGGCGGACACGCTCAGGCGCACAGTCCCCCGCCGACAACACCGCACCCCCGATAGTGGCACGCGGCACGACGATCTGCGGGCCGCAGGTTGCAGGATGTCCGATTGCGCCGAGGATCTGCTCGGCGGTGCGATCGAGGTCGCGCAGCGTTTCCTTGGTCTCCAGAATGATCGCGAACTCATCGCCGCCGATCCGGAACACTGGTTCAGGTGCCACGGCGGCGGCGATGCGGTCACCCGCCGCGCGCAGCAGGCAATCGCCGACCGCGTGGCCGAAGGTGTCGTTGACGTCCTTCAGATTGTCGAGGTCGATCATCAGCATCGCCCAATTGCCGGGGATTGCGCAATCGAGTGTCGACAGTGTCGCCTCAAACGCCGCCCGGTTGGCGAGGCCGGTCAGTTCGTCGGTAAATGCCCGCCGCCGATGTTCTGCCACGCGCCGTTCGCGATCGAGCGCGATCAGGCATAAATGGGTACAATTGCCAACGATTTCGCGTTCGATTTGCGTGGGTTCGCGGTGTTCGCGGTAATAAAAGGCGAAGGTTCCGACCGGATCACCGGCAGCATCGAGGATTGGGCTGGACCAGCAGGCGCGCAGCCCGAGCGGTTCGGCGAGATGCTTGAATTTGGCCCAACGCGGGTCGTTGGGGATGTCGGTGACGGTGACTTCGCGCCGAAGATAGGCCGCGCTGCCGCACGAGCCGATATCGGGGCCGATCGCCAAGCCTTCGACAATCGCGGCGAAATCGGCGGGCAGGCTGGGTGCTGCCAGCGGATGCATTATGCCATCGGCATCAACCACGATGATCGAACAGATGGTTCCCGGTGCCTGTTGTTCAGCCTCGATGCACAGTCGCGCGGCGGTATCGGCGAGTGGTTCGCCTTTGGCAATCATCTCCAATATGATGTTCTGCATCTTGAGCATGGATGGTTCGATCGCAGTTGCACCGAGTCTTGAGGTCTAATTATAGCAGCATCGAGCGCTGTCGCCGGCAAGGCGGGACAAAGGTGACGTTATCGACCTGTTGGCCGAATACGTAGCTATCCTCAGCCACCGATAAAAACGCCAACCCCATGATTATGTTCCCCGCACCATTATTGGTGACCAGTCGCACAAAGTGACTTGCCGGTTGCTGAATAGCAGTGGGTCGCCTGGCTCGGGAGCGGCGGTTCGCTTTGGGGTTGCGGGAGGTTTGGAGAAACACTCTACCGCGGTAATTTTGGTCGGGGCGACAGGATTCGAACCTGCGACCCCCACACCCCCAGTGTGATGCGCTACCAGGCTGCGCTACGCCCCGACCGAAGGCGGGCGTCTAGGCCGATCGCCGATCCGACGCAAGGGGGGAGTGACGCCGACCTTCTCGTGCGACACGCCCAGCCCGCGCTTCAAGCGCGGAGCTCGCGCAGGAACCCCTCGGTCTGGCCGGTCAGTGCGTCGGCACCCGAGATGAGCCGTGCGGCAAGCTGCTCCATTGCTTGCGCGGCACCGCGTGCGCCTTCGGCGGTGTGGGCGATGTCGCGCGCGTCGGTTTGCGTGGCGGCGGCGGCGTGGACTGCTTCGCTGACGTGGCGGGTGATCACCTCGGTCGCGCCGTGCTGCGCGTCGATCGCCAGCATGATCTGCGCCGACCGCTCGGCCATCGCGGTGATCGCGCTATCGATCTGGGCATAGGTACAGGCCACCGCCGTCACCGATCCGCCGATGTCGACGATGTGCCGGGTCACGGTGTCGGCGGCGCGGGCGGTCTGGTCCGACAGCGATTTCACTTCATTGGCGACGACGGCGAAGCCGCGCCCGGCCTCGCCCGCGCGCGCCGCCTCGATCGTCGCGTTGAGCGCCAGCAATTTTACCTGGCGCGAGATCGTCGCGATGATGTGTGCGACCTGGTCGATCGATTGCGCCGATCGTTTCAGCTCGCCGGTGCGGGCATTGCCCTCCTCGACCAGCTCGACCGCATCGGCGGCGAGCGCGCGGGCCTCGCGCGTGCTGGCGGCGACCTGCATCAGGCCGTTGGTGAGATGGCGCCCTTCGACTTCGATCCCGCCGAGATTGGCGGCGCTCTGAGTCGCGGCGGCGGCGACGGCGGCGGCGCTTTCGCCGGTTGCTGCCGAGCGCACGCCGCTGGCGACGGCATTGGTGCGGATCGCCAGCGCCAGTGCGCTCAGGTCGCGCGCGAGGCCGGCGACGTCGCTTTCAAAGCGCTGCCCCGCCGCCTCGATCCGCTGCGCGCGCGCCAGCCGCCGGCGGGTGCGGTCCCGCTCGTCGATCGCCGCCAGGTCGACCAGCCGCCGGTTGGCCAGCGTCGCATGCAACCGCCCGTTGCGGGTGAGCACCATGCCGTCGCTGCCCTGCGCCGCGCGATAGGTGGCGATCAGATCGGGGATCGCCAGCGACGATTCAGCGATCGGCACCGGCTTGAGATAATGCCACAAGCTGCTGCCATAGGCCGGATTGCTGAGCAGTGCATGGCCATAGGGATTGAGCAACAGCCGGCGAATATCCTTTTCAAACAACGCGCCGATCGGGCGATATTCGTCATCGACCACCGGCAGCAATCGCGCATCGGGATTGCGTTGCAGCATGTCGATCGCGTCATCGAGCCGGTCGTTGCAATGCACGCTGGGCGGCGAGCATTCGTCGGGGCGCAACCAGCGATCGGCGGTTTGATCGGTCTCGGGATCGGTCTCGGCACCATGTCCGGCATCAGCACCCAGGGCGGCACCCAGAGCGGCACCGAGACCGGCAACACGAAAGAGATCGGGCGAAGGCGCTGTTTTCATGGGCAGTTCGCTAGAGCGGCTTGCTTAAGGCAGGGTTAGGATTTGATGACGGTTCGATGACTTGCGACGAAATGTTGCGCTTTCGTCACGATCGGGCCGAAATAAGCAATTCCGGCAGCTCCAGCGGCGTCGGCTGTGGCGTGTTTTGCGGGCGAGTCGCGCCGTGCCGATCGCGCGGAAAGCTACAAAAGCTACACTACGTACCCCCTGAGTTGCGCTTCTCCCCGGCTTTGAAAGGCGATGCCGGTCGAATAGGGCGCAGGCGAGTGCATAAGACGAGCGTAGCGAGAGCGATGCTTGTAGGACAGCGATGTGTGAAGCGCGATGTGCGGTTCGCCAAGACGGGGCAGGCGGTTGCGCGCGCCCTGCGTGCATGATAGCGCGCCCCGCTTGTACGGGGGGCGTTTGGCCCCTCCTTTCAGACAGGCTGAACCGCGCCCATGTTCGTCACTCCCGCATTCGCCCAGACCGCAGGTGATCCCGGCATCGCCGGCCAGATCGTCGGCATCGCGCCGCTGCTGCTGATCTTCGTCGCCTTCTATTTCCTGATGATCCGCCCGCAGCAAAAGCGGGTTAAGGCGCTGCAGGCGATGGTCGAGGGTGCCAAGCGCGGCGATACCGTCGTCACCGCCGGCGGCCTGGTGGGCAAGGTGACCAAGGTCGAGGACCGTCATCTGGAAGTCGAGATCGCGCAGAACGTCCGCGTTCGCGTGGTCAAGGCGACGATCGCAGAAGTGACGCCGCTCGGCGGCAAGCCTGCGAACGACTGATGCTCGATTTTCCCCGCTGGAAAGTCTGGGCGGTCTGGCTGACGATCGCGGTCTGCGCGCTGCTGGCGGTGCCGACGTTCCTGCCCGCCAACGTCAAGGCCGGGCTGCCGGCATGGGTGACCGCGCCGCAGATCAATCTGGGGCTCGACCTGGCGGGTGGCAGCTACATCCTGCTCGAAGCCGATACCGACGATGTCGCGACGCAGCGGGTGGAGACGATGCGCGACACGGTGCAAACCGATATGCGCCGCGCCCCCCGCGTCCAGATCGGCGACATTTCGGTGCGCGACGGTCGGTTGAGCTTCATGGTGCGCGACGTGTCGCAGGTCGATGCGGCGCGCGAGCGGCTGTTGCCGCTGACCGCAGGCGTCGGCGTGACCGGCCAGCGCGACTGGAATATCGAAGTCCGTGATTCGACGCGGTTCGTGATGACGCCGACCCAGGCGGGGATCGAACAGGCGATCGAACAGGCAATGGGCGATGCGACCGAAGTGGTTCGCCGCCGTATCGACGAACTTGGCACGCGCGAGCCGACGATCATCCGGTCGGGCAGCAACCGGATCGTCGTGCAGGTGCCGGGGCTTTCCGATCCGCAGCAGCTAAAGGCATTGCTTGGCCGCACCGCGCGGCTCGAGTTCAAGCTGGTCGATGTGAATGCCGACCCGCAGGCGCTGGCCAAGGGGCAGGCACCGATCGGCAGCGAAGTCCTGCCCTATCCCACCGCCGGCGCGCCGATCGCGGTGAAGCGATCGACGATCATTTCGGGCGACCAGATCGCCGATGCGCGGCAGGAATATGATCCGCAGACCGGCGCGCCCACCGTGGCGATCCGCTTCAACGCACAGGGCGGCCGTCGCTTCGCGCAGGTGACGCAGGAAAATGTCGGCAAGCCGTTTGCGATCATCATCGACGATACGGTGATTTCGGCCCCGAACATCAATGAGCGTATCCTGGGCGGATCGGCGTCGATCTCGGGCGGGTTTACCGTCGAGAGCGCGAACGAACTGGCGATCGCGCTGCGATCGGGCAAGCTGCCGGTGGCGCTTCGCGTCGTCGAGGAGCGGACGGTTTCGGCTGAACTCGGCCAGGATTCGATCGACAAGGGCGTGCTCGCCGGGATCGTGTCGGCGATCGCGCTGATGATCTTCATGATCGTCACCTATGTCCGCTTCGGCATCTATACCTCGATCTCGCTGCTGGTGAATGCGGTGCTGATCATGGGGATCATGGCGCTGTTCAACGCGACGCTGACATTGCCGGGCATTGCCGGCTTCGTGCTGACGATCGGTGCCGCCGTCGATGCCAACGTGCTGATCAACGAACGCATCCGCGAGGAATTGCGGCGACCGCGCGCGCCGATCCAGGCGGTGGAATTCGGATATAAGGAAGCATCGACCGCGATCTTCGACGCCAATCTGACCAACGTCATTTCGGCGGCGATCATGTTCGCGTTCGGATCGGGGCCGATCCGTGGCTTCGCCGTGGTGCTGGCGATCGGCATCGTGACGTCGGTGTTCACCGGCGTGACCTTCACCCGCTTGCTTGCCGCCGATTATCTGAAGCGCAGCCGCCCCAAGACGCTGAACCTGTGATAATGCTGCCCCTTCCCGGTTTCAGTGCGAACGGGGAGGGGACGGTTTTTCCATTACCCAAGGCTTGCCCATGCGCCCGCTGAAACTCGTTCCCGATCACACCAACATCGCGTTTCTGAAGCATCGCGTGGTTGCGATGATATTGTCGCTGCTGTTGCTGGGCGGCAGCATCGTGCTGTGCTTCGTCAACGGCTTCAACCTGGGCATCGATTTCATCGGTGGGCAGATGGTGCGCGTGACGTTCCAGCAGCCGGTCGAACTCGATACGCTGCGGTCGCAGATGCAGGGATTCGGCGTCGAGGATGCGACGATCCAGACCTTTGGTTCGGATCGCGAAGTGTCGATCCGCACGCCATTGCCCGAGGATAGCGAAGCCGCCGACGCCGCTGCGACCCGGCTGCGCGACGGCATCCAGCAGGCGTATCCGACGGCGCAGATCGGCGCGGTCGAGAGCGTATCGGGCAAGGTTTCGGGCGAATTGTTCGAAACCGGGGCGCTGGCGCTCGGCCTCGCGATGCTGGCGATCTCGCTGTACATCTGGTTTCGCTTTGAATGGCAGTTCGGCGTGGGCGCGCTGTTCGCGCTGTTCCACGACGTCGTGCTGACATTGGGGTTCTTCGCGCTGACGCAGCTTGAGTTCGACCTCAACATCGTCGCCGCGCTGCTGACGATCATCGGCTATTCGCTGAACGACACGATCGTCGTCTATGACCGTATCCGCGAGAATATGCGCAAGCATCGGCGGATGGCGATGGCCGACCTGCTCGACCTGTCGATCAACGAGACGCTGGCGCGCACCGTGGTCACCAGCCTGTCGCTGGGCATTACGCTTGGCGTGCTGCTGATCCTTGGTCCCGATGTGATCTTCGGCTTTACCGCCGCGATGCTGCTGGGGATCGTGATCGGCACCTTCTCGTCGGTCTATGTCTCGGCGGCGATCCTGTTGTGGCTCAAGCTCAAGCCCGACAGCTTCCTGCCCAAGGATGTCGGGCCGCAGGGTGCCGAGCGGGTACGCTCGAAAGAGCTGCCCTGAACCATGCGGATGGATCGCGACCGCTCGGGCGAGGGTCCGATTATCACCGGCATCATCGGGCGCGGCTTTCGCGTCGACGAAGGCGTGTATGAAGGGCTGATCGTCACCCCCGAGCGTGCCGATGGCTGGACGCCGCCGGGACTCGAGGCGCTGGCAATCGATGATCTGGCGGGCGTGCTGGCGCTCGACCCGCTGCCCGAGTTTCTGATCCTGGGCACCGGCAGCCGGATGCTGCGTCCGCCGCTGGCCTTGGTGAAGGCGCTCGACGCGCGGGGCATCGGGATCGAGCCGATGGACAGCCGCGCGGCGGCGCGCGCCTGGGGCGTGCTGCGCGCCGAACTTCGCTGGGTGGCGGCGGCGCTGTATCCGCTCGACTGAGCGCGGCGGGGGTTAGCCGACCGTTGCCGCTTCGGTCCGCGCGGCCCTGGCCAGCCGCTGCTCGCGCCAGACGATGTACAGGCCGCTGGCGATGACGATCGGCGCGCCGATCCAGGTCCAGGGGGTGGGCAGGGTGCCGAACAACAGCCAGCCAAGGATCGTCGCCCAGATCAGGCTGGAATAATCCATCGGCAGCACGACGGCGACCGGCGCGGCGCGCAGCGCGCCGGTGAGTGCCAATTGGCCGATGCCGCCCGCCAGGCCAGTCGCCGCCATCAGCCCCCAGGTGCCCCAATCATGCCCGGTGAAGAAAAAGGGCAATGCGATCCCCATCGGCACCAGCGACGATAGCGCGAACCAGAAGACGGTGGTCGTCGCCCGCTCGGTCGCGCCCAATTGGCGGATCAGGATGGCGACGCTGGCGGTGAGCACCGCGCCCGACAGCGCGACGGCTGCGCCCGCCAGCGGCACATGGCTGCTGCCCGGCTGAAGGACGACCAGCACGCCCAGAAAGCCCACCGTCACCGCCGCCCAGCGATGCCGCCCGACCGGTTCGGACAGGAACAGCGCCGACAGGATCGTCGCGAAGATCGGCACCGAAAAGCCGAACGTCGTGGCCTCGGCCAGCGGCAATATCGTGACCGTCAGGAAATTCAGGCACATGCCCGACAGCCCGACGATCATCCGCCAGAAATGCGCGCGCGGCTTGTCGGTGCGAAGCGAGCCGAGGCCCGGACCGGCCATGACCACCGCCACCACCACCGGCAGCATCGCCGCCTGCCGCCAGAACACGATCTCGACCAGGTGCGCGCCGCGCTGTTCGGCGATCTTGGCCAGCGCGAACATCACCGACAGCGACAATGCTGCCAGCAAGCGAAGGAGAATGCCGGTAAAAACGCGGTTGGTGGGCATCAGGGTCGGGTAGGGGGTGGCGCGGGGCGAGGCAAGCCGCTGATGACGCCTTTGCGCGTCATGCCGGGCTGGCTGCGGACGTTCCCCAGCATTTGCTTTGCCCGGCATTCCCGCTATCGCGCGGGGCATGATCAAGCATGCTCTTCCCGTCACGCGCGCGCAGGATTTCGCGCGTTGGTATCAGACCGTCATCGCCGAGGCCGACATGGCCGAGGAATCGGGGGTGCGCGGCTGCATGGTCATCCGGCCGTGGGGATATGGCATTTGGGAGCGGATTCAGCGCCTGCTCGACGATCGCATCAAGGCGACCGGCCACGAGAATTGCTATTTCCCGCTGTTCATTCCGCTGTCCTATTTCGAGAAGGAGGCCGAGCATGTCGAGGGCTTCGCCAAGGAAATGGCGGTGGTCACGCATCACCGGCTGAAATCGGTCGACGGCAAGTTGGTGGTCGATCCCGACGCCAAGCTTGAGGAGCCGTTGATCGTGCGCCCGACGTCGGAAACGGTGATCGGCGCTGCGTTCAGCCGCTGGATTCAGTCGTGGCGCGACTTGCCGGTGCTGATCAATCAATGGGCCAATGTCGTGCGCTGGGAAATGCGGACGCGGATGTTCCTGCGGACCAGCGAATTCCTGTGGCAGGAAGGCCATACCGCGCACGCGACCGAGGCCGAGGCGCGCGAAGAGACGCTCAAGATGCTCGAAGTCTATCGCGCGTTCGCCGAGGATTGCCTGGCGCTGCCGGTGGTGGCGGGCGAGAAGCCCGAAAATGAGCGCTTCCCCGGCGCGGTCGCGACCTACAGCATCGAGGCGATGATGCAGGACGGCAAGGCGTTGCAGGCGGGAACGTCGCACTTCCTGGGCACCACTTTCTCGAACGCGCAGAATATCCGTTTCCAGAATGCCGAGGGCGGACATGAGCTGGCGCAGACGACGAGCTGGGGCGTGTCGACTCGGATGGTCGGCGGGGTCATCATGGTCCACGGCGACGATGACGGGCTGCGCGTGCCGCCGATGATTGCGCCGTGGCAGATCGTGATCGTGCCGATGCTGCGCGACGCGCCTGAGGATGCCGAGGTGCTGGCCTATGCCAAGGCGCTGCAGGCCGACCTCGCCAAGCTTTCGGCGCTGGGCGAGCCGGTGCGTGCGCTGGTCGATGCCAAGTCCGCCAAGGCGCAGGTGAAGCGCTGGGGATGGGTGAAGAAGGGCGCGCCGATCATCGTCGAGGTCGGCGCGCGCGATGTTGCGGGCGGTAATGCGGCGGTGATCCGCCGCGACCGGCTGTATCAGGAGAGCGGCAAGCTTGCGTCGGCCATCATGCCGCGCGACGAGCTCGTGGCCGAAGCGGCGGCGATGCTCGAGGATATTCAGACGTCGCTCCATGCCGAGGCGCGCGCGCGGCTCGAGGCTGGCATCCGCCGCGGGGTGACCGAGTTTGCGCAGATCGAGGCGCATTTCGCCGAGGGCGAGCGCTATCCCGGCTGGGTCGAGGTCGAATGGGCCAAGCCGACCGGCGCGGAATTGGACGCGGTGGTCGAGCGGCTGAAGAAGCTGAAGCTGACGGTGCGCAACGTGCCGGGCGATGCGGCGGCGGCGCACGGGGTGTGTATCTTCACCGGCAAGCCCGCGGTCGAGCGGATCTTGGTCGCGCGGGCGTATTGAGGGTTATGCCCCCTCCCCCGGAAGGGAGGGGGCAGGGTCGCTTTACGCCGCTTGCTTGAGCGTATCGATGTCGATGACGAAGCGGTATTTCACGTCGCTTTTCACCATCCGCTCATAGGCTTGGTTGACGTCGCCGATCGCGATCGTTTCGATGTCCGAGACGATGCCGTGCTGCTGGCAGAAATCGAGCATTTCCTGCGTCTCGGCGATGCCGCCGATCAGCGAGCCGGCAAGGGCACGGCGGCGGAAGACGAGGTTGCCGACTTCGAGCGCCGAATGCGGATGCTCGGGCACGCCGACCAGCGTCATCGTGCCGTCGCGCTTGAGCAGCGCCAGGAACATGTTGAGGTCGTGGCTGGCCGCGACGGTGTTGAGGATGAAATCGAAGCTGCCGGCATGTTCCGCCATCGCGGCTTCGTCCTTCGACACGATCAGATCGGTCGCGCCTAGGCGCTTGGCGTCGTCGCGCTTGTTCGGGCTGGTCGAGAAGACATAGACGTCGGCACCCATCGCGGCGGCGATCTTGACGCCCATATGGCCAAGGCCGCCAAGGCCGACGATGCCGACCTTCTGGCCCGGCCCGACGCCCCAATGTTTGAGCGGCGAATAGGTGGTGATCCCTGCGCACAGCAATGGTGCGACTGCGGCGAGATCGGCGGCGTCATGCGTGATCTTGAGCACGAAGCCTTGCTTGACGACGATATGGTCCGAATAGCCACCAAAGGTGTAACCGCCCATCACCGGATCGGGGCCGTTATAGGTGCCGACGAAGCCGGTGGTTTCGCAATATTGCTCCTCGCCATCCTTGCACGACGCGCACTCGCCACAGCTGTCGACCATGCAGCCGACGCCGACGATGTCGCCGACCTCGAACTTACTGACGTCGCTGCCGATCGCGGTGACGCGCCCGACGATCTCATGGCCGGGGACGCACGGATATTGCGTGCCGGCCCATTCGCCGCGCGCGGTGTGCAGGTCCGAATGGCAGACGCCGCAATGCATGATGTCGATCGCGACGTCATCGGCCTGCGGATCGCGACGTTCGAAGCTGAAGGGGGCGAGCGGCGCGTCGGCGCTCTGCGCGGCATAGCCTTGCGTAGTGGTTGGCATGCGGATTCCTTGGTTTGCTAGAATGGCAGCGCTGCATTTGGGGTGCTGCGTCGCGGCATCAACCATCGGGGGGCGGCTTTGTGCCACCGGCTTCGGCCCATGATGCCATCTTGCCGGGGTTTTCGGCTGCAAGGGGTTTTTGGCTGGGCGGGGTTTTTTGATGCGCTTGGCGCGGCAACGCCCTATCTCTGGCGCATGCGAACACGCCCCGGGCTTCCCAGCCGCCAGCAGATCCTCGATTTCATCGCCAATTCGGACACCGCGGTCGGCAAACGCGAGATCGCCAAGGCGTTCGGCCTGTCGGCGCAGGACAAGATCGCGCTGAAAGCCCTGCTCAAGGACATGGCCGATGAGGGGATCATCGACAGCGCGCCGGGCCGATCGTTCCACAAAATGGGCGGCGTGCCCAAGGTGACGGTGCTGCGGATCGTCGATGCCGATGGCGATACTGTGTGGGCGGTGCCCGAACGTTGGGAGGCCGAGGGTATTCCGGCACCACGGCTTCGCGTGCGCGAGCGCGGCGGCAAGCAGGCGGCGCTGGGGCCGGGCGACCGCATCCTGGCGCGCACCGAGGAAGCCGGCAATGGCTGGATCGCGCACCCGATGAAGACGCTGGCGCGCGGCGAGGAAATGGTGCTGGGCGTGCTGCGCGAAGAGGGCGGGCGGCTGTTCCTGCAAGGGGTGGAGAAGAAGGAGCGGCGCGACTTCCCCGTGGTCGATCGCGGCGATGCCGAGCCGGGCGATCTGGTACTGGCCGAAAAGACCGGGCGGCCGCCGCGCATCGTGGTGAAGGTGGTCGAGCGGCTGGGCGATCCGTTCGCGCCGCGCAGCTTTTCGATGATCGCGATCCACCGGCATGGGATTCCGAACGTGTTTTCGGAGGAATTGCTGACCGAGGCCGAGCGGATGGCGAAGATTCCGTTGGGGGATGACCGCGAAGACCTGCGGCACCTGCCGATCGTGGCGATCGACCCTGCCGATGCGCGCGACCATGACGATGCCGTCTGGGCCGCGCCCGACGACGATCCCTCGAACGAGGGCGGCTGGCGCGCGATCGTCGCGATTGCCGATGTGTCCTTTTATGTCCGCCCCGGATCGAAGCTCGACCGCGAGGCGCGCAAGCGGGGCAATTCGGTGTATTTCCCCGATCGGGTGGTGCCGATGCTGCCCGAAGTGCTGTCGGCGGATGTGTGTTCGCTGAAGGAAGGCGTCGATCGCGCGGCGCTGGCGTGCCATTTGCGGGTGGGCAAGGATGGCGAGCTGAAGGACTGGCGGTTTAGCCGTGCGGTGGTGCGGATCGCGGCGAATATTGCGTATGAGGATGCACAGGCGGCGGTGGATGCTGCGACTGCCCCCCTCCCGCTTGCGGGAGGGGCCGGGGGTGGGAAGGATGTCTCACCGAGCGCTTCGTTAGAAGAAAGTCCCACCCCCGACCCCTCCCGCGAGCGGGAGGGGGGAAAGGAGGTTGCCCCCGAACTCGTCCGCTCGACGCTCCTCCCGCTGTGGGATTGCTGGCGGGCGCTGTTTGCCGCGCGCGAGAAGCGGCAGCCGCTTGACCTCGACTTGCCCGAGCGGCGGATCGTGCTCGATGAAAAGGGGCGGATCCTGTCGGTCGCGCCGCGCGAGCGGCTCGATTCGATGCGGCTGATCGAGGATTATATGATCGCGGCCAATGTCGCGGCGGCCAAGGCGATCGAGAAGAAAAAGGCGCCGGTGATGTACCGGATCCACGAGCCGCCCGCGCGCGAGAAGCTGGTCGCGCTTAAGGATTATCTCAAGACGTTCGAACTGTCGTTCGCGCTGGGCCAGGTGATCCAGCCGCGCACCTTCAACCAGGTGATCGCCAATCTGGGCGAGGCCGATTTCCGCGAAGAGGTGATGCAGCAGGTGCTGCGGACGCAGACCCAGGCCTATTACGGCCCGCAAAATGCCGGGCATTTCGGGCTGGCGCTGGGCAGCTATGCGCATTTCACTTCGCCGATCCGGCGCTATGCCGATCTGCTGGTCCATCGCTCGCTGGTCGATGCGTATAAATTGGGCGAGGGCGGGCTGTCGGCCGAGGACGCCGGCGCGATGGAGCGGGTGGGCGAGATGATTTCGGGGCTCGAACGCCGCGCGATGGAGGCCGAGCGCGAGACCGTCGATCGCTATGTCGCGGCATATCTCTCCGAGCATGTCGGCGAGGTGATGGAAGCGCGGATCACCGGCGTGAAGAATTTCGGATTCTTCGCGACGGTGGATGGCGTCGGCGGCGACGGGCTGGTGCCCGCGCGCGATCTGGGGCGCGAATATTTCCGCTATGACGAAGCGAGTCAGCGGCTGGTGGGCGAGGAAACCGGCGAGTTTTACGCGCTGGGGATGCGGCTGCCGCTAAGGCTGGCCGAGGCCAATCCGGTGTCGGGAGCGCTTCGCTTCGAGCTGGTCGACGGCAAGGAATCGGCGAGCGGCGCGCAGGAAACCGACGGCAAACGGGCGGCCCCGCGCGTGATCCGCCATCGCGGGCGGCCAGCGAACATCCGCCACCAGGGGAAGAAGCGGCGATGAACAGGGCCAATGGCAGCGGCGGGGGAAACGGCGGCGGCACCGATGTCGGCGCGGCGATCGTCAGCGCGACTTCGGTGTCACGGCGGCGGGTCGAGTCGCATTTCCTGGCGCTGCACGCGATCAGTGCCGACGACGCGATCGAATATGCCCCGCCCGGTCCCGCCGAACGCCGCGAGTTCGAAGCGTTGCAGACGCGCGGGGTGATCCGCACGGCGGCCCCTGGCAATTACTGGTTCGATCTGTCGCGGATGGACGCGCAGGACGCGGCGCGGCGGCGCAAATGGGTGCCGATCGTGTTGTCGGTGGCGGTGGGTGCGGCGATCTTCGCGCTGATTTTCTATCGGGGGTGACGTCAGGCTGATCCATCGACCTTATCTTCGTCATTCCCGCGAAGGCGGGAATCCATAACCACTAAGCTGGCATATGGATTCCCGCCTTCGCGGGAATGACGAAGGAGATGCGTCAACATCGAGCCGTCATGCTTTAGTTCGCCACGAACGTCAGTCCGGCCTTCGCCTCCAGCCTTGCGCGCAGCGGTGCCGCCATCAGCGCGGTCGGGGTGGTGATCCCGCCTGCGCCCGGCTGCTCGATCAGGCACAATGCCGTCTCGGCGATCATCTTGCTGGTCGATCCATAGCCCGGATCGCGGTCGCCGGTGACCACGGCTTCGACTCGCTCGCCGCCCAGCATCTCGCCGATGAAGAGAATGTCGTAATAGCCCGCCTCGCGCTCTTCCTTGGTCGGGCCTTCGCCGGGGGCGGGGCCTTTGTCGCCGCCGATCGGGTTCATCCTGGCGATCGCCTCGGCGGCTGCCTTGCCAATGTCGCCCAGGCCCGGCGCGATCATCATCTCGTCATAGACGAAGTCGGTGCCATAGGCGTGGCCCAGCAGCGCGTTGGTGCGGTGAACATTCTTGGTGTTGATCGCCGCCATCACGAACGGCGCGACCCAGGCGCCGACGGCGGCGTCATATTCGGGCAGCATCCCCTTTGGCTGGGCTGGGCCGTCGAAGCCCGGCGTGAGCGCGAAGGGGTCGATCATCAGCTTGAGGATGCGCATGTCGCGCGCGGCGGCGGCCATCGTTGCCTTGGCGCTGGCGAAGGTGCCGCCGCTGAACGTCCCTTGCATCTTGCGGATTCGGCATTTGACGCGCGGGGCGGCGTGGCCGAACTTCGCCTTTGCCGCCTGTTGCAGCGTCCAGACGCCTAGGTCGAACGGGATCGAATCAAAGCCGCACGAAAACAGGATGCGCGCGCCCGAAGCCTTGGCGGCGGCGTCATATTTGTCGATCATCTGGCGCATCCAGGCAGGCTCGCCGCACAGGTCGACATAGCCGGTGCCGGTGGCGGCGCAGGCGGCGAGCAATGCTTCGCCATGCGTCTGATACGGGCCGACGGTGGTGATGATCACCTGCGCGCGTTCGCACATCGCCTTGAGCGCCGAGGGGTCGTCGGCATTGGCGGTGATCAGCGGCACGTCGGCGGCGGCACCGATTTCGGCGCGGACCTGTTCGAGCTTGGTGAGCGAACGCCCCGCCATCGCCCAGGCGCGGTCGGGATAGTGGGTGGCGAGATATTCGGCGACCAGCCTGCCGGTATAGCCGGTGGCACCATAAACGATGATGTCGAATTCGCGGGTCATGGTTGTTCTCCCTCCTAAACTTCCCTCTCCCGCTGGCGGGAGAGGGTTGCGCAGACTTGGTCTCGCTTCTTTAGCGAGGCCTAGTCGTAGCTGGGTGAGGGTGGTGCGGTCGCTCGCGACCGCGCGGCGCGAAAGCGCCGCACCACCCTCATCCAACCTACGCTAGGCCGCTTCGCGACCAAGCTTCGGTATCCTTCTCCCGCCAGCGGGAGAAGGTCGTCGATTTTAAGCCGCTTCGCTGAATTGCAGGCTGGCGAGCCTTGCGTACAGGCCGCCGCGCGCGATCAACTCGGCGTGGCTGCCCATTTCGACGATGCGGCCTTCATCCATTACCACGATTCGCTGCGCCGCACGTACCGTTGCCAGGCGATGCGCGATCACCAACGTCGTGCGGTCGCGCATCAGCCGTTCGAGCGCGTCCTGCACCAGCCGCTCGCTTTCGGCATCGAGCGCCGAGGTCGCCTCGTCGAGCAGCAGGATCGGCGCATCGCGAAGCAGCGCGCGGGCGATCGCGAGCCGCTGGCGCTGGCCGCCCGACAGGCGCGCACCGCCTTCGCCGAGGAAGGTGTCCAGCCCCTGCGGCAGCGCGCGCAGGAAATCGGCGGCGTTGGCGTCGGCGGCGGCGCGCCACAATTCCTCGTCGCTCGCCTCCCATTTGCCATAGCGCAGATTGTCGCGCGCCGAGGCGGCGAAGATAACCGTTTCCTGCGGCACCATCGCGATCCGCCCGCGCACATCGGCGGGGTCGGCGGCGATGACCGGCACGCCATCGACCAGCACTTTGCCCTGATCGGGATCGTAGAAACGCTGCACCAGTTGGAACAACGTCGATTTGCCCGCACCCGATGGCCCGACCACCGCGACGGTCTCGCCGCTTTCGACCGACAAGGTAAAATCGGCGAGCGCGGCGATTTCGGGACGGGTGGGGTAGCGGAAAGTGACGTGATCGAACGCCACCCGCCCGACCGACGGGTTCGGCAGCGCCACCGGGTTGGCGGGGGCGGCGATGTCGGGCTGTTCGGAAAGCAATTCGGCAAGCCGCGCCGCCGCGCCCGAAGCGCGCAGCAGATCGCCATAAACTTCGATCAGCGCGCCGAACGATCCGGTGACCAGCCCCGCGGTGATGACGAAGGCAGTGATCGATCCGCCGGTGGTGCGGCCCGAGGCGACATCGCTCACCGCTTCCCAGATGATCAGCGTCACCGCGCCGAACAGCAGTCCGATGACGAGCGCGGTCATCAGCGCGCGGGTGGCGAAGCGCGCCTTGGCGGTGTCGAAGCTGCGATCGACGGCGGTCTTGAAGCGATCGGCCTCGCGCGATTCCTGGCCGAATGCCTGGACGATCTTCATCGCGCCCAATGTTTCGGACGCGATCGTGCCGATGTCGGCGACTCGGTCCTGGCTCGACCGCGACAAGCGCCGCACCCGCGCGCCAAGCGCCATGATCGGCAGGATGACGATCGGGATGCCGACGACGAGGTACAAGGCGATCTTGGGGCTGAGCGCGAACAGATAGGCAAGCCCGCCAAAGCCGACGAGGACGTTGCGAAGCGCCACCGACACCGTCGATCCGACGATCTGTTCGACGATCGCGGTATCGGCGGTGAGGCGCGAGGCGATTTCGGAAGGACGGTTTTCCTCGAACCATTTGGGCGCGAGCCGCAGCAGATTGCGATGCACTGCGTTTCGCATGTCGGCGACGGTGCGCTCGGCGAGCCACGACACGAAATAGAAGCGACCGGCGGTGGCGAGCGCGAGCACGCCGACGACCATCAGCAGCCGGTGGAAATAGGGGGCGATCGACGCCGGATCGGTGCCGCCGGCAAAGCCGTTATCGACGACGAGCTGAAAGGTGCGCGGCACATACAGCGTCGCCGTCGCCGCGACGATCAGCGCGACGACCGCGCCCGCCAATTGCAGCGGATAGGCACGGGTGAACCGCCAGACGACCAGCAAGCTGCTGAGTTTTTTCGCCGGAGGAGGGGCGGGCGGAGAAGCGAGCGTCGCGGCGGGAGTGGCCATGGCGATTGCCTAGCGCGAAGTTGGCGCGGGGGGAACCGTTGCGTTGGCCGGGCGCGAAGGAAGCTGCGACGAACCGCTATGGCGCGCGCCGTTCTGGGACGGGCTGTTATGGGACGGACCGTTCTGGGACAATATGGAAATCACACTTTGGTCTTAGATTGCGCCGGCAATAGGCTGCTCTATAACGCTCTATAATGAAATATTGTCGACCATATTATTGGACCGGCCAGGAGATACCCGATGCTCTATAACGCCTATGAGATGCAGCGATCGATGCTGGCGAGCGCTAGTGCGATGGCCAATTTCGGGGCGGGGCTGCTCAACAATCCGGCAAACCCGTTCGCCTATTTCGGCGGTGGGCCGGTGCTGGCGTCGGCGCTGGAGGTATTCGCGCACGCCGCCGCGCCGCGCGGCAAGCCCGAATTCGGGCTGACCCATACCGAGATCGACGGCAAGCAGGTTGCAGTGCGGGAGGAAATCGTCGCGCGCCGCCCGTTCGGCCAGCTCGTGCATTTCGTTCGCGAGGGCATCGCTGGCGGCCCCAAATTGCTGATCGTCGCGCCGATGTCGGGCCATTATGCCACGCTGCTGCGCGGCACGGTCGAGCGGATGCTGCCCAGCGCCGATGTCTACATCACCGATTGGCGCGACGCCAAGCAGGTGCCGGTGTCCGACGGCCGTTTCGACCTGGATGATTATATCGATTATGTGATCGACTGGCTGGCGCACATCGGCAGCCAGGGCGATGCGCGCGCGCATGTGCTGGCGGTGTGCCAGCCATCGGTGCCGGTCTATGCCGCCGTCGCGGTGATGAGCGCCGATCAGCATCCCAACCGGCCAATGACGCTGTCGCTGATGGGCGGGCCGATCGATACCCGCGAGGCACCGACCGCGGTGAATACGCTGGCGACCGAGCGGCCGCATATGTGGTTTGAAAAAAACGTCATCGCGACGGTGCCGATGCAATATCCAGGCAATGGCCGGCGGGTCTATCCCGGTTTCCTGCAACTTGCCGGGTTCATGACGATGAACCTTGGCAACCACATGGTTTCGCATTGGGAGATGTTCAAACATCTGGTGAAGGGCGACGATGACAGCGCCGATGCGACGATGGCGTTTTATGACGAATATCGATCGGTGTGCGACATGACCGCCGAATTCTATCTCCAGACGATTTCGGTAGTGTTCCAGGACCATTCACTGCCGATGGGCACGATGACGCATCGCGGCAAGCTGGTCGATCCGGCGGCGATCACCGATGTCGCGCTGCTGGCGATCGAGGGCGAGCGCGATGATATTTCGGGGCTGGGCCAGACCAAGGCGGCGCTGACGCTGGCGACCAAGCTGCCCGCGAAGCACAAGCGGTATCACATGGCCGAGGAAGTTGGCCATTACGGCATTTTCAACGGATCGAAGTGGCGGACTCGGATCGCGCCGGTACTGGAAGCGTGGATCGCGACGCATAAGGCGTAGGGGCGCTTAGGCCTCTCCCGCTTGCGGGAGAGGCGGCGAGACTTGGGGGCGCACTTGCGGCCCCTAGTCGCAGCGGTGAGGGGTGCCTTCTGCTCAAGAAGAGCAAGAAGGCCCTCACCCAACCCTCTCCCGCTTGCGGGAGAGGGCTTAGAAGAAGAAGTTTACAGCGCTACTTCGGCGTGGGCACCGGCTTCGCTTGGCTTGATCGTCTGGCCGGTCAGCATCTTCAGCTTGCCCGACAGCGACTGGTCGCCTTCCCAGATTTCGGCATCCTTCAGGTCGAAGCGAAGCATCATGATGTTGGGGTCGTCCTTGCCGCCTTCGAACCAGGCCTCGGTCTGCTTCGACCAATATTTGTCGAAGATTTCGGGGCGGGTTTCCTGGGTCAGCGTGCCGTGGATGCAGGCGAACACGTCATGGCCCTTGGCCACGAATTGCGCCATCGCCTCGCCGCCGCCGGCGATTCGGTTGCCCTTGTTGCAATAGAACCAGAATTCGCTGTTGGCGTCGGGGTCGAGCTGGGCGGTCATCGGTTCGCTATGCTGGTGGCTGCCGACCAAGCCGATCATCACGAACGGGCTTTTGGCCATTTCCTTCCACATGCGGTCGCGGATCGCGGTGTCTTCGTGTTGCTTGGCCTGCATATCGGGTCTCCATCCTTTGGGTTCCCCTGTATAACGAGCGTGGCCCCAAGGGTTTCCGTCAGGTCGTCCGCAACCGCACCACGCTGCACAGTCCAGCGAGCAACGCGAAGGCGGCGGCGATGACGAACGGGGCGGGGCCGATGCCGATCCCCGCCGCCAGCGCAATGCCGACGATCGACGCGCCGAGCGTCTGCCCCAGCAATCGCGCGGTCGACAGCAGCCCGCCCGCCGCCGCCGCGCGGTCCCGCGGTGCCTGGCCGATAATCAGCCGCGAATTGGGGGCAAGGAACAGCCCGAACCCCGCCGCCGCGATCGACAACCGCCATGCGATCGCGGGCCACCCCGCGTCGGTGGGCAGGAATCCGATCAGCAACAGGCCGGTGACCGCCAGCGTCATGCCGGCAATGCCCAGCAATGACGGCTTCACCCGATCCGACAGCCACCCCGCCAGTGGCGCGACGACGAGCAGGGTGAGCGGGAAGGGGAGGATCAACAGCCCGACTTCGGCCGGGCTGAATCCCATGCCGCGTTCGAAGCGAAAGGGCAGTGCGACCACCATCGCGCTGGTGGCGACAAAGGCGGCGATCGCGCCGAGCACCGACAGGCCGATGACTCGGATCGCCAGCAAGTCGATCGGCACGGTGGGACGAGTGCGCGCGCGTTCGCGGCGATAGAGCAACACCGCGCTGACCAGCCCGACGATCGCCGCGCCGATGCCGAGCGGCGAGAGCGTGCCGTGGACCGCCAGCTCAAGCCCACCGATCAGCAGCCCGACGGTGATCGCGCTCCACGCGCCGCCCGCCAGGTCGAACCGCTCGGCGCGCGGCACCGGCGCGGGCAGGGCGCGACCGAGCAGCATCGAGAGCAAGGCGAAGGGCACGGCGGCGCAGAACACCCATCGCCAGTCGAAATGGGCAACGATGAACCCGCCCAAGGTGGGCGCGAGCGCATTCGACGAGGCGACGATGACGCTGTTGATGCCTAGCCCGCTGCCCAGGCTGCGTGCGGGATAAATGTCACGCAGCATCGCCGCCGACACGCTGAGCGCCATGCCCGCGCCGATCGCCTGGCCGCCGCGCACCATCAGCAATTGCGCGAAGCTGTCTACCAGCAACGACGCCGCCGATGCGAGCAGGAAGACGAACTGGCCGAGCTGATACAGCCGCCGATGCCCCACCCGGTCGCCCAGCCCGGCAAAGGGCAGCAGCCCCATCACCAGCACCAATTGGTAGAGCGTCACGACTGCGACGACATTGCCTTCGCCGATGCCGAGTTCGCGCGCGATCGTCGGCAGTGCGACGGTGGCGATCGATCCGTCGATGACGAACAAGGCGGTGCCGAACGAAATTGCCGCGATCGCGACGATCCGGCGCGGCATCGGCAGGCCGGCACCGGTGGCGGGTGCGGCGATGGCGTCGGGCTGGAGAATGATGGGCTACTTTCGAAGATGTCTTGCCCATTTAGGCATCCGTCGCGCCGAGAAAAGCGCTAAGTCGAACTTGAAACTTGAATCAGCTTAGCCGACGGGTTTTGCATCCTTGGCAATGAAGAACCCGACCGGGATCCGGACGGGCACATCCAGTGGCTCATCATTGCGCAGGACGTGGCGAACGATAAAGGTGCGCGACAGGCGTATCGCTGCTTTGCCGACGCCGGGAACGGTTTCGTCGATCACCCAGCATTTTTTGGGACGGCCATTTCGCTGCAGGTAACAGCCGATATACGCCTTGCCTTCGACCCTTTTGCCGCTCTTGTCGCGCGGCCATTCGCGGACGAATTCGAAGGTCAGCGGCTTGCGGACCCATTGGGCGCGGGCGTAGCGCACCGATCGGCCAGCGCCACCGCCGCCAAGGCCGCTGCCCCCGCCACCGGCTGCGATGCCATCGCCATCACCGCCACCTTCGCCATCGGTGACCGCAGCGGCGGTGCCGGCGATGGTTGAGGGGGCGAGCGGCAGGCTGATCGGCGACGGCAGCGCGACGATCGGCGGGATCATCGCGGCGGGCGCAGGTTCGGCAAGTCGAGGCGTGGGGGCCGTAGGTGCCGCAGCCGATCGCAGCGGTGGCCCCGCTGGCGCGGCGCGATCGATCGGCGGCCCGGCGGGGGCATCGGGCGCGGGGATCGGTGGTGGCGGCTCAACGATCGGCGGGGGCGGAACCACCGGCTCGAACAGTGCCAGCAAGGGTGGTTCGGGTTCGATCGGCAGCAATGCGGAGCGCGTTGCCATCAACGCGAGAATGACAAGCAGATGGAAGGCGATGATCGTCGCCAACACCGCAACGCGATAATCGGTTCGCATCGTCTGCATCGACGGCTCCCGGCGGCAAAGCTGTACCCAAGATGAACGACGAATAGAAATTCATCGCTTCGTCTTTGGGCGCTCAAGCTATTACTGGCGGGAACGAACGTCAATTGGTTCGGCTTTGCGCGAGCAGGGAGTGTGCGGCGCACTCCCTGCCCAGCGGCTTATAATACTTCGAACAACCCCGCTGCGCCCATGCCGCCGCCGACGCACATCGTCACCACGACATATTTCGCGCCGCGACGCTTGCCCTCGATCAGCGCATGGCCGGTCATCCGCGCGCCCGACATGCCATAAGGATGGCCGATCGAGATCGCGCCGCCATTGACGTTGAGCAACTCATACGGGATGCCAAGCTTGTCGGCGCTGTAGAGCACCTGCACCGCGAACGCTTCGTTCAGCTCCCACAGGCCGATATCCTCGACCTTCAGATTGAAGCGTTCGAGCAATTTGGGGACCGCGAACACCGGGCCGATGCCCATTTCGTCGGGCTCGGTGCCCGCCACCGCCATGCCGATATAGCGGCCAAGCGGTTGCAAGCCCCGCTTCGATGCGACGCTTTCCTCCATCAGCACACAGGCCGACGAACCGTCCGAAAGCTGGCTGGCATTGCCTGCGGTGATCGATCCGCCAGGGATCACCGGCTGGAGCGCGGCCAGCCCCTCGGCATTGGTTTCGGGGCGGTTGCCCTCGTCCTTGGTGAGCGTGACTTCCCGCTGGCTGGCTTCCTTGGTCGCCTTGTCAATCACGTTCATCGTCGCGGTGACGGGGACGATCTCGGCATCGAAGCGCCCGGCTTCCTGCGCGGCGGCGGTGCGGCGCTGCGATTCAAGGCCATAGGCGTCCTGGCGCTCGCGGCTGATGCCATAGCGGTTGGCGACGGTTTCGGCGGTTTGCAGCATCGGCATATAGACGTTGGCGTGCATCGCCAGCAGTTCGGGATCGGCGGCGACGCGCATCTGCGGCGTCTGCACCAGGCTGATCGATTCGACGCCGCCGCCGACGGTGACGTCCATATTGTCGACGATGATCTGTTTGGCGGCGGTGGCGATCGCCATCAGCCCCGAGGCGCATTGGCGATCGATCGACATGCCCGAGACGGTGACCGGCAGGCCGGCGCGCAAGGCGACCTGGCGCGCGATGTTGCCGCCCTGATGCCCCTGCTGGAGCGCCGCGCCCCAGACGACGTCGTCGACATGGCCGCCCTCGATCCCGGCGCGCTCGATCGCGGCCTCGAGCGATTTGGCGCCCAGCGTGGGGGCGGGAAGATTGTTGAACGCGCCGCGATAGGCGCGGCCGATCGGGGTACGGGCGGTGGAAACGATGACGGCAGAGCGCATGGTGGTTCCTTCTGTTTCCCCTCTCCCGCATGCGGGAGAGGGCTTTTGGGACTTAGACGAATATCTGGCTGATCCATTCGGCGATCATCGCGGGCTTTTCCTCGCCTTCGATCTCGACGGTGAAAGCATTGGTCTGTTGCCACTGGCCGGGGCGCTTTTCGGCCAGATCGAGCAATTTGAAGCGCCCGCGCACCCGGCTTCCCGAGCGCACGGGGGTGAGGAACCGCACTTTGTTGCCGCCATAATTGACGCCCATTTTGACATCGGCGATTTCGGGTAGCGCGGTCCTGGCCGACAGCATCGGCATCAGCGACAAGGTGAGGAATCCGTGCGCGATCGTGCCGCCGAACGGCGTCATCGCCGCGCGGGCGGGATCGACATGGATGAACTGGTGATCGCCAGTCGCGTCGGCGAATTTGTCGATCATCGCCTGCGTCACCTCGACCCAGTCGGACACCGCTTCGCTGCCGATTTGCCCGGCCCGTTCCTGCATGGTGATCGGCATTCGCTCTCCCACGCTAGGCGGTTTCGCATTTTTGCAGCATAGCGCGCCGCAACCCTTAACGGGCTTGGGGCAGGGGCCGCAAGCTTTGGCTGACCGGAAACACGAAAATGCAGAGCGCCGTACCGTCACCCCAGCTTAGCATGATGGCAAAACTGCACCGCATGGCCGAACCCGATGTTCTAAAGCCATTATTGGAGCGCGCGCGGCTGACCACCGATTCGCGCGCGCGGGTGCTCGATCACTCGGCCGGGCTGATCGCCGATCTGCGCGCGGCGCAAAACCGGGGGTGGGTGAACCAGTTTTTGCAAGAATATCGGCTCAATTCGTCCGAGGGCGTGGCGCTGCTGAGCCTGGCCGAGGCGTTTCTGCGCGTGCCCGATCCCGAAACCGCCGACCTGCTGATCGCCGACAAATTGGGCGATGCCGATTGGCGCACCCATGCCGGCAAGTCGAACTCGGCGTTGGTCAATTCAGCGACCTGGGGGCTGGTGGTGGGTCGCGCGCTGGTGCGTGAGGAAGGCAATGCGCTCCAGCGGCTGATCAGCCGCGCGGGCGAGCCGTTCGTTCGCCAGGCGGTGGGCGCGGCGATGAAGATGATGGGCGAAGTCTTTGTAATGGGCCGCACCATCGACGAGGCGATGAAGCGGATGCGCCGCCCGGAAAATAAGGGCTTCACCGCCAGCTTCGACATGCTGGGCGAGGGGGCGCTGACCAAGGCCGATGCCGAGCGCTATTTCGCCGCCTATTTCGACGCGATCCGCGCGGTGGGGCGCGATCCCAAGGCGGGGCATTCGATTTCGGTCAAGCTGTCGGCCCTCCACGCCCGCTACGAAGTGGCGCAATGGGATAGCTGCGTGTCCGAACTCAGCGACATGCTGGCGCAATTGGCGTCGGAGGCGGCGGCGCAGAATATCGCGCTGACGGTTGATGCTGAGGAGAGCGAGCGGCTGGAGATGAGCCTCGAGATCATCGGCGCGGTCGCGCGGCGGCCCGAGCTTCGCGGCTGGGACGGCTATGGCATGGCAGTGCAATCCTATGGCAAGCGCGCGCGCAGCGTGATCGGCTGGGCCGACGGATTGGGGCGCCCGATGAACGTCCGGCTGGTCAAGGGAGCCTATTGGGACAGCGAGATCAAGCGTACCCAGGTCGAGGGGCTGGCCGATTACCCGCTGTTTACGCGCAAGGCGGCGACCGATGTGTCGTACCTCGCCTGCGCCCGCGACATGCTCGACGCGACCAACATCCGCCCCGCCTTTGCCAGCCATAATGCGCTGACCGTCGCGACGATCCTCGAATGGGCGGGCAATGCCCGAGACTTCGAATTCCAGCGGCTGCACGGCATGGGCGAGGGGCTGTACGAGCGGCTGGTGCGCGAGCATGGCCATCATTGCCGGATCTATGCGCCGGTGGGCGGGCATCGCGATTTGCTGGCGTATCTGGTGCGGCGCTTGCTCGAGAATGGCGCGAATTCGTCGTTCGTGCATCAGCTTGCCGATGCGGGTCTTAGCGATGCCGAATTGATGGCCGATCCGGTGGAGAAGATCGCTGCGGTTGGCGGGACGCGGCACCCGAGCATTCCGATGCCCAAGGATTTGATGGGGGCATGGGGCAATAGCGAGGGGATTGACCTGGCCGAGCGTGAAGTGTTGCGCGAGACGGCGCGAGCGATTTCTTCTGCCCCCCTCCCGCTCGCGGGAGGGGTCGGGGGAGGGCGTGTCTCACAACCAGCGCCTCAGGACATGCCCTCCCCTAGCCCCTCCCACAAGCGGGAGGGGGACGAAGTAAGTGCCGCCATCACCCGCGCCCACGCCGCTTTCCCCGCCTGGTCCGCGACTCCGGTCGAAACCCGCGCCGCGATCCTCGAACGCTATGCCGACCTGCTCGAAGCCAATCGCACCGAATTGATGGCCTATGCGGTGCGCGAGGCGTTCAAGACGATCCCCGACGCACTGGGCGAAATCCGCGAGGCCGCCGATTTCTGCCGTTATTACGCGATGCAGGCGCGCGGCATCCTAGGGCCGCGAATCCTTCCCGGACCGACCGGCGAGCGCAACGAGCTGCGGATGGCGGGGCGCGGGGTGTGGGCGACGATCGCGCCGTGGAACTTCCCGCTGGCGATCTTCACCGGCCAGAATGCCGCCGCGTTGGTCGCGGGCAATAGCGTGGTGGCCAAGCCCGCGCCGCAGACACCGGGCATCGCCGCGCGCGCGGTCGATCTGGCGCATGAAGCCGGGGTGCCGCGCGATGCGCTAGTGCTGGTGACCGGCGGGGCCGAGGCGGGGGCGGCGCTGACCGGCGATACCCGGATTGCGGGCGTTGCCTTCACCGGATCGACCGCGACTGCCAAGGCGATCGCGCGCAGCCTGCTTGCGGATGATGCCAATGACCCGATCGGGCGCCCAATCGTGCCGCTGATCGCCGAAACCGGCGGGATCAACGCGATGATCGTCGATTCGACCGCTTTGCCCGAACAGGTGGTGGCCGATGTCATCGCCTCGGCTTTCCGTTCGGCGGGGCAGCGTTGCTCGGCGCTTCGGCTGCTGATCGTGCAGGAGGAGGTCGCCGACACGATCCTGACGATGCTGCGCGGGGCGATGGCATTGCTGGTGGTCGGCGATCCGGGCGATCCGCGCACCGATGTCGGCCCGGTGATCGACGATGCCGCTTATGCCAAGCTGATGGCCTATCGCGAGAGCGTGCAGGGGCGCTGGATCAAGACTGTGCCGGTGCCCGCGACCGGCCGCTTCGTGCCGCCGACAGCGATCCGCCTTGATGACCTGGATGACTTGAATCAGGAATGGTTCGGGCCGCTGCTGCACGTCGCGACGTGGCGTGCAGGTGAACTGCATGCGACGATCGAACGGGTCAACGCCAAGCGGTTCGGGCTGACGATGGGGCTGCACAGCCGGATCGCGCGATCGGCCGAAATCGCCGAAGCGACCGCGAAGGTCGGCAACCTTTATATCAACCGGTCGATGATCGGCGCAGTGGTGGGATCGCAGCCGTTCGGCGGCGAGGGGCTGTCGGGCACCGGGCCAAAGGCCGGCGGGCCGAATTATCTGCCGCGCTTCTGCGTCGAGCGCGCGGTGTCGGTGGATACCACCAGCGCGGGCGGCAATGCGTCGCTGCTGAGTTTGGAGGAAGGCGGCGGCTGACGCAGCGGGGGCCTATTCCTCGCCGGTGCCTATCTGTCGCACCGGCTGCACCTGGGCGTAGGGCATGATCATCGTGCCGTCGGGGGCGGCGGTGAAGGTGGTCTGAGTCGGATAGGCGATCTCGATCTTTTCGGCGTTGAAACGCTGAAGGATCGCGATGCCGATCGCGGTGCGTCCGTCGTAAAAGGCGGGATAATCGGCCCCGGGCGAATCGAATTCGACCTCGAAATCCAGGCTCGATGCACCAAAGCCGATGAAGCCGGCGCGGACGAAGACGCGATCATTCGCCTCGACGATTTCCTGCAGGATGCCGGGGATTCGCGCGCAGACTTCGGGCGCGGTCTGATAGATCACGCCGATCCCGAATTTGGCGCGGCGATATTCGCGCCGGGTGTTGTTCTGGATTTCCTTGTCGAGCAACTGCTTGTTCGAGATGATCCGCTCTTCGCCCTGGAACGAGCGGATTCGCGTCGATTTCAGGCCGATCGCCTCGATATTGCCGCTGGTCTGGTCGTAATTGATGCTGTCGCCGCGGCGAAACGGCTTGTCGAAGATGATCGACAGCGCGGCGAACAGATCGGCGAAGATGCCCTGCGCCGCCAGACCGATCGCGATGCCGCCGACGCCAAGGCCCGCGACCAGGCCGGTGACGTTGACCCCCAGATTGTCGAGCACGACGATCAGCGCGATCGCGAACAGCGCGAAGGTGACCAGCAGGCGGATAATGCCCATCGCACTGCCCAAAGCTTCGGACGAATGATGGTCCGACGTGGTGCGCGCCTCGACGATGCCGAGGATCACTTCGCGCGCCCACATCGCCGCCTGGAACACCGCCGCGATCGTGAAGAGGAAGTTGACGGTGTGGTTCACCACCGCCGGCGCGTCGGCATAGCCCACCACCAGCTTGGCAGCGATCATCACCATGAAGAAGCTGCCGGTCCGGGCGATCGCCCGACCGAACACGCCGCTCCAGCCGGTCACCAGCGGCTGGCGGTCGCAATAGCGTTTGCCCCAACCCTTCAACGCGGCAAGCGCCAGGACGATGACCGACGCCACGCCCACCGCGATCAGGATTTGCAGCCAATGCCCCTGCAACCATTCGAAACTGTCGACCAGCAGGACGCCGGCCTGTTGCTCGATCAGTTCGGGCGTGATGGCGACAGTGTCGGCGGTGTTGGCAATGGCGGCGGTGCTATTGGTCATGCGGCTTTCTTCAGGCGGCCTTGGCAGGCGATGGCTCGGCTTGGTCGAGCGCGGCCAGGAACGCTATCAATCCCCGCTCGCCGCGTGACAAGTAGCGGGTTGCACGCGGCAGGCGCAGCGCGGCGCGCATGTCGGTCTGTGCCGCCTTGTCCTTGGCGAGTTCGACCAGCGCCGGATGGACATAGCTTTTGCGCGCGATCGCGGGGGTGTTGCCCAATGCTTCGGTGACGGGTTCGAGCATCGCCTTCAGCCCGATCGGTGCCTCAGCGAGCGCGAGCGTCTCGAACGCGATCGCGCTGGCACCCCAGGTGCGAAAATGCCTGGCGGTGAATTCGCCGGCCATCGCTTCGCGAATATAGGCGTTGACGTCGCTCGAGGTGACCGGATGGGTTTCGCCGGCATCGTCGACCCAGCGGAACAGATGCTGGCCCGGCAAATCCTGGCAGCGCTTCACGAAGCGGATCAGCGAGCCATCGGTGATCGTCATCAGCCGCATCTTGCCCGATTTGGCGCGATATTGCAGCCGCAGCGTCTTGCCGGTCAACTTGGCGTGGCGATTGCGTAGCGTCGTTGCGCCGAAACTCTTATTGGCCTTGGCATAGCCTTCGTTGCCGATGCGGACATGGCCGTGGTCGAGCAGGCGGACGACGGCGGCGACTGCGCGGTCGCGCGTCAGCTTGCGCGCGCGCAGATCCTTTTCGACCCGCTTGCGCAATTTGGGCAGCGCCAGGCCAAAGGCGGGGCAGCGGGCATATTTCGCGGCCTCCTGCGTCTCGCGGAACGCCAGGTGATAGCGATATTGTTTGCGGCCCTTTTCGTCCCAGCCGACCGCCTGGATATGGCCATTGGGGTCGGGGCAAAACCAGGCATCGCGATAGGCCGGCGGCAGGCCGACCGCGTTCAGCCGGTCGATCTCGTCGCGATCGGTGACCGGCTTGCCCTGCGCGTCGCGATAGCCCCAGCCGCCGCGCACCTGGCGGCGGGTGATCCCGGCTTCGCTGTCGTCGTGATAGATGATCGTCGCCTGGGACATCGCTTCCTCGATCGGGTGGCAACGGGAATGCGCGGTGCGGCAATTCGTTCCGGCTGCGGTGCGAAGGCCGGAACCTGCGGCGTGGCCGATGGTTGGCGGCAAGACCGATTTCCACTTTCGATGGAGCTATCCCATGGCCGACCTCAACAATATCCGCGTGCTGATGCTCGCGACCGACGGCTTTGAACATTCCGAACTGTTCGATCCGCGCCAGGCACTGCTCGATGCCGGCGTGCAAGTGACGCTGGCGTCGATCAAGACCGATCCGATTCGGGGCGTCAAAGCCGATAGCGACCCGACCGAGACGATCACTCCCGACATGACGCTCGACGAGGTCGACACCGAGGATTTCGACGCGCTGGTGCTGCCGGGCGGCGTGACCAATCCCGATACGATGCGGTTGCAGGAGCGGGCGATCGAAATCATCGAGGAGTTCATGGACGACGACAAGATCGTCGCGGCGATCTGCCACGCGCCCTGGCTGCTGGTCGAAGCCGATGTAGTCGATGGCCGCCGCGTGACGAGCTGGCCATCGGTGCGGACCGACCTTGAAAATGCAGGGGCCAATGTCGTCGACGAGGAAGTGGTGATCGACGGCAATCTGATCACCAGCCGCAATCCGGGCGATATTCCGGCGTTCAACAAGGCGCTGATTGCGGCGCTCGAAAAGGCCGGCGCCGAAGCGGTGCATTGAGCTAAATTTCCCGTCCGTTCGCGGGAGGGGTTAGGGCAGGGCCTCCCCCGACCTCTCTCGCAAGCGGGAGGGGAGAGTTCAACCAGCGTTGCGCGCGGCGCTCTACCCAGTGGTAGAGCGCCGCTGACGCCGCCAGCACCATCGCCAGGTACAGCGCGATCAGCGGCCAGCCGACCGGGCCGGGGGCGGCGACGAACGCCAGCTTGAACGCCTTCCACAACAGGAAATGGCACAGATAGGTCGCATAGCTGACCTCGCCGAGCCAGTGCAGCGGTGACGCCCCCAGCGGGTTGCGCGGGCCGGAGGAGAGCGCCAGCGCGAGCAGCGCGGCGGCGAAGGCTGCGGGCATTGCCAGGGTTTCGGCTGCCCAGCCCGATGCAGCGGCGACGGTAGCGGCAATGGCCAGTCCTGCGGCAGCCAGCACCGCAAGCGGCGATCCGCGCCATCGCAGCCACAGCGCGCAGATGATCGTGCCGACGCTGAACTCGATCAAACAGCGCAGCAGGCCGAAGCGGGGAATATCGGCGTTGAGCGACGCCTCCCCCGCAGCATTGAAAACCGCGTGCAGCGCCGCCAGCAACGCGGTGATCGCCGCGAGCAGCGCCCATGTCGGCAGCCGCCGCCAATCGATCGCGAACGCCAGCAGCGGGAACAGCAGATACGCAGCCGATTCGACCGAGATCGACCAGGCGGGGTCGTTCCAGGCCAGCGCGCGGGTGAAGCCCCAATTCTGCACCAACAGATAATGCAGCGGCAGTTGCGCAAAGGGGAAATCGACCGGATCATGCCGCCCCGTCGCCGCAAGCAACAGCGCCAGCGCGACGCCGCCGGTCAGCACGACCGCATGCAGCGGCCAGATTCGCGCGAATCGGCGGCGAAGAAACCCCGGCACTGCGTGCCAGCCGCCGGCGCGCAGCCGATCGGCATAGCTGAGCCACAGCACGAAGCCCGACAGCAGGAAGAAGAAATCGACCGCGAGATAGCCATGCGCGACGATCGCCAGCGGCCAGCCGCCAAGCCCCGCCACCGATTCGCGGATATGGTAGAAAACGACGAACCACGCCGCGATCCCGCGCATACTGGTGAGTGCGCGTAGTTCGCCGCGCGGGGCGGCGGCGGCGGGGTTTGGGATCGTTGCTTCAGCCGTCACGGCGCTTGCGACCGGGGCGCAGCTTGGCGGCAAAGCCCTTGGGTGAGCCATCCCCTTCACGGTCGAGGTCGGGGCGGCGCAGCAGCAGCCAGGCGGCCAGCAGCATCAACCCGTGGGTCAGGCCAAGCGAGAAATTGTCGATCATTCGCCCGCTCCGTTGGCTTCCCGTTCGCCATGAGCGTTACCGCCATGCGGTTGACGCGGCGTTAAACACTCGCGTGGCACAGCGTCGCCATGCGGATCTTGCATATCTTTGATCACAGCCTGCCGTTGCACAGCGGCTATACGTTTCGCAGTCGCGCGATATTGAAGGCGCAGATGGCGCTTGGCTGGACGGTCGAAGGGGTTACCGGGCCACGCCACGGCGCTAGTGACGGCGCGGCCGAGCTGATCGACGGCCTGACCTTTCATCGCACCGTGCCACCCAAGGCGGCACCGAGCCCGATCGGCGAATGGCGCGAGATCGAAGCCTTTGCCCGCAAGATCGATTCGGTGGTCGACGATTTCCGGCCCGACATCCTGCATGCCCATTCGCCGGTGCTCAACGCGCTGGCGATGCTGAAGGTGGCGCGCGCGCGCACGCTGCCGTGCCTGTATGAAATCCGCGCCTTTTGGGAGGATGCGGCGGTCGGCAACGGCACCGGGCGCGAGGGTTCGGCGCGCTATCGGCTGACGCGCTGGGCCGAAAGCCATGCGGTAAAGCGGGTCGATCGAGTCGCGGTGATCTGTGAAGGGCTGCGCGCCGATCTGATCGGGCGCGGCGTCGATCCCGCGCGGATCATGGTATCGCCCAACGGCGTCGACATGGGGATGTTCGGCACGCCCTTGCCGCGCGACACGGCGCTGGCGGCGGAGCGCGGGCTGAACGGGGCCGATGTCGTCGGCTATGTCGGCAGCTTTTACGATTATGAAGGGCTGGGCGATCTGATCGCGGCGATGCCGGCGCTGGTCGCGGCCCGGCCCAATGCGCGGCTGGTACTGGTCGGCGGCGGCCCGGTCGATGCCGAGTTGCGCGCCGCCGCCGCCGCTTCGCCGGTGGCATCGCATATCGATTTCGTCGGGCGGGTGCCGCATGCCGAAGTAGAGCGCTATTACAGCGTGATCGATGTGCTGGCCTATCCGCGTAAGCGGATGCGGCTCACCGATCTGGTCACGCCGCTCAAACCGCTGGAGGCGATGGCGCAGGGGAAGCTGGTTGCCGCTTCCGACGTCGGCGGCCATCGCGAACTGATCGCCGATGGTGTGACGGGCACGCTGTTCGCGCCCGACGATCCCGCCGCCATCGCGCGCGCGCTGGCCGATCTGTTCGCCAACCGCGCCGGATGGGAGAATCGCCGCGCCACCGCCCGCGCCTTTGTCGAGCGTGAGCGTAACTGGTCGTCAAATGTTTCCCGGTATCAACCGGTGTATAAAGAGCTTATTGCAGCAGCACGAACGGATCCATCATGGTCGCGCTTACCACGAGTCAACGCATGAACCTGCCGCTAGCCCCCATCGCCGCCGGGATCGTCGGCCTCGCCGCTGCCGCCGCCGTCGCGATCGTGCCGACATGGCGGATCGAGGCGCTGATCCTCGACAGCGGGCTGCCGTCGCTGGTGGCGGCTGCCGAGCCGCCGCTGGGCAACACTGCCCGGCTGGCGCTGATGCTGGTCGCGGCGGTGATCGCGGGCGGGGCCACCTGGGCGGCGGCGCTGCGGGTGCTGGTGCCACGTCGGCCGGCGCGGACCCTTCGCCGCGCAGACGCGCATCCCGACGCGCCCGCGCGCGAACCGGTGATGGCGGCGCGCGATCTGGGCACGCCGTTTCTGGACGTGACCGCCAGGAAGGACGAGGCGGCGGAAGCGCCGGTATTGGTGATCGAAACCGATCTGCCGCGCGATCTGGACGTGCCATTGGCGGCGTTCGACCCGGCTGCGATCCCGCCGGTGCCCGCCACCCCCAGCGCGACGGTGACGCCGCTGCATCGCAGGCCCGTGCTGGTCCCCGAGCCGGCGCGGATCGAAACCTTTGAACTGACTCCTGCCAGCCGCCCCGAGCCGTTTCCCTTTCCGCTGCGCGCCGCCCCCGACGCCGAGCCGATGGCCGCGCCCGAGACCGACGCGACGATTCATTCGCTGCTCGATCGGCTCGAACGCGGGATCGTCCGCCGCCGCAATGGCCCTGCCATGAGCGAACGGCCCGATGCCGAGGGGCTTGAGGACGCATTGTCGACGCTGCGGCGATTTGTGGCGCAGGGATAGGCGTTACTCGACCTCCACCGTCAATATCTCGACCGTCGCGGCGATCCGGTGATCGCGAACGCTGCGATCGATCAATTGGACATCGGCGACCAGATGTCCGCGCAGCGACCAGTCGGCCTCGGGCAGTGCGGCCAGCCATGCCCGCGCCGTCGCACCATCGTCGCCGACAAACTCCAGCCTATGCCGCGCGCCGACAAAGGTGGCGCTGGCCCAGCGTTCGCAAGCCGAAGCGACGATCGCGCCCTGAAAGGCCGAAAGCTGCGCCGCCAGCGCGCGTTCGAGCAAGGTTGCGGCATCGGGTCCGCGCGCCATCAATCGTGCTCGCGCTCGGCCAGGAACGCCTCGATCCGTTCGCACATGCGCTGGCCCGGCTGGCGACCGTTTCGCAAATCGCCCACCAGCCTGGGATCCTTCGCAACATGGCGGCCGAACAGCGTCTGCGGCATGGCGCTGCGGTGCAGGAACCGTTCGATACGGGATAGCAGGTTCATCCATTGTTGCTCCTTCCGGCGAATCAATGTTCCTTGTCTGTTCCGCAATTTCCAACTTGTCTAGGAAATTTCCTGCGACTATGGACGATATATGGATTCACAGGAGCAGCGGGCGGCGCTGGCGCGGATCGCCGGGGAGCGCGGGGTAAGCCTGGCGCGGCTGTCGCGCGTGCTGGGGCGCAATGCCGCCTATGTGCAGCAATATGTCGCGCGCGGATCGCCGCGGCTGTTGCCCGAACGCGAACGTGGGCTGATCGCCGATTTCCTGGGGGTTGCCGAGGCGGCGCTAGGCGGGCCTGCCGAATTGATGACGGTGCCGCGTTTCGACGTCGCCGCATCGGCTGGGCCGGGCGGCGTGGTTGAAATCGACCTGCCCGAGCGGCCGGCGCGGATCGACCCGCTGTTGCTCGATCGGCTGGGGGTGCGGGCCCAGGCGGCATCGATGATCCGCGTGGCGGGCGATTCGATGGCCCCGACGCTGATCGACGGCGACGAGATATTGGTCGATGCCGACGCCCGGCTGAGCGCGCGCGGCGGCGTCTATGTGATCCGGCGCGACGGCGTGGTGATGGTCAAACGGCTGCGGCGCGCAGGGAATGGGCTGGACATCATCAGCGACAACCCCGCCTGCCCGAGCTGGCGGAACGTCGATCCGGCGACGATCGCGGTGATCGGCCGGGTGGCATGGGTCAGCCGCTGCCTGGTTTAGTCCTTCGACCGATCTTGTTTTCGTCATTCCTGCGAAGGCGGGAATCCATAACCACTGCAATGGCATATGGATTCCCGCCTTCGCGGGAATGACGAAGGAAATGCGTAGGCGTCAGGCCGTCATGCTTTAACGCTCGCGGTCGCGCCACCAGATGGCAAGGCCGATTGCCAGCCCGGTGCCCAGCCCGATCAGCAGGCCGATCGACGGCTGGCCATATAGGCCGCCCACCACCGCACCGACGATCAGACACAAGGCAAGCGGTGCGCCGCCGGCAATCGGCTTGCGCGCGGGGGGACGGGGATCGGTCATGCAGCCGCCTTGCCATGTCGCGGGGATGGATGCCAGCCATCGCGGTACCGCCGATCGGCACCCAGGGTTGCGACATACTGCACCTTTGCCCGGTCGGGGCGATTGTCGCGGGCGGGCGATACCGGCTAGGGCGGGGCATGTCGTTCGTTCCCCGCCGGCGTTGCTGGCGCGCTGCCTTGGCCGGCCTGCTCGTTTTGTCGCCCGTGGTGTCGCGCGCGCAGACCGTTGGAGCGTCCGGTGACACTGCGCCGGCCAACGCCCAGGCCGACGAATTGCTCGATCCCGATGCGCCGCTGATGCCGATGCCCGAACTCGGCATCGAATGGCCCGACCTGGCGCTGGCCCCCGGCGAGACGGCGAGCGCCGATGCCGCCGCGACCGATGCCGGCACCGGCGAGGCGCGCTATCGCTATCAGGTCGCGGGGATGGACGGGGTCTGGACCGATCTGATGCGCCAGCGTTTCGATGAAGGGTCGATCCTGCGCGCCAATCGCGGCGCCCCCGCCAACGCCGCGCAGATCGAACGCCGCGCGCGCGCCGACTCCACGCTGTTGAGCGACGTCCTGCGCGCCGGGGGATATTATGACGCGCGGATCGATACCCGGGTCGAGCCGGCGGCGGGCGAATTGCTGGTGACACTCGACGTGGTGCCAGGTGCGATGTACCGGCTCGATCGCGTCGATGTCGCCGGGCTCGCCGCCGCCGGGGCCAAACAGGCCGAGCTTCGCGAGAGCTTCGCGGTGAATACCGACGATCCGGTCAATGCCGATGCCATCGCCGCTGCCGAGGCGGCATTGCGCGAACGGGTGGGGCGCGAAGGCTTTCCCTTTGCCACGGTCGAAGCGCCCCACGTCGTGGTCGATCACGCGACCCAGACCGCGACCTTGTCGATGGCGGTTCAGCCGGGCGAATTGCTTCGCTTTGGTCGGGTGACGATGGCGGACGAGCAGGTGTTCGATGCCAGCCACGTTTTCGACATTGCACGCTTCAAGCCTGGCGACGTGTATGATTCGAACTCGGTCGAGGATCTGCGCCGGGCGGTCATCCAGACCGGCATCGTTTCGGCGGTGCGGATCGAGGAAGTGAAGGGCGAGGCGCCCGGCACGGTCGATCTCGACATGTGGATCGTGCCCGGCCCGCCGCGCACGATCGCGGGCGAGCTTGGCTATGGCACCGGCGAAGGCGCGCGCGCCGCGGTGAGCTGGACTCACCGCAACCTGTTCCCGCCCGAGGGCGGGCTGACGGTGCGCGGCGTACTCGGTACGCTCGAGCAACTGGGCAGCGTGGTGTTTCGTCGCAACAACTTCCAGGGGCGCGACCGGGTGCTGACGTTGCAGGCGGTGGTGGCGCATCTCGAGCGCGATGCGTTTCAGGCCGACACGTTCCAGCTATCGGGCAGCCTGGAGCGGCAGACCAACATCTTTTTCCAAAAGGCGTGGACGTGGTCGGTGGGCGGCGAACTGCTTGCCTCGAACGAGCGCGACGTCATTCTGGCGACCGGCGAGCCGCGGGAGCGGGTGTATTTCATCGGCGCATTGCCCACCAGCCTCGCCTATGACGGCAGCGACGATCTGTTGAACCCCACCAGCGGTTTTCGCCTGTCGGGGCGGGTGTCGCCCGAACTGTCGTTCAGCGGCGCGACCTTTGGCTATACGCGCACCCAGCTTGACGCGAGCACCTATCGCGCGGTGAGCGATCGTGTCGTGATGGCGGGGCGGGTGCGGCTGGGGACGATCGTCGGCGCGCCGCGCGATGCGGTTGCGCCGTCGCGGCGTTTCTATGCCGGCGGCGGCGCGTCGGTGCGCGGCTATGGCTTTCAGGACATCGGCCCGCGCGACCAGAATAACGATCCGATCGGCGGTCGCAGCCTGACCGAATTTTCGATCGAGGCACGGGTGAAGGCGTTTGGCGCGTTCGGCATCGTGCCGTTCCTCGACGGCGGCAACATCTATACCTCGCCTTTGCCCAAACTCACCGATTTCCGATACGGCGCTGGCATCGGCGTTCGCTATTATTCGAACTTCGGCCCGATCCGGATAGACGTCGGCACCCCGATCAACCCGCAGCCGGGCGATCCGCGCGTCGCGGTCTATGTCTCGCTGGGGCAGGCGTTTTGAGCGAAGCCGACACTCCGCCGGTCGAAACCCCGCCAGCCGCCACGCCCAGGATCGCGCGCAAGCGGCGCTGGGCACGGGTGCTGTTGACGCTGATCGCCGGATTGCTGGCGCTGATGGCGGGCGGGGCGCTGTTGCTCGATACCCAAATCGGGCATCGATTCATCGCCAACCGGATCGCGGCGCTGAAGCCCGCCAATGGCATGCGCTATCGCATCGGGCGGATCGAAGGGTCTATCTATGGCCGCGCCACGCTGATCGACGTGCGGATCCATGATCCCAAGGGGCTGGTGTTTTCGGCCCCGCGCGCGCAGCTCGATTGGCGACCGCTGGCATGGAGTGCCAACCGGCTCGACATTCGCCGCCTGACCATCCCGCGCGCGACGCTCGCCAAATTACCGCAACCGACGCCGACCGGGCGACAGGGGCCGATCCTGCCCGGTTTCGACATCGCGATCGGCTGGCTGGCGATCGACCGGCTGGAGATTGCGCCGGCGGTGACCGGCAAGCGCCGGATCGGGCGGCTGATCGGCCGCGCCGAAGTGCGCGACCGGCGCGCGCTGGTCGATCTGGCGGCGCTGGTGGCGGGCAGCGATTTCGTGCGGATCAAGCTGGATGCCACCCCCGATCGCGATCGTTTCGATCTGGCGGCGCGCGGGCGCGGGCGCGGCGACGGGGTGCTGGCACGGCTGGCCGGGGTCAACCGGCCATTGGCCTTCGCGGTCGAGGGTGATGGCCGCTGGGCGCGCTGGCAGGGTTCGGCGGCGGCGCAAATCGGCGGGGTGTCGATCGCCGATCTTCGGCTGGGTGTGGAAAGCGGGCGCTATACGCTGGCGGGGGATGTCGCGCCGGCGTCGCTGTTGCGCGGGCGGTTGCAGCGGCTGGCGTCGCCGCGCATTCGATTGGACGGTGCCGCGACCTTCGCCAATCGGCGGATCGAAGGGGCGCTCAACGCGCGTTCGGCTGCCCTGGAAATCGAAACCAGCGGCGGCATCGACCTTGCCGAAAGCCGCTATCGCAACCTGCAGGTCGCAGTGCGCGTGCTGCAACCCAAGGCGCTGATCGGCAACATGACCGGGCGCGACCTCAATCTTCGGCTGCTGCTCGACGGGGCGTTTCGCACCGCGCGCTTCGATTATCGGCTCACCGCGCCGCAAGTGGCGTTCGATCGGACGGGGTTCGAACAGGTGCGGATCGTCGGGCAGGGGCGGCTATCGGCATCGCCGGTCACCGTTCCCATACGCCTGACCGCCGCGCGCGTGACCGGCGTTGGCGACGTGGCGGGCGGTATCCTGCGCAACCTGTCGGTGGCGGGCGCGCTCAAGGTGACGGCGGGGAACATCACCGGCGACCAGTTGCAATTGCGATCGGACAAATTGTCGGGCCGGATCATGCTGTTCGTCGATCTGCGGAACGGGCAATATGAAGTCGGGCTGGCAGGCGGGCTGCAACGCTATCTGATCCCCGGCCTTGGCATCGTCGATGTCGATACCCGGCTGCGTGTGGTGCCGGGGGGCAATGGGCGCGGCAGCCGGATCGTGGGGACGGGCACCGCGCAGGTGGTTCGGCTCGACAACGGCTTTTTCCGGTCGCTCACCGGCGGTTTGCCGCGAATTGTGACCGGGCTCGAGCGCGGGGCCGACCGTATCCTGTATTTCCGCAATGCGGTGCTGACCTCGCCCGATCTGACGCTGCGCGGCAATGGGTTTCGCCGGATCGACGGCAGCTTCTATTTCGAAGGCAGCGGGACGCAGCGGCAATATGGGGCGGTGACGCTGAAGCTGAACGGGCGGATCAATCGCCCCACCGTCGAGCTTCGGCTGGCCGCGCCCAACGCCACGCTGGGCCTGAGCGAGGTTCAGGCGCGGCTCGATCCGACGCCGCTGGGGTATGATTTCACCGCTGCGGGTGGCTCGCGGCTGGGGCCGTTCACCAGCGAGGGGGCGATCCTGCTGCCGCGCGGAGGGAGTGGCCGGATCGAGGTGGCGCGGATCGACGTTGCCGGAACGCGCGCCAGCGGCGGGCTCGACATCGTTGCCGGTGGGTTTGACGGGCGGTTGATGGTTGCCGGTGGCGGCCTTTCGGGCGATCTGGCGTTTGCGGTGCGCGATGGCATCCAGCGGATCGACGGCGCGCTCGATGCCAAGGAAGCGCAACTGACCGATACGATGAGCGTCAGGCGCGGGCAGTTGCGCTTTACCACGATGCTCGATCCCGCGGGCACGACGCTGGATGCCAATATGCTGGGGCGGGGGATACGCGCCGGCGGGTTGGCGCTGGCCCGGTTCGACGGCAATGCCCGGCTGGTCGATGGCAGCGGCGAGGCGAAGGCGACGCTGGCAGGGTCGCGCGGGCGCGGCTTCACGATCGACGCGACCGCACAGATTACGCCCGACAGCTATACGATCACCGGCGGCGGCACGGTCGATCGCCGCCCGCTCAAGCTGGTGTCGCCCGCCGTCATCCGCCGCGAGGGCGATGGCTGGCGGCTTGCGCCCACCCGGATCAACTTCACCGATGGCGAGGCGCAGATCGGCGGCAGTTTCACCGGCGGCACCACCGCGATCGACGCCAGCGTGACGCGGATGCCGCTGACGGTGCTCGATATCGGCTATCCCGGCCTTGGGCTGGGCGGCAGCGCGACGGGCAAGCTGAACTATGTCGCCAATGCCGATTCGGCCCCGACCGGATCGGTCGACATGACGATTCGCGGGCTGAGCCGCGCGGGGCTGGTCCTGTCGTCGCAGCCGATCGATGTCGGGGTGAAGGGCGTGTTGCAGCCGGGGCAGGCCGGCTTTCGCGCGGTGATGGCGTCCGCCGGGCGGACGATCGGGCGGGCACAGGCGCGGCTGGCCCCCTTGGGCAGCGGCAGCCTTGCGGAAAGGCTGCGCGCCGCGCCGCTAGTGGCGCAGCTTCGCTATGGCGGGCCTGCCGATACGCTGTGGCGGTTGACCGGGGTGGAATTGTTCGACCTGTCGGGGCCGATCGTGATCGGCGCGGACGTGAGCGGGCGGCTGGCCGATCCACAGATACGCGGGTCGCTTCGCAGCGAAAATGCGCGGATCGAAAGCAGCGTTACCGGCACCGTGCTGACCAACGTCCAGACACGCGGGCGATTCAACGGATCGCGGCTGGTGATCGACCAGTTTCAGGCGCGCGACGGGCGGCAGGGCAGCGTGTCGGGATCGGGCAGTTTCGATCTGGCGTCGGCGCGCGGCTTTGGCATCGACCTGAACATCACCGCGCAAAACGCGCTGCTGATCAACCGTGACGACATCGGCGCGAGCGTGACCGGGCCGATCACGATCAGGTCCGATGGGCAGGGCGGCACGATCGGCGGCGATGTCGTGCTCAACACCAGCCGCTACCGGCTGGGCCAGGCAGTGGTGGCAGCACCGATCCCGCGCCTGAACGTCACCGAAATCAACCAGAGCGGCGGCGATGATGCCGAGCTGGTGGTGGCTGAACCGTGGAAGCTCGATCTGCGCGCGCGGGCTGCGGGCGGCATGGCGGTGAGCGGGCTTGGGCTGGACAGCGAATGGTCGGCGAGCCTGCGGATCGGCGGCGAACCGACCAGCCCGCAAATCCGGGGGCAGGCCGATCTGATCCGGGGCGATTACGACTTTGCCGGGCGCAGCTTCAACATCGATCGCGGGCGGATCACTTTCGATGGATCGGTGCCCTCGAACCCCGCGCTCGATATATCGGCCAATGCCAATACCCAGGGGCTGAACGCGACGATCCGGGTGACCGGCAGCGCGCTCAAACCGCAGATCGGCTTTTCGAGCGTCCCCGCCTTGCCTGAGGACGAATTGCTGTCGCGGCTGTTGTTCGGCACCTCGATCACCAATTTGTCGGCCCCTGAGGCGCTGCAACTGGCGTCGGCGGTGTCGGCGTTGCAGGATGGCGGCAACGGGCTCGACCCGATCAATGCGGTGCGGCGCGCGGCGGGGCTGGACCGGCTGCGCATCGTCGCCGCCGATCCGCAGACGGGGCAGGGCACCTCGATCGCGGCGGGCAAGTTCGTGACGCGGCGGACCTATGTCGAGATCATCTCCGACGGGCAGGGCTATTCGGCGACCAGGGTCGAGTTCCAGCTTACCCGCTGGCTGTCGCTATTGTCGTCGATCTCGACGATCGGGCGGCAAAGCGCGAACGTCCGCGTGTCGCGCGACTACTGATTTAATTCCTGTCGCCTTGCCGAAACGTTGGACCTATTTGGCGTTCGCTGCGCTTTGCAGGCCAGTCTTGCGTCATCCGGTTCCTGCCCGTGCAGTAAGCCCTTAGCCTTAGGTAGCCCGCCGATGACCGTTCCCCAGATTTTGTCGGTCGCCGTCCTGCTGGGGATGATGGGGCTCTTCATCTGGGGGCGGCTGCGCTATGATCTGGTGGCGATCATCGCGCTGATGGCGGCGCTGGCGGTGGGCATCGTCAGCCCTGCCGAGGCGTTTACCGGCTTTTCGGACGACATCGTCATCATCGTCGGGTCGGCGCTGGTGATTTCGGGCGCGGTGCAGCGATCGGGCGTGGTCGAAACGACGATGGGCTTCCTGCAAAAGCGCGTGACCAGTGTGCGGACGCAGTTGCTGCTGCTCACCGGCACGGTCGGACTGGCATCGGGCCTGGTCAAGAATATCGGCGCGCTGGCGATGATGATGCCGGTGGCGTTTCAGATGGCCAAGAAATCGGACGTGTCGCCCTCCGCCTTTCTGATGCCGATGGCGTTTGCATCGCTGCTCGGCGGGCTGATGACGCTGGTCGGCACGTCGCCCAACGTCATCGTCAGCCGAGTGCGCGAGGAGATTACCGGCCAGCCCTTCCAGATGTTCGATTATCTGCCGGTCGGCGCGGTGCTGGCGGTGATGGGGCTGATCTATCTGTTCTTTGCTTATCGGCTGTTGCCCAGCGACCGGCGCGGTGCGGCGACGATGGGCGAATCGCTCGACATCAACAGCTATGTCACCGAAGCGACGATCGCGCCCAAATCACCCGCGATCGGCGAGACCGTGGGCGACTTTGTCGAGCGTCATGACCACGAAGTGACCGTCACCGCGATCATGCGCAATGGCCTGCGCAGCATGCCCGACGACGATATGGGATTGCGCGAGGACGACACGCTGATCCTGGGCGGCGCGCCCGACAGCCTCGAACGGGTGATCGCGGGCGATCGGCTCGAACTGGAAGGGCAGAATCGCGACGCCCCCGAAGGCACCGAAACCGACGAGGTCGGCGTGATCGAAGCGGTGATCAACGTCGATTCGACGCTGATCGGTCGCACCGCCGGCCGGCTGCTGCTGCGCCAGCGCTACGGCGTCAACGTGATCGCGGTGTCGCGCCAGGGTGAGCGGCTGACGCGCAGCCTGGCCAATATCACGCTGCGCGCGGGCGACGTGCTGGTGCTGCAAGGGCCGCTGTCGATCCTGCCCGAACGGATGCGCGAGCTTGGCTGCCTGCCGCTGGCCGAGCGCGAGATCCGGCTGGGCAATGGCCGCCAATCGTTGCTGCCGATCGGCATATTGGCGGTTGCGATGGCGGCGACCGCGATGGGCTATGTGCCGGTTGCGGTCGCCTTCTTTTGTGCCGCGGGGCTGATCCTGGCCACCGGTGCGATCCCCTTGCGCGAGGCGTACAATCATATCGAATGGCCGATCCTGATCATGCTGGGCGCATTGATCCCGGTATCGGATACGCTTCGCACCACCGGCACCAGCGACCTGATCGGCCAGTGGCTGTCGGGAATCGCGGTCACGCTGCCGCCCTGGGGCGCGGTGGCGCTGATCCTGGCGGCGGCGATGGCGGTGACGCCGTTCCTGAACAACGCAGCGACGGTGCTGGTGATGGCCCCGATCGCCGCCACCTTCGCCGCGAGCCTGGGCTACCGCCCCGAGCCGTTCCTGATGGCGACCGCGGTGGGGGCAGGTTGCGATTTCCTCACCCCGATCGGGCATCAGTGCAACACGCTGGTGATGGGGCCGGGAGGCTATCGCTTCGGCGATTATGCCAGGCTGGGCGCGCCGCTGTCGGTGCTGGTGCTGCTGGTCGGCACGCCGATGATCCTGTGGGTTTGGCCGGTGTGAGTGATGCCCCTCTCCTGGTTTGGGAGAGGGGCTAAAGCGGTATGACTTTAGGCTGAGCCATCGGTCGTCTCCCGTCATTCCCGCGAAGGCGGGAATCCATAGCCACCGCACTGAAACATGGATTCCCGCCTTCGCGGGAATGGCGACGGAAATCGGTCAGCATCGGGTCATTATGCTTCAAGCGATCAGGCAAGCACCCCGATCACCGACTTCACTTCCATGAATTCGGCCAAGCCGAACTTGCCATATTCGCGGCCATTGCCCGATTGCTTGTAGCCGCCGAACGCTACGCTGGGGTCGGGCTGGCCGCCATTGATGTACACCATGCCAGCGCGCAGCCGGGGCGCGACTCGCTTGACCCCCTCGCGGTCGCCGAACAGCACCGCCGACAACCCATAAGGCGTATCGTTGGCGATGCGGATCGCTTCCTCCTCGCTGGCATAGGGGATGATCGTCACCACCGGGCCAAAGATTTCCTCGCGCGCGATCGTCATGTCGTTGGTGACGCCCGAGAACAGCGTGGGCCGGACGAAATAGCCGGCATCGACGCCTTCGGGCCTGCCGGGGCCGCCCGCTTCGAGCGTCGCGCCCTCGGCGATCGCGGTTTCGATCAAGCCCTGCACCTTGTCGAACTGCGCCTTGTTCACCAGCGGGCCGATATGGCGGCCTTCGGTCATCGGGTCGCCGGTCTGCGTCGCGGTCATCATCTGCTTGGCGATGGCGACCGCTTCGGCCTGGCGGGCGGCGGGGACCAGCAGGCGGGTGGGGGCGATGCAGCTTTGCCCGGAATTGAGCAGCACGCTCATCAGCGTCCCCGGCACCGCCTTGGCCATGTCGGCGCTGTCGAGCACCACCGATGGGGCCTTGCCGCCCAGTTCCTGATGCACCCGCTTGACGGTGTCGGCGGCGCTCTTGGCGACCATGATCCCCGCGCGCGTCGACCCGGTGAAACTGACCATGTCGATCCCCGGATGCGCCGACAGCGCCGCACCGACGCCCGCGCCATCGCCATTGATCAGGTTGAACACGCCCGGCGGCACCCCGGCGGCTTCGAGCACTTCGGCGAAGATCGCGGCGCATGCCGGCGCTTCTTCCGATGGCTTGAGGATCATCGTATTGCCTGCCGCGAGCGCGGGCGCGACCTTGGCGACGATCTGGTTCAGCGGCCAGTTCCACGGGGTGATCAGCGCGACGACGCCGATCGGCTCATGCACGACGATGCTGGTGTTGATCGTTTCTTCAAAGGCGAAATCGCCAAGCGCCTTGATCGCGGCGGCAAGATGGCCGACCCCCGACCCGACCTGCGCGGTCTTCGCAACCGAAATCGGGCAGCCCATTTCGAGCGCGATCGCCTGGGCAAGGTCACCCGCGCGGTGCTTGTATTCGGCCATGATCGCTTCGAGCAGCGCGATCCGCTCGTCGACACTGGTCTGGCTGAAGCTGTCGAACGCGCGGCGCGCGGCGGCTACCGCCGTATCGACATCAGCCGGGGTGCCCAGCGTGATGTGGGTGCAGGACTGTTCGGTTGCGGGGTTGATCACCGCGTGGCGGGTGCCGCCCTGGCTGTCGACCCATTTGCCGTCGATATAATGCTGCAGATAATCGGCCATTTCGCGGTCCTTTTTGAAGGTCGGGTACGCGATCAAGGATGGGGGTGGCGGCGAAGCGTTGCAACCCGAAACCTATGGCCGGTGTTTGGCGGTAGACAAAAGGAGCGCATTGCCGTTGTCAGGCATGGCATCATCCAAACAGCCAGGAGCCAGGATCATATGGACGGACATATCGCAGGCGGCGCAGCGTGAGCGCGGCATGGGTACAGCGGCTGGCGGCGACCGGCGGTGCCGATGCGTTCGAATGGGCCGAGGTCGACCTGCCGCCGCCGGGCGCGGGCGAGGTGCGGCTGCGCGCGACGGCGATCGGGCTGAACTATATCGACACCTATCACCGCAGCGGGCTGTATCCGGTGGCGTTTCCGGCGGTGCTGGGGGCCGAGGGAGCCGGTGTGGTTGAGGCGCTGGGCGAGGGCGTCGAAGGCTTTGCGATCGGTGACCGGGTCGGCACCTTCGGCCCTTCGCGCGGGGCCTATGCCACCGCACGCAATGTTGCGGTCGATCAACTGGTGCGCCTGCCCGATGACGTCGCCGATGCCGATGCGGCGGCGCTGATGCTGAAAGGGGCAACCGCCTGGTTCCTGATCGAGCCATGCGCGCGGGTGCAGGCGGGGCAAACGGTGCTGGTCCATGCCGCCGCCGGCGGGGTGGGGCTGTTGCTGGTCGGCTGGCTCAAGGCGATCGGCGCAAGCGTGATCGGTGTGGTGGGTAGCGAGGCCAAGGCGGACCAGGCGCGCCAGGCGGGGGCGGATCACGTCATTCTCCACCGATCGGATGACATTGCCGCGCGGGTGCGCGCCATCACCGATGGCGCTGGCGTACCGGTGGTGTTCGATGGCGTCGGCAAGGCGACATGGGGCGCATCACTCGACAGCGCGGCGCGGCGCGGGCTGATCGTCAGCTATGGCAATGCCAGCGGGCCGGTCGAGGGTGTCAATCTGGGGGTGCTGGCGGCGAAGGGATCGTTGTTCGTCACTCGCCCGACCTTGTTCGATTATGCCACGACGCAAGCCGCGCGGCAGCAGGCGGCCGACCGGGTGTTCGCGATGCTGCGCGACGGCGCGATCGCGGCGCATATCGGCCAGACCTTCGCGCTGGCCGAGGTGGCGAAGGCGCATCGCGCGATCGAGGCGGGGGAGACGACGGGGAGCACGGTGTTGTTGCCTTGAGTCAGCGACACCCCCGTTCTTCCTGAGTAGCCGCTGAGTAGCTGCGCAGCAGCGTATCGAAGCGGCGTATCGAAGGACCGTTGTCGGGCAGGTGCTTCGATACGCGCCCTCGATACGCCCTGCGGGCTACTCGGTCGCTACTCAGCACGAACGGAGTGGGTGGGGGCGGTCAGCGCTTCTCCCCCGCCAACCGCGTCAAAAACGCCGCATTGCGTAGCGCTTGGCGCGGCAGGCTGTCGAGGTCGAGCCATTCGCCCTCAGCATGCGCCGCGCCGCCCACCGCGCCCAGCCCGGCCAGCGTCGGCACGTTGGCGGCGACCCAGCCCGAATCGGCGGCACCGCGCTTGGCGGGGTCGTATTCGGGCATTTCGGGCAGTTTCAGGTCGCGATTGACCGCGTTGAGCGTCGCCAGCAGCGCGCGGTTGCCGTCGCTCGGGGCCATTGGCGGCATCCCGTCGAAGAAGGTCAGCGTCGCGCCGGTCTGCGGCAGGTGCGCCGCGACGATCGCCGCCATCTTGGCGCGCACCGACTGGTCCTGGCTCGGCGTCAACGTGCGAAGATCGCCGCGCGCGATCGCGGTTTCGGCGACGATGTTGGTCTTGCCGCTGCCCGTCGCGGTGACCCCGGCGGCGTCGATCGCGGCCGGCGTGCCGCCCGCCAGCACGCCGACATTATAGGTGAGGTTGGGCTCGGGCAGCTCGCGGCGAAAGCCGTCGAGGATGCGCGCCATTTCATAGATCGCGCCATAGCCCAGTGCCTTGCCGAACACCCCGCTCGAATGGCCGGTCTTGCCGCTGGTGCGCAATTCCCAACTGGTCGAGCTGCGCCGCGCGACGGTGCCATATTCGGTGCCGCCCTCGACCGCGAGGCCTTCATATTCGAGCGCGACGTCGCTTGCCTTGCCCGCCGCGATCAGCGCCTCGCGCGCCTGGATCGCGGGACGCCCGGTGCGTTCCTCGTCGCCGGTGAGCACCACGGTGATGTCGGCGTTTTTGAGCGTGCCCGCCGCCTGCATCGCGCGCAGCGCCGCGACGATCACGACCATTCCGCCCTTGTCGTCGCCCACGCCGGGGCCGACCGCGCGGCGGCCCTCGACCTTATACGCCTGGAACGGCGAGGTCGGTTCGAACACCGTGTCGAGATGGCCGATCATCAGGATGCGCTTGCCACGGCCATTGCCCTTGTGTGTGGCGACCAGATGCCCCGCGCGTTCGACCGCCGATTGATCGACCCAATCGACTGTGAAGCCCAGCGGCTCGAACTCGGCGCGCATCATGTCGCCGACCGCCTTCACCCCGGCGAGGTTGAGCGTGCCTGAATTCTGCTCGACCAGCTTCTGGAGCAGCGCTTCGTGGCGCGCGGTTTCGGCGGCGACGGTCTGGCGCATCGCAGCGACCTGCGGCGCTGTTTGCGCGGCGGCGGGGGTGGCGATGAGCAGGGCGAGCGCGGTGAGGGCGGGGCGGGTCATGGGGCGAGCCTAATTGCTGCGATGGGCGGGGGATACCCCGGACGGGGCAGCGGGCGGTACGAAACCAAAAAGGGCGGCAGGATCGCTCCCGCCGCCCTTTTCATCACCTCGTCACGGCAACGCCGCGCTCAGCTGCTGTAGTACATGTCGTATTCGACCGGGCTCGGGGTCATTTCCCAGCGCGCCACGTCCTCATACTTCAGCTCGATATAGCTCTCGATCTGATCCTTGCTGAACACGTCGCCCTTCAGCAGGAAGTCGTGATCGGCGGTCAGGCACTCGAGTGCCTCGCGCAATGACGCGCAGACGGTGGGGACTTCGGCCAGTTCGGCGGGCGGCAGGTCGTACAGATTCTTGTCCATCGCTTCGCCCGGATGGATCTTGTTCTGGATGCCGTCGAGGCCAGCCATCATCAGCGCCGCATAAGCGAGATAGGGGTTGGCCAGCGCATCGGGGAAGCGAACCTCGACGCGCTTCGACTTCGGCCCGGTGCCATAAGGAATGCGGCACGACGCCGAACGGTTGCGCGCCGAATAGGCGAGCAGCACCGGCGCTTCATAGCCCGGCACCAGCCGCTTGTAGCTGTTGGTCGACGGGTTGGTGAAGGCGTTGACCGCCTTGGCATGCTTGATGATGCCGCCGATGAAATACAGGCACATTTCGGACAGGCCGGCATAGCCATTGCCAGCGAACAACGGCTCCTTGCCGTTCCAGATCGAGAAATGCGTATGCATCCCCGAACCATTATCTTCCTTGATCGGCTTGGGCATGAACGTCGCCGACTTGCCATAGGCATGCGCGACCTGATGCACGACGTACTTATAGATCTGCATCCGGTCGGCGGTCTGCGTCAGCGTGCCGAAGGTGAGGCCAAGCTCGTGCTGTGCGGCGGCGACTTCATGGTGATGCTTGTCGCAGGGCAGGCCCATCTCAATCATCGTCGAGACCATCTCGCCGCGAATGTCGACGGCGCTGTCGACCGGTGCGACGGGGAAATAGCCGCCCTTGGCGCGCGGCCGGTGGCCCATATTGCCGGCTTCATAGACGCGGCCGGTGTTGGTCGGCAGTTCGATGTCGTCGATCTGATAATAGCTGGTGTTATAGCTATTTTCGAACCGGACATCGTCGAACATGAAGAATTCGGCTTCGGGGCCGACATAGACGGTGTCGCCGATCCCGGTGTTCTTGAGATACGCCTCGGCGCGCTTGGCGGTCGAGCGCGGATCGCGGGCATATAGCTCGCCGGTCGATGGCTCGACCACGTCGCAGAAGATGATCAGCATCGGCGTTGCCGAGAAAGGATCGGTATAGACCGCATCCAGATCGGGCATGAGCGTCATGTCGCTCTCGTTGATCGCCTTCCAGCCGGCGATCGAGGAGCCGTCGAACATCAGGCCGTCGGTCAACTCGTCTTCGCCCAGCAGGCCGGCGACCATCGTCAGATGCTGCCACTTGCCCTTGGGGTCCGTGAAGCGAAGATCGACCCACTCGATCTCTTCTTCCTTCATTCGCTTCAGAATTGCGCCGGCGTCGGTGGCCATCGTGTCAGTCCCTTTCGGTTCGTTCGGTTCGCAAAGTTGCACGCACGAGTCGCGCAAGGATGTTTCGCGTCGCCATCCTTTTCACAGGATGTTGCGCCGCGTCAAATGCCGTCAGCTTAGATCGCGTCTTCGTTGCGTTCGCCGGTGCGAATCCGCAGCGCGGTTTCGACATGGCTGACGAAAATCTTGCCATCGCCGATTCGCCCGGTCTGCGCCGCGGTGGCGATCGCTTCGACCACGCGCTCGGCCAGCGAATCCTCGATCACCACCTCAAGCTTCACCTTGGGCAGGAAATCGACGACATATTCGGCGCCGCGATACAGTTCGGTATGGCCCTTTTGCCGGCCAAAGCCCTTTGCCTCGGTCACGGTGATGCCCGACACGCCGACATCGTGCAGCGCCTCCTTCACCTCATCCAGCTTGAACGGCTTGATGATGGCTTCGATCTTTTTCACGCTTTCCCCCAAATCGTCGCCGATGCGGCTTCAAAAATCGTGCCAATGTCGGCGGAGGCGATTTTCGCTCGCGAACCGCCGAAGTGCAAGGTTAATCGGGTGCCAAAAAACCGGGCAGACAGCGCTGGCTGCCCGTTTGGCGGGCATGGCGGCGGGGTAGGCCGGGCAGGGTAGCGCCGGCCGGGTCAGGCGTAGGGCGGCTGGTGCATCCCCGCCGGGCTGAGCGTGAAGATCTCACACCCGGTTTCGGTGATCGCGATCGTATGTTCGAACTGCGCCGACAGGCTGCGGTCGCGAGTCACCGCCGTCCAGCCATCGTCGAGCAATTTCACATCGGCGCGCCCGACATTGATCATCGGTTCGATCGTGAAGATCATGCCGGGGCGCAATTCGGGGCCGGTGCCGGGGCGACCGACATGGACGACTTCGGGGGCGTCGTGGAACAGCCGCCCGACGCCGTGGCCGCAAAAATCGCGCACCACGCCATAGCGATGCTGTTCGGCATGGCGCTGGATCGCATGCGCGACGTCGCCCATGTGATTGCCCGGCACCGCCTGTTCGATGCCCAGCATCAGGCATTCATAGGTGACATCGACCAGCCGCCGCGCCTTTAGCGGGACATCGCCGATCAGGTACATCCGGCTCGAATCGCCATGCCAGCCGTTCAGCAACGGGGTGACGTCGACATTGACGATGTCGCCGTCCTTCAGCGTCCGCTCCGACGGGATGCCGTGGCACACGACATGGTTGATCGAGATGCAGCTGCTGTGGGTGTAGCCGCGATAGCCAAGCGTCGCGGGCACCGCGCCCGCCGCCAGCATCTGGACGCGAATCGCATCGTCGATGTCGCGGGTCAGCGCGCCCGGCACCATCAGCGGCGTGATGGTATCGAGGATTTCGGCGGCCAGCCGCCCGGCGGGGCGCATCCCTTCGAACGCATCGGGGCCGTACAGGTGGATCGCGCCATCGCGCGATAGCGGCGCATCGGGCGCGACGGTTACATATTCGGTCATCGCCCACCCATAACGCCCAAAGCCCGACTTTGCGAGGGGAGGCGGCTGGTCTATGCGCTTGGGGTATGAACGAACGCATCTGGACCGCAGGGCTGGTAGTGATCGGCGACGAGATTCTCTCGGGCCGGACACAGGACAAGAATGTCGCGCAACTGGCGAGCTGGCTGAATGTGCAGGGCATCCGCCTGGCCGAGGTGCGCGTCGTCGGCGATACGATGGCGGCGATCGGCGAGGCGGTCGACGCGCTTCGCAGCCGCTGCGATTATTGCTTCACCACCGGCGGCATCGGCCCGACGCATGACGACATCACCGTCGATGCCATCGCGCAGGCGCTGGGCGTGCCGGTGATCGTCCATCCCGAGGCGCGCGCGATGCTGGAGCAGCATTATGCCGCGCGCGGCGGCATCACCGATGCGCGGCTGCGGATGGCGCGGGTGCCGCAAGGGGCCGAGCTGATCGCCAATGCGATGTCGGGCGCGCCGGGCATCCGCCACGGCAATTTGTTCATCCTGGCCGGCGTGCCGCATATCGCGGCGGGAATGCTCGATGCGCTGACCGGCACGCTCGAGGGCGGGCGTCCGGTGGTCAGCGGCACCATCGGCTGCTGGGTCGCCGAAAGCGAAGTCGCCGAGCTGCTCCGCTCGGTCGAGGCGGCGCATGACGGCGTGGCGATCGGCAGCTACCCCTTCTTTCGCGAGGGCAAGGTCGGCGCGAACTTCGTCGTGCGCGCGACCGATGCGATGGTCGTCGATACGTGCATCGCCGATCTGACCGCGCGGATCGAGGCCGAGGGCCGAGCGATCACCGCCGGCGGAATCTGAAGAACTTCCCCCAGGGCGGGGGCGACATTGCCGGCGAATTGCCCTAGGGAGCCGCTGTTCGATGCTGGCGCTGATCGATCCTCGATGCGCGATCTGGACCCAATGGAGTGATTTGCCCCTTATGAGTGCGTACAAAGCCCCCGATTTCCAAGAGCGCCAGGCCCTGTCGAAGCAGGCAAAGGAAAAGGCGCTAGAAAAGCTGCGCGCCAAGCCGCCGATGGATCCGGCCGTGGTTGCCGAGCGCCTCGCCGCCGCCGAACGCCGCGAAGCCGCCGCCGCCGAGCGCCAGCGTGAGAAAATCGCCGCCAAGGAAGCCGCCGAAGCCGAAAAGCTCACCAAGGCCGCCGAAGCCGAGGCCGCGATCCTGCAAGCCGCCAAGGATGCCGAACAGGCCGAGATCGACAAAAAGGCCGCGCGCGACGCCCGCTATGCGGCGCGCAAGCAGCGGAAGTAAGGCTTTAGGTTCGACCAGCAATCCTCCCATCGTCATTCCCGCGAAGGCGGGAATCCATAGCCACCGCACTGGAATATGGATTCCCGCCTTCGCGGGAATGACGATGGAGGTGCCCGAACATTACGGGATCATTCTTTAGCTTTGCTGACAGCCGCGACCCTGATCAGAAGGTCAGGACCGGCTTCACCACGCGCCCGCTTTCCGAATCGGCGATCGCCTCGACGATCTGGTCGAAGGGGTAGCATTGCACCAGCCGGTCGATCGGCAACGCCCCGGTTTCGACCATCTGGGCCAGCCGCGGCACGAATTTCTTGGGCTCGACGCTGCCTTCGATCACGCCGATGATCCGCCGGCCCGCGCTCATCAGGAATGCGGGGCCGATCGCGATCGATTCGACCGGCGGATAGGCCCCCACCAGCGCCAGCGTGCCGCGAATCGCCAGTTTCTGGGCGGCGGTCGCTGCCAGATCGATGACGCCGGTGGTGTCGATGATATGGTCGAAATCGCCGGGCAGATCGCCGACATTGGCGCTGGTGCAGGTTGCGCCGACCGATTTGGCGAGCTGCTGCCGCGTATCGTGCCGGTCGATCACCGCGATCAGGCCCGCCTGCGCGATCCTGGCCGCCATCACCGCTGCCAGCCCGACGCCGCCCGCCCCCAGGATCGCGATCCGCTCGCCGCGCCGAACTTTCAGCGCCTCGAGCACCGTGCCCACCCCGGTCTGGATACCGCAGCCAAGCGGCGCGAGCAGGTGGAACGGCACGTCCGCCTCCACCCGGATGACATTGTCGGCATAGGCCAGGACATGGCTGGCAAAGCACGACTGGCCAAAGACATTGCCCGAAACGCCCTGTTGATCGTCGAACAATTTGTGGCTGCCATCGGTTCGCCGCCCGTCGAAATTGAGCGGCACGAATTGATGGCAATAGGCGGGCGCATGATCGGTGCAGGAGGGACAGGTGCCGCAACTGCGAAAGCTCAGCACGACGCGGTCGCCGGGGAACAGCCCATGAACCTCCGCGCCGACCTGTTCGACGATGCCGGCGCCTTCATGCCCCAGCACGGCGGGGAAGGTGAGTGGCAAATGGCCGTCGCGCAGCACCATGTCGGTATGGCAGATGCCGGCGGCGTGGATTCGAACCAGCACTTCGTCGGGGCGCGGCGCATCGATCCGCAATTGCCGGATCGCCGGTGTCATGCCCGGCGCATCCACCACGGCGGCCTGAATCTTCATGCGCTACGCCCCATCGTCAGAAGTTGAAGCCGAACCGGACGAACCATTCGGCCGGTCGGTTATACGTGCCGAAAAATGTGCCGACCGCTACGTTGGAATTGCCCGTAGTCAGATAGCGGCTGCCAAGGATGTTGGTGCCGCCCGCACCGATCGAATAGCGGCCATCGGGCTCGACCCAGGTGATGTTGGCGTTCACCAGATCATAGGCGTCGCGGCGAAGCGCGAAGGTGCGCTGGGCGTTGTTCCACGCATCGCTCGAATGGCTCCAATCCGCCGCCAGCGTCAGCGTCGACCCGCCGGGCAAGGCAGTCACATATTGCGGCGCGATGCTGGTTTTCCAGTTGGGCGATTTGGGCAGGGTCGCGCCGATCTCGGTCCCCGCCTGGAAAGCATCGGGGGCGCTGACCGCGAGCACGCCGGGCAGGACATCGGTATATTCGGTGTGCAGATAGCCGACCGATGCGTTCAGCGTCAGGCCGCGCGCGGCCGACAGTACCGCCTCGATCTCGAACCCCTGGATTCGCGCGTCACCGGCATTGCGGATGGTGGGCGAGGTGCCTTCCTGGAAATTGAGCTGGATGCCCTCGTAGTCGGTCGAAAAGGCTGCCGCGTTGATCTGTAGCCGGCGATCGAACATCTGTGATTTGATGCCGATTTCCCAGGTGGTGACCAGCTCCTCGCCAAAGGGATCGACTTCGGTTTGCGGGTTGGTCAGCCGCGTGGTCCAGCCGCCGGTTTTATACCCTTGTGACCATGACCCGTACAGCATCACCCGTTCGGCCGGGTGGATCTGAACGCTGACCTTTGGCGCGAAATTGTCGAATTTCTGTTCGCGCAGGCCCGGCGGATAGACTCGTACCGGATTGGTCGGATCGGGATAGGACAATCCGACCGCGCACGGGATCGGGGCGAGCGGGAAGGCACCGCCGGGCGTCACATTGCCATTGGCATCCGAACAGCCGAACAGCTTGTAGTTGAACCCGTTCAGCTCCTGCTGAAACCCTTCAAACTGTTTGGTTTCGCTGGTGTAGCGCCCGCCCAGCGTAACACCGATCAAATCGATCGGCCGCCAATCGACCTGGCCGAAAAATGCATAATTCTTGGTATCGAAGACATTGTCGCCATCGACCTGCACCAGCCCTTCGGCAAAGGTGACGAAGTCGCGCTGATTGCCAGATTCCTCGAAATAATAGGCTCCCAGGACATAGTTGAGCTTGCCGCCCAGCCCCTTGCCGATCAGCTGCAATTCCTGGCTGAACTGCTTCTGGTCGAGCGGGAAGGACAGATGCAGGAAGTTCAGCGGCGTGCCGTCACCGTCGATGCCTGCGCGCCAATCGAGCTTGCGATAGGCGCTGATCGAGCGCACCGCGATGTCGTTCGACAGGTCATAGTCGAGCGTCAGCGTCGCGCCCCAGTTGCGCAGCCGCGAGAAGTTCATGCCGGTGGCGTAGCTGCTGTCCTTGTCGTCGGTGACGAAGCGATTGTCCCAGGGCAGCAGATCGTTCGACGGATCGCCATCGACATTGCGGCTGCCCAGCCCCGGCAGGCGGAAACCGCCGCTGAATTGCGTGCCCCGGCCACCACACAGCGCCGCCGCCCCGCGCGCCGCAATTTCGGCAGGGGTCGCGCCGATGCAGAAATTATACAGCCCGGCAAAGCTGAACCCGGTGGTGCCGGTGGGGTCAAAGCCGGTGCCGGGCAAATTGGCAGTGCCGGCGAAATTGCCCGGCGTTTCGGGCACGCCCAGCAGCTTGTTGGCAAGGCCGGTCGAATCGCTGAAGGTGTAATCGGCCCCCAGAGTAGCGGTGAACGCCCCGCCATTGTCGTAGCGCAGCTTCATGCGGAAAACGCGGTCATTGTCGCCGCCTTCACGCTCGTTCGATGAATAGCCCGACGCCGGGAAGGCGTTCATCGCATCGGCATTGGCCGCGCGCGTGTCGGGAAAGGGGATGCGCTGCAAATAGCCGTCGCGGGTCTTCACCGCCGCGCTGACCAGCATCCCCAGGCCCGGCGCGATCGGCAGGTCCGCCGATACCCGCAGCCGTGCATAGTTAAAGCTGCCCGCGGTCAGATCGCCGACCAGCCGGAAGGTGTCGCCGGGGTTGCGAGTCACGATGCTGATGGCACCGCCGATGGTGTTGCGCCCGAACAACGTGCCCTGCGGCCCTTTTAGCACTTCGACCCGCTCGATATCGAGCAGATCCTGGTTCGCGCCGACGGTGCGTGCCAGATAGACGCCATCGATATAGATGCCGACGCCGGGATCGATGTTGAAGGCGAAATCGTCCGATCCGATGCCGCGGATAAAGGCCGACAGCACCGCGCTCGATCCCGAAAATGGCGTGCCCGCGTCGAGCGTCACGTTCGGCGTGACATTGCCAAGCTGCGCCACGGTGCTGACCGCGCGCGTCTCGAGCGCTTCGGCGGTGAAGGCCGATACCGCGATCGGCACTTCCTGCACGCTCTGGGCGCGCTTTTGTGCGGTGACGATGATGTCCTTGATCGCCGAATCGCCTTGCGGCGGCTCATCGGCGGGAGGCGGGGCCTCCTGGGCCTTGGCCTCCCGATCCTGGGCCAGCGCCGCTGTCGGCATGAGGACGAGCGAGGTCGATCCGAGTAGAAACCCTGCCAGAATGCTATGTGCCATATGCCTCCCCCTTGGTGGCCGATGCCGTTTGCGGCTATTGTCACACCGGGATACCGGCACCTGCCGCCGGGCGTCTTGCACCCCAGCGAACGGGGGACATGGATGGAAGCGAACGGCTGGCTTCGGCCTCAGCGCGCCACGCCCGCGCGCTCGCGCCAGTGCCGGGGGCTGACGCCGTGTTGCCGGCGAAAGCAGCGGCTGAAAAAGGCGGAATCATTATACCCGAGCGCAAAGGCGATTTCGGTCACCGAGGCATAGGGGCGGGCATCGAGCATCTGCGCCGCCCGCTCCAGCCGGCGCTGCGAGATAAAGGCGGTGGGCGTTGCCCCCAATTGGCGGGCAAAGCATTTCTGCACCGCGCGGGTCGACAGGCCGGTCGCCAGCGCGATCTGCGCCGTGCCAAGGCCAGGATCGTACAGATGGCGCTCGACATAATCGATGATGCCGCGCGCCTGATCGTGGCTGGTGTCGTCGTCTTCGGGTGTGCAGCGAAGCAACGCCATGCGAGTCAGCGATCCGATCACCTGATCCATGCCCTGATCGACCTGATCGAGCGTCTCGCGTTCGAGCCACAGCCCCTCGATCATCTTTTGCAGCACCGCCACCTGCGGGTCGCGCCCCGGCAGCAGATGCGCGTGAAACGGGCGGTCGGTGCCCATCGGCTGCATCAGATCGAACGGAACGCTGACGATCAGGCAGTCATTGGCGTGCGAAATGTCGATCGAATAGGGGGTGCTGCCATCGGCGACGACGATGTCGCCGCGGCTGGCGAGCGAGGTGCGGTTGCCCTGTGACAGCATCATCCGCCCCTGGCGTTGCAGGTGCAGGATCAGATGGCGATCGTCCTGCTGACGGGCATGGCGATTGACGCGCGATTGGTCGCTATGCGCGCGTGCCATCGCCAGCCGCCCCAATTCCCAGCGGGCAAGGTCGGCACGAATGCCGACCTTGGGCTCCACCGTCATGCCGGGAAAGGTCTCTGCCACCAGGTCGCGCCAGAACAGATAGCGCCGTTCCGCCGGGACGGTGCGGGTGCTGAAATGCTCCAGCACGGCTTTAAGCCATTGCTTCAAGCGGTACTGCATTGATGATGTGCGCCTGGGTATATTCGTCCAGCCCGGCCTGGCCCAGTTCGCCGCCGAACCCCGACTGTTTCGATCCCCGGAAGGGGATGTTGGCATCGATCGCCAGATACTGGTTCACCCACACGGTGCCGGTGTCGATCTTCATCGCCACCGCGGTCGCCCGTTCGACGTCGCGGCCCCACACCGTGCCGCCCAGGCCATAGTCGCTGTCATTGGCGCGTGCGATCACATCGTCGATGTCGGTATATTTCAGCACCGGCAGCACCGGGCCGAATTGTTCCTCGCGCACCAGCGGCGCATCGTCGGGCAAGTCGCGCACGATGGTGGGCGGGATGAAATAGCCCGGCCGATCGAGCGCCTCACCGCCGGCGATCACCGTGCCGCGTTCGCGCGCATCGGCCAGCAGCGCCTTCACCTTGTCATATTGCGCCTTGTTCTGGATCGGGCCGATCGTCGCGCCCTGTTTCGATCCGTCATCGACCACCGCCGCCTTGGCCAGCCGCGCCAGCTCGTCGCAGAAATCGTCGTACATCGGGGCGGGGACATAAGCGCGCTTGATCGCCACGCAGATCTGCCCGGCATTGGCCATCGCCCCGCCATAGACCTTGGCCGCGACCTGGCGCACATCGACATCGTCGAGCACGATCGCGGCATCGTTGCCGCCCAGCTCCAGCGTCACGCGCTTCACATCGGCGGCGGCGCTTGCCATCACCCGCTTGCCCGTGGCGGTCGATCCGGTGAAGGCGATCTTGGCGACATCGGGATGCTGCGTCAGATACGCACCCAGATCATTCTGATCGCAAATGACGTTGACGACGCCCGGCGGCAGGATTTCGGCGCAAAGTTCGCCCAGCAGCAGGGTGGTGAGCGGCGTGGTGGGGGCCGGTTTGATCACCATGGTGTTGCCGGTCACCAGCGCCGGCCCCAGCTTGTTGATCACCAGGATGACGGGGAAGTTCCACGGTGTGATCGCCGCGACGACGCCCAGCGGGGTGCGATGTTCGATCACCCGGTTATGCCCATCGTCCTTGAGCAATTTCTGCTCGGGCCGCATCTGGGCGAAGGCCTTCAGCGTGAACACGCTTCCCATGATTTCATATTGCGCCTGATCGACCGGCTTGCCCTGTTCGGCGGTCAACAGGCTGGCGAATTCGCCGATCCGGCTTTGCAGCGCATCGGCGAGCAAATCGACCAGCGCGGCGCGGGTTTCGATCGGGGTAGCTGCCCAGGCGGGGAAGGCCGATTTGGCGGCGGCGACCGCGCGATCGACGATCGCTTCATCGGCCTTGGGGCATTGCGCCACCGGCAGTTCGGTGGCCGGGTTGATCACATCGAACTGGCCGATGCCCGATTCGGGTTTCCCGTCGATGGTCATGAAAAAGCTGCGGTCCATTGGGTCGCTCTCCTGATCAATCGCTGTTGACCGCGCCTGACAAAGGCGGGTTCAGCCTGGCGTTGGTTTATGTCGCGGGGTTATGCGATTCGTCGTCGCTCCGTCTCTCGATCTAGGTAGGAGTGTATCTGTGGGATACAATATGGACAAGAGGCAATGATCCGGCTGAAGGAAGCACCCGAACTCGAAGGATTGCTGGGCTATCAGGTGCAATTGGCGTGGCTGAAGCTCGACAACAACGCGCGCGACGTGCTGGCGCCGTTCGATATTTCACCGGCGCGGCTGACAGCATTGGTGATGGTCCGCGACAATCCGGGGTGCGGCCAGACGACCCTGGGGCGCGCGCTGTCGATCAACCGGTCGAGCGCGATGAAGCTGGTGAACGCGCTGGAGGGGCGGGGCTGGGTCGAGCGACAGGCGGGCCGCGATTTGCGGAGCAATGGCCTGTATCTCACCGCTGCCGGCGAACAGGCGATCGCCGCGATGATCGACGCGCTGCGCGAATCGGAGGACCAACTAGTCCAGCCGCTCAGCCATGACGAGTTGAACCAGCTATTGATGTTGCTCGCCAAGTTTCGTCGTGGGCCGCCGCGTCCGGCGCGGGTGGCGCGGACCGGCTAACCGCGCCCGATCCCGGTGCGCCGCAAACGCCGGATACGGTACAAACAGACCTTGTAAACTGTAGCCTAAAGATACACTACGTCGGCATAAAGGTACCGATGGAGAGATCGCATGGAACAGCCGACCGTCACCTACCGGGTCGAGGATCGTATCGCCTGGGTGAAGTTCAACCGCCCCGACAAGCGCAACGCGATGAGCCCGACGCTCAACCGGCGCATGATGGAGGTGCTCGACGAGCTGGAGTTCCGCGATGATGTCGGCGTGTTCGTCCTCTCGGGCGAAGGCACCGCCTGGTCCGCCGGCATGGACCTGAAGGAGTATTTCCGCGAGACCGAGGCGCAGGGGCTGCGCGGCACCCGCAAGGCGCAGCGCGAAAGCTATGGCTGGTTCCGGCGGCTGCGCTGGTATCAAAAGCCGACGATCGCGATGGTCAATGGCTGGTGCTTCGGCGGCGGTTTCGGCCCGCTGTTCGCGTGCGACCTGGCGATTGCGGCGGATGAGGCGAAGTTCGGCTTGTCGGAGATCAACTGGGGCATCCTGCCGGGCGGCGGGGTGACCAAGGTGGTGGTCGACCTGCTGTCGATGCGCGACGCGATGTATATGACGCTGACCGGCGGGCTGATCGAAGGGCCACAGGCCGCCGCCTGGAAGCTGGTCAACGAAAGCGTGCCGCTGGACCAGCTCGAGGATCGGGTGCGGTCGCTGGCGCAGGAATTGCTCAAGAAGAATCCGGTGGCGCTGAAGGCAGCCAAGGATGCGGTGCGCCGAGTCAAGGACATGACCTATGACGATGCCGAAGACTATCTGGTCCGCGCGCAGGAAGCCGCCAATTTCTTTGACAATAGCGGCCGCAAGGAAGGCATCCGTCAGTTCATCGACGAAAAGACCTATAAGCCGGGTCTGGGCTCTTATGACCTGTCGAAGCAGCAGCGGGACGCTTGATCGTTCAGTAATCGACGGCAGGAGATAATCTGTGACTGACATCAACCGGCTGTTGCGGCCACGATCGATAGCGATCGTCGGCGCGTCGGACAAGCCCGGCGCGCTGGGGGCAACGGTGCTCGACAATCTGGAACGCTGCGGCTTTGCCGGTGCGATTCATCTGATCAATCCAAAGCGCAGCGAGATCGGCCCGCGCCCCTGTCTGCCGTCGATCGATGCCTTGCCCGACGGGGTCGATGTGGCAGTCCTGGCGATCCCGCGCGCCGGGGTGGTGGACGCGGTGCGCCTGCTCGGCGCGCGCGGCGTGGGCGCGGCGGTGATCTTCTCCGCCGGCTTTGCCGAGGGCGGTGAGGAGGGCATGGCCGAACAGCGCGAAATCGCGCGGATCGCGGCGCAAACGGGCATGGTGGTCGAAGGGCCGAACTGCCTGGGGCTGGTCAATTACCGCGATTCGATCCCGCTGACCTTCATCGAAACCCATCCTGCGCCGCCCAGGGGCGAGGCCGGGGTGGCGGTGGTGTCGCAATCGGGGGCGATGGCGGCGGTGCTTTCGGGGACGCTGATCGGCCGGGCGGTGGATGTCACCTTTTCGATTTCGACCGGGAACGAGGCTGCGAGCGGCGTCGAGGATCATGTCGAGGCGATGCTGGCCGACGATGCTACCCGCGTCATCGCGTTGATCGTCGAACAGTTTCGCCAGCCCCGGCGTTTCCTGGCGCTGGCGGGCAATGCCCGCGCGGCGGGCAAGCATCTGGTGCTGCTCCATCCCGGCAAATCGAGCGCCGCTCGCGAAAGCGCCGCCACCCATACCGGCGCGATGGCCGGCGACTATGCGGTGATGCGCGCGCTGGTGACGCAGGCCGGCGTGGTATTCGCCGAAACGCTGGAGGAATTGGGCGATATTGCCGAGATACTGGCGCGCTGCGGGCCGCTCGCGGTCGGCGGACTGGCGGTGGTGGGGGAATCGGGGGCGCTCAAGGCGATGGCGCTCGACCAGGCCGAGGCGCTGGGGCTCGACCTGCCGGCGATGACCGATGCCGATTCCCCTGCGCTGCGGGCGGTGCTGCCGCCGTTCGTGGGGGTGAGCAACCCGGTGGACATCACCGCGCAGGCATTGGTCGAACCCGAGCTGTACGCGCGCACCATCGACGCCCTGGCCGCCGATCCGCGGATCAGCGCGGTGCTGGTGCAGATCATCCAGACCGACGAGCGCACCGTCGCGCTGAAGCTGCCCGCGATCCTGCGCGCGATCGAGGATGTCGGCGGAGCCAAGCCGGTGCTGTTCGCCGGGGTCGATGAAGAAGGGCCGATGCCGCCCGCCTTTCTCGATCGGTTGCGCGCGCTAGGCTCACCCTATTTCCCGACCGCCGAGCGGGTGCTGCGCGCAGTGGCACGGCTTGGCGACGCGGCGACAGTGCCGGCGGCGCGAGTCGATCCGCTGCCCGACCTGCCGCTGGACCTGGGCGGCGAAGCGGGGGTGGTTCCCGAATATCGCGCCAAGGCGTTGCTCGCCGATGTCGGCATCGCCTTTCCCCGCGCGCGGTTGGCGACCACGGTCGATGAAGCGGTCAGCGCGGCGGCGGCGCTTGGCTATCCGGTGGTGTTGAAGGCGCAATCGGCCGATTTGCCGCATAAAAGCGAGGCTGGCGGTGTCATCCTGGGGTTGGCCGATGCGGGCGCGGTGGCGGCTGCGTGGGATCGGATGCAGGCAAATGTCACCGCTTATGATCGCGACATCCAGCTTGCCGGCATCCTGGTCGAAGCGATGGGCAAGCGCGGCACCGAGATGATCGTCGGCGCGCGCCGCGACCCGGACTGGGGGCCGGTGGTGCTGGCAGGATTTGGCGGGGTGCAGGCCGAAATCCTCAAGGACGTCTGCCTGATCCTGCCGACAGCTTCACGCGACGCGATCGCGCGGTCGCTGCACCACCTTCGCAGCGCGCCGTTGCTGCGCGGCTGGCGCGGCGCGCCGCCGCTCGACGTCGAGGCATTGGCGCTGCTGGTCGAGCGGCTCGCGGCGGTGATGCAGTCAAACCCCGGCATTGCCGAGATCGACCTGAACCCGGTCATTCTGGGCGCAGCGGGGGAGGGCGCACTCGCGCTGGATGCGCTGATGCTGATCGAGGGGTGATCGCGCCCGGGTCAGGAGCGGAAGGGAGACGCAGTGTAGCGCATCCGATCGGCGAAGGTGCTTTCAGCCCATTTGCCAATCAAGGTGCTTGCGTGCTGGCTGAGCGTGAGCAGGAAGCGCCTGGCGTCGAGCGGATCGGGGCGACGACATACGAACGCATATTCTTCCAGCCGTGCGATCCAGCGCAATCCGGTCGACGCCGGGACCGCCGATGCGATGCAGGCGTCGCTCACCGAAACCTGCCGCCCTTCGACCGAGGATGCATAGAGATCGAGCAATATGTCCCAGGCAGGATCGGCAAACAGGTTGTCGGGGAATATCTTTTCGCGCTGGCGGCGTGACTTCAGATAGTCGCGCACCATTGCCGCAACCGTGATGGCGACGATGTCCGAGGCAAAGGCTGTTTCGTTTGCCGCAACCAGGCTTTCCGGCTCCACGACGAACGTTTTCATCGGCGGTGCGATTGGCGCGTTCTGGCGCTCATGCACCCCGTTAAAGGCTTCGGTCGACCCGGTCATGCGTATGATTCCCTTCGCGGGTAGCGCGGTGATCCAGGGTGACGCCGACAATCATGGCGATCGACATCGGAATTGCCCAAAACGACGCGGCGGCTAGATAGGCGTCGGCCACGAAGCCCGTGGCAACCGCCGCGCTTAGATGCGAGGTGACCGCGACCAGGTGAAAGCCCGTCATCCACAGTGGCCACCAACGGCGACTTGCCATCGCGAGCATATAGAGGCCGAGCAACAGCGATGTGTCGACCAGAAAGACGTCGAGTTCGAAGCGGCCATAGCGACCGCCGAACATCGCGGCCGGAATGGTCAGCAGCGATGCGAGAATGATCAGGAATGCGGCCCATCGACCGTCTCTCCCCCCAAAGACTGCGGCATACAGACACGACAATGCCGTCAGCAGCCAGAATAGTAGACCGATCATCGCTCCGGCTCGTCGATGCTATCCGCATGCGAGCAAGAGCGACGACCAGGCAACGGCAGTCGCGCCAGCTCAGGCTGCGACAGGCGTGGGTTCATGAGCGGTGACGGGCGTTGCTTCATGGGCGACCCAGCCGGCGGGGCAGCCGTAACTTTCGGGCGCGAAATTGCTCTGGCCCTTGATCACCGTCAACATCTGCACCGCCGATACCAGATCGGCGCGACCCGCCAGAAACTGGTTGAGGCTGGCGTTGACGCTGCGGAACAGCTTTTGGCTTTGCGCCGCGGGCAGGTTGGATCCCTTGGTTGCCTCGATCATCGATGCATACATCCGCACCCCGTTCAGCAGGGCGTCGTCGGCTGCCGAGACGGCATTTTGAGTATCGGCGGCGACGACGCCGCCCGCTCCAGACCGGAATTGTAACATGCAAATCTCTCCCTGAGCCCAGCGAAGGGCGCATGTGAAACCAGTGGGTCAGCATGCTAACCGATGAGCCGAAGAAAGCCGGCGATCGTCAGCGTCAGGGCCAGGACAACTGCCGCGCTCAGCACCGACACCTGCAGGATATGCACGGTCTTATGCTGCCAATTGAGGTCGTTGTCGCTGCCCCCGACCGGAGGAAGCCGCAACCAATACCGCTGGTTGCTGTCTCCGGTCGCCTCATCTTCTGGGCTCGAGGAACAGGGAATGGGAAGGGCCGGCAATGCGGGTCCGGATTTTTGGGAGGCTTCCATTCGCGCAAAGCTGCGCGCCGCATCGCGTCGGTTTCCCGCCCCGAATGCCGATATTGCCTGTTTCAGATAGGTGTCGACGGTGGATGGGGTCAGGCCGGTCTGGCGGGCAATCTCCTTGGTCGACATGCCCTGGCCGACCAGGCGAAGGCAGGTTCGATGGCTCTCGTGCAGCCGTGCGGTAGCATAGGAAAACTGATCGCGGCTCAATGCGGTTGGTGCCGGTGGTCCAATCAAGTCGGCGGGGTCTGAGGCAGTCGATCGCGCCACTAGTGTAGCGACCCTGTTGATGCGCCTGCCATGCCACTACCCCTAATGTTGTCTTCTATCGCGCAACACCGCCCCGCAACCGGCGCCTTCGCCATAGCGATTCGCCGCCAGCACCGATGCCGTCAGATGCTATCAATAGCAGTGTTAGGGCGTCGTTGGATGGGGGGTTAATCGCGCAGGCTGTTTTTGCGTCGGCGATGAGACCATTACGCCACGCCGATGCGGGGATGACGAAAAGAAGGTCAACGGATCAGCGTAAACGGATCAGCGTAAACGCATCACGCTCAAAGGGTAGTTCATCGACGCTGTGGACGGTAAGCGCCAGCGGTGTATCGCGCGTCGGTGCCCAGGCCACGGCAATCGCCAGATCGTCGCTGGGTTCCAGCAGCCGCACCTGCCAGTGCTGCCCATCCAGGCCGGCGGGATGACCAACGCCATACACGCCGGGCGCGGCCTCAATCACTTCGATAGTATCAAATGGCATCGCCAGACCCACCCGGCGGGCCTTTACATAGGCCTCTTTCGCGACCCAGCGCACGAGTAGATATTGCCGCCGCCGCTTGCCGGTCGCCAGACGATGATAGCGTTCCAGTTCGGCGGGTGCGAGGATGACCGGCGCCAGCAGCGGATCGTCGCGGTCGAGCCGATCCTCGAGGTCGATGCCAAGGCCGGGGCCGCAATCATGGCCGATGGCGATGGCGATCCTGTCGCGTCCATGCGCGAACGCGATCGCGATTTCGGGCGGTGCATCGCGCAAGACCGCGCATCCTTTGCAATCCACGCCTATCGTCCAGCCCGCGCTCGCCGGGCCGAAATAGGCGCGCAGCATCCGCGCGAGCCAAGCGCGACTGAGCAATTGTCCATCGCGAGCGTCAGGCGTTCGAAGGGCATTGATCCGCTCGCGGGCGGCGGGGCTGAGTTCGGCGGCTTCCGCGCGGGGGTCTCGGTGCGCGCCCGCACGCGGCACCAGCCACAGCGCAACCGCGCCGCGCGCCATTTGCTCGCCCGGCATCAGACGGGGGCCGCCGCGAAGGCCGGGGCAACGCATTGCCAGCACCAGCCAATCCCGACCGGCTCGCCCTGAACATCGAACGCAGTGGTGCCCAGGCAGGTTTGCCAGCTTCTGTCATGCAGCGCCGCTGCCACTGCATCGGGGTGCGACCCCGCCATCGCGACGGCGCCCGCTAGCACTTCGATCGCCGCGCGGCTGGTTCGGGCATAGGCACTGCCGCGCGCTTCCCCCGCGTCTGCGCCGGCGACGGTGGCCACCTGCGCGCCGATCGCTGCGGCACCGGCGGCATCGCGCAGGCGCGGGGTGCAGCAATCGTCGCTCAACAGCCTTGGCGAGCGCGCATCCAGCAATGGCAACCATGCTGCCGCAAAGGCATGGCGGCCGATGACCGCGACGGATCCGGGCGGCAGGTCGGCAATCTGCGCCACGGCATCGGCATCGGCATCGGCCTCGGTATGGGTATCGGTATCGGTATGGGTATCGGCATCGATCCGATCGGGGGGCATATGCACGGCGCGCAGCAGGCGTTCGATCGCGTTGCCCAGGCTTTGGCCATGCGCACTTCGTTGCACGATCAGCAATGGTCGCCCGCCCGCTTCGACAAGCGTGTCGGCGAATAACTGCGCCTGGAGCTGATCATGCGCGCATAACCGGAAGCAGCGGGGCATCGCGGCGGTCAGCGCGGGGTGGGTCGCGGCAGGTGCCAGCAGCAATGCGCCCGCCGGTGCATAGATCGGCGCAGCGGCAAGCGCCGACCCGCTGTTGAAATGCCCGATGATCAGCCGCACACCCTGGGCCACAAGCGTCTGCGCCGCCAACGCCCCCCCCTGGGCGCTGGCCGAGTCATCGACCCATAGATACCCAAGTTCTGGAGCTTCATCCGCAAGCGCTGCTGCGGCGCGGAGCAGATCGGCACCGTGCGGCCCGGTATCGACTGCCAGACCGATCGTGGTACGCCCTGTCGCCGGCCCCGGCACGCCCGCCAGCAACCTGTGCCATGGTCCTTCGGTCAGCTTCACGCCATCGCCTCGCTATAGCCAGGCATCATACGCCAGATCAGATCGGCGACCAGCGGCGCAAATTTGAAGCCACTCCCGTTGCAGCCCGCAATCACCCAGGCCTTCCCGTTTGTCCCTGCCACCGGCTCGATAATGCGTGCGCCGTTGACGGTGCGGTCGAAGCGGCAGTGCCCCCGGCGCATGAACCGCCATCCGGTCGTGCAAAATGTCTCGTCGATGCGGCGCGAGAGCGCGTTGAGATCGACCGGCCCCTGCGCCGTTGCGAGCCCGCTTGCTGCCAGTTTGAGCATGGTCCCGGCGACAGGCGGGGCCATCCACAGATCGTCCTGGGGGCCGAAATCAATCAGGATCGGAGCGCTTGCCCATGCGCGAGGCGCGGTGAAGTACAGCATCGTTTGTTCGACCACGGCAATGCGCGGCGCAAGCGCAGGCACCGCTTGGCTGCTATCGGCACCGCAAGCGACCACGATCAGATCGGGCTCCAGCCACGCGCCGTCACCCAGCTGCACCCTTCCCTCGCAAACTTCATCTTCCCGGATGCGCCGACCGGGCAGGAATATGCAGCCGAGTTCTGTCGTCAGTCGAAACAGGTCACCCATGATCCGGTCGGCCAGCAGCACCCCGGCGTTCGGCGTCCACAGCATACCGCCGTCAGGATGACTTCGCAGTCCCGGCGCAAGGATCGAAAGCTCGTCCCGCGTGATGCGTTCGCAGGGCCAGCCGGCCGCGCTCAATACCGTAAAATGCGTCGCTATATGGCTGCCGAGCACGCCGCCGCTTTGACGGTAATGGTTGCGGCCGAGCCGCGACCATAGGCTTTCCCAGCCACGCATCGCCGCCTCTAGCGCACCGACATCGGCTTCGTTTGTCGAGCCAAAAGGGTGAATCAGCCGATGCTGGTCCCACGACGCGCCGGCCCGATTTGGCAGGCACCCCGCCTCCGCCAAGGTGACGCACCATCCCGCGCACAAAAAACGCCATGCGACCCACAGGCCGTGGATGCCGGCTCCCACGACAAGAAGCCTTGGTCCGCGCATCGCCTCGTCAGGCCGTCTGAAGCGTGTCGATGTGAACCGGGATGACGGCGGCAATCGCTTCGCCTAGCAGATCGGCTGCTTCGTCAATCTCGGCTGCGGTAATAGTGAGCGGCGGCAACAGCTTTAGCACCTCGCCCTTGGGGCCGCAGGTCTCGACGATCAGTCCAAGCGCATAGGCGGCAGCGGAAACCTGCGCGGCGATCCCCTGGTCGCGCCACGCCAAGCCGCGAATCATACCCCGGCCTCGCAAGACGAAGCCGTCGGGTCCGCCATGATTCGGCATGGCGCGCAGCCGATCGTCGAGCTGGATCGAGCGAGCTGCAATTTGCCGCTCAAGCCGGTCGTCGCTCCAATACAGGTCGATGGCAGCGGTCGCCGCGACGAAGGCCAGGTTGTGTCCGCGAAACGTGCCATTATGCTCGCCTGGGCGCCAGCAGTCATGCTCCGGCGCCATCAGCACCAGCGACATCGGCAGGCCCATGCCGCCTATAGCCTTTGACAGGCAGACAATATCCGGGCGGATTCCGGACCTTTCGAAGCTGAAAAAGGTACCGGTCCGTCCACAACCGGCCTGAATATCGTCGATGATCAGCAGCGCACCGTGGGCGCGGGCAATGTCGGCGATCGAACGGAGCCATTGGTCCGAGGCAGTGTTGATGCCGCCTTCACCCTGAACGACTTCGAGCAGGATCGCAGCTGGCGGATCGATGCCGCTGCCGGGGTCGGCGAGCATCTGCGCGAGATAGGCGGCGGTGTCGGTGCCGGCTCCGAAATAGCCGTCGAACGGCATTCGATCAATGCCGGCAAACCCGATGCCCGCAGCGCGCCGCTTGGCCGAACTGCCTGTCGCCGCCAGCGCACCCAGCGACACGCCGTGATACCCGTTGGTAAACGCGATTGCCGAGGTCCGCCCCGTCGTGCGCCGGGCGATCTTCAGCGCCGCCTCGATCGCATTGGCGCCAGTCGGGCCTGTGAACTGGATTTTATAGTATAGCTGGCGCGGTGCGAGGATACAGCGCTCGAACGCTTCGAGAAAGCGGCGCTTTGCGACGGTATGCAGGTCAAGCGCGTGGACGATCCCGCCATCCGCCAAGTAAGCGGAAACCGCCGCGACAACCCCGGGCGGATTATGCCCATAGTTCATCACGCCCGCGCCGCCGAGCAGATCGAGGAAACGCCGCCCCTCCTCGTCGAAGAGCTGCGCGCCCTGCGCGCGGGCGAATACGGCGGGAAACTCGCGGCAATAAACGCGAACTTCCGATTCGAGACGGTCGAACACTGCGGTTCGGGATGCCGTTACGTGCCGGCTCACGACCGGTTGTCCTTGCTGAGGATCATGTCCGCGGCGCGCTGGCCGATCATTGCGCAGGCGGCGTTGGTGTTCCCGCTGATAACGTCGGGCATGATCGAAGCGTCGGCAACGCGCAGGCCTTCGACGCCATAGACCTTGAGTTCAGGATCGACCACAGCATCGGCCCCGAGCCCCATCTTGCAGGAACCGGCAAGGTGATAGATCGTCCGCACATTCTTTCGGACATAATCAGCCATTTCCCGTGGCGTTCGGGCTGAACCGAAATCGTGGAGCGGAGCACCTGCGACCTTGCTGAACGCGCGCTGGCGGACCAACTCGCGAGACAGCTCCATGCCCTTGATCATCACGTCGATATCGGCCTGAGTCTGCATGTAATTGGGATCGATCAGCGGCATGGCGGTGTAGTCCGCTGACTTGAGCCGAATGCGGCCGCGGCTGCTCGGTCGGACGACCGTCGGGGAGAAGGAGAAGGAATTGGGGTCGTCGTCATCGCCCTGCCAGAAATGAAACTGAAGGTCGGGGGCCGCCGATGGCGCGCGGCTTTGCGTCTTGACGAACAGCCCAGCCTGAACGCCGCTGGCCCAGAGCGGCGGCAAGGTGGGGATGGCACGATAGGCGACGGGCAGTACCGGATGGTCCTGTAAATTGTCGCCGACGCCGGGCAAATCTACGACCACAGGAATGCCGAGCGCGCGCAGCGCATCGGCCGGGCCGATCCCCGATCGCATCAAGATTGCGGGCGATGTTACCGCGCCGGTGCACAGGATGATCTCACGGGTCGCGCGCGCCTGTAGCGTCCGGTCGTTCAGCAGATAGGTCACGCCGGTCGCGCGGCCATTTTCGACGATCAGCCGCTGTACCTGCGCGTTGTGCCGGACGCTGAGATTCGGGCGGCCCATCGCGGGGTGGAGATAGGCTTTGGATAAACTGCAGCGTTCCAGTCGCGGCTCACCGCCGCGCTGCTCGGTGCGGACGGTGAACTGGTAAAAGCCCGCGCCGTCTTCCTGGACTGGGCCGTTGAAGTTCCAGTCCGGCCCCTTGAAGCCATATTGCACCGCCGCCTGGACGAATGCCTCGCCGGGCAGAGACTTGGTCGGATAATTCTGGACGGTCAGTGGCCCGCTGTTGCCGGTGAGAGGGCCGCGAATATCGCGATTTCCTTCGGCGGCGATGAACAGCGGCAGCACATCGTCATACGCCCAGCCGCGATTCCCCTGATAAGCCCAGTTGTCGTAATCTGCGCGGTTGCCGCGGATATAGATCATCGCATTGATTGAACTGCATCCACCATATACCCTGCCGCGCGGCGCGGGGATGATACGGTCGTCGATATTCGGCTGGGGGGTCGTCTGGTAATTCCAGTCGTAGATCGGCGACCCCTTGGCCTTATAATAATTATCGGGATTCTGAATGATCGGCGTGTAATCGGTCGGGCCGGCCTCAAGCGCGAGTATCCGCAGGTCGGACCGGGCGCTCAATTGGTTGGCGACCACGCATCCTGCCGAACCGAGTCCGATGACGATGTAGTCGAAATCATCGTCCTGTGCGCCGACCGCCGCGTAGACCGACGTCGTGCCTGCCGCCGTTATTGTCGAGCCTAATGCACCTAGGAATCCGCGCCGATTGAGCGCTCCCATCTTGAGGTCAGTCATTGCTTCGCTCCTGCCTCCGACACGGTAATTCGCGTCAGATCTTGCGCCCCGCCCACGCCACGCCGTCCGCGCCGCCCCACCACAGGAACAGCACGACGAGCGGCGCATCACCTTCGTCGTTGGTCACCACATGCTCGCATTCGGGCTCGAAATAGATGAGGTCGCCCTGGGCGATCGCGCGCTCGTTCGCATTGAGGCGCAACCGACCGCTGCCCGTGAGCACCAGCGCCATCTCCTCTTCGTCGTGCGGATACAGTTCGCTGGAGGCACCCGGCGCAATGGTGGCGACAGCCCCGCCCCAGGGGGTGCGTACGCCGCCTTTCCAGGGCAAAAGCCGCTGGAACAAGGTGCCATATTCGACGCGAGGCTCGTCATCGGCGGCCCATCGTGCAGGAATATCGTCGAACAGCCAGCGTCGGCCCAGCGCGGCACGAATCGTGGCATCGACCTGTGCGACCGTATAGAAGGCGGTCAGCCCATAACGGATCCGCGCCATATAGGCGTCGGTCGGCGCAGCGAAGCCGCTGATCGTACGCGGCAGCAGCGCTTCGACCTCGACCGGATCATCGCTGATCTGCGCATGCAGCGGCATAAGGGCATAGTCGGGATCGGCTACCGCCAGCTTTTCGCGTTGCTCGGACGTGATGCGGTAAGCGACGCCGATGGCTTCCATCCCCGGTGCCGGCACGATCGCCGAAGTGCCGCCGCCGAAGGATTCGCGGTAATTGACGAAGGCCAGCCGGTAATTGGCAACACTGGCCGCGACAAACGCCTGCGGCGTGCCGAAATCCTCGGCGAAATGATCAGGATCAGTGCTCGATCCATAGGTGAACAGCCAGGATGACATACAAGTGCCTCCGATCAGCGATGGTGGGCGGCGAGGAAGGATTCGAGGATTGTCTGCGCCTTGAGTGCGGTCATACTGAGCGACGAAGCATCGCTGGCACCGTGGGTGCGCTCGGTGACGCCGTTCAGGTACAGCTCCGGTCCGAAATCGGGCGTAGTCCGCACGCGATAATCGAGCGCGACTTCCGGCCCGCCGCTCGGGTCAGTGACGATCCATTGGCGAAGCGGCTCAAGCAGCGGGGGGAAGGCGGGCTCGTAATAGCCGGTTCCCAGCACCACGATGTCGGCGTTCACCGTCCGCTCGGTCTCACAAAGCCCATCGCGGAAGTGGATGCGGAAACCCTCTCCATCGCTGTCAATTCTGGTGGCGGTGTGGCGTGCGATCACCTCGGCGCGTGTCGTGCCCAGGACGCGATCTTCGTACATTCGCCAGTAAAGGCCCTGGCTGATGTCGACATCCACCGCCGAGAAGTTGGTGAGGTGATACTCCTGTGTGGCCCTTTGGCGCTTCTCGGGCGACAGGGCGTGGAAATAGGGCACTTGCTCGGGGAAAAAGACCTCGTTGCTGAAATGGCCGATGTCGACGAGCCGAAAGGGCAGCCCGCGGTGCACCGAGGTAAGCCTCGCATTGGGAAAATGGTCATAAAGCCACAGGAGCATCTCGCCCGCGCTTTGGCCGGAGCCAAGCACACAGATGTTCAGCGGTGCCGCAGGATCAAAGCTGGCGATCCGGTCGAGAAATTCGGCGCTGTGGAACATGCGCGGACCGAGATGCGGACGGAACAGCTCGGGCACGCTGGGAAGCTGACCGGTGCTGACGACCAGGTTGCGGGCCGTGATCCGGCTGCCGTCGCCGAGCTCTAGCTTGAGCAGCTTCGGCGCGCCGCTGCGTATTGCCACAGGGGCGATAGATCGCACTGCCAATCCATACCGTACCATCGGTTGGAGCTGGCGCGCGGCCCAGATGACATAATCATTCCATTCGACCCGGCTCACCCGCCCGCCAAGGTGGCCGAACTGAAACAGTCGGCCGCTCTCCTTCAGGTAACAGGCGAAGGTGAAGCGACTGCGCGGATCGCGCGGTGTTGCGAAATCACGCAGAAAATGGTGGTTGAGATCGGCGCCGCGGATCAGCAGTCCGGGCTGCCACGCGGGGCCTGGGCGGCGCTCGACGAACTGTATGGTCGGCACGACCGTCCCCTTGGGCTGGGCGTCGCGCCAGTCACTAAAGGCTGCGGCCAGCCCGATGCCGGCGGGGCCAAAGCCGATACAGGCGAGATCGACCGTCGCGGCATCATCGGCGGCTGGGCTATCGGTGTATTCGGCGGGCGCAAGTGCAGCTTCGGTATACATGGGGTAAGGCTCCAATGTTGGATACGGCCATCAAGATCGCCGCGGTCGCCGCAGAACCGCGCTGAGATCGTCCGCGGCGACGGGCGCTTGCGCTATGGCTTGGGCCATCGCGCCCAACCGGGGCGTTTCGAACACGGCGCGAATGGGTAACAGACGTCCCAGCCGCGCGCGAACCTGGGCGACGAGCCGGGCGGCGAGCAGCGAATGGCCGCCCAGATCGAAGAAATCGTCGTCAACGCCCTCGACATCGGCACCGAGCAGCAAACTCCAGATCGCGGCCAGCCCGGTCTCGGTCGGGCCTTTGGGCCGCCGGCTGGCATCGCGCGAGTGGCGGGCGGGGGCGGGGAGTAGCTGGAAGTCGATCTTGTCGTTGGCGGCGAGTGGCAGCGCCGCCAACATCATGACGGCGGCGGGGATCATGTGGCGCGGCAGGTGTTGCGCGGCATGGTCGAGCATCGCCGCTTCATCCAGCGCAGCCGTGCGGGCAACGACATAGGCGACGATGCGCTGCTCGCCCGGTGTGTCCTCGCGCACGACGACCAGCGCGTCGCGCACTTCCGGATGCAGCCGCAGCACATGCCCGATTTCGCCTAGTTCGATTCGAAAACCGCGGATCTTGAACTGCCGATCGCGCCGGCCGATGAACTCGATATTGCCGTCGGGGTGGAAGCGGCCGATGTCGCCGGTGCGGTACATCCGAGCATCTGGCCCGTCGGTAAACGGATCCGCCACGAACCGGGCCGCCGTGATCTCAGGACTGTTGCGATAGCCGCGCGCCACCGACGCGCCGCCGATGTGAATTTCCCCGGGCACGCCGACTGGGACCGGCTGTAGCGCAGGATCGAGCACGTAAAGCCGCACCCCCGGCATCGGCCGGCCGATCGGAATCACTGCGGGCTGCTCACCAGGCAGGCATTCGTACCAGCTGTTATGAACGGTCGTCTCCGTCGGCCCGTACAGGTTGTGCAGGCGCGCGCCGAGCCGTTCAAAGAAGCGCAGCGGCACGTCGCGCGCCATCGCCTCCGCGCCGCACAGCATCCATCGCACCGATGAGTCGAGCAACCCGATCCGCGGATGATCGAGCAGAACCTGCAGCGCGGACGGCAGGAAGCAGACGATGGTGACGCCTTCGGTGATGATCCGGTCGATCATATAGTCCAGATCGCGCTGCCCATCAGGGCGCACCATCACCGTGCTGCCGCCGGTCGCCAGCGGCAGGAAGAATTCCCAGACCGACACGTCGAAGTTGAACGGATGCTTTTGGAGAAAGCGGTCGGCTGAAGTCACCGCATATTGCTCTCGCATGCCCCAAAGATGATGGATGGCGCTGCGGTGCTCGACTTCGACGCCCTTTGGCGGGCCGGTGGTGCCTGAGGTGAAGATCACATAGGCAAGGTTGCGCGCCGAAACCGCCGCCCCCGGATTGCCAGGATCTTCCCCGGTCGCCGTATGCGCGTCGTCGATCGGGATCAGCGGGACGCCGGGATCGCTGATCAAGCCGGCATGGCGACTGAGCGTCAACACCGCCTTGGGCGCGACGCTTTCGATCAGATATTCGATCCGCTTGATCGGCAGAGTCGGATCAATCGGCACATAGGCCGCCCCGGCCTTGAGCACGCCCAGCAGCGCAACGATCATCTCGATACTTTGCTCGCAGACCACAGGCACACAGGTTTCAGGCCCCGCGCCGAGGGCGATCAGGCGGTGCGCGATTAGGTTGGCCGCATGGTTCAGCGCCCCATAGGTTAGTGTCAGATCCTCGAAGATCACTGCGACCGCATCGGGATCGCGCTCGACCTGCGCCTCGAACAGCCCGTGGATCGTCGCAGTATCAGGGTAATCGAGCGGCACGGCATTCCATTCGTGCAGCATCCGCCGCTGCGCCGCCGTGTCGAGCATGGCCAACTCGCCCAGTTGCGTATCCGGTCGTGCCGCCGCGTCGGTCAGCAACGCGCGATAGGCGTTTGCCAGTGCCGCGACGGTTGCCTCGTCAAACAGATCGCGGCGATATTCGAATGCGGCGCTGATGCCCGAGGCATTTTCCCACAATGCCACCGATAGCTCGAACTTTGCGTTGAGCGCGGGGCCAGCCCCATCATCAGGTTGATCTTCGACAACGGTTGCCCCGGGCGTGCCCGGGGCGTTCTGCAGGACCAGCATCGTCTGAAACAGCGGATTATGCGTACGGCTGCGCGGCGGCTTGACCGCTTCGATCACCACTTCGAGCGGAATTTCCTGATGCGCGAACGCATCGAGCACTGCGGTCCGCGTCGCTTTCACAAATTCGCGAAAGGTCTGGGTGCGCAGGGGCTTGCCGCGTACGAGCACGTTGTTCAGGAAGCAGCCGAAGATGTCGTCGAACTCAATGCGCGGTCGGCTGCCCACCGGCGTTGCGACAATGATGTCGCCCTGACCGCCAAGCCGCGACAGCAGCGCCTGATAGCCCGCCATCAGCACCATGTAGAGCGTCGCATTCTCTGTGCGGGCGATCTGATTGAGCGCATCGCGCAACGCGTTCGGGAAATGCACTACCCATGTGCCGCCAGCCGGGTCGGGCTGCGGCGTGCGCTGCCGGTCGAAGGGCAGGTCGAGCACCGGCGGCGCATCGGCGAGGGTGCGCACCCAATATTCAAGCTGTTCGGCGTAGGCACCGCGCTCAATCTGCTCACGCTGCCAGGCCGAGAAATGAACATATTGATATTCGAGGGGCGGAAGTTCGGGCGCGCGATCGGCAAGATGCGCAAGACAGAATTCGGTCAGGTCGCGCGCAAACAGATGCATCGACCAGCCATCGGCATTGACATGGTGGAGCATGATCAACGCCAGCGCGCCAGCGTCGCCAAGGCTGACATGGTGACAGCGCAACGGCGGTGCAGCGGCCAGGTCGAACGTGATCGCCGTCTCACCCGCGATTAGATCGGCCAGCGATGCGTCCCGCGCCTCGGGGGAAAGCCCGGCGAAATCATGGGTGGTAACGTCCGGCGCATAAGGGGCCGGCACGCATTGCCAGGGAACGCCGTCGCGATCCTCGAACAGCGTACGCAGGCTGTCATGCCGCTCGACCATGTCGGCCATGGCGGCGGCGAGTGTCGCCGCGTTTGTGCCGGCCGGCAGCGAGATGGGAACTGCCAGGTTGTAGCCGCTGTCGCTCGGATCGAGCTGCTGCAACAGCCAGAGACGCTCCTGCGCAAAGGAGGCGCGCTCTTCATCGACATAGAGCCGATCTGCGACCATCGCCATTATGCTTGCCTCCGATTGGCGCGGGGTGCGGGCTTGGTATCCTTTGCGAGTTGCTCAGCTTGTTCCGGGGCGGCTACCGGCTCAGGCTCAGGCTCAGGCTCAGGCTCAGGCTCAGGCTCAGGCTCAGGCTCAGCGTTGGCGTCCGGCGGTGCGGTTTCGAAATAGCCGGTGGCCGAAAGCGAAATCGGGGTGCCTGCGATCGGCATCGCTGGCAGCAGTTCCCAGCGTGCGTCCGCCACCGCATCCGCCTCGCCCAGATCGCGCCACAGCCGCTCGGCGAACGCAGGCAGAATCGGCGCGGCGGCCAGCGCGAGGGCGCGCGCAAAGGCCAATTCGACCGCCAGCGCTCCAGCGGCTTCTATCGCGGAATCGGGCTTGCCATCGAAGATTGCGTGCTCGGCGCGAAAGCGGCGCACCAGGCGCACGATTTCGCCCAGCAGATGCGCGGCGCGGCTCGGCGAGAAGCCTTGGACTGAATAGCAGCCAGACAGATCACCGCACAGACCGGCGAGCCGCCCCAGCGCAATCGGCGCACTTTGCGGCATCGGCGCGGTGGGAACCTTCCCGCCCGCCGCCGAACAGCGTTGTGCAAGGTCGCCTAGCCATCCGTCCCAGACGCCGATCAACTCGTCCCTGCGCGTCGCCTCGAACTCTTCGAGCGTGAAATTGGTCTGCGCGATCTCGGGCGAAACCCGCGCCAGATGAAAGCGGAGCGAATCGGCATCATGATCGCGCAGGAAATCGCCGGCCCACAAGGCATGGCCGCGGCTGGTGGAGAACTTGCTGCCGTCGAGCCGGAAGAATTCGTTGGTGATGAACCCCATCGGCGGGCGCAGGCCGGGATCAAAGGCCTGAAAGATCGCCGGAAACAGCACGACATGGAAATAGATCGAATCGAACCCGAAGCACTGGATGACGGTATCAAACCCCGCCCATGGCCGGCGCCAGCCGCCCGAACTATCCAACGCCTCGGGCAACAGGTCGGTGAGTGCCAGATAATGCGGGCCCAGTTCAAACCACGCGGAAATCCGTTGGTCGTCATAACCGCTTTCGGGCACGGGAATGCCCCAGTCGGCCGGCTGGGTGGCGGGAACGTCAGCCAGCGGCCCAGCGAGCAATTCAGTTACCAGCGCGCGTGCCCGCGGGCTCAATGAAGCGCATGCTAAGGTGAATTCGGCGGCACTGCGATAGCGCTCAAGCGGGAACCATAGTTGGCGTAGCGGACGGCGCTCAGGTGTTCCCGAACAGGTGACACAAACCGGGTCACCAAGGTCGGTGCCAGCATTGGGCTTACCGCATGCCTCGCAAATCCCACCGTCGCTGTTGGCCCCGCAATGGGCGCAATTGCCCCGAATATGAGCCTCGAACGCAAATCGATCGCAGGACACGCAAAAAAGCTGATCAATAGTCCGCTCTTCGAGCGCGCCGCGATCGAGGAGGGTACGAAAAACCCGTCCGATAAAGCCTTTGTAGCGCTGCGATTGCGATGGTGAGGCAAATAAATCCAGCGCGATGCCCGCGCTGCGAAGCGAGTTGCGGATACGTTGCCCGTTTTCCGCTGCTACCGTAGCTGGGTCGCTGCCTTGTTGCTGAGCGATGCGAGCAACATAGCTTTGATGGTCATCACTGGCAGAGATATAGCGGACTTGTGCTCCCCGCATCCGCAAATGCCGTGCGACAATATCAGCTGAAAGATATGGACCAGAAAGATGGCCTAGATGAAGGTCGCCATTGGGAGTTGGAGGTCCGGCAGTGACGATGTAATTCATCATATCCCCCTCTATTATTATCCTGTAATTCGTAAAGCCAGCAAAGCCCAATAAACCCATTCAAAGTATAATCCGTGAAACGGAATTAGTGACTATTGCCATTGCAAATACATTATAAACAAGATGCATGATACGGAGCTGCATCATGTTGGCAGAGTGAAAAAAACAAGGAATACTATTTCAACGAAAATGCGAAAGCGCTATTCTCCGAAATTGCAACGTTAATTCAATTGGGAGAATCCAACAGCTATAATTGTCTATGTTAAATTCTGTTCTTATAGATTGAACGTGTCGAATGTCAGTGCCAATAGATCATACCATGCCATCAACTGATATTCACTATTCTGGTAATATCATGCCCAAGACAATCAAGTTAATATCTATAAATCGAGACTGCACAATCTAATATGCGAAAAGGCTATCCCCATCCAGTCCAGCTTGAAATATAAAAGAACCAGAACGGATTAGTAATTCCATGACAAAAATTGGAGAAAATACAGTATAGATGCCATTCAGGTGTATGGTTAAATTCCCACTAAGGGGGGTGTGTAGATAAGACCATGACTCTTTCTAGATCGAACGATGAGCTGCGGATCCATTTCAGCGATAATGTGATCATGATATGGATTTGGCCCGGGACTCGAGCGATTTGACATGGTCGTCTACAACGCAGTCCACACAGGCGCGCCGGCCAAGCGACAGCGAGGCCAGCGCTATACATCGGCATCATCGAGCGGTGGCCGCACCCGATCCGACGCGGCATTAGCGCCTGAAACGAGGCTAATCGGTATCGTTGCCAGGCGGGCGGAAATGCCGCTGCTGCAGCAGGGTTACTTGTGTGGAGCGGGTGAAGGGAATCGAACCCTCGTCGTAAGCTTGGGAAGCTTCTGCTCTGCCATTGAGCTACACCCGCAAGGCGCTGAAAACCTGTCGTTTTCTGCCTGGAACTACGCCGTTTTTCCCCACGTTATCCGTTGGAAACAGCCTGTTCGTGGCCGAGCGTTACTGTAGTCGGCTAGCAGGATCAAGCCGATCATCACAATCATCGCGCTCGGGTTCGCCTGCCGGTTCCGTTCGAACCATAATGGCGGCGAACAGAGATGATTCCAGGTGTCGCACCAGCCAGTCTTTGAGGTGGGGCAGGGGCTGGGCTTCGAACCAGGGCCGGTCGACGGCGGCGAACTGGCGGACGAACGGCAGGATCGCGGCGTCGGTCAGCCCGCGGGTCGATCCGCCCAACTCGCCGCCGGCGATCAGGCGGCGATCGAGGTCGTCGAGGAAGTGCAGGCCGCTTTCCCGGTGGGCGATCGCGTTCGAGCCGTGGCGCTCGGGGTATTTGTACCGGTCTAGATCGTGTTTGAACCCGCCATCATTCGCGGCGATCAAGCCCGGGTCGTCGCGCGCTAGCCAGGCTTCGGGGTCGCGCTGCGCGAGCGCCCAGCGCATGATGTCGATGCTTTGGTCGATCACCGTGCCGCCGGGCAGCACCAGCACCGGCACCGTTCCCTTGGGCGAGGCGGCCAGCATCGCCTCTGGCTTTTGCGACAGCTTCACCTCGCACCGCGCGTGCGGGACTGCGCTCACCGCCAATGCCAGCCGCGCGCGCATCGCATAGGGGCAGCGGCGAAAGCTGTAGAGGATGGGGAGGGGCGCTGCGGTCATGCGATTTGCCGTATCCGCCGCCCGGCCATCGCGGCAAGTCGCGATGATTGCAGTGCGGCGGCGCGGGCGGTAGCGTTGCGGTACAAGGTTTCCTGCAATGACGAGGACTTCCCATCGCGATGAAGCTAGCCGACCTGGCCGTGCTGGCCGGCGTTTCGACCTCCACGGTGTCGCGTGCGCTGACCGGGCATTCGTCGGTGAACGTGCAGACGCGCGAGCGCATCCAGGCGCTGGCGCGCGAACATGATGTTCGGCCCAACCAGCTTGCCCGCAACCTGCGGCTGCAAAGCACCGGCGCGATCGGGCTGGTGCTGCCGCTGGGCCATGCGCGCACGCAGCATCTGACCGATCCGTTTTTCCTGAGCTTGCTGGGTTTCCTCGCCGATCTGCTGGTTGAGCGCGGCTATGATATTTTGTTGTCGCGGGTCATCCCCGATAGCGACGACTGGCTCGACCGGCTGGTCGATAGCGGGCGGATCGACGGCCTGTTGCTGGTCGGCCAATCGGACCAGACCGCGACGATCGAGCGAGTCGCTGCGCGGTACCGCCCGCTGGTGGTGTGGGGGGCAAACCGGGCGGGCCAGCAGCATCTGACGATCGGGTCGGACAATATCGAGGGCGGCCGATTGGCGGCGCGGCATTTCATCGATCAGGGCAGGCGGCGGCTGATGTTCGTCGGCGATCCGCTGCCGCCCGAATTCGCCGATCGCTGGGCGGGCTTCGCTGCCGCCGCCGCGCAGGCCGAGGGGGTGTCGTGCGAATTGCTCGCCAGCGCGATGATGCCCGAGGCGGTACATGCGGCGGTCGCGGCCCGGCTGGGCCAGGGCGGCGCGCCCGACGCGATTTTCGCCGCATCGGATGTCGCGGCGATCAGCGTGCTGCGCGCCTTGTCCGAAGCGGGGCTGGACGTACCGGGAAGCACCGCGGTGATCGGGTATGACGATGTGACGATCGCCGCCCAAATCTCGCCGCCGCTCACCACCATCCGGCAGGATCTGGCAACCGGCGCGGGGCTGATGGTCGATCGGCTGATGCAGCGTATCGCCGGCGAGGATGCCCGATCGGCGATCGTTCCCCCCAGCTTGATCCGCCGCCAATCGGCTTAAAGGTCGCGGGTTCAAAGGCTTCGCAATCGATTGCGAAAAAGTGTTGCAATCGATTGTGAAGAGCGTATCACTCAGGCTTGGGCTTCACAGAAAGCCACAGCGTGGGAGGATATCGTGAAACTGCATCTCTTGCTGGCTGGCGTTGCCGCCGCATCCTTTACCGTTTCTGCCGGAGCGCAGACCGTTGCCGTCCAGGACGATTCCGCGCAGTCGACCGAAGTCGAATCAGCGTCGGACGTTTCGAGCGAAGAAGACATCGTCATCACCGCGGTGGCGCAGGGCACCAACCGGCTGAACAGTTCGATCACGATCAGTTCGATCGGGTCGGATTCGCTGGTGCAATTGGCGCCGCGCACCTCGGCTGAATTGCTGAGGAACCTGCCCGGCCTTCGCGTCGAGGCATCGGGCGGCGACGGCAATGCCAATATTTCGGTGCGCGGCCTGCCGGTGGCCAGCGGCGGATCGAAGTTCCTGCAGCTTCAGGAGGACGGCCTGCCGATCCTGGAGTTTGGCGACATCACCTTTGGCAATGCCGACATTTTCCTGCGCGCCGATTTCAACGTCCGCACGGTCGAGGCGGTGCGCGGCGGATCGGCATCGACGTTCGCGTCGAACTCACCCGGCGGCGTCATCAACTTCATTTCGAAGACCGGCGACCAGGAAGGCGGCGCTTTCCAGCTTTCGAGCGGCCTCGACTATCGCGAATTCCGCGTCGATTTCGACCAGGGCGGCAAGCTTTCCGACAGCCTATCCTATCATTTCGGCGGCTTTTACCGGATCGGCGATGGCCAGCGCGAAGTCGGCTATGACGGCGTGCGCGGCGGCCAGTTCAAGGCGAATATCACCAAGTCGTTCGGCGATGGCGGCGATGTGCGGCTGTACGGCAAATATCTGAACGATCGCGCGATCGGCTATCTGCCCAATCCGGTGCAGGTGACGGGCAGCAACAGCGACCCCGAATATCGCGATATCGCCAATTTTTCGATCAACAACGGCACGCTGCACAGCGGCAATATCCAGAACGTCCAGACATTGGACGGCAACAACCGACCAACGACGCGCTCGATCGCCGATGGCCAGAATCCGGTCGTCTATTCGATCGGGCTGGAGACGCAGATCCCGATTGCCGATGGCTGGAACATCGTCGAACGCTTCCGCTATGCCGATATTTCGGGCGGCTTTACCTCGCCATTCCCCGCTGCGGTCGGCTCGGCGCAATCGCTTGCCAACGGCCTGGGCGGGGCGGGCGCGCAGCTATTCTTTGCCAGCGGCGCGCAGGCGGGTCAGCGTATTGCCGATCCGGCATCGCTCAACGGCAACGGCCTGCTTGCCAATATCGTGTTGTTCGACGTCGATCTGAAAAGCCTGAACAACATCACCAACGACATCCGGATCAACGGATCGGTGCCGATGGGTGCCGGATCGCTGTCGATCACCGGCGGCTTCTATGCATCGCGCCAGGACATTCAGAGCGACTGGCTGTGGACGTCGTTCGTGCAGACCGTCGCCGATGGCGGTCGGTCCGAACTGGTCGATATTCGCACCGCCGCGGGTACGCCGGTGACGCAGAACGGCGTGCCGGGCTATTCGGCCAGCTTCTTTGGCAATTGCTGCCGGCGCTCCTACGACCTCGATTACACGACCTATGCGCCGTTCGCGCAGCTTGGGCTGGAGATCGGCCGGTTCAATATCGACGGTTCGCTTCGCTATGATTTCGGCCAGGCGCGCGGCAGTGTTGCCGGGGCCGATCTGGGCGCTGGCTTTGGCAGCGGCATCACCGCGTTCGACATCAACGGCAATGGCGTGATTTCCGCGCCCGAGCAGCAGGTTGCGGTCATTCCCGGCGTGCGTTCGCCGCTCGATTACAATTATGACTATCTGTCCTATTCGGGCGGCGTGAACTTCCGCCTCACCGGCAGCACGGCGCTGTTCGCGCGTTACAGCCGGGGTGGGCGCGCCAATGCCGATCGGCTGTTGTTCGGCCCGTCGATCAACCCCGTCACCGGCGGCCTGACCGATCAGGGCGCGGCGGTCGATTTCGTCCGCCAGCTCGAAGGCGGCTTCAAATATCGCCAGGGCGGCCTGTCGCTCTATGCAACCGGCTTTTGGGCGCGGACCGAGGAGCAGAATTTCGAAGCGACGTCGCAGCGTTTCTTCAACCGCGAATATGATGCCAAGGGTATCGAGCTGGAGGGGCGGTTCGCGCGCGGTCCCTTCTCGCTGTCGGCGGGCGGCACCTATACCGATGCCGAAATCACCCGCGATGTGCTCAACCCGGCGGTCGAGGGCAACAGCCCGCGTCGCCAGGCCAAGTTCATCTTCCAGGCGACGCCGCAGGTCGATTTCGACCGGGTGACGATAGGGGCGAACGTGATCGGCACCACCGACAGCTATGCCCAGGACGATAACCAGTTGGTGATGCCCGGCTTTACCCAGGTCAACGCCTTTTTCTCGGTGCGCCCGGCGGACAATGTCACCGTTACGGTGAACGGCAATAATCTGTTCGATGTGACCGGCATTACCGAATCCGAAGAGGGTGCGATCCCGGCCAATGGCATCGTGCGCGCGCGGTCGATCACCGGGCGTACCATCTCTGCCGCAGTCCGCTTCGGCTTCTGATCGGAGCAGGGCAGGTGACGCCATCGTCCTCGACCGAGCGCCGCCTTCAGGCGCTCGGTCCCCGCCTGCGGCGTCAGCTCGAACGGCTTTATGGCCGCCAAGCCGATGCGATCTGGCCCCGGCTGGAGGCGATGCTGCGTGAGCGCGCGGCGGCGCGACCGGCGGCGCTGGTCGCGCTCGATTCGGCGCGGCTGGCCGAACCCGACTGGTTCGTCGCGCCCGACATGCTGGGCTATTCGACCTATGTCGATCGCTTTGCCGGTACAGTCGATGGCGTGATCGGCAAGGTCGATCATCTCGAATCGCTGGGGGTGCGGTATTTGCATCTACTCGCGCTGCTGAAGGCGCGGGCGGGCGACAGCGATGGCGGCTTTGCGGTGGCGGACTATCTGGCGGTCGAGCCGCGATTGGGCAGCATGGCCGATGTCGAGCGGCTGGCGGCGCGATTGCGCGCGGGGCGGATCAGCCTGTGTGTCGATCTGGCGCTGAACCACACTGCCGACGATCATCCCTGGGCAGTGGCGGCGCGGGCGGGCGATCCGCACTATCGCGCCTTTTATCACGTCGTCAGCGCGAGCGAGGCGGCGGCCTATGAGGCTGATTTACTTGAAGTATTTCCGACCACGGCACCGGGCAATTTCACGCCGGTGCCGGCGATGGGCGGATCGGTCTGGACCACCTTCTACCCGTTTCAATGGGATTTGAACTGGGCCAATCCCGAGGTGATGCTGGCGATGGTTGACACGATGTTGCGGCTGGCCAATCATGGGTTTGAAGCGTTTCGGCTCGATTCGATCGCGTTCCTGTGGAAGGAGATGGGCACCAATTGCCGCAATCGGCCACAGGCGCATTTCATCGTTCGCGCGCTGCGCGCCGCGCTCGACATCGTTGCGCCGGCGACGCTGCTGAAGGCCGAGGCGATCGTGCCGACCGCGCTGGTGCCGCCCTATTTCGGGGCCGACGAGGCCGATGACTGGGATGGCGGGTTCGAGCCCGAATGCCATCTGGTCTATAATAATTCGCTGATGGTCGCGGGCTGGGTGGCGCTGGCCGAGCAATCTGCGGCGCTGCCGCAGGCGATTGTCGAGGCGAGCGGTGGCCTGCCGCGCGGGGCCAATTGGCTGAGCTATGCGCGCTGCCATGACGACATCGGCTGGGGCGCGGTGATCGGCGATCTTGCCGGGATCGACGCCGATCCGGTCACGCGGTTGAAGGCGGCGGCGCGGTTTCTGGAAGGCGGCGAGGGCAGTTGGGCGCGCGGCGAGCCGTTTCAGTCCGATGGATCGGTGCTGCACGGCTCCAACGGCACGATGGCATCGCTTGCCGGGCTCGAATCGGCATCGAACGCGGCCGAGCGGGAAATGGCGTTTCGCCGGATCGCGCTACTCAACGCGCTGGCGATCGCCAGCGGCGGGCTGGCCACGTCGTACATGGGTGACGAGGCGGGGCTGCTGAACGACCGCAGCTATCGCGACGATCCGCAGCGCGCGCATGAAGGCCGCTGGCTGCATCGCCCGGTGATGGACTGGGCGGCGCTATCTGCGCCTGCTGCAAAGCGCATCACCGGCGACCTTTCGGCGCTGCGCGCTGCGCGGATCGCCAGCGGCGGTGCCGGCGCGCCCGGGGCGCTGCCAAGCGCCAATCCGGCGCTGCTTTGCATCGCCTGTGGCAGCGACCGCGTATTGTTCAATTTCTCGGTCGCTCCAGTGCGCTTCGGCATGCTGGAGGGCTGGCAGGACCGTTTGTCGAGCACATCCATCGGGGGCGATGCCATGATCGAAGCTTGGGGCGTGATATGGGCGGGGCCGGCAGCATGACCCGCAGCCCGCTGCTTGGCTGTATCGAGGCGGGGGGCACCAAATTCGTCCTCGGCGTCGCGCGTGACATCAACACGATGTTGCAGACCGCCACCATCCCGACCACCGATCCGCAGGAAACGATCGGCACCGCGATCGAATTCTTCGCGGCGGCGCAGGCCGAATGGGGGCCGTTCGATGCGTTCGGCATCGCCTCTTTCGGTCCGGTCGACCTCGACCGTGCCTCGCCGCATTGGGGCCATATCGGCGAAACGCCCAAGGCCGGGTGGAGCGGCATCGACCTGGTCGGCCCCTTTGCCCAGGCTTTTGGCTGCCGCGTGGGGTTCGACACCGACGTCAACGGGGCGATCCTTGCCGAAACCATGTGGGGCGCTGCGGTGGGCACCGATGTCGCGATCTATGTCACGGTCGGCACCGGAATCGGCGGCGGCGCGATGGTGGAGGACCGCCCGGTACATGGCAGTTGCCACCCCGAGATGGGACATATGCTTCCCCGCCGTCACCCCGACGATCGCGATTTTGCCGGGGTCTGCCCGTTTCATGGCGATTGCCTGGAGGGGCTGGCAAGCGGCCCTGCCATTGCCGCGCGCTGGGGCGCGTCGCTGTCCGAGCTTGCCGCCGATCACCCGGCGCACGAGATCATCGCCGATTATCTGGCGCAACTGGTCATCGCGCAGCAGGCTATCCTGTCGCCGCGACGGATCATCCTGGGGGGCGGCGTGCTGGGGACGCCGGGGTTGCTAGAGCGCGTTCGCCAGCGGGCGGCGCGGTTGGCAAATGGCTATTTCGGTGCCGATGATTATGCGACCCTGATCGTGCGACCGGGCCTGAACGGGCGCTCGGGGTTGCTCGGCGCGATGGCGCTTGCACAAAGGGCACGTCGATGACCAAGCCGCGTCTATCGCTGCTCCGCCTGATCGAAATGAACCTGGGGTTCCTGGGGCTGCAATTTTCGTTCGGGCTGCAACAGGCCAATATGGCCCCGATCTATGGCTATCTGGGTGCCGACGAAGCGACGATGCCGCTGCTGTGGCTGGCCGGCCCGGTGACCGGGCTGCTCGTCCAGCCGCTGATCGGCGCGATGAGCGATCGCACCTTCACCCGGATCGGGCGGCGCACGCCTTATTTCCTGATCGGCGCGGTGCTGTGCAGCCTGTGCCTGATCGCGATGCCCTTCAGCCCCAGCTTGTGGGTCGCGGCCAGCCTGTTGTGGGTGCTGGATGCCGCCAATAATGTAACGATGGAGCCGTATCGCGCCTATGTCGGCGATCGGCTGCCCGATGATCAGCGCGCTGCGGGGTTCCTGACGCAATCGGCTTTTACCGGGCTGGCGCAAACATTGTCCTATCTCGCCCCGTCGCTGCTGGTGTGGATCGGCTTCAACAAGGACGCGGTCGACGTCAACGGCATCCCCGACATCACCCGCTTTGCGTTCCTGATCGGTGCTGTGCTGTCGCTCACCACGATCCTTTGGTCTGTCGTGCGCGTGCCCGAATTACCGCTGCCGCCCGAGGAGACCGCACGGCTGAAGGCGACGCCGCTGACCTTTGGTGGCGCGCTCGGCGATCTGCGGACCGCGTTCGTCGAAATGCCGCTGCCGATGCGGCAATTGGCGCTGGCGATGCTGTGCCAATGGTATGCGATGTTCGCCTATTGGCAGTTCATCGCCTTTGCCGTGGCGCGGTCGCTGTACGATACCGCCGACGTCAGCAGCACCGCGTTTCGCGATTCCGTCCTGACGGTCGGGCAGCTTGGGGCCTTTTACAACGCCATCGCCTTTGTCGCGGCGATCGCGCTGGTGCCGGTCGCGCGCCGCTGGGGTGCCAAGCGCGCGCATGCCGCCTGCCTGCTGGCATCGGGCGTAGCGATGCTCGCCATCCCCGGCATGCGCGACGAAGCGGGGCTTTTCGCTGCGATGCTGGGCATCGGCATCGGCTGGGCCAGCATGATGGGCAATCCCTATGTCATGCTGATCGACATGATCCCGCCCGAGCGCAACGGCGTGTATATGGGCATTTTCAACATGTTCATCGTCATTCCGATGATCATCGAAAGCCTGACCGTGCCGTTATTCTACCAATCGTTGCTGGGCGGCGATCCGCGCAACATCCTGTATCTGGCAGGTGCGTTGATGGTGCTGGGCGCAGCGGCAACGCTGCGCGTCGCTCCGGTCAAACGTTGAAGCGGAACAGCAAGACGTCGCCGTCCTGGACGACATATTCCTTGCCCTCCGACCGCAGCTTGCCGTTGTCGCGCGCGCCGCTCTCGCCCTTGAACGCAATATAATCGTCGAACGCGATCGTTTCGGCGCGGATGAAGCCGCGTTCGAAATCGGTGTGGATCTCGCCCGCCGCCTGCGGAGCCTTTGCCCCCACCTCGACCGTCCAGGCGCGCGCTTCCTTGGGACCGACGGTGAAGAAGGTCAGCAGGTGGAGCAGCTTGTACCCGGCGCGGATGACGCGCGCGAGGCCGGTTTCGCTAAGGCCCAGTTCGGCGAGGAATTCGGCGCGATCCTCTGGCGGCATCGTCGCGATTTCGGCTTCGATCGCCGCCGACACCACCACGGCTTCGGCACCCTCGGCTTTGGCCTTTTCAAACACCCGCGCGGAGAAGTCGTTGCCCTCGGCTGCATGCTCTTCATTGACGTTGCAGACGTACAGCACCGGCTTTGCGGTGAGCAGTTGCGCCTGTGCGAGCAGCCGGGCGTCTTCGGGGTCTTTCAGTTCGGTCAGCCGCGCGGGCTTGCCCTCGCGCAGCAGGTCGAGCGCGCGCCCAAGCACGGCGGCCGCCGCCTTGGCCTCCTTGTCGCCCTGGGTGCCCTTTTTGACCAGGTTGGGTACGCGCTTTTCCAGGCTTTCGAGGTCCGACAGCATCAATTCGGTTTCGACCGTCTCGGCATCGGCGATCGGATCGACCTTGTTGTCGACATGCTGGATGTCGTCATTCTCGAAACAGCGAAGCACATGGACGATCGCGTCGACTTCGCGGATGTTGCCGAGAAACTGGTTGCCCAATCCCTCGCCCTTGCTCGCGCCGCGCACGAGGCCGGCGATGTCGACAAAGCCCAATTGCGTTTCAATCTTCTTGGCCGAGCCAGCGATTTCCTGCAGCCGATCGAGCCGGTCGTCGGGCACCGCGACGTTGCCGACATTGGGCTCGATCGTGCAGAATGGATAATTCGCCGCCTGCGCCGCAGCGGTCTGCGTCAGCGCGTTGAAGAGCGTCGATTTGCCCACGTTCGGCAGGCCGACGATGCCACAGCGAAAACCCATGAAGATGCCCTTGTCGAAGAAAGTTCGGGATGCCGCGCCAAGGCGACAGGATGGCGCGGCCATAGCGCGCGCGCGCGGGGCTGACAAATGCACCCGTGCGCGGCCTTCAGGGGTTATGCTGCGATGAACGAGGCGATCGATGGCGCGGCGATCGGCTGGGCGAACGTCGGGGCAACCTACATCCGGTAGTTGAAACTCACGCTGATCCGGTCCTGCGTGCCGGTATTGGGCATCACCTCGTGGCGAAGCCAGCTTTCCCACAGGAACACGCTGCCGATTTCAGGCTTGGCATAGACGAAGGTGTCGGGGCGGGCAGGGGCGGCCATCATCATCGACAGCCGCGGATCTTCGAGTTTGAGCGCCCCCGACCCCGGCGGCACCGCGATATAGATGGTGCCCGAGACGACGCTGTGCGGGTGGATATGCCCCGAATGGGTGCCGCCGGGTTGCAGGACGTTCACCCACAGGCTGTCGAGCTTCAGCCTTTTGCCCCCCAGGTCGAACGCACACGCTTTGGCGAAGGCGGCGACATGGCGGTTGAGGTGCTTCACCAGATCGCCGAACGCGGGATCGCGCAGCGGCAGATCGTTGAGCGAGGCGTAGGAGGTGTAGCCGCGATAGCCATGCTCGCGCGACCATTGCCGCCCCGCCCGATCATCACGCGCGAGGGTGCGGACCGAGGTTTCGAGTTCTGCCAGTAACGCGGCGTTGTCTACGCGGTCCTGGTAGAATTGCGTGGGGAAGAGCGAGCGGATTGGCATGGCGGCGCGGTAGCGCGATGCGGCGGCGGCGACAACGGGCAGGCAGAGCCCTACCGCGCCATCCGCACCGCGACGTCGCTCATGAACCGCGCATCCTGCCCCTCGGCGAGCCAAGCGGCCTCCGCCGCCACCGCACCCAGCAAATCGGTCAGATCCTCGATTTCGGCCTTGGCGAAATTGCCCAGCACATAGCCGGTCACCCGGTCCTTATGCCCCGGATGGCCGATCCCCAGCCGCACGCGGCGGAAATCCTCGCCGATATGCGTGATCGTCGATCGGATGCCATTATGCCCCGCCGCGCCGCCGCCCTGCTTCACCTTGACGCGAAAGGGGGCGAGGTCGAGCTCGTCGTAGAACAGGGTCACGGCCTGGGGTTCGAGCTTATAGAAATCCATCGCGGCGCGGATCGCGCGGCCGCTGTCGTTCATGAAGGTCGCGGGTTTGAGCAGCAGCAATTTCTGGCCGCCGATCCGCCCCTCCTGCACCCAGCCCTGGAATTTCTTGGTGCTCGGCGAAAAGCCGTGGACTTCGGCGATCGCATCGACTGCCATGAAGCCGATATTATGCCGGTGCATCGCATATTGCGGCCCCGGATTACCAAGCCCTGCCCATAGCTGCATCGGTTGCGTCCTTCATGGTTGGCGGGTGGCTGATAACGAAAGGGCGGAGCAGCGTCTCCGCTGCCCCGCCCGATCGTCGCCGCAAGGAACAAGGGTTGCCCCCTTTGTTACTCGCCGCTGTTGTCTTCGCTCGCCGCTGCGTCTTCGTCGGCGCGCGCCTCGGACTTCATCGCCGATGGGGCGATGATCGTGGCGATGGTGAAGTCGCGATCGTCGATCGTCGGCTCGGCGCCCTTGGGCAGCGTAACGTTCGAGATGTGGATCGAATCACCCACCTCAAGCCCGGTCAGCGCGATTTCGACCTGGTCGGGGATGTTGCCCGCATCGACCACCAGCTCCAGCTCGTGACGGACGATGTTCAGCACGCCGCCCTTCTTCATGCCGGGCGATCCGGCTTCGTCGGTGAACACCACCGGCACGTTGACCGTGACCGAAGCGTTCTTCGAAATGCGCAGGAAATCGACATGCACCGGGCGATCGGTGACGACGTCGAAGGACACGTCCTTGGGCAGGGTGCGGATCGCACCGCCCACGCCGTCGATCATCACGACCGAATTCATGAAGTGGCCGGTGTTCAGCAGCTTCATCAGCGCACGTTCTGCAACGTGGATGCTGAGGGGTTCCTGCTTGTCGCCGTAGATCACGGCGGGGACGCGGCCTTCACGACGAAGCGCGCGGGAGGCTCCCTTGCCAACCCGCTCGCGCGTCTCGGCCGACAGGGTAAGCGTATCGCTCATGTCGGGTCTCCGAAATACGTTGAGTTCAAAATAACCGGACAGGCCTCCAGGGATGACCCTGCCACGGAACGGGCGCGCATAGCGGATTGTGGGGGAGGGGGCAAGCTATAGCCCTCTCCCGCAAGCGGGAGAGGAGTGTTGGGTCGGTCATGCCCCCGGCATGACCTGAATAGCACGGGGTGCTATTCACCCAACACTGGTGAGGGTCTTCTTCTTCTACCGTCGCCATTGTCGCCAAAAACCCTCACCGCTGCGACTAGGGGTCGCAAGCGCGCCCCCAAGTCTCGCTGCCTCTCCCGCAGGCGGGAGAGGGTTGGGGTTAGTACGCCACCCGCTCCACCTTCACCCCGCGCCGCGCCAGTTCGCGTTGCACCGTGTCGTCGCCGGTCAGGTGCCCCACGCCGACCGCCATGAACACCACGCCGGGCCGGCGCATCCGCTCGACGATCCACCCCGCCCAGCGGCGGTTGCGCTTGGTAATCACCGAATCGGTGAACGCCGCCGACGAAGCATGCTGGTCGCGCGTCACGATCCGCCCCATCGCCGCGACATCGCCTTGCCCCCAGGCGGCGAGCACTTCGTCGGTCGAGGTCGTCGCGCGGTCCATCCCGTCGAGCTGGACCTTGAGCATCGCGATCTGCGCCTCCTGCGACAGCGAATCGAAATAGCCCAGTTGCTGCGCGCGTTCCTCCAGCCCCGTCACCGGCTTGCCCGCCGCCTGTGCGGCGTTCGTCAGTACCGTCTCGACCCCCAAAGCCGGATCGTAACCCGCGCGCCGCAGCGGCAGCGTCGACAGCGTCGTTGCCGCCAGCCAGGGCTTGGTGCGATCGAACGCGCCCGCCGGATAGCCCTGTTCAGCGATCGCCGCCGCCAGCTTGGGGCGATATTCGGGGGGCAGGCGTTCGGGCAGGCTTGGCCCCTGCGCCAGCGTGCCGACCGAATCCTGCACCCGCCGCGCCGTCACGGCATCGACGTTGACCGTTTCCAGCACCAGCGTATCGCTGGCATCGAACGCAGCGCGCACCGCATCGTCGAACCAGCCGAGTCCCGGTTTGAGCCAGTGAATGCTGCCGAACAGATAGATGGTGGTGTCGGCGTCGCGGACCACCCACAACGGCGGATCAATGTCGACCGGCGGTTGCTGCGCGCCAGTGCCGGCAAACAGAAAAGCCGCGATGGCAAGGAGGATGCGGGCGGGCACCGTTGCCCAATACCGGTTTGTGTCGGGCTTGTCGAAGCTGCGTCCTTCGCTTGCTTGCGCGCCTGGGAAAGCGCGGCGTTTCGACAGGCTCGCCGCGAATGCGGAACGTGGCCGACCATTGACCGTTCCTGGCACCTGCGCCAAAGCGAAACCCGCTCCTCCCGCACCTGCGAAGGCTCCAAATTGTCTGACGAAAAGCCGCTCAGCTTCCAGCGCATGATCCTGACGCTCCACGATTATTGGAGCGCGCGCGGGTGCCTGATCCTGCAACCCTATGACATGGAAATGGGCGCGGGCACTTTTCATACCGCAACGACGCTGCGCGCGCTCGGCCCCAATCCGTGGAACGCCGCCTTCGTCCAGCCGTGCCGCCGCCCGACCGATGGCCGCTATGGCGAGAACCCCAACCGGCTGCAGCATTATTATCAATATCAGGTGATTTTGAAGCCTTCGCCCGCCGATTTGCAGGAGCTGTACCTTGGCAGCCTCGCGGCGATCGGTATCGACATGCTCGCCCATGACATCCGCTTCGTCGAGGATGACTGGGAATCGCCGACGCTGGGTGCCTGGGGGCTGGGCTGGGAAGTCTGGTGCGACGGGATGGAAGTGACGCAATTCACTTATTTCCAGCAGATGGGCGGCTTCGATTGCAAGCCGGTGGCCGGCGAGCTGACCTACGGGCTTGAGCGGCTGGCGATGTATATCCAGAACAAGGACAGCGTGTACGACCTCGCCTTCAACGACGAGGGCGTGAGCTATGGCGACGTGTTCCTCGAGAATGAGCGCCAGATGAGCGCCTGGAACTTCGAGGTCGCCGATACCGACAGCCTGTTCGACCAGTTCCGCAAGCACGCCGCCGAATGCGAAAACGCGCTGGGCCGCGACCTGCCGATCCCGGCCTATGAACAGGCGATCAAGGCTAGCCATGTCTTCAATCTGTTGCAGGCGCGCGGGGTGATCTCGGTCGCCGAACGTCAGGCGTATATGGGCCGGGTGCGCGATCTCGCTAAGGGCGCATGTGCTGCGTATATGGCCAAGAACGGGTGGGCTGCGTGATAAAGAAGATGGTTCACGCAAAGGCGCTAAGGCTCGAAGAAGGGGTTTCGCGCAGAAGCGCAGAGGACGCAGAGAGTTGCGCTACTGGCGCAGCCACGCCGCGCCAGCGGCTATCAGACATGATGATGGTCGCACTGCCGTGCGACGATCCTTCATTCAAAACCCCTCAGCGCCCTCTGCGCCTCTGCGCGAACCGCTCACCGCTTCGCGCCTTAGCGCCTTTGCGTGAACCATTGCCTTCTTACCCAAAGCACCCCGCATGACCGATTTCCTCCTCGAACTGCGCTCCGAAGAAATCCCCGCGCGGATGCAGGACAAGGCGCGTGCCGATCTCGAACGGCTGTTCGCCGCTGAACTCGCCAAGGCCGGCCTCACCCCCGGCGCAATCGAAACCTATGCCACCCCGCGCCGCCTGGCCCTCATCGCGCGCGACCTGCCGATGCAGACGCAAGCGGTGTCCGAGGAGTTGAAAGGCCCGCGCGCCGGCGCACCGCCACAGGCGCTCGAAGGGTTTCTGCGCAAGACCGGCCTTACCGCCGATCAGCTCGAAGATCGCGGCGGCGTGTTGTTCGCGGTCATCGAAAAGCCCGGTCGCGCGACCGCCGAGGTGCTGGCGGCGGCAATCCCCGCCATCGTGCGCGGCTTCCCGTGGCCCAAATCAATGCGCTGGGGCGATGCTTCGGCCAGCACCGAATCGCTGCGCTGGGTCCGCCCATTGCAGGGGATCGTCGCGATCCTTGGCCAGGATCTGGTCGAATGCGAGGTCGCTGGTATCCGATCGGGCTACACCACCGTCGGCCACCGCTTTCACAGCCCGCATGAAATCACGCTGGGCGGCGCGGGCGATTATGCCGAGAAGCTGCGGATGGCGCATGTGCTGGTCAACCAGGACGAACGCCGCGCGATCATTCGCGATCAAGCAGCCAAGCTCGCCGCCGACGCCGGGCTGGCGTTGATCGAGGACGAAGGGCTGGTCGCCGAGAATGCCGGGCTGACCGAATGGCCGGTGCCGCTGCTGGGCCGCTTCGACGAAGCGTTTCTCGACGTGCCGCCCGAGGTGATCCAGCTAACCGCGCGGGTGAACCAGAAATATTTCGTTTGCTCCCCCCTCCCGCTCGCGGGAGGGGCCGGGGGTGGGAAAGATGTCTCACCGAGCGCTTCGTTGCAGGAAAGCCCCACCCCTAGCCCCTCCCGCAAGCGGGAGGGGGAATTAGCCAACGCCTTCATCTGCGTCGCCAACATCGCCGCGCGCGATGGCGGCGCTCGGATTGTCGAGGGCAACCAGAAGGTGCTCGCCGCGCGGTTGAGCGATGCGCGCTTCTTCTATGAGACCGACCTGAAGGTCGCGCTCGAGGAGCAGGCGAAGAAGCTCGAGAAGATCGTCTTCCACGAGAAATTGGGAACGGTGGCCGACAAGGTCGATCGCGTTGCCAAGCTGGCCCGGTGGCTGGTGGAGGAGGGGATCGTATCTTCTTCCCCCCTCCCGCTTGCGGGAGGGGCCGGGGGTGGGAAGGATGTCTCACCGAGCGCTTCGCCGCAGGAAAGGCCCACCCCTAACCCCTCCCGCAAGCGGGAGGGGGATTTATCGCGCGAAGAACTCGCCGCCCTCGCCGAACGCGCCGCGCGGCTGTGCAAGGCCGACCTCGTCACCGGCATGGTCGGCGAATTTCCTGAGCTACAGGGCGTGATGGGCGGCTATTACGCCCGCGCACAAGGCGAAGACCCCCGCGTCGCCGACGCGATCCGCGACCATTACAAGCCGGTCGGGCAAGGCGACGACGTCCCCACCGCGCCGGTCACGGTGGCGGTGTCGCTGGCGGATAAGCTGGATACGATTTTTGGGTTTTTCCTCGTCGGGCAAAAGCCGTCAGGTTCTAAAGACCCATTTGCTTTGCGCCGAGCAGTGCTATCCATTTTGTTAATCCAGACTACAATGATCATACGCGTTTCTTTGAAGCGCGCATTTTGGGCATGGTTATTTATTGCTATTCAAGGTGCAAAGAGCTCAAAGCCGGCGCGTGGTTGGAGTCCTTGGCTAGAGGATTTGTTGCATACCCCGAATCCTTTGAATATCTTCGATGAAGGCCATATTGTCGATACGGCTTCAATCAACGAACTCGAAGAACGTACAGCCTATGCATCAGCTAGAGTATACAAAAAGTTGGTCATGGCAGCTTCTGAAGCAGTCGACTTCTTCGCCGACCGCCTAAAAGTCCAGCAACGCGAAGCCGGTGTCCGCCACGACCTGATCGACGCGGTGTTTGCGCTCGGGAATGAGGACGACCTCGTCCGGCTGCTGGCGCGCGTCCATGCGTTGCAGGCGTTTGTCGCCACGCCTGAGGGGACCAACCTGCTCGCCGGCTACAAGCGCGCGGCGAATATCCTCAAAAAGGAGGGGGTTTCTGCCCCCCTCCCGCTTGCGAGTTCGGGGTCGACAGCGCCCCGCGCTGTCGAGGATGTGCCGGGGGCACATCCGACCCCGGACTGGGTCGGGGGTGGGCCGGGAGTCTCACCGAGCGCGAAGCTGGACGAT
>NZ_JROH01000037.1 GCF_000786205.1 Sphingomonas sp. 37zxx | reverse complement strand
ACCCTCCCGCGCAGCGGGTTCGTGCTTCCACGCCGCACGTTTAGCGCAGCGCCAGCACCACCACCGACTTCGCCGGCAGCGTCACCGACAAGGTGCCACCTGTGATCCGCGCGCCATCGAATGCCGCCGGCACCAGCGTATCGGGCCGTTCGAAGCTGTTATGCGCGTCCATCGCATCGGCAGTCAGGATACGCCCGGTCGCGCTGGTCGCCTGCACCCCGGTCATCGCGACCGAAATCGGCATCGGCCGATTGGGGTCGAGGTTGACCAAGGCGACATGCACCTGCCCGTTCTTGTCGCGCACCGCCGATGCACTGACCGCCTTCACCGCGAATTCGGCGTTGTAGTAATAGGGCGACTCGACCTTGATCGGCAGCACCGTCGCGTCCATCCACGGCTGGTACATGTCAAAGACGTGATAGGTCGGGGTCTTCACCATCTTGGCCCCGTCGGTCAGCAGCATCGCCTGCAGCACGTTCACCAACTGGGCGATCGCCGCCATCTTCACGCGATCGGCATGATGCGCGAAGATGTTGAGGTTGAGCCCCGCCACCACCGCGTCGCGCAGCGAGTTCTGCTGCTGGAGGAAGCCGGGGTTCGATCCGGGGGTCGGATCATACCAGGTGCCCCATTCGTCGACCGCGAGCATCACCTTCTTCTGCGGATCATATTTGTCCATGATCGCCGAATGCTTGGTGATGAACTCCTCCATCTGGAGCGTGTGCGCCACCGTCGATGCCCATTCGCGCTCGGGAAAGCCCAGCGCCGGCCCCTTGTCTTCCCATCTTTTTTCGCGTGGCCGGGTATAATAATGCAGCGCCAGTCCGTTGATGTGCCGCGCCGAGATTTTCATGAACGCTTCGGTCCATGCGTAGTTCGAATCGCTCGGCCCGCTGGCGATCTTCAGCATCGGGCCATTGGTCGATTTGGCGAACTGAGCATATTGATTGGTCAGGTCAGCGGCAAATTCGGCGCGCATATTGCCGCCGCAGCCCCATAACTCGTTGCCGATCCCCAGATATTCGACCTTCCACGGCGCGGCGCGGCCATTGGCGGCACGCTCCTTTGCCAGCACGGTCGTGTCCGCCGGTGCGGTGAGATACTCCACCCATTGCGCGGTTTCGGCGGGCGGCGCGCTGCCCAGATTGGCCGAGACATAGGCTTCGGCCCCCAGCTTCTCGACGAAGCCCATGAATTCATGCGTGCCAAAGCTATTGTCCTCGGTCACCCCGCCCCAATTGGTGTTGACCTTCACCGGGCGCTTGGCACGCGGGCCGATGCCGTCGCGCCAGTGATATTCGTCGGCGAAGCAGCCGCCGGGCCAGCGCACCATCGGCACGTTGATCGCCTTGAGCGCGGTCAGCACGTCGCGGCGATACCCGCCATCATTGGGGATGCGCGAATTGCTGCCGACCCAGATGCCGCCATAAATGCCGGTGCCCAGATGCTCGGCGAACTGGCCAAAGACGTTGCGGTGCATCACCGGGCCGGGCTTGTCGCCGGCCAGCGTCGCGGTCGCCGGACGGTCACCCTCTGCTTGCTGCGCCAGCGCCATCGGCGCGGCGACCAGCGCAGCAAAGGAAACCGCAAGGCCAAGATAGGTTTGCTTCAGCACGTCTCTCTCCCAATCGCGTGAGCATGCCCGCTTGTATCGGGGCATCGCTGCGGGCAGACAAACCATATTGTCCGAGTTAAGCAAGCAAAAATCGTTACGCTGCGGATCGAGGCCCCGATTGAGGCACTGCCGGGGCGCTGCCATAACGATCGATAATGATAGGGTTAGGAGAGACCATGCCGCCATTCGTCGCACGTCGCCGCAGCTATTGGGCGCTGGCCGCCGCCGCATCGATCCTCGCCACCGCCGCGACCGCGCAGGTGCCGCAGATCGCAACACCGATGGGCGATCACGCGGTGTTGCAGCGCGACCGCCCGATCATCCTGACCGGCACGGCAAAGCCGGGCGATCGCCTGACCGTCACTTTGGGCACCCAAAGCACCCGCGTGCGCGCCGCAGCCGATGGCAAGTGGCAGGCGAAACTGGCACCGCAACCGGCGGGCGGTCCCTATCGGCTCGACGTCACCGGCAGCGATGGCACGACGAGCGCCAGCGATCTGATGGTCGGCGATGTCTGGCTCTGCTCGGGCCAGTCGAACATGGAATATCCGCTAAAGGCGGCGCTGAACGGGCAATCGCTGGTCGACACTGCCGCTGATCCCGACATCCGGCTGCTGTCGATGCCGCACCGCGTCGGGCTGACCGTCGATGCCCCCCTGCCCGATCGCCCGGCGTGGCAGGCCGCGACGCCTGCTAGCGCCGCCGATTTCTCTGCCGCCTGCCTGCTGATGGTCAAGGCGCTGAAGGCCGAGGCCAAGGTGCCGATGGGGGCGATCGATTCGAGCTGGGGCGGGACGCGAATTCGCCCCTGGATCGCTGCCGAAGACGCGCGCAAGCTGCCAGCCGCTGCAAGCCCTGGCACCGCAAGCGACGTCGATTTGCTCGCGCTCTACGCACGCGACAAAACCGCCGCGATCCGCCAATATGCCGCGCAATGGGGCGAATGGTGGCGCGGCAAGACCGGCGATGCCAGCGGTGCCGAACCCTGGAACGCCCCCGACAAGCGCGCGTGGAAGCCGGTGCCGAAAATCGGCGTCTGGCAGGAATATGGCGATCCGCAGGCCGCGGGATCGGGCGGGCATATGTGGTTCCGCAACCGCTTCGATCTGGCCAGCACACCCAGCGGCGACGCGGTGATCGACCTTGGCAAAGTCGACGAAATCGACATGGTCTGGATCAACGGCGTCGCGATCGGTTCGTCCTTCGGCTGGGGCAGCCCGCGCAGCTATACCTTCCCCGCTTCGGTACTGCGCCAGGGGAGCAACGAGATCATCGTGTCGGTCGCCGATAGCTGGCAGACCGGCGGCATGATCGGCCCCGCCGAATCGATGCGGATCACCCCGGACGGCGCGGCGCCGGTGCCATTGGGCACAGGCTGGCGCTATTCGGTCGAAACCGCCGATCTGGGCCGCGCGCCCCGGATGCCATGGGAAAGCCATGCCGGCGTATCGACGCTGTACAACGGCATGATCGCCCCGCTGGGGCCGATCGCACTGAAAGGCGTCGCCTGGTATCAGGGTGAATCCGATACCGGGATGCCGGGCTATGATGCACGGATGGCGGCGCTCATGGCCGGCTGGCGGCGGCAATTTGCCGACCCCGCTTTGCCCTTTATCATCGTCGGTCTCGCCAATTTCGGATCGCCCGCAACTGCGCCCGGCGAAAGTGGCTGGGCGGTGGTGCGCGACGAACAGCGCCGCGCCGCGCTGGTCGACGGCCACGCCGCAATCGTCACCGCCGTCGACATCGGCGAGCCGACCGACATTCACCCCGCAAACAAGAACGACCTCGCCAAGCGCATGGCGCAAGCGGCATCGGTAATCGCCTATGGCGCAAATCTTCCCGCCTCCGGCCCCCTGCCGCTGCGCGCGCAGCGCATGGTCGGCGACATCGTCGTGACATTCGAAGGGGTCACCGGCGCGCTCACCGCCGTCAGCGCGGCTGGACCGATCGGCTTCGAACTCTGCGCCGCCACCCGCTGCCGCTACGCCGAGGCACGCGCCGACAGCAGCACCGTCCGCCTCGAAGGCGACGGCCAACCCGTTGATCGCGTTCGTTATGCCTGGGCCGATGCGCCGGTCGTGAACCTGATCGACGCCGCCGGGCTGCCGGCTGCACCCTTCGCATTGCCGATCAGCGGCGATTAGGCGGCGGGAGGCAAAAGCGGGTGTTGCGGCGCGGTCACGGTGAAGCGTTCATGATCGTCGACGGTGCGAAAGCGGAACAAAATCCGGCAATGCCGGGTTGAAGATGGGATTCCAGTATCAGGACCATCATCTATGCATGCTCACCACCCGTTTCGTCCCGATGAAACCGGCTACCGCCTTCAATATCGGATGCAGGAAATTAATCACTGCCCCGGTTGCGGGCGTTCGCACTGGCTGGTCGGTCGCATGACCGCCGAATGCGCCTATTGCGCCACGGCGCTGCCCATCCGCACCGGCCAGACCCAGGGCGAGGGTCTGTTTCGCTCGTCGAATGGCACCCGCCCGGCACGCCTCGCCGCCTGACCCCCAGGGGTCGTAAACCCATTTGCCTTCGCGCCCGCGCGGTTTAGACGGGGCGGCATGAACGCCGCTCCCTTGAAGCTTTACAACTCGCTCACCCGCAGCATCGAACCCTTCACGCCGATTGACCCGGCGGGGCCGGTGCGCGTCTATACCTGCGGGCCGACGGTGTATAATTACCAGCATATCGGCAATATGCGCGCGTTCCTGTTCGCCGATACGCTGGGGCGTGTGCTGCGCTGGAAGGGCTATGCCCTGAGGCACATCATCAACATCACCGATGTCGGCCACCTCACGTCGGACGCCGATGCCGGCGACGACAAGATGGAAAAGGCCGCCGCCGCGCAGGCCAAATCAATCTGGGAAATCGCCGCGCATTATACCCAGGTGTTCAAGGCAGACGTCGCCCGGCTGAACATCACAGCCCCAGCGCAATGGACGGTGGCGACCGACTATGTGCCGCAGATGATCGCCTTTGCCGAGCGGATCGCACCCGCGCATTGCTACGAACTGGACAGCGGCCTGTATTTCGACGTGTCGACCGTGCCCGATTACGGCCGGCTGGCGCGGCAAAGCACCGATGCGGGCGAAAGCCGGATCGACCCGGTCGGGGGCAAGCGCAACCCGCAGGATTTCGCGATCTGGCGCAAGACCCCGGCGGGTGAAAGCCGCCAGATGGAATGGGATTCCCCCTGGGGTCGCGGCGCGCCGGGCTGGCACCTAGAATGCTCGGTGATGAGCAACGCCCAGCTTGGCCACCCGTTCGACATCCACACCGGCGGGATCGACCATCGCGAGATCCACCACCCCAACGAGATCGCGCAGAATCAGGCGTTTTGCGGCTGCACCGATGCAGAGCCAGGCTTCACCGGCGCGCGGATGTGGATGCACAACAACTTCCTGGTCGATCGCGCGGGCAAGATGTCGAAGTCGGCGGGCGAGTTCCTGACGCTGCAGACATTGGTCGATCGCGGCATCCATCCGCTGGCATACCGGCTGATGTGCCTCAGCGCACAGTATCGCAGCGAGCTCGAATTCACCTGGGACGGCGCAATTGCGGCACAGACGCGGTTGAAGCGGCTGGTGCAGACAATCGAGAAGCTTCGCGCCGCCCCCGACAAGCCATCGCGGACGACCGCCGACGCCTATCGCGCAAGGTTCGACGAAGCGCTGTCGGACGATCTCAACACCGCGCGGGCGCTGCCGGTGCTCGACGAATTGCTTGCCGACAAGGGGCTGTCGCCCGCCGATCGCCTTGCCGCCGCCGAAGCGTTCGACGCCGCGCTGGGCCTCACCCTCGCGACCCTCACCCGCGCCGACCTTCGAGTCCGACCCGCCGCCGCGACGATCGACGAAGAAACGATCGAAGCCAAGCTGGCAGAACGCCGCGAAGCCCGCGCCGCCAAGGATTTCGCCCGCTCGGACACCCTACGCGACGCGCTCGCCGCCGCCGGGGTAGAAGTGATGGACGGCGATCCGCTAGGCTGGGATTGGAAGCTGGAGGGCTGATCGCTACGCTTCCCTCCCAAACCGCAGGACCATGCCGATGAAAGCCGTCCTTCCCGCGCTTGCCCGCCCGCTGCTCGAACCGCATCTGCCGGACAGCATAGACCCGCACTGGTTCACCACCCGCGCCGATGCGCAGGCGCATATCGCCGATGCCGACATCGCCTGGGTCGACATGCAGAACCCGCTCGATTCGGCGGCGGTCACCGCGCTTGGGCAGCGGCTGCAATGGCTGTTTACCCTGCGCGCCGGGGTTGATGCCTATGACACCGGCTTGCTGAAGCAACGGGGCACGGTGATGACCAACGGCACCGGGATCAACGCGGTGGCGGTCGCCGAATATGCCGTGCTCGGCATCCTCGCCGCCGCCAAGCGGTATGACGAAGTCGTCCGGCTGGCCGATGCCCGCGCCTGGCCGATCGCCGCACCCGGCACGGTCGAGCTTGCGGGCAGCAGCGCGCTGATCATCGGCTATGGCACGATCGGCCGGCTGATCGGCGATCGGCTGGCGGCGTTCGGCGTCGCGGTGACCGGCGTCACCCGCTCGGGCCGCTACGGCACGCTGACGCCTGATGGCTGGAAGCCACACATTGCCGAATTTGACTGGATCGTCCTGGCCGCGCCCTCGACCGGGGCGACCGCCGCGCTGCTTGGCGCGCCTGAATTTACCGCGATGAAGCGCAGTGCATGGCTGATCAACATGGCGCGCGGCGACATGATCGACCAGCCCGCCTTGATCGAAGCGCTCACCGCGCGCCGGATCGCCGGCGCATTCCTCGACACCGTCGACCCTGAGCCGCTGCCTGCCGATCACCCCTTATGGTCCACCCCCAACGCGCTGCATTCGATGCATCTTTCGGGCCGTAGTCAGACGACGATGTTCCCGCGCGCCGCCGCACTGTTCCTCGAAAACCTCGCGGCGTTCCTGGCGGGCAAGCCGATGCGGAATGTGGTGGATTTGCAGGCGGGCTATTGAGGGGTTGCAGATTTACCCCGATCGGGTAAATGCTAGTCCATGACAACCTTAGCCGGCACCAAGATCAAACGCTTCCGCGAACAACGCGGCATCACCCGCGCCGCCTTTGGCGCATGGTACGGCACCCCTGGCAGCACGGTGCAGGGCTGGGAGGAAGACGGCAAGCGCGCCCAGGCGGCGGTGGTGAACCAGATCGCCGCCAACGGCATCGCGCATCACGCCGATTGGTTCGTGAAATTACGCAACGCGGAGAACGACATGGCCGATTGGGCCCCCAATAGCTGGACTCATGCCGAAGCGCGTCAGCTTCCGACCTATCCCGATGCCGAAGCGCTCGATGCCGCAACCGCGCAACTCGCCACCTTCCCGCCGCTCGTCTTTGCGGGCGAAGCGCGCAGCCTCACCGCCGAACTCGGGCAGGTCGCTGAAGGGCGCGGCTTCCTGTTGCAAGGCGGCGATTGCGCCGAAAGCTTTGCCGAGCATAGCGCGAACAACATCCGCGATACTTTCCGCGTCATCCTTCAAATGGCGGTGGTGCTCACCTTCGCCTCGAAGCTGCCGACGGTGAAGCTTGGCCGCATGGCCGGCCAGTTCGCCAAGCCGCGCTCGACCGATACCGAGACGATCGGCGATACCACCCTGCCCTCGTATCGCGGCGACAATGTCAACGACATCGCCTTCACGCCCGAAGGTCGCATCCCCGATCCGCAGCGGATGATCCGCGCCTATTCGCAGTCGGCGGCAACGCTCAACCTGCTGCGGGCCTTCGCGCAAGGCGGCTATGCCAATCTTCAGCAGGTCCATCGCTGGACCCACGACTTCATGGGCCGCAGCCCCTGGGCCGCCAAATATGCCGACGTCGCCGATCGGATCGGCGAAGCGCTCGACTTCATGGAAGCGTGCGGGATCAATCCCGAAACGGTGCCACAGCTCAAGGCAACCGATTTCTACACCAGCCACGAAGCGCTGCTGCTGCCTTACGAACAGGCGCTGACCCGGCAGGATTCGCTGACCGGCGACTGGTATGACACCAGCGCGCATTTCCTGTGGATCGGCGATCGCACCCGGTTCGAGGGATCGGCGCATGTCGAATTCCTGCGCGGCATCGGCAACCCGATCGGCATGAAATGCGGCCCGACGCTAGAGCCCGACGAACTGTTGCGCCTGCTCGACACGCTCAACCCCGGTCGTGTGCCCGGTCGGATGACGCTGATCACTCGCTATGGCCATGACAAGATCGAGGCGCTGCTGCCCAAGCTGGTGCGCGCGGTAAAGCGCGAGGGGCATCCGGTGGTGTGGAGCTGCGATCCGATGCACGGCAACGTCATCAAGGCGGCAAATGGCTACAAGACCCGCCCGTTCGATCGCATCCTTGCCGAAGTGCGCGGCTTCTTCGCGGTTCACCGTGCGGAGGGCACGCATGCCGGCGGCATCCACGCCGAAATGACCGGGCAGAACGTCACCGAATGCACCGGCGGCGCGGTCGACGTGACCGAACAGTCGCTGGGTGATCGCTACCACACGCATTGCGACCCGCGATTGAATGCGGGGCAAAGTCTTGAGCTTGCATTCCTGCTGGCCGAAATGCTCAATGAGGAAATGGCCGAACGGCGCAAAGTGGCGGCGTAATATCCGCTCGTCCTGCGTAGGGGCTGAGCCTGGCGAAGACCCGTATCGAAGGACATTGCTCCAAGCGAACGGGTGCTTCGGTGCGCCGCACGAACGGTTATTGGAAGGCCGCGATCAAATGAAGGAACAGCCAATGCCCAGCGACTTCCCCCGCCGCGCCGCCAAGGCCATGCTGCTGATCCCCGCACTGGCATTGCTCGGTGCCGCTCCCGCGCCGCGCTGGCAATCGCTGTTCGACGGCAAGACGCTCACAGGCTGGACCCCCAAGATCGCCGGTCGCGCATTGGGCGAAGACCCTCGCGGCATGTTCATCGTCCACAATGGCGCGATCCGCGTGTCGCACGCCAACTATCCCCGCTTCGAGGGCGAATTCGGCCATTTGTTCTGGAAAGCGCCGATCGCCGCCTATCGGCTACGCTACGAATATCGGCTGTTCGGTGATTTCCTGCCCGGCGTCGAACCCTGGCAGCAGACCAACAGCGGCGTGATGTTCCACGCCCAGCCGCCCGCGACGATGGCGCGCGACCAGAAATTTCCCGTCAGCCTCGAGATGCAGCTACTGGCGGTGCCCCGCGCGCGCCGCGAGCCATCGGGCAATCTGTGCACCCCCGGCACGATCGTCACGTTCGAAGGCAAGCGCGATCCGCGCCACTGCATCCCGGCCACGGGCGAACCGCTGCCCGCCGGACGCTGGACCACCGCCGAACTCGAAGTACTGCCCAATGGCCAGATCACCCACCGGATCGATGGCAAAATCGTGCTGCGCTATGCCGATCCTGAGCTCGATCCCGACGATGTCGATGCCAAGCCGGTGATCGCCGCGGCAGGGGGCAAGCTGGCGCTAGATCGCGGTTACATGGCGCTGCAAGGTGAAGGCCACCCGGTCGAGTTCCGCAAGATCGAACTCCAGCCGATCGGCTGATCGCGGCCCGGCACCGAACCCGGCCTAAAGCAACCTTCCCCCCGCCCCTGCCGCGCGCTACGTCGGCACCATGCTCTCCGACATCGAAATCTCGCGCGCGGCCCCGCTTCAGCCGATCCAGGCGATTGCCGATCGCGCCGGCCTGCCGCCGCAAGCGATCGAGCCTTATGGCCGGCACAAGGCCAAGCTCGATCTCGACTGGCTCGCCGCGCACCCGGCCCCATCGGGCAAGCTAATCCTGGTCACCGCGATCAACCCCACCCCCGCCGGTGAGGGCAAAACCACCACCTCGATCGGCCTCGCCGACGCGCTCAACCGCACCGGGCGCAAGACGATGCTCGCGCTGCGCGAACCCTCGCTCGGACCATGCTTCGGCACCAAAGGCGGCGCGACCGGCGGCGGCTATGCCCAAGTGGTGCCGATGGAGGACATCAACCTCCACTTCACTGGCGATTTCCACGCGATCACCTCGGCGCATAATCTGCTCGCGGCGATGATCGACAATCATATCCATTGGAGCAATAAGCTGAGGATCGACGTCCGCCGGGTGGTGTGGCGGCGGGTGCTCGACATGAACGACCGTGCGCTGCGCGAGATCGTCCAGAGCGTCGGTGGCATTGCCAATGGCTATCCGCGCGAAAGCGGATTCGACATTACCGTCGCCTCCGAAGTCATGGCGATCCTGTGCCTGGCAAGCGACCTGCACGACCTCGAAGCGCGGCTGGCGCGGATCGTTGTCGCCTATACCGCCGATCGTCGGCCGATCACCGCCGCCGACATCAAGGCAAGCGGCGCGATGGCGGTGCTGCTGGCACAGGCGATCAAGCCCAATCTCGTCCAGACGCTTGAGGGCACCCCCGCGCTGATCCACGGTGGCCCCTTCGCCAACATCGCACATCGCTGCAATTCGGTGATCGCCACCCGCGCGGCCTTGCAGCTTGCCGATTATGTCGTGACCGAAGCGGGCTTTGGCGCGGACCTCGGCGCGGAAAAATTCTTCAACATCAAATGCCGTCAGGCGGGCCTTGCCCCCGCCGCCGTCGTGATCGTCGCGACGGTGCGCGCCCTCAAAATGAATGGCGGCGTCGCAAAGGCTGATCTGGCGCAGGAGGATGTCGCCGCGGTCGAACGCGGCTCAGTAAACCTTGCCCGGCATATCGAAAATGTCCGCCGCTTCGGCGTGTCGGCGGTCGTCGCAATCAACCATTTCGCCACCGACACCGCCGTCGAAATCGCCGAGATCGAACGCTGCGCCGCCGCGCACGGCACCACCGCCATTCTGTGCCGCCACTGGGCCGAGGGCGGCGCGGGAGCCGAAGCGCTTGCTCATGCCGTAGCCGCGCTGGCGGACGGCGACACGGCCCGCTTTGCCCCGCTCTATGCCGATGATGCGGGACTGTTCGACAAGATCGACGCCGTCGCCCGCCACATCTATCGCGCCGATCGCGCCACCGCATCGCCCGCGATCCATGCCCAGTTAGCCCACTGGGAGGCCGAAGGGCACGGTGCCCTCCCCATCTGCATGGCCAAGACCCAGTACAGCTTCTCCACCGACCCGACCCAGCTCGGCGCGCCGACCGGACATGTCGTCCCCGTCCGCGAGGTAAGGCTGGCCGCCGGCGCCGGCTTCGTCGTGGCGATCTGCGGCGAATTGATGACGATGCCGGGCCTGCCGCGCATCCCCGCCGCCGAACATATCCGCCTCGGAGCCGATGGCCGGATCGAGGGTCTTAGCTGAAGCCCCCGCCAAAACGCCTTGACGCAGCCAGACCTCCCGCCTACGTGCGCGTCTCGCAAACGGCCCCTTCGTCTAGCGGTTAGGACGACGCCCTCTCACGGCGTAAGCACGAGTTCGATTCTCGTAGGGGTCACCAGCGTCAAGCAGAAAATGGCGGAAATGCGCCATTTTGGACGATTTTACGCATGGTGCGCCCACTTTTCGTCCCACACTTTTTCGTAGCTTCAGTGGCACCAACTGGCATGCCCTCGGAGATCGTTGATGATTTTCGTCGGAATGGGCCCGGGTTTGAAGGACTCCCGTCAGCCTGTGGCCCTGGGCCCGACTGGCGCGTTCTTGCTATCGGTAGCGTGTTCCGGACAGAGCAGCTTGCAAAAAGCAGGCCTCGGGCTCCGAGATGTCGTAAGCACGGGTATTTCACGGACCCTCGCGCGCCGCGCGCCCAAAATGCTTCCCGACTGCTTCGAGAGTTCAGAATGAGTCCAGCCGTTTCGCCAGGACGGCTATTCGTTCTTCATGGCGGCCGGAATGATGAAATCGCCCATGAAACGGTCCCTGAAGGCGTTCCGGGTTCGCCCGTCGCTATAGTTACCTGCCTGCATCATGACGGTCATCTCGAGTTGCGGCACCACAAAGAGCATCTGCCCGCCATTGCCGCTGGCAAAGAACGTGTCGATCGATTTGCCGCGCACTTTAAATGTTTGCCGCCACCAGCCATAGCCATAGTCGCCCGGCTGGTTCATCGTTGAATGCGCCGCCGCCGACTGACGCACCCAGTCCCGTGAAACCAGCCGCGTGCCCTTCCAGGTGCCGCCGTTCAGATAGACCTGCCCCAACTTGACGAAGTCGCGCGGGCGCAGGCGAATTCCGCCCCCCATATAGGCGTCATCGGTTGGCGACAGGATCATCTGGTAAGAGGATATCTCCAGCGGGTCGGCAAAACTTTCCTGAAAGAAACGGGGCAGGGCCATCCCCGTTGTCCGCTGAAGGGCACCGCCGATAAGGTTGATGCCTGCAGTGCAATAAAAGCTGGTCTCGCCCGGCGCGCTCACCATCGGCAGATCGAGCGCATAGCGATACCAGTCGGGCTGGGCGTCCTGCGACTGCATATTGTCTTCGTCGCCCGGGCTGTCGGCATTGCCGTCCCTGCAATCCAGCCCCGGCGACATGGTTACGAGATGGCGCAGCGTCAGCTGCTTCTTGCGCGGATCGGGATTGGCGAAGTGCTCGACCTCACCGAACAGCAGATAGACCGGCGTGTCGAGGCTTTTGATAATACCCTTGTGGAGCGCGATGCCGAGCAGCGCCGATCCGATCGTCTTTCCGGCCGAGCGGGAATCGTGCGGCCGGTCGCGATCGAAGCCGTGGAAATACTCCTCGATCACCAGTTTGCCGCGATGCGCGATCAGCAGGCCGTGAATATACGGCTCTCGCAAGGCACTCGGCTCGGTCGCGGCGATTGACGAGACCAGCTCGGTCAGCAAGCTGGTGTCGAGGCCCGTGCTTCCTGGCGCGGCGGTCTGCCAGCCATCCGCCGTGTCTGCGGGACGGTTGAGCGACGTCACGGGCGCGGTGGAGCGCCGGGGATAGAAGGCTGGGGCCGTATCCCGGCCACGTCGGGTGAAGTCGAGCGTTTCGCCGAAGCGCGGGAAGACCATCGAGAATCGCTTTCCCGGCTCGATGCTTCGACCAGTCGCCAGCACTTCACCGTTCGCGTTGCGAAAGTGCAGTTCCGAACCCTCCACCTCGACCGTTTCAATCCGGAACCACATGCCGAGATTGCGCTCGGGATCGCGCAGAAAGGTGCGGTATCGCGCTGCGCCCGGGGCGGAATTGCCGGGCGCGGCGATCAGCGGAATGTTGAGGGACGCCTCTTGGACATAGGGCGCGATCATACCCCGATACCCCGCGCCGCGATCAAAGGCGTCGAGGCGCAGCGGCGTCGCATAGCGCGCGTTCTGGACCACGCCGGGTGGTTGAAACCAATGGCCGCGAATCGGCGACCCGGGATTTGCCTGACGGCCAACAAACCGCCCCTGGCCGAAAAAATCGAAGGACCATTCAACCGCTCGGTTGCCAGCTTCGCGCCGCTCGACCGGAACGCTGTCGCCCTGAATCACCGCCACCCAGTCATTGCCGGTGCGGGACAGTGTGACCGGACCGGCAAGATCGGGACCGAAGCGTTTCTCGGCCACCCATATGCCCGCCCAGTCGACAGGAGTGACAGTCGAACTGGGGCTTTCCGACTGCGCGGCCACAGGCCCATGTCCCATCGCCAATGCGATGATTGCGCACAGGGTCTGAACGCTACGCTTCTTCATAAAGATCTCCACACAGTGGGGCTCACACCGCGCGTTCGCCATCGGCGCATTACCAGATTCCGAGTCTACCACACGCTGGATCCGGTTTCTCGGTTGGGCGGACAGCCTACCAGCCGGGCGATGATCGGCACCTTGCCGCTCCGCATATTCGTAGCGACGCGTGCGTCCGATGATCTGCCGAATCAAGTCGATCAGAAGCGTTCAGCGTGCCGGACTCCGAGGGTTTGCCGCTGCCGATAGCTTTTCGCGGTCAAAGCTGATCGTGGATATTTTCGCATCCAGCGTCCGAACCACGTCAGCCGTGAGGTCGTTGGCGAAGTTACCGCCCAGCGCGGAATTGCGATCGAACAGCAGGCCGCATTTCTTCTGCTGATAGACCGCCGCGATCACCGGCTGGGCGGCATCGGCGATGCGCTGCATCGCCTTGACGCGCGTCGCTTCGATTTCCTGGCTGCGCAACTGCGCCTTCGCCTGGATCGGCTGGAGCCGGGCCGCGAGTGCCTGGTCGCGCGCGGCGCGCTGCTCGGCGGACAATTTGGCGGCCTCCGCGCGAAATGCCTTCAGCTCGGTTTCCAACGGTTTGCGCTCGGCTTCGATTTCCGCCTGCGCCTCGGTGGCGAGTTGCTGCAGGCGCGCGGTCGCTGCCTTGCCGATCGCGGCATTGGCATAGATCGCCTCGCGCGAGAGCAGGCATATTCCGGGGATCACCGGGCCGCCCAGCCCCTGATTGCCGGCAGGCGGGGCGGTCTGCGCCGCAACGGGCGACGCGATGACCGACAATAGTGCGATGATGGAACCAGAGCGACGCATGACAATACCTTTCCGAAGTGCAGTGCAGAGTCGGACGATGCGCGATCAGGCGGTGCCGCCGACCGGATCGGACGCCGGGCCGGTGAGGGCCTCCGCGCCGGGATACCGATCGAGCAGCGCCGCGAACTGGTCGAGCGATGCGAGGTGGAAGTGGACGGCGGCGAGCCAGCCGCGGCGATGCCAGTCGATGATCCGCTGATCATCAAGCGCAAGAAACGCCCGGAGGTCGACGACCTTGAACCCCTTGACCGCCCGCTTGGACCCGTCCGGCAGGGTGACGTCGGCCTGGCGGTCGATCAGCAATTCGGCTTCGGCCAGCGCGATGCAGAAGTCCCGGGTCGCGGCGGCGTCGGCGCGAAACGCTTCGCAAAAGGCAAAGGCCTGCTTCGTGACCAGGCTCGGCTCGCCGTCTTCGAACAGCGGCGCCCCGTCGGTCCCTTCACGGACGATCCGGTGCGAATCCGCGTCGATGAGCAGCGCGAAGCGGCCTGCCTCGCCGATCTCGGCGGACCCAAATGGGTAACGCCGCAGATAGGCGGGGATATGGACGCCATCGGACCAGTGCCCGTTCGCGACGAACAGGTTGCTGGCATCCAGACCTAGCAGAGCGGTCGGGGTCACAACCTCGCCTTCAGCGAACAGGATCGGATACTGGCGCGACCCAGGACCGAATTCCGCAATCAACAGAGGTACATAGGACGCTTGCGCGGCGAAGGCATAGTCGCCCTGCGCCACGCGCCAGCCACTGTGGCGCTCGGCCGACACAGGCACGGGGTTCCGATAGAGCAACGGCAGGCTAGACGTCGACTGACCCGCTGGTGCGGGAGGGGTGTTGGTCACGCTAAAACTCCAAATCCGGGGCGATCTGCCCATGCGATCGGGGGGCGGCACCGTTCGCCGCCCCGGCTTCAGATCGATTTGCGACGCAGCATGATGGTGCGCGGGCCAACCCGGACCGCAATCAGCCCCTGCCCGGCCAGCAATTGCGCCAGTGCGCGTTCGGGCGTCATTTCGCCGCGCAACGGCTGGGTCATCTTCGCCTCGAGGATCGATGCGTCGTAGAGGATGTTATAGCCCGACGCGCTGCCGACGGCGCGGATCGCATCGTCGAGCGGCTGCGCCTGGAGCTGGAACATGAACTGCTCGGGCCTGCCGCCGGCATCGAATTGCAGCGCCACCGGGATCGTGGCTGAAACTGCCGCCCGGGTGCTGGTTCCAGCATCGCTGGTGCGCTGTCCGGTCTGCCGTTCGCAGCTGTCATCCTCATCGCAAGCCGCGCCGAAGCCGGTGACCCTGACCTCGATCAGCGAAGGCGCGACGATCGCCGCATTCTCACGCACGGCGGCGACCGCCGATTCGAGCGCCGTCGAGACCGCGTCGGACTTCGCAGCCACCTCGTCCACGTCGAGCGCGGTCGGGGGTGCGGCCGGGGGTGCCGGCAACCCGTTGGAAACACCGGCCACGTCGATATTGTCGGTCCCCAGGATCTCAATCGCATAGACGTTGAAATTGCCCGACACCCGGATACCCGCATCGCCCGCGTCGACGATCCCCGCCGGCGCGATCAGATCCACGTCGGCCGGCGGGGTGCCGGGTTGCGTGGCGAGCGTGCCGATGCCCGCACCGGTCGGCAACCCGGCCGGCTCGCGTACCATCCGCCCCCAATTGTCGAGCTGATAATTATAGAATTGCGGGCTGATCGAGGTCTTCGCGCCAAGCCCGGCAGCGATGTCGCCCCAGGACGACCAGATCATGACGTTGCCGCCCTTGCTGGTCAGGATGCGCGACTGGTTCACCGCCACACTGCCATGGGTCAGCATGTTGATCTCACCGCCGTCGGTGGTCAGCACACCGGCGCGCAACGCGTTCCCGCGATCGTCGGCATTGGCCGGCTGACCCGTCTCCTCGGGGCGTGCCGCGACATTGGCCAGCGTCATCGCGCCGCCGGGGATGACGAACTCGATCTTGCCCCCGCCCGACGAGACGACACGGCTGGCATAGGTTTCGAAATTGCCCTGCCAGCGCGATTCACCTGCGCTCAGCGCTTCGCCAGCGGCCCGCTGCGCGCCCGGGAACAGCGTCGCAATCGCATCATAGCCACGGAAGGTCGTGTCGTAGCGTTCATTCTGCGGATCGTTGGCTTCGCGGCCGGTCGTCCGCAACTCGAGGAACAGGATGCTGCGATAATAAGGCGTCTTATAGTCGCTGCTCAGTCCCTGCCAGAATGCCCATGCGCTATCGAGATAGGCAAGCTGCGCCGCCTTGCTCGTCAGCGTCGGCAGGCCTTGCAGGCGGCGGACATAGTTGACCAGGCCTTCGCGCGGCTCGGGCGTGGCGAATTCGCCGGTGGCACCCTGCGCGCGCGCATAGTCGCGGTCGAACAGGTACAGCGACAACCCGCTTTCTTCATCGATCAGATAATCCGCCATCGCGCCGGCCTTGGTCGGGTCGAGATAGGCTGCTTCGAACGCAGCATAGGATGGTGCCTGATTATAGCCCGCCGCGATCGCGATATCCGCGGCCTTTTCGTCGGGCTTCCAGTCCTGAAGCCCGGACGGAGGCTGATTGGGCGATCCGGGATAGGTATAGATCGCGATCCGTTTGCTGGTGATGCCCTCGCTGTTGCTGGGGATCCAGATATCGGTGCCGGCCTCGACCTCAAGCCGGCCCGGCCCGCTGACCGTCACATGACCCACTGTGATAAAGCCGCCGTTCGGATTTCCCGACGTATAGTTGCGATCGAAATAGATGCCCGCACCCGCACGGACGATGCTGACGTCGTTCATGTTGTTGTGCTGGATGGAATAGCTGGGGAAATAGATGTTGCCCTCGGCCTGCACCCACAATTGCTTGGGAATGTTGAGCACGGCTTCGGGAGACGTCACCACATCGCCACCGGCCGCATAGATCCGCACCGGATCGGTGTTGCCGATATACAGGTCGGGCAGGTTGTTGACGTTGAAATAGGTAACGCCGGGATAGGCAGTGCCAGCACCAGCGAACTCGAACGACGTGCGCAGGACCGTACCGCCCGCTACCACCGGCTGGTTGGTCGGGGTGCGGATCAGCGCCATGTCGGCCTGGCTGAGCTGCACTCCCTGATAGGCGCCGCGATAGTTCTGATCCCAGCGCCGGGTGCCGAATCTCGGCAGCAGCGGGTCGATCGCCTCGGTGCTGTAACCGATCCGTACGCTGCCCCCGGCGAGCAGGTCGAGCTCCGCACCGGCATCGGGCAGCATAGTCAGCCCGCCGAGCAGGTTCACGTCGCCGGTCGCCGCCACCACCGACAGTTTCGACGGGTAGAGGTCCCAGCCGATCGAATCGCGACCCTGCATCGGGCGCTCGTTCGATCCGTAGAAATTGACGGTCGTGCCCGACCGGTTCATCGCCGTGGACGCTCCCGACGATTCATACGCCAGGCTGATGTTCAGACCGTTGGTCCACAGCGTCACATCGCCGCCCGCCGAGAAGAAATTGGCGCTCGCGTCGCCCGTGTAGCTGACAAACCGCCAGTCCTGATAATTGGATTCGCCGATCAGCGGGTCCATCACGCTTTCGACATTGAGGTCGCCGCCTGCGCGCACATTCAACTGGCCCGACGACGTAAAGAACATCGTGTACAGATCGAAGCGATCGGCGATTTCGCGGAAGTCCTGATGGATGTAGCAGGCGTCCGTGCAGTTGAACTGCGGCGTCGAGAACACGGTCGACCCGGACAGGATCGATCCGCCGACCCCCATATCGCCGGCCCCGGATGCCACATGATAGGCGCCGCCATAGAGATTGCCGCCGGCCCGCAGCGTCAGATTGCCGCCGCCAGTCAACGTCAGCTCCATCGCGGTGTTGCTGCCGTCGGCCAACTTCACGGTGTTGCCGGTGACGCGTCCGCTGTTCGGGATCGCGACCGACAGATTGTCGATGTCGCCCCCCGCCTCGATCGCGATATTGCCACCGCCCAGCGCGCCAATGCCGCCCTGGAACCGATCATAATCGACCCACCAGCTTGTTTGGTCGAACCCGCCGTCGGTGCGTGCCGCGAACAGGCCGCTGATCGTGTCGAGGCTGCCGGAGCGCCCGAGATAGCCGTGCGGCAATTGCGGCGACAGGCTGCTCGCACGCACATCGCCGGCGACCGACAGCACGAGATCGCCGCCATCGACCCCATATTGTGCGCCAGCTGGCGTGCTGAACCCGGTAAGCTCCGCCGCAGCGCGACCGGCGGTGTAGATCACCGATGCCCGTTCCTGCAGCACCAGATCGCGCCCGGTTGCGATGTTCATCGCGCCGGTTCCCGTCCGGATCAGATAGCCGGTGGAATTGTTCCACTGGATATAATCGCGCAGGTCGGTGCTGATTTCGCCCAGCCCGTTGCTATCGATGAAGCCGAGCGAGCCATCCGCCTTGAGCTGCCCAAATCCACTCTGGAACAGCGCCATCCATGGCAGCGGACGACGCGCATAGGCGTCGGCATCGGCATAGTCGCCGGTCTGCGCGTCCATTTCGATCAGGGCTCCGGTGCGCGGATCGATATATTTGCCGGTAGCCGGGTCGCGGGTCAGTTCGACAAAGCCGTTGTGAACCCCGGTTTCCGGGTTGCGGACAAATTGTCCGTTGGCATCGAGCAGATACAGGCGGTGTTCGTTGCCATAGGCCGGATCATAATAATATTCGATCGTATCGGTCGTGCCGCCGACGATGACCGAGCCGGTTTCCGCGCCGAGCAGGCCGGTCGGAAGCACCGCCAGCGAATTCGGGCTGAGGATGTTGGCACCGGCTGCCAGGTTGAACGTCCAGCTGTCCCCGTCAAGCAGTCGCCCGTCAGCAAAGCCGTCGCTCAGATTGGCATCGATCCGGATGTCGCCAGAGGCGCGCAGGGTCAGCACCCCCGCCGCGCCGTCGAAGCGCAGACCGGACAGGTCCCAGTCGTCCTGCAACTGCATGTCGCCGTCGTTGCGCAGTTCGATCCCCGCCGCCAGCGTCACGCCATTGCCCAGCCGGTTGCGGATCGCCGCCGCATTGGCCGCCATGAACGCGCTCGCGTCGCCCTCGACCCGGTCGATCATCGCCTGATCGATCACCGCCACGCCGTCATAGCTGCGATATCCTTCGGCGAGCACGCTGCGGGCCCCGGTGATGGTGCCGCCGAGCGAGGTGATCGCGATATCGTTGCCGATCTGCGGTGCACGGAACCGGACCAGCCGTCCGCCCTCGCCAGAACCGGAGACGTCGATCAGCGCGCCCGCCTGGGTGGTGATCGCGCCACCATTGGCACCTGCCGTCTCCAGCAGCACGGTGCCGCCTGAGCCGTCAGCCGCTCCGGCGCGCGCAATCAGCCTGCCGGTGTTCAACAGCGTGACATTCTGCGACGCCGCCAGCTGGACCGTGCCGCCATTGGCTCCGGAGGTCTGGATCGTGCCGCCGACGGCGATCGACCCTTGGTTGACGACCAGCGCGAAATTGCGGACGTCGATCGTACCAGTGACGCTCACGTCGCCACGGTTGATCTCGAAGCGCCGGCTCTGGCGGAAGCCGCCGACATCGAGCAGCGCGTTGAAGGCGGCGAAGTCCGCCAACTGGTCGGTCAACAGCCTGAATGAACCGCTGGCGAAGCCGTCGTTCGCGCTACCTCTGATGGTGCCCCGCAACTGCGCTTCGCCCTGCCCGACCGAAATCGCCAATGTGCCGGCGTCGCCGCCCACGCTCGACCCGGAGACATCGATGACCGACCCCTGCTGGGCAATCACGTCACCGTCATCGGCGGTCAGGTTCACGGTGCCGGCGCCGACGCCCACGGTCGCATCGTAAAAGCGGCTGACATTGGAGGTCACATCGAGCACGGAGCCTTCGGCCAGGACCAGATTACCGCTGCGCGCCTGAAGGCTGATGGTGCCGCCGGTCATCCGGGTCTGTCCGGCATAGACGATCGAATCGCCGCTCAGGTTCAGCGTACCGCCAAACGACTGGAATACCGGCAGGTTGGCTGCGCCGTTGTGGCTGACCGTTACCGCCCCTGCGACATCGAGATTGAGCCGCGCGCTGCTTTCAGCCGTCAATCCGCCCGTGTGGATGTCCAGCGTTCCCGGCAGGACCAGCCGGGTGTCGTCGCGCCCGATGATCCGCTGCGCCACATCCATGCGGACATCGGCGACGCCGCTGATCCATTTGGTGGCGCCTTCGATGTACAGCGTATCCGCCTGCAGGACGAGATTGGCGTCGCCGATCGTCGCCGCGCCCTGTCCGCCGCTGCTGTTGGCGAGCGTCAGGGTCTTGGCGGCGATGCTGACCGTATCGGTCCCGGCATCGATGACCCGCAACAGGTTGCTGTCGAGCCGCAGATCGCCGGTCGCCGAGATATCTAGCGCGCCATAGATGTCGATGCTGCCATAGCTTTTGAGCGTCAGTTCCTCGGCATTGGCGAACAGACCCAGCGTGTTGCCTGCAAAGACCAGCCCGCCGGTGTTCAGTGGCACCGCGCCCAGGCTGACCCGCGATGCGGCCGCGCTCAGCTGCTTGGTCTGCAGCGTTGCGCGCGCGCCCAGGATCGTGTTGTCGGTCGCATCCAGCACGACCGAGCGCGTGCTGGTGATCGACGCGCCGTCGGCAATGGTCAGCAGACCGCCCGAAGCGTCAATCGCTGCCAGCCCCTTCGACGCGCGCAGCGCATTGACCTGCGCCAGTGCGGCCGGGTCGGCGCGCAGCGCGTTCATCGCCTGGACCGCGCCAGAGTCGCGCAGCACATCCACCATCGCACCGCTCGACACGCGCAGCACCGCGCCCTGGTCGAGCGCGCCGTGGACGAGATAGTCGTCGTCGCCGGTCCAGTTGGTATCGTTGTCGTGCGTGAATGCGGCGGTGCCGGGAGCGATCCGGATATCGCTCGATGTACCGGAGATCGTACCGCGCGTCTCGATCCGCGCGCCGGCCTTGACATCGATCGTCCCGTTGGAGGCGAACAACAGCTCGGGGCCGAACAGGACCGATCCGGCATTGTCGACGATGATGTCGGTACCGGCGACCGTCAGTTCGAGGTTCGTCGCACCCTGACGCCGCACGCCGCCGATCAGCAGGCTTTCCGCGCCGAACGCGCTGAGCTGTTCGCTGTCGAGCTTCAGATAACCGTCATAGGCGGCCAGATCGGTATCGCTGCCCGTAACCACCACCCTGGTCGATGCAATGTCGGCAAACCCGCCGCGTCCGCCCGTGGCAGCCTGGGACCGCAGCGTCCCGTCCAGGTTGAGGTCGTCGGCCACACGGAATACCACCGATCCGCCATCGGTGGGGATCCGCGGCACGTCCGAAATCGGCCGGTTGATCCGCAGCGACTTGCGCAGGAATGCATCGGAGGTGAAGAAGAGGTTGGCGGTCGTTTCCAGATAGGCCGAACGCATCCGCAGCGTTTCGCCGCTCATCACATGGAAGCCGATGTTAAGCGGATCACGCGCGCCTGATGCGCCGTCGATGCGGTATCCGGCCTGGATGCTCGATCCGTCGGTCTGCGGCGCGACGCGTCCAAGCCGGACCCCGTCGAACTGATCGCCATAGCGGTGCGACGCCGTCACGCGATAGGCACCCTTCAGCATCGCATATTCGGCCGGCAACAGGACATAATAGCCGGCCGGCAGGCCGCTGCCGCCCGACAGGTAAACGCGGTCGCCGACGCCGATCGCCGAATTGCCGAACCCCAGCGGTGCGACATTCCCGTCGAAATCGGGGATGACCGCATAGACCTTGTCAGCTGCACTCACCCAGTCGAGATTTTCGTCGCGATAGCCGGTCAGCCAGTCATAGCTGCCGCCAACCCCCGGAACGAACTCGCGGGCATAGAGATCGCCGCCGCCACTCACGTCCAGCACCGCGTTCTGCTGGATATCGACGACATCGCCGGTGACGTTGATCGTCTTGACCGGCAGCGTCGTGAGTTCGGTACGGGTAAATGGATCGATCCAGGTGTCGCCGTTCGACGTGTAGCCGTAAGGCACCACCCGGCCCTCCGCCGATACCGAGGTCAGGCTACCACTGAGAAAGCGCAGCGTGCCCGAACCTTCGGTGCCATTGTCATATACCTCCAGATTCAGCGTGCCCAGCGGCGAGCGCAGCGTTCCGCCCTGCAGGATGGTCGGAGCCTTGAACGTCAGCTGGGCGGCGACCTCATAGGGTGAGCCGTTGATCGGGCCGCCATCATCCTGCGCCTGAATGACGATGCCGGTGTCGGAGGTGACCGAGAAGATGCGCCCGGTGCCGGCATAGACCTGATCCGCCTTCAGCGTTAGCAGGCCGTTGCTGTGCAGCACGCCGAGCGGCGCCTGGCGCGGAAACGCTGCCGTTCCGGCGAGCCGGATATCGCCGCCCGAAATCAGCGTCGTGTCCGAAAAACCATGAAATCCGGCGGCACCGACCTGAAGCAGCGTGCCCGCCTGCGCGCTGAACCGGGTATCGGCCCCGATCGCGGCGACCCCATAGCTGGCGAGTGCCGACAGGTAGCCACCATCGGTCGGCTGGCCGTTCAACGGCCCGCCGTTCAAGGTGATGATGCCCGCTTCGAGCGCGACGTCGGAACCGGTCACGCCAATGATGCGCCCCGCAGTGATGTCGATCCGGTCGAACACGAAGCTGCCATCGGCATTGCGACCGCCCAGCGTGACGTCGCCGGAAAAGATGACGCCGGGGTTGGCCGTGATGCCGATGCTGGAAAAGCCGGCAGTGCCAAGCGCGGTCGGCGACAGGGTGGTGACGATCGGATCGCCCTCCACCGGCGTCGGGGCGACATAGCCGAACCGGCCGAAGACTTCGAGCAAGCCCGGCGCGATGAAGGGCAGTTCCGGCGCCTCGATCGCGATTCCGGACGCATCGCCGATGATCAGCATCGGCGGCACGCCGCTCGCCGCGGTGCCATAGGCAGAAAAAGTGGCGAGCGCCGCGTCACGGCTGCCCAGCGTGTAACCGGGCGGGAAGTCGATCGGGTAGCCGATCAGATAGGCCCAATCGATCTCGCCGAGATCGGCTTCATAGATGTTCGAAATCGGGTTGCCCGACTTGTCGATGATGATGCCGTAGCCGGTATATGCCTCAAGCAAATTGAGCACATCGGACACGGCCGCCCCACCGCCGCCGCCGCCGGTGGCGAGCGGGCCGTCGAAGCTCAGCTGAAACCGCCCGCCCCGCGCATCGATGCCACCGGCATGCGCGCGATAGATCGCGCCATCGATCTTCATGATCTGGCCGCTGATCGAGATTGCGCCGCCATTCGATGCCACCAGGGTCGGACGCCGCACCAGGCCGCCCTGCCCATCGTCGAACAGATAGTCGAACGTGGCGCTGGTGCCCGAAACATCGAGAACCGCACCGCCCGCGATCGTGATGCGCTTGGCGCCAAGGCTGATCGACCCGCCGTCGAAGATCTCGCCATCGACGATCGGTCGGCCCATCGCATCAATGCCACGCCAGGTAACCAGCGCAGCGCCGGGTGCGAGCAAGCGGGCAGTCGCGGCGAGCGAGACGAAGGTCTCCGTTGCGCCTCCCGAACCGCCCCCGCCCAGCGTGATCACGCCCGCAGGTGTCAGGATCGTGCCGGCGACGACGCTGTTGCCGAGCAGGCTGATCTTGCCGCCCAATTCGGTCGAGAGCAAACTGCCCTCACCCATGTCGATCGTGCCGCCCACCGCGCCGAACGAGATGTCCATGCCACGGCGCAGAGCTTCAGGCCGCTGCTCAACGGTCAGATATTCGACCTGGGCCACGTCATAGATATCGGTGCCCGAAGCCGACCAGAAGGCCGGCGGGCGGCCGTTATACAGCGTCTGGTCCTTGAGCTGGAGGATCGACGCGCTCGCTTCGATCTGTGCGCCCTGCTGGACGGTGATGGTGGGAGCGACCAGCGAGATCGCGGAAAATCCGCTGTGGCGGAAGAAGTCCGGGCGGATCAGCAACGGCGTCAGCGCATCTGCATCGGCTTGCCCATCCGGCACGGGAAGCGAGTCGCCGATCACCAGCGGTTTGGACACCTCGAGCGTGAACCGGCCATTGCCTGCGAGCCCATAGGCACGGGCATTCGAAAGCGCCCCCAGGTCGAGCGCGTCAGCATCGTTGTAGCTATACGCCCGCAGCGTCAGATCGCCGCCGGTGCCGCCGATCAGCTTGCCCTCGCGCGTGACCCACGCGCCGCCGCTGGCGTCCAGCACCGCGCTTGACGGCAGGACAAGGCCGATGTCCGCTGCATCGGTAATGCTGCCCGTGGCGGTGAGCGTGATATTGCCGCCATGGATGCGCGGCACGCTGCTCAGCGCGATCGGTTCATCGACCTCGAAATCGCTGTACCACGATCCCCGCGTGTCGATGCGCGTCGTTTCGCCAAGCCGGACGCCCATCCCGGTCAGCTGGACATCGCCACCCTCGGTCCGCACGCTGCCGAGGAACTCCAGCCGTTGTGCGGCCTCAAGCGTCAGCGAGGCACCGTTCTGAAGGTTGAGTGTCGCTCCTGCTTCGACGAGGAGCGCGGGTCCGTCGAGCGGTACGGAGTAATTGTTGACGACTTGATCGCTGACGCGGCTGCTCTGAACGATCGTATAGCTGCCCATGGTCGATCGGTTGAAGAAATCGGCGGAGGCAAGTGTGGCGTTGTCGCTGGTGCGGCGCTCGACATTGATCGAGTCGGTTTCGGGGTCAAATTCCTCGCCGAACAGATCATCATATCTGTCGCTGAGCCGATCCCCCATTCCGAATTGAGCGTCGAGCGCGTTTTCCAGCGCGGTGATCAATACGGTGTTGCTGACATATTCGTTTTCGCTCTCACCGCCATCATTCAGCGCAAAGGAACCGCCAACGGGGACGTTCGCGCGCTGATAGCGGCCAGCAACCGTCTCGCCCCTCAACGTTCCCTGGAGCACGGTGTCGGGGGCCAGAATCGTAATCGATCCGCCCTTGCCGCCGTGCTGATAGCTGGTTTCGAACTGCCCGCGCACCGACGACATCAGGGGGATGTAATAGGATTGGGACCTGCCCCATTTGGTGTCGTAATCGACCCATTCATCGGCCAGCCCCATATAGAGCTCGTCCGGGTCGGCTTCGCGAATATCGATGATGCTGCCGTCCAGCCGCCGCAGCAGCGTGGTGTAGACATAGCCTTCCCGATAGGTCGTCACGCCGCCCGATACGTCGATGACCGACCCTGATTTCATGATGAAATCATTGCCGATGTCCATGGTGAGCGAGCCGCCATTGACCAGGAACTGCGCCAGCGTCCCCTGCGACAAATTGTCGAAGCCCTGCCAGTTGGCGAGGTTGGTGCCAAAGCGCCGATCGACCGAAATTTCCCTGCGATACAGCGGCCCGTCGCGCTGCACCGGCGAATCCGACAGCTGCGCGGCAAACAGCCTGCCGGTCACCTGATGATAGCCCATATCGAGCGTGGTTTCCCAACCGGACAGGTCGATCAGCGCGCCCGCGTCCATCAGAAAGCGGGTGCCGTCCTCATTGCCCTGATTGGCGCCCTGGCCGCGGTTGTTGTCGAAGATATGCGCGCCCGAATCGAGCAGGACATTCATCGTGCCCGACGGCATGTGGATGATCGAATCCTGCTGCATATGAACGGTGCGGGCGTTGATCTTGAGCGTGCCGACGCTCTGCGCCCCGAGCGAGACCGGGATTGCATCGGTGGAGTCGAGGTCCGGCGTGATCTGCGTCAGGCTGTTCCGGCCGAACACGACCGAGCCATGTCCTTTAACCGCATGTTCCCAGCCCGGCGTGTCGCTATTGGCATATTCGCGCCAGTCATAGACGGTCGCGTGGAAGCTGATATTGCCGCGGAACAGGGCCGTCGAGGTGATGTCGACTGCGCCCATCTGTTCGAGGTTGAGGCCACGGAAATCGACGCTGCCGCCGCGCTTGGCCGAGATGATCCCCTCATTGCGCGCGGTATAACCCACGGCATGGGCGCGCTCATATTGCCGCTGGTTGAGATAGGCGACGATCCGTCCATACGGGATATAGCCGGCTTCGCCCGTATGGCCATTCTGGGTCAGCGTTTGATAGTCTTCATAGCTGAGATACTCGCCCAGCGTAATCTCGCGACCGAACAATATACTGTAAAATGCGCGCCATTCCTCCGATTCCACTAATTGCGGCGGTTGCCCACCATAGGCCACGTTGGGCCGCATCTGCGCGAATGGGTTGAAGGCACCCACATAGGTTTCAAGCATTCCGCCGTTGCCGGGACGCAGATAGATGTTCTCGCCCGCAGCGAGGATAACCTGCCCTTCGTCCCTGACGTTGATCGTGCCCTTGTTGGTGACGTTAGGTCCGAACAGCATCACCTTGCCGAAGCTACCCGTGTTGATCGTGCCGGTGCGGCCGATCGTGACATTGTATTTCAGCGGGTCATTGGGATCGACGACCTCCGGGCCATCGTTCATCAGCTCAAAATAATTCGGTTGCGAAATCCAGTCCGTAAAGCCGAGCGGATTATAGCCCTGCTGCCCGCTGGGGTAGTACCAGCTGTTCGAGAAGGTCGGATCGAAGCGCCCGTTAAAATCCCGCGCCCAAGATGTCAGGCCGCCGTTGCTGCCATCCCCGAAAAACTGGTCATCGCGCATGAATAGCGACGACAGCACCAGCTGTTGCGCATTGATCGTGCCGTCGACCGAAATGCCGCGCGGTGCCACCAGATAGAGGTGGCCGTTCGCTTCGACCTTGCCATCAATCCGCGTGACGCCGGTATTGTAGGAGCGGTTGAGCGCGATCCAGCTCGACTTTTCCTGCTGGAACTTCAGCACTTCGCCTGCCGCGACACTCATGTCGCTCCAGTCGAGCAAGGCACGCTCGGCCGACTGCACCAGCGTCGTCGTGTTGCCGTTTACATTGACGTCGGAAAAGCCCCGCCCCGTCACCAGCGCGCGCGTATTGATCTTGGCGTCCTCGCCGATCAGCACGCCATTGTCGTTGAAGATATAGACCCGCCCGATCGCGCGAATCTCGCCATTGACCTCGGCCGCTTGCGTGCCATGCACGCGGTTGACCGCGATCCAGTTTGCCGCCTGCTGCTTGAACTCAAGCACTTCGTTGGTCTGGAGGCGGAAATCTTCCCAGTCGAGCAGCGCCTTTTGCTGGAGCTGTTCGATCGTCATCAGCGGTCTGCCATCGGCGTCGACGCCAATGGTGGGGCGATTGGCCCCCTGCCACACCGACACCTGCCCGTTCGGCCCGATCGTCCGCCCCGCCTGCATCCCGACCATCGTGCCGAACGGCTGCTGCTGCGCGCGCGCAGCGGTCGGCGCGAAACTGACCGCCAAAGCGAGGGCCGCGAGGCTGCCTCCGGCCAACAGGCGGCCGGACTGGGCATTGAGGGGGGCGAAGCGGGCGATCATGGCGGGCGTCCTTGGTACTGGCGGGAAGCGAGAGTGTTCAGTTCTGGTCGGCGGCGGGGGTTTTCGGCGCCTCGGTCGGCGCAGTTCCCAGTTCGGCGTCCATCTGCTTCTGCACGCTGGGCGGGAGCGTGGATTCATAGACGCGCGCCGCGCGCAGCCGGTCCTCATAGGACTGGCGAAGATTCTCCATCTTCACCCGCTCGCCCTGAAAAAACGGCTCCCAATCGTCGGAGCGGACGTGCTTCTTCGCGATCTCCATCGCGATCGCGTAGAGTTCCGCGTTGCGTTCGCGACCCAGCACGAGCAGTTCGTCCTTCAGCTTGACCTCGGCCCGCAGCGCGTCGAGCGACTGACGGGCATTGCTGGCGATCAGTGTCTGGCGGGCAAGCTCGGCCTCCAGTGCCGCGACACGCTGCTCCAGTTCGGACACCGGCACCGGGGGTGGCTGCGTGGTGCCCGTGACCGCCTGCGCCGCCGCAGGAACCGGGGAACAGGTGACGGCGACCAGCGCCATAGCAAAGAGATGGATCGGGTTCATGGCCATGCGCTCCATCAGAACCGGGTGGTCAGGTTGAGCTGAAGCACGTCGACCGAGAAGGGCGGACGATTGATCGCGTCCGAGCTGAACCAGCTGAGGCCCACCCAGGTGTTGTCATAGACGCCGAAGGAACCCTCGATCAGATAGCCTTTGACGTCGGTGCCGCCGAGGCCGAAGTCGCCGTCGGTGAAGATGTCGAGTACCGCGTCGGTTTCGATCCGCTTATAGGCAGCGCCCAGCTGCCACTGGCCGAACCGCTCGATTTTGGGGAAGCCGGCATCAAGCCGCACCTGCCAGCCCAGATCGCCCGGCGCGACGCCCGGCTCGCCGCGCAACGCGGCGACCTCAGCCGGGTCGAGCGCGAGGTTCTTCACCGCTTCGCCGGTCAGGGCGATTTCCATCGGACCCGCCTTATAGGCGAGCCGGGCGCGGCCAATGGCGAGGTTATAGTCGCTCGCGAGGCCGGCCAGCGTGGTCAGGCCATCGGTGCGGATGTTGAACACCGAGTTGCCCTTCTCGAGGAAGCGCGGCGCAGTATAATCGTTCAGCCGCGACCCGTCGGGCGCGTTCTTGCGGCTCTGGATGCCGTGGAAGTCATAATAGGAACCGGCCAGCTCGACGCTCAGCGCGTCGCTGAGTTGGGCCCGCGCGCCAAGCTGCCCGCCGACCATGAAGCTGTCTTCATAGATGCCGCGCTCTTCCATCGGGAAATAGGCGGCCGATCCGAACACGGTCAGCCCGTCGATCAGTTGGCGGCGGGCCGACAGCGCGACACCTTCGGGATTGATGTCATCGTCCCACACCATGTCGGTCGTTTCGAACGGATTGGGCATGCGTCCGGCGGTGAACACAACGCCGGCGACCGGTTCGACCTCCAGATAGGCGCGATCGACCCAGAATCTGTCCAGATAGTCGCGATCGAGCCAGAATTCGTCCTTCAGGAAGAAATAGCCCAGCGTGGCGTTGGTCGAAACTGGGCCGCGCTCATTGCCCGATGCCAGCCGCAGGCCGGCGCGCACCTGGTCGGAAATGCGGGCATTGATGTCTAGCCGTGCGCGATAGTTCACGCGATGCCGGTCGATCAGCGAGTTCAGCAGCGGAAACCCGTCGGCATCGGCGACGCCGCCCGCCAGGTTGATCGCGCCGATATCGGGAAAGAACGGGAAGTTGTCGTCGGCATAGTTCTCCATCTCGTACCGGACGCGCATGTCGCCCGAGATCGAAATGCGCTTGGTCCATTCGGGCAGCGTGTTCGGCGCGATCCAGCCCTCGCTCTTGGCCTGGGCGACGACCTCCTGCTTCACCTCGTCGCGGATCTGTTCGCGGACGACCTGCGGCACATAGGGCACGTTGATCGTGCTGGCGCTCGCCGGCTTTTCGCTCTGGGCGCGCAACGCCGCCGCCTGGCGCGCCTTGACCAGCAGCTGTTCCGCCTTCTCGCGCTTGAGAACGCCCTCATCGACGAGTAGCTGGAGGAGTTCGACACCGATATCATCGGTCGATTGCGCGCTGGCCGGTGTGGCCCATGTGGCAAGGGCCGTCAGTGCCGCGCCAGCAATCAAGGTGATGCGAAGGGACATGGGATTTTTCCGTTCCTGATGAATCCCGGCGGCTTCAGCCGTCGGTGCGTTTCAAGTTGATGGTGGCGTGCGTCGTGCCCTCCTGTCCGGTCGGTCGGCTGCGCCCGAGTGGGGGCAGCGAGGACAGGACGGCGCGGATCGCGGAGTCGAGTTGGGCGTCGCCGGTGCTGGAGCGCAGGGCCGCCCCGACGAACCGGCCGCCCGGGTCGATGTTCACCGTCACGCGAACCGATCCCCGCGCCGCCCGCGTGCGGGCGTCACGCTGCAGCGCGCGCTGGATATGCCCTTCGACATATTGCCCCCAGCCGATGCCGCCGCCGCCACCGCCGCCGCGTCCGAACAAGCCGCCGCCCTTGCCCGCAGCGAGGCGAAAGCTGTCGGAGCCGGCATCGGCAGGGCGATCGAGCCCGGCCGCTTCGCTGCTGGGTTGCTCGGACGGGGCTTCGCTTGGCGTATCCGACGGCTGCTCGACCGGTTCCTCGCTGATCCGGGGATCGTCGGTCGGCTCGATGATCTCGGGCTCTTCCTCCATGATCTTCTCTTCCGGTTCCGGCGGGACCGGCGGCGGCGGGGGCTGGAGCACGGTGATTTCCTGAACCACCCGCTCGCGTTGAACCCGGCCGTCCCCGGCAGGCCAGAGCGACACCAGCGCCAGGATCAGGAGCGCCGCCAGGACGAGCAGGATGATCGGCCCGGTCAGGCGGGTCCGCGTGATTGCAGCGCCGACCTTCGCCAGCGGGTGCGGACGGGCGGTGGCCATCATCAGCTCGTCTTGACGCGCTCGGTGACGATACCGAGCTGGGTGATGCCGACACGGCCGCAAGCGTCCAGAACCTCGGTGATGCGCCCGAATTGCGACACGCGATCACCCTTGATCACTACCGGAAAGTCCGGGGTCACCGCCTTGAACGACCGCAGTTGGGCCTCCAGTTCGTCGATCGTGACGGGATAGGTGTCGAGATACACCTGTCCGTCGCTGTCGACCGTGATCGCCTTGGTGGTCGGCTTGGCCAGACTGACCGATGAGCTCGCCTTGGGGACGTTGACCTTGATCCCCTGAACCGATGCCGTGGTCATGATGATGAAGATCACCAGCAGCACGTAAGCAAGATCAAGCATCGGGGTAATGTTGATGTCGTCGTAGAGCTTCTTGCCCTTTTTCTTCATCTGCATGATCGCCCCCTATTCGGCTGCGAGCGCGTAGCGCGCATCGGGGCGATAGGTTTCGGCAATCCGCTTCTCGAGCTCGTCGACGAAAATCAGATTGTCGGTCGATACTTCTTCGATCCGGCTTTGCAGATAATTGTATCCGAACAGCGCCGGGATCGCGACGGCGAGGCCGGCTACCGTCGCGAGCAATGCGGCGGCAATGCCGGGCGCGATCGCGTTGATGTTGACATCGCCCGCTGCCGCCACGCCGGCAAAGGTGATCATCACGCCCACCACCGTACCCAGCAGGCCAAGGAACGGCCCGCCGGAAATGGCGATGGTCAGCAGCACCATGAAGCGGTTGAGCCGCTGTTCCTCACGCGCCTGCCCCGCGTCGAGCGCCGAGCGGATCGCCGCGATCGACTGCGGCGCGATCGCATGGGGATCGCGGTTCGGCACGTTCGCATTCTCGGTCAGGCGCGCCTTCAATTCCTGCTGACCGATGGTGAACAGGCGGCCGAGCGAGGCATCCGGCTGCGAGCTGCCGAGCTGCTCAGATACCAGGCCGCTATGCGTGCCCTGGCTGCGGTTGGCAAAGCCATAGCTGGTGAGGAATTTCGAGTTGGCGCGGGCGGTGCGCGCAACCAGCAAGCCCTTCATCACCATCACGATCCACGAAATCAGCGCCATGATCCCCAGGATGATGATGACGGCCCAGGCGTCCGGGGTCAGCGCGCTGACCAGGACGCCCAGATAATTATGCCCGCCCGCACCTTCGGCCTCCGCCTCTGCGGCGACGCCGACGAAATTCGACCCCCGGTTCTGCGATTGCGCGAGCAGGGCGATGGCCGAGGCCGATCGCGCGACGTTGGCACGGCCAAGCTCATCGATATCGCCGACCATCGCGGGCAGCCCCGCCGCTGCACCGATTACGTCTTCGCCGGCGAGTTCCGGCAGCGCGCTCGCCGCTTGCCCGACCGCGACGCCGTTCACATAGAGCGTGAGGTTGTCGCCCCTGACCACGGCAGCGAGATGCGCCCAGCTACCGCCCGCGAGCGGCGCACCGGCGACCGCCTCGCTGGCAGTGCCGTCCGCGCCGACGACGCGCAGATACGGCACCCCGCCGAGTAGCCCGAGCACGACGCGCGCAGGCGCCGCTTCGCCGCCCGCGCCCAGCTTGGTGAAAATCGCTGCGTCCGCAGGCATTCCCGCCGTGGCCGGCTTGACCCAGCCGGTGAAGGTGAGGTTGCCGCCAGCCGGCACCGTCAGCGATTGGCTCGGCGCGATGCGGATCGCGCTATCGGATACCAGCGACGCGCCGCCCCCGATCAGTCCTTCGACGGTAGGCCGCGCAGTCGATGCCGTCACCTGATTGCGGTTGGCGGTTGCATCGGTCGGCGGGCCATTGTCGCTCAGATGCTGGACTAGCACCTGCTCACCGTCATAGGTCGCCCCGGCATTGGCGACCGGCTTGGCCGCCTCCGACCCGTAATAGAGCCAGATATCCTGGCGCGCGCCGGGCGCGACGGTCGGCACGTCGACCCAGATCAGGCCGATCTCCGCCGCCGGATCGAAGCGTTCGATATGATAGGCCAGCGGCGTCTTGCCGTCGGCGCCCAGGAAGCGGAGGTCGCTGCCATCGGGCTTCACCTTGCTGAAGTCCAGCACGCCGCTGTGCAGGCGCACCAGGACCGGCGCACGCTTCACTTCTTCGGTGACGCCACGCAGTCCCGTAGCGTCCAGAGTGACCTTGCGTCGCTCAGTCCAGTCGGCATTCCACCAATCCTGTGCGGAGGCAGCGGTCGGCACGAACGATGAAAGCAGCAATGCAGCCGCCATGAACCGGAATTTCAACATGTTGCTCCCCTGAAAAGATCAGAATTCGGCCCAAGCGCGCACCTGAATGCGCACTGTGTCGGCAATGTCGGTCTTAACGCCGTCGGTCTGCTTCAGCGGGACCGCGAGCAGGCTGGACAAATTGAGGTTGCCGAGCAGGCGCAGATTGGCACCCGCTCCGACGCTGAGCAGACTGGTCGTCGCTTGCTGCGAGCTCAACGGATCGCGAAGATGCAGCACCGCGCCATCGGTGAACGCGAACAGGCGCAGTTCGTCGACCGGACCCTGCTTGTTCAGCAGCAGCGGCGACTCCGCTTGCAGCTGGAACGATGCGCCGTCGTCGCCCAGATCCTGGCTCTCGAAATAGCCGCGGACGCTGTCGAGCCCGCCGGCCGCAAATTGTTCGTTGGAAATCAAAGCGCCGCTGGCGAGCTGCCCGGACAGGCGGACACCCAGCCGCCAGTCACCACGCAGCTTGTGCAAATAGCCCATATCCGTCCGCAGCGCGAACCAGCTCGCGCTCGCATTGAAACGCTTGAGCCCGAATTCCTCATTGGTGGCGCTCAGGCTGCGCAAACCGAAATTGGCGCTGAGCGAGACGTCCAGATCATAGCGTTCGGTGCGCTTGGCCGCGGAATATTGCACCGTCGCCGGGAAATAATCGATCGGCGTGCGCGCCTCATCCGCTCCGACGATAAGGCTTTCCTCGAAGATCTTATAGTCGATTCCGGCGGTGAGCTGATGAATGACGGTCGCCGCACCGGTGCCGGTCGAAAAGCTGTAGATGCCACGCGCGCCATAGATCTCGCCGGTCCCCAGAACACCGATGCCGTTGACCGCAGAGACATCGCTGTTCGATTTGACGGCATAGCCCAGGACCGAAAAGCCACTGCCGGCGATCGGCGCGACATAGGATCCCGAAACGCTCCACGACTGGCCCGGGTCGGTCGGTGCGAGCTGCCCCTGGAGGCTCAGCGTATGCCCGAGCTGAAACATGTTGGCGTAGCGCAGGCCGGCCGAAACGCGCAGCCGCTCGGTCCGGCTGGGAAAGCGGTCGTTGATCTCCAGCGATCCGTGCAGCGGGTGGCGGTCCTCGACCTGAAGATCGACATCGACCGTGTCCGGCGTATCGCCGGCCCGCAGGCTGGGCATGATCAGCCGCTCGCTCGACTTGTTCGCCGCCGCGATTTCCCGCGAAACCTCTCGATAGTTCGGCACACGGCCCTCCGCCAGCGACGGGAGCTTTTCGCGAATGTCATCCGGCGAAAAATGGCGGGCATTGGTGACGCGTAGGCGCCCCACCTTCAACTCGGTCACGTTCAGGCGAACGGTTCCGCCGCGCACATCCTGTTCGGGGATTTCGACACCGACCGTCTCGAACCCGCCATCGCGATAGGCCTTTTCGAGCGCCGCACGCGCAGCTTCGACATCGGCGATCGGGCGCTGCGGACCAAGAAACGGCATCACCGCGCGCTCGACCTCAGTCTGCGGCAAGACGCTGTTACCCTCGATCCGGTAGTTGAAAATGTCGACCAGCCCCTGGCTGCCCGTCGCCACGGAAGTCGGCGCAGGTTCGGCATCCCGCTCTTGTGCAGAAGCACTGCACACCATGCAGCAACCCAGGAGCAAAGCCCCTGCGCCGCGCGCAACTACCGCCATTTCGATTCCCCGTCGCCTCGTGAAAGACAAGCTCGATTGAGTCGAAAACTTGCCTTCATTCACTTTAATTTAGAGCGTCACTAAGATCATTGAATGACTCTTTAGTGACATTATCTTGATGCCCATCTCAAATACTATCAAATTTTCTTGATGAGTTCATTTGGTTTTATTTAATCGACGGCATTATACGTAAATCTTTACGTGCGCCGAAGAGCATTGCTCTACGACCCAGCATTATTTTACGTCGAACTTCATCGGTCCCGACCTATGCCGACGCCGACGCTCTCCAAATTCAAGGACGAGTCTCGCAGCGCAAACCTCACGGGCGCGCCCATCTTTTTTTCGATGTGCCGGACCGGACCTATCGACCCGCGGTCTTGCCGGTCCGGACCAGATAATATCCGTCGCGCCGCTCCTGCAGGCGCAGGTCGTAGATTTCGGCGATGGTGTGCGCAAAGGCGTTCGTGTCGCGCGTGTCGAACAGGCCGCTCAACCGCTGCTGTCCCAACGCGGGTTCGCCCAAAATGATCGGACGGCCGCTGTAGCGGTTCATTTCGGCGATCGCATCGCTGAGCGGGGTATCGTCCAGTAGCAATTTTCCGCTCCGCCATGCCGTGACGATATCGATCCGCGGCCGGTCGATGCGCGCGGGCTGATCGCTCAGCAGCCGATATCGCTCACCGGGCTGGAGCTGCACGGTGGTGACTCCGCCGCGCTCCACCGCCACGCTGCCCGACAGCAGGGTTACATCGACACGCTCGGCATCGCGGCGCACGACAAAGCTGGTGCCGAGCACGCGCACGGTGCGGTCGGACGCGCTGACCAGAAACGGGCGGCGTGGATCATGCGTGACGTCGAACTGGGCTTCGCCACGCTCCAGTGTCACCCGCCGCTCATTGCCAAAGCGCGACACGCGAATCACCGAGTCGGTGTTCAATGTCGCCCGCGTGCCATCGGCGAGGGTAATCGTGCGCTGCTCGCCGATGCCGGTCGCATAGGGCGTCGGGCTGACCAGCCATTGCACCGCCAGAAAACACGCCACCGCAAACGATGCAAAGGCAGCGATCGCTATACGCATGCGCCGTGGCGCTGCGGCGCGTTCGGGAGCGGGCAGCGCAACGGGGTCGCGCTTCCAGTCCGGCAGCACCTGCCCAAGATCGTCCCAGACCCCGGCGGCATCCATATAGGCATCAGCATGCGTCGGGTCGGCCTGGAGCCAGCAGTCAAGCGTCGTCAGATCGGGCTGAGCCGCATCGCGCGTCCGGACGACCCACAGCGCGGCGTCCGTCTGGACACCGACGTGACCCTCGTCACGGTCAGGGCGCCCCGCGTTCACCATCCCTCCATCCAGTTCACCAGAAACACCAATCCCTTGGCCAATCGCTTTTCGGTCGCGCTGACGCTAACACCATGTTGCGCAGCGATCGCGGCAACGCTCAACCCATCCATGCGCTGTGCACGGATCATCTGGCGCGTCGTCGGGTCGAGCGCGGCAAAGCCTTCGTTCAATCTATCTAGACGCTTTCGGGCGGCATAAACCTCATCAGGTCGGGGCGTTTCATCAACAATGACGTGCGCCTCCACCGGTTCGTCCGTGAAGGATACGCGCCGCGCCCGCCGGGACGCGTCGATCGAAAGATTGACGGCCGTGCGGATCAGAAAGCCGGCGACATGGTCGACCGAGTGTTCCCGGCGATAGACCTCCAGTCGATGGAACGCGTCCTGGATGATGTCGTCGCAATCCTGCGGCGCGACGCCGCGCCGCTGCAGCACATGCCGCATCTGCTTGACGAGGTGGGGGAACGGCAGAGACATCGACCGGGCATATCGCGGCAAAGTGCGACGGTTTCATGAAGGTGTAACAGACGGCAAGGTGACGATACCGGGCGCACCGCAATGTCTGCCCTATCCGGCTCGCGCCTGCTTCATCGGCCAGCGGCACAGCAGGAGTTCGTTGGGCTTGCGCCTGCGAGCCCCGGGCGAAGGGCATCGATCACAGTCTCACCGTCCGCCACGCGAAAATGGGAACGCCGACCGATTCTGCGCAGCAGGATCAAGATGCCGCTGCGGCCTAGCTTTCAATCGCCGAAAAGCCGCTATCAAATAGGCGTTGCACAAAGCCGGCGGTGGGTCGGGCGCGCAACTCCTGCATCAGCGCGCGAAGCGGTGGCGGCGTCACCTCAACTGGCGGCATCAGCGCGCCATAGCTGTGCAGCAGGAGGAGTGGCGCAAAGGCTGCGCACATCGCAATATCGCTGATGGTAAGGCGGTCGCCCGCCAAAAGGGCCCGACCGTCCATGATGCGGCGGTCGGTCGCGTCAAAAGTGGAGCGGATGCCGATCTCCGCCGCGGCCGCACGCTCAGCCGAGAGCTTGAGGCCGCGTGTGATGCAGCTGATGACTGGAACTTGGCAAGACCTGCGCCGGCGCTATGCGCTCGGCCTGGATCCGTTCGACCCGTGCGACAATATTATGGCGTGCATCGCCTAGGGGTCACCAGCGTTTCTAGACATCGCTGGCCGCAATAACCTGAGCACCTCCATCAACCCGGTGATCT
>NZ_JROH01000036.1 GCF_000786205.1 Sphingomonas sp. 37zxx | reverse complement strand
GCCAAGCCCTTTTTCAGCAGCCTGCTAAAGCGCCAACTGGTCCAGCGCCCATTCGGCGGCTTCGCTGACCACCGGATCGGGATCGGCAAGCAGACGTTGCACGGCGGATAGCAACGCTGCCTCGCCGCTATTCCCCGCCGCGATCAGGCAGTTGCGGACCATCCGGTTGCGGCCGATGCGCTTGATCGGCGAACCGGCGAATATCTGGCGGAACCCGGCATCGTCGAGCGCCAGCAGATCGGCGAGCATCGGCACGGTCAGCTCGGCGCGCGGGGCGAAGGCCAGGTTGCGCGCGGCGGTGGCGGCGAACTTGTTCCAGGGGCACACCGCCAGGCAATCGTCGCAGCCGTAGATGCGGTTGCCGATGCCCTTGCGAAATTCGTGCGGGATCGGCCCGGCATGTTCGATCGTGAGATACGAAATACAACGCCGCGCATCGAGCCGGTAGGGCTGCGGAAACGCATCGGTGGGGCACGCGCGCTGGCAGGCGTCGCACGATCCGCAGGCATCGCGTCCGGGCGCATCGGCTGCCAGATCAAGCGTAGTGTAGATCGCCCCCAGGAACAGCCAGCTACCATGTGCGCGGCTGACCAGATTGGTGTGCTTGCCCTGCCAGCCAAGCCCCGCCGCCTCGGCCAGCGGCTTTTCCATCACCGGCGCGGTATCGACGAACACTTTGAGGTCGCAGTCCGCCTCGGTCGCGAGCCAGCGGCCAAGCGCTTTCAGCGCGCGTTTGACGACGTCGTGATAGTCGGCCCCTTGCGCGTAGACCGAAATCCGCCCGACATCGCGCGCATCGGCCAGCGCCAGCGGATCGGCGGCGGGGGCATAGCTCATGCCGAGCGCGATCACCGATCGCACCTGCGGCCACAGCCCGGTGGGGCTTTCGCGCTGGTGCGCGCGCGCCTCCATCCAGATCATGTCGCCGTGCATCCCGTCGTGCAGCCATTGCCGCAGCCGTTCGCCGGTGCGCGGCGCGACATCGGCCGAAGCAATGCCGCACGCGACAAAGCCAAGCTCCGCTGCCTTTGCGCGGATGCGGTCTTGCGTCACCGGCTGCCGGTTTGGCTTGTGCTTGGCCATGTCCGCCCGCTACCACAAAGGGGATTGGGATAGCACCCGCCCTTCCCCGATCGGGTGAACGGGAAAGGCAGAAACCGATGGGGGTTTAGTGGGCACAGGGGAACTCGCGCTGTCGGCCAGCGGGCTGGTCAAGCGCTTCGGCGACCGGCGTGTCGTCGATGGGGTCGACATCGCGGTGCCGATGGGGTCGATCTATGGCGTGCTAGGCCCCAATGGCGCGGGCAAGACCACCACGCTGCGGATGTTGCTGGGCATCATCGAACCCGATGAGGGCACGCGCACGCTGATGGGGTATGACCGCCCGCGCGACGCCAGCGACATCGTCGGCTATCTGCCCGAAGAACGCGGCCTGTATCCGGGGATGCGCGCCAAGGACGCCATCGCCTTCATGGGGGCGCTGCGCGGGCTCGACTGGGCCGAGGGGCGGCGGCGCGCGGTGACGCTGATGGAAGCGGCGGGGCTGGGCCATGCAGTCGACGAAAAGATCCGTAAGCTGTCCAAGGGGATGGCGCAGCTGGTCCAATTGCTGGGATCGGTGGTGCATGAACCCAAATTCCTCGTGCTCGACGAACCTTTTTCAGGGCTAGATCCGGTCAACCAGGAACGGCTGGAGGGACTGATCCTGGCGCAGCGCGATCGCGGCGCGACAATCCTGTTTTCGACGCATGTGATGGCGCATGCCGAGCGGCTGTGCGACCGGCTGACGATCATCGCCGCCGGCAAGGCGCGGTTCGAGGGAACCGTCGCCGATGCCCGCGCGATGCTGCCGCTCAAGGCGCATTATGTCCCGCATTTCGAACATGCCGATCTGGCCGCGTTGCTGCCAGCCGATGCCGAACCCGCCGATGGCGGCTGGCGCTTCACCGTGCCCGATGAAGGGATGGAGGCGCTGTTGCTACGGCTGATCGGGGCCGGCCACGGCATTTCGGGGCTGTCGATCGAGCGGCCACGCTTGCACGACGCCTTCGTCAAGATCGTCGGGCGCGAAGCGGCGGAGCAAATGGCATGAGCAACACCGCAAAGCTGATCCGCCAGACGATGACGGTCGCGCGGCGCGATTTCACCGCCACCGTGCTTACCCCCACCTTCCTGCTGTTCCTGCTCGCCCCGCTGATCATGCTGGGCTTCGGCGCGATCGGCGGCGTCGGCGCGGCGACGATGGCGAACAGCCGCGAAAAATCGGTGCGGATCGTCGCGATCACCGATTCCACCGCCGCCGCTTCGATGCAGGCGATCGACAAAAGGCTGCGGCAGGTGTTTCGCGACCGCGATGCGCCGCCGCCGCTTCGGATCGACACGCCGCAGCGCGACCCGGCAGCGCAGGCGCGCGCCGCGCTGGATGCCAAGGATGTCGATGTCGCCGCCGTGCTCTATGGCCCGATCGAGCGCCCGACGATTCTGTATAGTGCGCAAGGCGAGCGCACCGCCAGCTATCTGGCCGAACTCGCCGAACAGACGCTGCGAGCCGACGCCACCACCCTCGCCCCGCGCAGCATTGCGACCAAGCGGCAAGTGACGCGCGAAACGGTATCGATCGGCGGCCAGGGCCAGGCTGCGTTCTTCACGGTGTTCGGGCTGTTTTTCCTGACGTTGCTGCTCGCGGGTCAGGCCGTCGGCACGATGGCCGAAGAGCGATCGAACAAGGTGATCGAAATCCTTGCCGCCGCCGTACCACTGGAAAGCGTGTTCCTGGGCAAGCTGATCGGCATGTTCGGGGTGGCGCTGCTGTTCCTCGCCTTTTGGGGAACGATCGTGTTCAACGTCGGCACGCTGCTGCCGCCCGAAATGACCCGCGCCTTTGCCGCGACCGGGCCGGCGGTGGGCTTCCCGGTCTTCATCCTGTTGTTCATCGTCTATTTCACGATGGCGTACATGCTGCTGGGCGCGGTATTTCTGGGGATCGGGGCGCAGGCATCCACCCCGCGCGAGTTGCAGATGCTGTCGCTGCCGATCACCATTTTCCAGGTCGGCATGTTCGGCCTGTCATCGGCGGCAGCGGCGCAGCCGGGCACGCTGCTGGCGACAGCGGCCGAGCTGTTCCCGTTCAGCTCGCCCTTTGCGATGGGGGCGAAGGCAGCCAATTCGCCCGAATTATGGCCGCATGCGCTGGCGATTGCCTGGCAATTGCTGTGGGTGGCGATCAGCGTGTCGGTGGGCGCGCGCTTTTTCCGGCGCGGCGTGTTGCAATCGGCGGGGCCGAAATTCCGCTGGGCGGCGCTGATGGGTCGATAAGCGCGTCGGCCAGCGAGCAATATCAGTTGCATATTGACACCTATGTCAGTTGAGGCATGCTGGTCGCCATAAAATAAGGAGAGGCGAACATGGCGACATTGGCACCCACCCCGGCGACTCGCACCGTCGATCCGCTCGACGTCAGCCGAGCCGAATTGTTTCGCGACGACACCTGGCATGCGCCCTTTGCCGAGCTTCGCGCCAAGGGCGGCATCCACCGCACCGAACATTCGGATTTCGGCGCCTATTGGTCGGTCGCCAGCTACAAGCCGCTGGTCGAGGTCGAATCGCTGCCCGAGCTTTATTCCTCGCAAGCCGGCATCACGCTCGCCGACTTTCAGGAGGGGGTCGACGTCAAGATGCCGATGTTCATCGCGATGGACCGGCCCAAACATACCGGCCAGCGCCGCACCGTCGCCCCGGCCTTCACCCCCAGCGAAATGACGCGGCTCAGCACCGCCATTCGCCAGCGCACCGGCGAAATCCTCGATTCGATGCCGGTCGGTGAAACTTTTGACTGGGTGGACAAGGTGTCGATCGAACTATCGACCCAGATGCTGGCGATCCTGTTCGACTTTCCCTGGGAAGAGCGGCGCAAGCTCACCTTCTGGTCCGATTGGGCCGGCGACATCGAACTGATCAAGACCCCCGAATTGCGCCAGCAGCGGCTGGTGCATCTGTTCGAATGTGCCACCTATTTCACCAATTTGTGGAACGGCAAGGTGGGCAAGGAGCGGACGCCCGACCTGATTTCGATGATGATCCATTCGGACGCGATGTCCGAAATGGACCAGCATGAATTTCTGGGAAATCTGATCCTGCTGATCGTCGGCGGCAACGACACGACGCGCAATTCGATGAGCGCCTATGCCTGGGGGCTGGATCAGTTTCCCGACGAGCGCGCCAAGCTGGAGGCCGATCCCGGCCTGATCCAGAACGCCACGCAGGAACTGATCCGCTGGCAGACGCCGCTTAGCCATATGCGCCGCACCGCGACCGCCGACACCGAATTACAGGGGCATAAGATCCGCGAGGGCGACAAATTGGCGCTGTGGTATGTCTCGGCCAATCGCGACGAAACCATGTTCGAGGATGCTGATTCGATCCGCGTCGATCGAGCGAATGCGCGGCGGCATCTGGCGTTCGGCCACGGCATTCACCGCTGTGTCGGCGCGCGGCTGGCCGAATTGCAGATCAGCATCCTGATGGAAGAAATGGTCAAGCGGCGGCTGCGGGTGAACGTGCAGGGCCAGCCCGAGCGGGTATCGGGCTGTTTCGTGCATGGCTATCGCCGCCTGCCGGTCGAACTCAGCCGCTATTGAGCCTGCATCCTTTCGCATCGCGCGCGCGAACCTACATCAGCACGATGCGCAAAGGACCGATGATGCAGACCGATCGCCGCCGTTTTCTAACCATAGCCGGAGTCGGCGGCGTTGCCGTCACCTTGGGGTGTTCGCCCGCCCAGACCGAACCGGCGCAGCGTTATCCGCTGACGCTTAGCGACGCCGAATGGAAGCGGCGGCTGTCGCCGGCACAATATGCGATCCTGCGCGAACAGGGCACCGAGCGGCCCTATTCGTCGTCGCTGGACGGCGAAAAGCGCAAGGGCGTCTATGCCTGCGCCGGCTGCAAGCTGCCGTTGTTCCTGTCGAGCACCAAGTTCGAGAGCGGCACCGGCTGGCCCAGCTTCTATGCGCCGCGCCCCAATGCGATCGCGCTGCGCGCAGATACGATGCTGGGCATGATCCGTACCGAAGTGGTGTGCCGCCGCTGTGGCGGGCATCTGGGCCATGTCTTCGACGACGGCCCGCCGCCGACGGGGAAGCGTTACTGTATGAACGGTGATGCGATGACGTTCGCGCCGGTTTGAGCCGGTGCAAACCGTCTTCCAGCGTCCTTATAAAAGCTGGATGATTTCTACCCTTTACCGCCAATCGTCTCCCTCGTCATTCCCGCGCAAGCGGGAATCCATTAACCACTGCACTGGCATATGGATTCCCGCCTTCGCGGGAATGACGAAGGAAAATCGTCTTACTTCAGGCCCGCTTGGAGAACGCGAACCAAGTGCGCGCGACCGGCTCGGAAAATCCTGTTCAGTTCACCGAAGCGGCGCTGTCCATCGAAACGGTCGCGCTGGTTGCGATCAGCAGCGGGGCGTCGATCGCGGTCGGGGCGGCGGCGGGTTCGCCGTCGCGGTAGATGAAGCCGTTGGCCGGGTTGGCGCTGGTGCCGAGGCCGCCGACCGGACCGTACCACACCCGAACCGAGCTCCAGTCGCCCGCCGCAGATACGTCGATCGCGCGGACATCGGTTTCGATCCCACCGCGGCGCGACCAGTTGGCGTGGGTCAGCAACACTTCGCGATCGCTGACGACGCGCGACACGGTGGCGACATGGCCCAGCGGCATGCGCCGCGACGACGCCATCGACAGCACTGCGCCTTCTTTCGGGGTGGAGCCGCGGGCGTAGCGGCCCTTGGCCTGATCCCACCACGTGTGCGCGTTGCCGCGGATATCAATGCCCGAGATCTGGCGGGCATAGGGGGCGCACTGCCAGAATTGCGCGAATGCAGGCGTGGCCGTGAGCAGGCAGCAGCTCAACGCCAGCGCCAAACGCGCAATAGAACGACCAAAATGCATGAAGCCCCCGAGGCCCGAAGTAGAAGTTGACCTTGTTAAGCAGGGCTTCAGCTTGGGCGATAGCCCGCCACCGGCGCGATCCGATGAGCCGTGGAGCCGGCACGACGAACGCCCGGAACCAATTTTGCACCGCTCGCTTTGTCGCGGATAAGCCCCTACATAGCGCTATGCGCTTTTTCACCATCGCTGCCTTGCTGCCATTGGCGGCCTGTAACTTCGCCACGGTCGAGACCAACACCGTCACTCCCGAAGCCACCGCAACGGTAAGCCCGCTGGAGCCCGGCCCCCGCGCGGTGCGCATCGGGGAAGGCGGTCCCGGATTTCCCGCATGCCAATCGCGCGCGACGGTCACCACCGTCGAACCCGGCGCAACCACCCTCACCCTGCGATCCGCCCCCTTTGCCGAGGCGGCGAGCGTGGTCCGGCTGGGCGCCGGGATCGGCATGTATGTGTGCACCCGCACGCTCGATCAGCGCTGGTTGGGCGTGGTGGTGCCGCCGCTATCCGATCCCGACGCCGATTGCGGCGTGCGCGGGCGGGTGGAGCGCCCGCGCGGCTATGACGGGCCGTGCATCAGCGGCTGGATCATCGCCAACGGGGTGCGATTGTCGGGCAGCTGAGCGTTTGTTCGGCAATGCGCCGCGGCGCATTTCGCGAATTTCCAAACGGTCTCAAACTGCCCGAAAATTACCCAAAATCCGCTAGCTGCAATTTTTGCATACATGATTAACCGCTCGTCGCATGCTTTGTTGCAATGCACCACCATTCATGATCCTATATTAGGAACATGGCACAGCGCCCGGTTCAGCTTTTGGTTAACCGGTCGCGTTTACCTTGTGGCATGCGAAGCGAGCAGTGGGAGTAGGCGATGGGTTCCGGGACAAGACCGGCCGAAGGCGCGATGGCGCTGGCCGAGATGAAAGAATTTGCAGGCTTCAGCGCAGCGACCCAGCGTTATGTGCGGCGTTCGCTCGACGTAGGGCTGGAGCGGCAGGATGCGCTGGCGCGCTGGTCGCGCGATGTGGTCGAAGCTGCCGGCATCCGTGCCCAGACCCGCGTCTATGATCGCCTGCCCGAAGTGCGCGCCCTGGTGCCCGATGACAGCGGCCTCGAAGCGGTCGAGCCGTTCATGGCACCACTGGTCAGCGTATCGGCCTTCGATCTGGCGCAAGGCCGGCTGACGACCTTTGCCGCGTATCGTTTCCTATATGAGCGACTAATCGGTGCCGATGTCCGCCCCTGGCTGCCGGCGGCATTCTGTGCGGCATCGGCATTGCCCACGCTGCACCCCGAATTGCGGCGGCGGTTGCTGCAATCGATCAGCGAAGCCGCAGCGACCGCATCGGGCTGGTCGAACCGCGAGCCGCGTTTCTATCCCGCCTGGGTGGAAAAGGTCGACACCGCCGCGCTGCCAAACTGAACCGCCCTCCCCTTTCGCGCTCGCGGAAGGGGATCAGCGGCAGGTGCCCCAGCCCATGCTGCGGTTCGCCTGGTCGAGGTGGAAATGGTCGCGGTGCGCGGCATTATAGTCGGGCGACAACACCGTCGCGAACAGATCGCACCCGCCATCGCGCACTTCGCGCAGGAATGCCCCCTTCGCCGCTTTGTCGCCCCAATCGTCGAGCACGCTGATCCGATCGCCCTTTGCGGTGCGGAAACCGGCGATGTCGACCGCGTTGGCGGTGGCATGCTGGCTGAAGTCGCCGGTGTCGCGGCCGTATAGCCGGCGGCAATTATAGCTGCCCAGATGATCGATCCGGGTCACCTTGCTGCCGAAATGGCGCTGCGCGGCGGGCTGGACGACATTCCATTCCCACATCGCCAGCGCCGCCGCGACCGGGCACGACACCCCCAGGTTCGACGGCGCGAAATCGATCGCGCGCGCGCCGCCATCGGTGAAGCGGATGCCGTCGCTATAGCCGCATTGCCCGGCGCTGACCGGGGCGAGCGCGGTATAGTCGATCCCCGCACGATCGAGCAGCCCGCGACACGTGGCGAAATCCTCGCGCAGCGCCACCAGCTTGCCGCGCGTAAACACCCCCACCGGCTGGCCGAGAGCGAGATCGGTCCACGGCATGTCCTGTGGCCGGCTTCGCACCAGGGCGAACAGCGCGAACACCATCGCCAGCAACACCGCCGCAATCACCACCGATCCGACAATCCGCCGCACTGCGATGATCACGCGCGCATCGCGCCGCCCAGCGCTTCACTGGTGACCGGATAGCCCAGATCGTCGGGGATGCAGAGCTGTTCGATTCCGTCGCGCCTTTCGATCCAGGGCACGATCGTTCGCACCGGGTGGCGACGCGCATCGGCAACCGCCGCGTCGAAGCTGGAAAACGTCGCCAGCCGCTCCAGGTTGCGCCGGGTGGGAAAGATGATCCGCATCCGCCCCGCTGCCGTCTCGTCGAGCACATGCTGCGCGCTTGCCCAGAACAGGCGGCTATTTTCATTGCCATCGACCACGGCAGGCACCGCGCCGATCGGCGCGCGCGCCAGATAGAAGCGGGTGTCGAAAATCTTGTGCGACACGCCCTGCGGCCGCCAGCGCGCAAACGGTTCGAGCGCGTTCAGGTCGATCCGGTCGAGCCCGATCACCTGCGCCATCGGCTCGCCGCCATATAGCCGCCGCCGCGCCGCCTCGACATCGATGGCGTCCGAAAGCCCGATTGCCAGCCCGGCTTCCTCGATCGTCTCGCGGATCGCGGCGATCCTTGCCGCCGCCTCGTCGATATCGGCTGCCGCCGTGGCCAGCGCCGCCGCCCGATCGGCATCATCGACCCGCCCGCCGGGAAACACGATCGCCCCGCCGGCAAAGGTCATTGCCTTTGCCCGCTCGACGAACAGGATTTCGGGCGCACCGCCGGCGCAATCGCGCATCACCACCAAGGTTGCGGCCGGCCAGACGGGTGGTGCTGCTTCGGTCGATGCCATATCCCGGTCTAAGTCATGCGTCGGCCGGCGCAAGCCCGCGATCAGGTCGCGAAAATCGCCACCGCGATGATGATCGCCACGGTATAGATCAGCAGCCCGATGACCATGAACGCCATGCTGAGATCGGGGCCGAGCGTTGCCCGCGCCATGTTCTTGGCCTGATCGAGCAATTCGGGCCAGGTGTAGGACACGAAGTCGCCCTGCGTCATCACCGCGATCAACCGGTCGTCGGCATCGACGATCGGCAAGCGGCGAAAGCGCTCGTTCGACATGATCCGCAGCCAGCTGACCATATCGTCATCGGCGCGCGCCAGCCGCAATTCGGTGGTCATCACGTCGCTGACCCGCGTCGTCGACGGATCGCGATGTTCGGCGACCACGCGGCGCAGGATGTCACGCTCGGTCATCATGCCGATGACTCGCGAATCGGGATCGACGACGATGATCGACCCGTAATTTTTTTCGGACATGGCGCGCGCTGCATCGACCACCAGCCGTTCAGGCGGTGTCGTCAGCGGCTTGGGTTTGCTGGCAAACTCGGTGCGGTCGCGGATCTTCATCGAAGTGTTTCCTTCAGGCACGATGAGCTGAGCGTAAGCCTGCGCCCGCCCGGCCGTCGCGGCGATACGGACCAAGGGGCATGCGCCCCCCGGCCCGATCGCTGCGTTCAGACCTGTACCAGCATCTTGCCGGTGTTGCGCCCCGAAAACAGGCCAAGAAACGCCTCGGGCATCCGCTCGAGCCCCTCGACCACCGTTTCCTGCCGCTGCAATTTTCCGTCGCCCATCCAGCTTGCCATGTCGGCATAAAAGGCCTCGGCCTGGCCCATCCAGTCGCTCACCAGGAACCCCTGTACGCGCACCCGCGCGGCGATCATCCGGGCGATATAGCGAAGCTTGGTCGGCTCGCCCGAATTATAGATGTCGATCATGCCGCAGACCGCAAAGCGCGCCCCCTGCCGCGCCGTGGCGAACGCCGCATCGAGATGCTCGCCGCCGACATTGTCGAAATACACGTCGATGCCGTCGGGCGCGGCGGCAGAGAGCTGGCGCACCACGCTGCCCTCGCCCTTGTAATCGATGACATGATCGGCCCTCAGCGAGCGCACCCACGCGCATTTATCGGCCCCGCCCGCTGATCCGATAACGGTCATGCCCTTGGCCTTGGCGATCTGGACCACCGTCGACCCCACGGCACCAGCGGCGGCCGAGACGTACACCGTCTCGCCCGGCTTGGCTTCGGCGACGTGCAGCAGGCCGAAATAGGCGGTCATGCCCGGCATGCCGAGCTGCCCCAGAAACGCCTGTGCCGGCGCATCAATCGCGGGCAGCTTCTGCGCCTCGCGCGCGTTCAGCACCGCCTCGTCGCGCCAGCCATACATGTGCAGCACCTTGTCGCCCACCGCCAGCGCAGCGCTGGAGCTTTCGATCACCTCGCCGACCGCACCGCCCGTCATCGGCTCACCCAGCGCAAACGGCGGGGTATAGCTTTTCACGTCGTTCATCCGACCGCGCATATAGGGATCGACCGACAGCCACAGGTTGCGAACGCGCACCTGCCCGTCGGTCAGCGGGGCGGCGGCGATGTCGCGCAGCGCGAAATCATCGGCGGTGGGCATGCCTTCGGGGCGGCGTACCAATTGCCAAGCTTGGGCCATATTGCTCTCCTTCGTTATGATCGGTTTCGATATGCTACGGGAAAATGCGCAGCCGAAAAAGACCCGGCGGCTGAATAACCGGCAGGAGGCGTGTGCGCCGAATTGCGCGGGGAGCAGATTGCACCGGCGCAGCGGCGGCGTTAAAGCAGCGATCGCTGGTCGCGATGCGACCGGCATCCGGCGGCGGGGCTGTAGCTCAGATGGGAGAGCGCTGCAATCGCACTGCAGAGGTCAGGGGTTCGATTCCCCTCAGCTCCACCACCGCAACTGGTTGAAGGGTAAGGTTAATTCCCCCTCCCACCCCGCAGCGCCGCGTCCATGTTCGCGAAGCGCGACTTGGCGTGATAGGAGCACGTGATGTCCGCCAATCGTTCCGCGCCTCGCCCGCAAGATTCATCGCTGCCCGATGCCATCGGCGCTGTCCTGCGCGAGGCTGCCGCGACGGTGGTGATGCCGCGGTTCCAGCGGCTTGGTGCCGATGAGATCGAGGAGAAATCGCCCGGTGACCTGGTCACCAGCGCCGACCGCGACGCCGAGGCGGTGATCGCGCGGGGGCTGATCGCCATTCGCCCCGATGCGCGCGTGGTCGGTGAAGAGGCGTGCGCGCGCGATCCCTCGCTGCTCGACCGGCTAGGCGACGGCGCGGTCTGGGTGATCGATCCGATCGACGGCACCGGCAATTATGCGGCGGGGCGCGCGCCGTTCGCGCTGATGGCGGTGCTGATCGAGGGGGGCGAGATCGTCGCGTCGTGCATCCTCGATCCGGTGACCGATCGGCTAGCCGCCGCAGAACGCGGCGCAGGGGCCTGGATAAACGGGGTTCGCCTGACACCGCCCACGGCGATGCCGATGCTTGACGCGATGACCGGGATCGTCAGCAGCTTCGCCCGGCCTGCCGCGATCGAACAGCAGATCACCGCGCTTGCCCGGCAAGTAGGCGAGGTCGCGCCGACGCGGCGGTGCGCGGGCGACGAATATCCGCTGGTCGCCACCGGCGCGCGGCACTTTGCCCTATATTGGCGGACGCTGGTTTGGGATCATGCGCCGGGCGTGCTGCTGCTGCGCGAAGCCGGCGGCGTGGCGGCGCGGCTCGACGGGCGGGCATATCGGGTCGGTGACCCAAGCGAAGCGATGCTGCTGGCGCAGACGCCCGCGATCTGGGACGCGGTTGCCGGGGCGATCCGGGGCTGATCTCAGCTTTTGGCGAGCCGGTCGAACGCCATCAACCGCGCCAGCAACGCCGGCATGTCCTTCAGCGCCATCATGTTCGGCCCGTCGCTGGGGGCGGCATCGGGGTTTTCATGCGTTTCGATGAACACCGCCGCCACCCCGGCAGCCACCGCCGCACGCGCCAGCATCGGCACGAATTCGCGCTGCCCGCCCGATGTCTCGCCCTGCCCGCCGGGCTGCTGCACCGAATGGGTGGCGTCGAACACTACCGGAAAGCCGGTCTGCGCCATGATCGGCAGCGACCGCATGTCGCTGACCAGCGTGTTATAGCCAAAGCTGGCACCGCGTTCGCACAGCATCACCCGATCGTTGCCGCTGGCGACCAGCTTGGCGACGACATTCTTCATGTCCCACGGGGCCAGGAACTGCCCCTTCTTCACATTGATCGCGCAGCCGGTGCGCGCGGCTGCGACCAGCAAATCGGTTTGCCGGCACAGAAAGGCGGGGATCTGCAACACGTCCACCGCCTGCGCCACCGGCGCGCATTGGCCGGCGTCATGCACATCGGTGATGACCGGACAGCCATAGCGCGAGCGCACCTCGGCAAAGATGTCGAGCGCCTTGTCGAGGCCGATGCCGCGTGCCGACCCGATCGAGGTGCGGTTGCCCTTGTCGAACGATGATTTGTAGATGAGGCCAAGTCCCAGGCCGGTGCAGATTTCAGCCAGCGCCGCCGCCATCTCGAGCGCATGGTCGCGGCTTTCCATCGCGCAGGGGCCGGCGATCAGCACCATCGGCTTGTCATTGGCGATGTCGAGCGCGCCGACCGTGACCGTCTTCATGGCGTCCATCCTTAAAATGCTCCGCATTCGGCGAGAATTTCGCCCACATCGCGCCCGCGCGCGGCAAACATGCGGATGCGCGCTTCGTTGCTCATCACGTCCCAGGCCGCCGCTTCGACCTCGTCCCAGCGCGCGCGCGGCACGACGATCACGCCGTCTTCGTCGGCAAACACGACATCGTCATTGCATACCGACACGCCGCCCATCACGATTGGCCGGTTCATCGAACGAAGCGTGCCTTCCAATTTGATGTCGTTGCAGTGGGTGACGCGAGCATAGACCGGAAAGCCCAGCGCGCGGACATCGGCGGTGTCGCGGGTGGTTCCATCGACCACGGCCCCCACCGCCCCCGCCCGGATCGCCAGATTGGCGTTCAGGTCACCGAAATAGGCGCGATCGGGGACATCGGTTTCGACCATGATGACGTCGCCCGGGCGAACGAAGCGATAGGAATCGAGCGCGCGGTAAATGCCTTTCCACGCATCGGGCGGATCGTTCGCACCCAACGCGCCGAGAGAAAGCGTCTTGGCGCGGCCAAGCAATTTGCCGCCGCTGGTGGGGCGCAGACTGGCGGGCAGCACCGCTGCAATCCCCTTGTCCTTGCAGATATCGGCCAGCACCGTCGACGATAGGTGCGAAATCATCGCGCGGAAGCGGGTGACTTCGGCGGTGCGCTGCCCGGCGGCGATTGTTTCGGCGATCATCAGGTCCGAGCCGCGATTAATGTCGATCTGCTCGATCGGATCGAGGTCGAACAGGATCGGGCGCACGCCGAAACGCCGGGTGGGCACTGCGCCTGAAGCAGGGCGGCGCACGATGTACAGGCTCATCGCCTCGATCACCGTCGCTGGCAGATCGACACTGTTGGGAACACGGCCAGTGCCATAGGCCGGCACATCGCCGTCCCAGCAATATTGCTTGGCGCGCGTGACCGCGACCAGGCTGTCGGCGTCGGGATTTGCCAGCAGTGCCGCGATCGCGCGGTCGATCGTCGCTGCCGAGACAAAGGGGGCGGTGCATAAAAGCTGCACCCACATATCGGCATCGGGGCGCTGGCTGCATTCCCAGGCGAACATCTCGTGCCCGTCGGTGGCGTTGCTGGCCAGCGCTGCGGGCCGCACCAGCCGGGTAATCCGCAAATCGGTCGCCAGTTCGGCAAGCGCATCGGATTCGGTGTCGAGGCACACTTCGCTGATCGCCGCGCAGTCGAGCGCCTGGCGCAGCTTGCGCTTGAACAGATAATCGCCGTCGAGCACCGACAGGTTCTTGTCGCGGACGCGCTCGCTATGGCCCTTGGCCGGGATGAAAGCGACGATGTTCATGATTGATCAGCCCTGCATCAGGTCATTGGTGTGGAGCAGGCCGCACAAACGGCCCGCATCGTCGACGACCGGCAGCACCAGCCAGCGCTTGGCGCCATTGCCGCGCATCAACAGCACGTCGCCGACGGTCGCATCGAGCCCGATCACCTGCGGCCGCGGCTGCATCATCGCCCCCGCGCTTGCCGCCTGCACATCGCCGCCCGCCTGGATGTGGCGGCGAACATCGCCATCCACGATCAATCCCAGCAAGTGATCATCCGGATCGACCACACAGGCAGCACCCATGCGCTTGCTCGACATCACCGCCAGCAAGTCCACCAGCGACGTCGCGGTTGCCACTTTGGGGATGGCATCGCCCTGACACATCAGGCTGGATACCGGAATCAACTGCCGACCCAGCAGCCCGGCTGGGTGATGGCGCAGGAAATCCTCGCGCGTGAAGCCGCGCGCACGGCTGACCGCGACGGCCAGGGCATCGCCGATCGCCAGATGCAGCGTCGTGCTGGAGGTGGGTGCCATGCCGATATGGTCGGCCTCGCATTCGACGGCGGCGACGATGCAATGATCGACCGCGCGGGCCAGCGGCGAATGTGCCCGGCCGATAATGCCGACCAAGGTGCAGCCGCGCGCCTTCAGCAGCGGCATCACCCGCACGATCTCGTCGGTCGCGCCGCTGTTCGACAGGATAATGACGACGCTGCCGGCCTCGACTGCGCCCAGATCGCCATGCGCCGCCTCGGCAGCGTTCACGAACAGTGCGGCGGTGCCCAGGCTGGAAAACGTGGCGGCCAGCTTGGCGGCGACATGGCCCGATTTGCCCACCCCCATCAGCACGATCGGTCGTGCCTGATGCGCGAGCAGGGCGACGATGTCGGACACTTCGGCCATCGGCTGCCGCAGGAAACGCGACAGCGCATTGCGTTCGGCGGCGATCACATCGCGAAACCAGGCAGTGGCAAGGTCGGGCGAGGCGAGGGAAATGGCGGTGAGCGCGTTCATTGGGTCACCTGCGAGGTTATGGCCCGGTATCGGGCAAAGCCCGCGTCCCAGCGGGCAGGATCAACCGGACGATCCAACCGCGCGAACAGATCCTGCGCGGTAAAGGCGGGCTCGCTCGGATCGAACAATTGATTGGCGATGTGAAAGGCGAACCATAGGCGTGCCTGGACGCGATCGGGTCGTGCGGCAGTCCCTTGAGCTACCGCCGCCAGAAACGCGGGAAGGTCGGCACAGGCGTTGAGCCAGTCGCCGGTCGCGAAGCGCGAACGTCTCAGCATCGGCGTGCCGAAAAAGCCGGCAAGCGCATATACCTTGGAATCGCCGACCAGCATGCCATCGGCATCGCGCGCCAGCAGCATCGTCGTGTTCGCTCCGCCCGGCATGGTCCCCGGCAGCAACCGGATGCGCGGTGCGTGTGACGCGATCTCTGCCTCTAGCGCACTGTTGTCGATCAGCAGTTCGTTCAGCGGATGATTGGTGACCGCCAGGATGAAGCGATCGTCGATGCTGTCCGCCAGTTGCGCGATCAGCCGATGGTTGGGCGTCGCCCCGATACGGTGAGCCAAAAAGAAGTTTTCTTCATGCTCATATTCCAGCGGCAGCGCCAAAATCGGGCGATCGGCGGGCAGATCGGCCCAGGCCCGGAAAGATTGGCGATCCGCTGGCGCAGGCTCTGCCAGCGCCGACAGCGCATCCCAGACGGGAGCGATCAACGCATCCAGCCGGTCGCCTTCGCCGGCGTCTAGCGGCGGCAACAGGCCGTGGTCAAAGGGCTGCTGCTGCAAGAACACCCAGGTGTTGGGCACGGAAAGCGGCGCTGCGCCCCCTTCCATCAAATGGCGAACCACCCCTGGAAACGCCGCCACCGTCGCGCAATCGGCGGATCGGCACAGCACATAATCCGGGGCGAGCGAGCGGACGAAATCGATGATCGCAGCCGGATCGACTGGCTCGGTCCGCATCGTTTCATGGCCTTCGCCATCGCAGATATGCCAATGCACCTGCGGCAGATGCGCGCACATCGCGAGTTCGCGCTGGCCGATCCCGGTGTTGCGCCACGGCGGGGGTGCCATGACATGCACGTCATGGTCGTTCGCCAGCAGCCCGATCAGCGGCGCGACGATATGGTCGAACCACCAAGGCGTAATCACTGGCAGATAGAATAAAACGCGCACTCAGTGTTCCACCTTGCCGTCCAATGCCCAAGCGGCATGCACGCGATTGCCAGTCGGGCGAGGCAACCGCCGATGTGCGGTGTCGTCACCCGACGATCGATACTCCTGCATTGTAGGACCGGGTCGGCGGAGACGGGCGCGGCGGTAGGAAAAAATTGCCTATTCGCCGGCTGGTCAGCAGGCGCATCAGCGACAATCGCCACAATGGTTGCGGTCGCGATGGAAATTTCAACCCGCGCGCAACCTGCGTCGCCCGTGTTCCTATAAGGCTAAGAATTTTGCCCAAACCGCCCGCGGAACCGACCCTGCCGAAGCCGCTAAGGAGAAAAAAAGCCCCGGTTCAGGAAGTTTTCTCGACCGGCGTCGCCAAGGGCCGCGATCGACTGGACAACCCGCTTCGGTCGCCTGTCGATCGGCGGCAGCACCCGCTATGATTTCGGCAGCGCCAAGGGCCAGGTGTTCGGCGCGGATCTGGGGCAGGGCCGGATCGGCCAGGTCGCACGCGACATCAATGGCGACGGGGTGATCTCGCCGCCCGAACAGCGTGTCGGCATCACGCCGCTCGATTCACCCGCACCGGTCGATTACACCTATAGCTATCTGTCCTATTCGACCGGCATCACCTTTGGCGCGGTGATCGACAACCGCACCGGCGGGCTGGCGATTCCGCAGGCAGCCTATGACCCGGTGAAGCAGGCCGAAATCGGTGTGAAATATCGCAACGCCAACATGACGGTGAACTTGACCGGTTTCCATGTCGAAGCGCAGGATTCGAATATCAACACCTCGAACGGTAGCGTCATCGCGCGCGACTACAAGGCCAAGGGGCTGGAGTTTGAAGGCAGCTATCGCCAGGGCTTGTTCAGCCTGACGGCGGGCGCGGTGTTCATCGGCACGACCGACAGCTATGCCCAGGACGTCAACCTGTTGAAGACGCCGGGCTATGTCACCACCAACGCCTTCGTACAGGTGCGGCCGGTCGAGCGGGTGTTGCTGTCGCTCAACGCCACGAACCTGTTCGACAGCATCGCGCTGACCGGGATCGACGAGGCCACCATCCCGGCCAGCGGCATCGTTCGCGGGCGGTTGCTCAACGGTCGGGCGATTTCGACCACGCTGCGTCTGGATTTCTGACGCAGCGACCCCCGCCTACCCCCCGATGACGGAAGGACCGCGCTTTCACCAGCGCGGTCCTTCTGGCGATCAGGCGATCTTCTGCCCCAGCCGCTGGCCCGACAGCCACGCCGCCTCGATCCGGGGGCCTTGCCGCCAGTCGCCGCACAGCCCCAGGCCAAGGTCCGCCACCCAAGTCACGCCGCTATCGCGCCCGGTGGTGCGGGCGTAGCGCCAGCGATGCGCGGCGGTGTAGGTGGCAGGCGGCAGCGGCGCGGTGGCGCGCTCGGCAAGCGCGGCCAGCAATTGCGGCACGATCACATCGGGGGTTTCCTCCAGATGCGTCGCCGACCAGTCAGATCCCGCCTGCACCACCCATGTCTCGTCGACAGCGCGCCCCGGCTTGGCCCCGTCGCGCGCCGCCCAGCCCAGCGGATCGCCCGCCCCGCCCCGCAGCGCATCGCCGGCAACCGCGATCCGCGTGTCGAACGCCGCCATCAGCGTCCAGCATGGATCGGAGGGAGTCGCGGTCGCGGCTTCGGCCAGATCGGGGGCATAAGGCGAAACCAGCGCCGCGACCTGTTCGGCGGGCACCGCCACCACCACCGCCGCATAATATTCGGGGCGGGAATCGAGCTGCCAACCCTGATCGGTGCGCGACAATGCTTCGATCCGCGCGCCCCAGCTGACCGAATGGGCCTCGGCCAGCGCGCGCACCGGCGCGTTCATGCCGGGCGTGCCCACCCATGCGTCATCGCCCGCGGCGGGCCAGCGCGCGACGATGCTGGCGGCCTCCCAGATCGCCACCTGCGCGGCGAAATCGGGATCGCGCGCGGTGAAATATTGCGCGCCGTGATCGAAGCTGTAGCGCGCGCCATCCTGATCGACGCGGCGGGTGGACATCCGCCCGCCGGGGCCGCGCCCCTTGTCGAACAACGCGACTCGATGCCCCGCCGCCGCCAGCACATCGGCACAGGCAAGGCCGGCGATCCCCGCCCCCACAATCGCTACGTCCATTCGGCACCCTTCCCGTTGCAGGCGCGGCAACGCACCCCATTTGCGGCACATGGCAATGCTTCGCGTCTTTTACGATGGCCAATGTCCGCTGTGCCGGCGCGAGATCGCGGCAATGCGTCGGCTCGACAAGCGCGGAGCGATCGCCTTTGTCGACATCGCCGATCCGCAGGCGAGTTGCCCGATCGATCGCAAGGCGGCGCTTGCCCGCTTCCACGCCGAAGAGGACGGACAGATGCTGTCGGGCGCGGCGGCCTTCGCGGCGATGTGGCGAGCGATCCCGTTGCTCCGCCCGCTGGGCCTGGCGGCGCGCAATCGCGTGGTGCTGAACCTGCTCGAGCGGTTATATCTTCGGTTCCTGCGTGTCCGGCCCCGGCTGCAACGCATGGTGGCACGATGAACTGGCCCACCCCCGATCCGGTCGGCCCGGGCCAGGAGAGCGTCTGGGACTTTCCGCGCCCCGCGATCTGCGAGCCGACCGCGCGGCATCTGGAAATACGGCATCGCGGCGTGATGGTCGCCGACACCCGCGCGGGCTTCCGCACGCTCGAAACCAGCCACCCGCCGACCTATTATTTCTCGCCTGCCGATGTCGAGGCGGGCTTGCTTCGCCCCAATGGCCGGCGATCATTGTGCGAATGGAAGGGGCAGGCGATCTATTTCGACGCGATCATCGCGGGCGAAGTCATCCCCGACGCCGCCTGGGCCTATCCCAGCCCGACCGCGCCCTTTGCGGCGATGCGCGATCATATCGCCTTTTATCCCGCCTTGTTCGACACCTGCCTGGTCGATGGCGAGTGCGCGGTGGCGCAGCCTGGCGGCTTTTACGGCGGGTGGATCACCACCGACCTTGCCGGTCCGTTCAAGGGGATACCCGGCAGCCGCTTCTGGTAACGCTGCCGCTACCGAAGTTTGGCGATGTTCAGCCCGTCGGCCTTGGCGCGGTCCTTCACCGATTCCTCGCTTCGCGTCATCGCCTTGGCAATCGCTTTGAGCGCCATGCCCTTCTTCGCCAGCGTATGCAGCTTCTGGATTTCGTCCTGTGTCCAGGGCTGACGATGTCGTTCGAATTTTTCGGCCATGCAGCCCCCTACCCCGCGCGCCGCAACCGTACCAGCGCATCGTCCAGCGCCGACAGGAAGCGCGATCGGTCCTGTTTGGAAAAGGGCGGCGGTCCGCCCAGTTGATCGCCGCCCGCGCGCAGATCGGCCATGATCGCGCGCACCGCGATCGCGCTGCCGATCGACGCGGCGGTGAAGGGCTTGCCGTTCGACGACAGCACCACCGCGCCCGCCTTCAGCCCGCGATCGGCCAGCAGGATGTCGGCGGTCACCACGATCGTGCGCGGCCCGGCTGCCTCGGCGATCCAATCGTCGGCGGCGTCGAAGCCGTCACTCACCACGATCCGTTCGACAAAGGGCAGCGGCGGCACCCGAAGCCGCTGATTGCTGACGATAACGACCTGCGCGCCGTGCCGCTGGGCCACGCGATAGACTTCATCCTTGACCGGGCAGGCATCGGCATCGACCAGAATACGGATCATGCTCAGCCCTCGGGCTCCAGCGCCTCGATCGCCAGTATCTCGATCGCTTCGGGCTTGCCCGCGAAATCGACGCATTCGCCGATTTCGGCACCCATCATCGCCTGCGCCAGCGGCGCGGTGAAGGGGACCAGCCCCGCCGCCTGATCGGCCTGGTCGCTGCCGACCAGCGCGATCGTCCGCTCCTGCCCGTTCAGTCGAAAGCGCACGCGCGCGCCAAAGGCGACCACGTCGCCCACCGGGGCGGGCTGCAACTCGGCAGTGCCGGCGCGCGTGTGCCAATAGCGCAAGTCGCGCCGCAGCCGCTTGACCTCTTCCTCGCCCGATGCGGCATCGACCGCCGCCTGCGCGGCATCGCGCCGCGCCTCGATCAGCGCCAGCCCTGCGCGAGTCACCAGATTGGGACCGGGGGGCAAGGGCAGCTCGAACGCCGGTTCCTTATGCTCTTCGTCGCTCTCACGACGGAACGCTACGCTCATGCGATCAGATCGCCCCGCTAAAAGTGTCGCAAATGGCAGGATCGCCACTGTCGAGGCCGCGTTGCAGCCATGCCTTGCGCTGCGCCGAACTGCCATGCGTGAAGCTGTCGGGGGCTACCTGGCCCTGTGACTTGCGTTGCAGCGTGTCGTCGCCGATCGCGTTAGCAGCGGTCAGGCCCTCCTGAATGTCGCCCGCTTCAAGATATTGCCGGTTCTGCGCCGCCCATACCCCCGCATAGCAATCGGCCTGCAATTCCAGACGCACCGAAAGCTGATTGCCCTGCGTCTTGCCCAGGCTTTGCTGCTGGCGCGTCACTTCGCCCGCCTGGCCGGTGAGATTCTGGATATGATGGCCGACTTCATGCGCGATCACATAGGCCTGCGCGAAATCGCCGGCAGCGCCGTAGCGCTGTGCCAGTTCGTCGAAAAAGCTGGTGTCGAGATAGATCCCCTGATCGGACGGGCAGTAGAATGGCCCGACCGCCGAACTTGCCTGACCGCAGCCCGAGTTTGCGCCGCCCCGGTAGAAATTGAGCGTCGCCGGACGATAGGTGCTGCCCTGCGCCGCAAACAGCTTCTCCCAGGTCTGCTCGGTCGAGGCCAACACCCGGCAACTGAACATCCGCGCTTCGGTGTTGCACACCGCCGCGCCCGACGTCGCACCGGACGGAGCCTGCGACCCGCCGCCGGTCAAGCCGCCAAGCCCGCCGCTCATCGCGACATAGATCAGCCCGACCACGACAAGCAGGCCGATACCGCCGCAGCCCATGCCGCGCCCCATCAGCAACGGCAGCAGCCCCAGCAAGCCAAATCCACCGCCGCCTCCCCCGCCGGAGCCAAGGTCGCGCACATTGTCGCTGGGGTCGAAGTCGTCGAGGCGCATTGCGGCACGGTCCGTGATAAATCGAAAAAGGATCGCCCGCAGAATGCACAGGGTTGGCAGTATGTTGCAACGACGGGCGCGTTATTCGTCAAATACGGTGTTGATGCGGTGCAGCACAGACGCCATCTTGACAGTTATGGCTGACATCGAACCCAAACCCACTCGCCGCCGCATCGCCAAAACGCTGCCGCTTCCCGACTGTGTCGCGCTGGTCCTGCAAGGCGGCGGCGCGCTTGGCAGTTTTCAGGCCGGCGTGTTCGAGGCGCTTGCCGAATCAGAGGTCGATATCGACTGGGTCGCGGGCATTTCGATCGGCGCGGTCAATGCCGCGATCATCGCCGGCAACCCACCCGAACGCCGGGTCGAACGGCTTCGCGCCTTCTGGGAATTGCTGACCAGCGGGTTGCCCAGCTTTCCGATCTTTCCCAATGAATTGCTGCGCGAATTCCTGCATGAATGGTCGGCCGGCGCGGTGATCGCGCAAGGCGTCCCGGGCTTTTTCCGCCCGCGCGTGCTGCCCCCCAGCTTTGCCAGCCCCGGCAGTTGCGAAGCGCTGAGCTTCTATGACTCGACCCCGCTCAAGGACACGCTCGACAGCCTGATCGACTGGGATCTTGCCAATGAAGGCCCGATCCGTCTGTCGGTCGGCGCGGTCGAAATCGAAAGCGGCAATTTCCGCTATTTCGATTCGCACACCGACCGGATCGACGCCCGCCACATCATGGCATCGGGCGCGCTGCCGCCGGGGCTGCCGCCGATCGATATCGACGGCAAGCTGTACTGGGACGGCGGGCTGGTTTCGAACACGCCGCTGACGCACGTCATGGATTATCAGGACGCGGCGATGCTGGTATTCCAGGTCGATCTGTTCTCGGCCACGTCGGACAGCCCGCGCACGATGACCGATGTGATAAACCGCGAAAAGGAAATCCGCTATTCCAGCCGCACCCGCCAGGTTTCGTCCGAGCGGCTGAAATTGCGGCAGGAGCGCGAGGCGATCCGGCGCGTGCTCGACAAATTGCCCGCCGAGATGCGCGACGATCCCGACGTCGTCGCGCTCAAGGCACAGGCGGCGGAATTGCCGGTCGCGCTGGTCCACCTGATCCACCGCGCCAATGCGTGGGAAGGCGGCAGCCGCGATTTCGAGTTTTCGCAGCGAACGATGCGCGAACATTGGCAGGCAGGGCGTGACGCGATCGACCGCACGATGGAACAGTCGCAAGTGATGGCGGCGAACATCGTCGATGGCCGATCGGCAGCGTTCGACCTTACCCGGCGTTGAGCCGACCGGATACGCAGACGGAGAATAGCATGTTCCTGAAAGGCAAGACCGCCCTCATCACCGGATCGACCTCTGGCATCGGCCTTGCCTATGCCAAGGCGCTGGCGGCCGAAGGGGCCAATGTGATGATCAACGGCTTTGGCGACGAAGCCGCGATTGAGGCAGAGCGTGCTGCGCTGGCGGAAACCAGCGGCGGCAAGGCGCTGTACGATGCCGCCGACATGACCAAGCCCGACGCGATCGCCGCGCTGGTGAAGCGCTGCCACGAAGAATTGGGCGGGCCGGACATCGTCATCAACAACGCCGGCATCCAATATGTGTCGAAGATCGAGGATTTCCCGACCGAGAAATGGGACGCGATCATCGCGATCAACCTAAGCTCGGCGTTCCACATCATGCACGCCGCGGTTCCCTATATGAAGGAAGCCGGCTGGGGCCGGATCATCTCGACCGCATCGGCGCACAGCCTGGTCGCCAGCCCCAACAAGGCCGCCTATGTCGCCGCCAAGCACGGGCTTGCCGGTTTGACCAAGACCGTGGCGCTCGAAACCGCGACCTTTGGCATTACCGCCAATTGCATCTCGCCCGGCTATGTCTGGACGCCGCTGGTCGAGCATCAGATCCCCGACACGATGAAGGCACGCGGCCTGACGCGCGAGCAGGTGATCAACGACGTGCTGCTCGATGCCCAGCCGACCAAGGAGTTCGTAACCTCCGAACAGGTCGCCGCGCTGGCGCTGTTCCTGTGCCGCGACGAGGCGAAATCGATCACCGGGGCCAATTTGTCGGTCGATGGCGGGTGGACCGCGTAGCCAACTTCGCTTGGCAAGCCGGAAACCAGCGTTAGGGTATACGAAACCATTCGGGATTCGCGTACCATGATTTCGAAAACGCTGGCGGCATGCGGCCTGGCACTCATCGTTGCCGGCTGCGGCGGACTTCGCGGGGGGCCGGGGCCGATGGCCGCGTCGAAACCGGTCGAAGCCGCGTCGGCCGATTGGCGTACCATTGCCACGCCCGCCGATCGCGATCGGCTGCGGCGCTGGCGTGATGCCTGGATGCAGGGGCTGTCAGCCGCACGGCAAACCAATGTTGCCGAAATCCGCGCCCAAGGCGCGCTGTTCGATCCCGATCGCGCGCTGACCGGTGCGATACCCCCCGCCGGGGCCTATCGCTGCCGCGTGTTCAAGCTGGGCGCGGCAGGCCCGGCAATGCTCGACTATGTCGCCTATCCCTATTTCCGCTGCCGGGTGGATCAGGAAGGCGACATGCTGAGCCTGTACAAGGAAGGCGGAACGCAACGCCCGGTGGGGCTGTTGTTCGCCGATGGCGACGCCCGCGCGGTGTTTCTGGGCACGCTGGTGCTGGGAGACGAGCGTGCGCCGCTCGAATATGGCCAGGACGCCGACCGCGACATGGCGGGCTTTGTCGAGCGGGTGGAGGAACGTCGCTGGCGGGTAGTGCTGCCCTGGCCGCGCTTCGAATCAAAAATAGACGTCGTCGAACTGGTACCGGCATGAACGCATATGTCGCGCTGATCGCCGGCCTGCTCGCCACCCCAGCCGCCGCCGAGCCGGTGCGCGAGGCGACGCAGGCGCAGCTTCCCGCGCTCATGACGCTGTATCGCGATCTGCACGCCTCGCCTGAGCTTAGCCTGCAAGAGGTGAAGACCGCCGCGAAGCTGGCGAAGTTGGTGCGCGATGCCGGTTTCGAGGTGACCGAGCGGGTTGGCGGGCATGGGGTCGTCGCGGTGCTGCGCAACGGGCCGGGGCCGGTACTGCTGATCCGCACCGATACCGACGGACTGCCGGTGACCGAAGCGACGGGATTGCCCTTTGCATCGAAGATACGCGCCACGACGGCGGAGGGCACCGAAACCGGCGTAATGCACGCTTGCGGCCACGATACCCACATGGCCGCCTGGGTCGGCGCGATGCGTAACCTTGCCGGCATGAAGGACCAATGGTCGGGCACGCTGGTGATGATCGCGCAGCCCGCCGAGGAAAAGGGCGCGGGGGCCAAGGCAATGCTCGACGACGGGCTCTACACCCGCTTCCCCAAGCCAAGCCACGCAATCGCCTTTCACGACAGCGCGACGATGGCCGCGGGCACGCTGGCGGTGCGCGCGGGGTATATGATGGCGAATGTCGATTCGGTCGACGTCGTCGTGCGCGGGATCGGCGGGCATGGCGCATATCCGGCGACGACCAAGGATCCGGTAGTGCTGGGCGCGCGGATCGTCGGCGCGCTGCAGACGCTGGTGAGCCGCGAGAATGATCCGCAGCAGCCCGCCGTCGTCACCGTCGGCAGCTTTCGCGGCGGCACCTCGCACAACATCATCGCCGACGAAGCCACATTGCTGATCACGGTGCGCAGCTACTCGGACGAAGTGCGCCAAAAGCTGCTCGCAGGCATTGCGCGGGTCGCGCGCGGCGAGGCGATTGCGGCGGGTATCCCCGATGACCGGATGCCGGTGGTGACGGTGAGGACCGACTACACCCCCGCGACCTTCAACACCGAGGCATTGTCGGGGCAGATGAAGACACTGTTCACCCGGCGCTTCGGTGCCGATCGCGTCCCCGAGGTGCCCGCCGTGATGGTGGGCGAGGATTTCAGCCGCTATTACCTGGCCGACAAGCGGATCGAGAGCGTGTTGTTCTGGGTCGGCGGCGTGCCCCGCGATAAATGGACGGCGGCACAGGCGAGCGGCGCGGCACTGCCGTCGCTGCACAGCGCCACCTGGGCACCCGATGCCGAAGCGGTGATCGGCACCGCCACCGAAGCCACCACCGCCGCCGCGCTGGATATTCTGAAGAAGGGCTAAGCGCCGATCGAGCCGGCCGCTAAAGCGCGATGACTTTAGGTTGATCCGTCGATTTTCCCTTCGTCATTCGACCTTCTTTTCGTCATTCCCGCGAAGGCGGGAATCCATATGCCAGTGCAGTGGTTATGGATTCCCGCCTTCGCGGGAATGACGACACGAACGCATCGGCACCAAGCCATCATACTCTAATGTGGGCGCATCAGTCGCTGCGGTGGTTCGCTTCGGCGTCTTCGTCATAGCCCGATGATGGTGCGGGTTCGGTGCCGGCCCCCGGCACGGTCAAGGCCGGCACGTCCGATGCGTCCATCGATTCGTCCAGCCCGCGATCGAGCTTGGCGTCGGGATCTTCGGGATTATCATGCAATCGCGCGGCGATGTCGGCATCGTCGCCGGCGTCGCCCTTGGCTACCGAACCCTGCTTCAACGCCGGATCGCCTGGTGCCACTGCAAGGCTGTCGATTGCTGCATCGTCGATCGGAAGTTCGCGCTCGGCCATGTCATACCCTCTTGTGATAGGTCCGCTCAACGAAGCGGGGGGCATGCGTGTTCCCAAGAAAAAGGGGTCTGGCGATCGCTCACCAGACCCCCGATCCTGCGCTGAAGCGAGAAGCCTCAGTCGCGATTGCCGCCGAACAGGCGAAGGATGAACAGGAACATGTTGATGAAGTCGAGATACAGGTTGAGCGCGCCAAGGATGACGACCTTGCCCTGCATATCGGTTCCCGCGACCTGCGCGTACATGCTCTTGATCTTCTGCGTGTCATAAGCGGTGAGGCCTGCGAAGATCAGCACGCCTGCGATCGAGATGATCAGGTTCATCACGCCCGACTGCAGGAACAGGTTGATCAAGCTGGCGACGATCAGACCGACCAGACCCATGATCAGGAAGGTGCCGAATGCCGACAGATCCTTCTTGGTCGTGTAGCCGAACAGGCTCAGCCCTGCGAAGCCCGCGGCGGTGGCGAAGAACGCGCCAGCAATCGACGTGCCCGAATAGACCAGGAAGATTGTCGACAGCGACAGACCCATCAGGACCGCAAAGCCCCAATACAGCATCTGCAGCGTCGCGGTGGACATCCGGTTCTGCCCGAAGCTCATCGCGAACACGATCGCCAGCGGCGACAGCACGATGATCCACTTCAGGATACCGCCACCCATCATGATCTGTGCGGCGGGCGATTCGATGCCGCCCCATGAGAACAGCAACGCAACAATACCCGTCAGCAACACGCCAGACGTCATATAGTTGTAAACCGAAAGCATATAGGACCGCAGCCCCGCATCATACGCATCGGTGCGCGTACCTGCGCCCGTCGCATAGGGTGCGGCGGTCGTCCGGGGATCCGACCAATTTGCCATTGTAAACTCCTTTGCCCGGCCCACTTGCCGGAATGATCTGAATATCGTGTGATTGCCCCGCCAATTCAAGCGAAACCGGGTCGCCGCGATATAGAATCGGCGCTAAGCCCGCGTCATGCACCGCTTGTTCGTCGGCCTGCGCCCGCCATTTGCGGTGCGCGAACAGCTTATCGCCGCAATGGACGGGGTGATCGGCGCGCGCTGGCAGGATGACGACCAGTTGCACATCACCCTTCGCTTCATCGGCGAGGTCGAACGCCCGGTGGCGGAGGATGTCGCGGTCGCCCTGGGGGCGATCCACGCCGCACCGCTGACGCTGGCGATTGCCGGGGTCGGGCGATTCGAAAAGCGCGGGCGTACCAATTGCGTGTGGGCGGGGGTTCGTCCGGTCGATGCGATCGGGCGGCTGCATCGCAAGATCGACCAAGCGCTGGTGCGGATCGGCCTGCCGCCCGAGGGACGCGCCTATCTGCCGCATGTCACGCTGGCGCGGCTGGGCGGCGGCGCGGGGCCGGTCGAGCGGTTTCTGGCCGATCAGGCGGCGCTGGCCAGCCCCCCCTTCACGCTCGATCACTTCCTGCTGTTCGAAAGCAGCCTTGGCCGCGACGGGCCAATATATGAAACCATCGCCCGCTACCCGCTGAGCGGCGATTGAGCGCACCCCGGCGGCGGCTGTCGTTTCGTTCATGAAACCGTTGGCGCTGTGCGGCGTTATCGCGGTCAGTTCTGCAACCAACACGGAGTATTTCATGCGTACCATCATGATGGCGGTTGCCGCCGCAAGCCTGGTCGCCCCGGTCGCGATCGTGATCCCGACCGACAAGGCCGAGGCATCGGCACAGAAGCGCAGCCAATATCGCGAATGGCGCGGTCGCGACGGCAAGCGCTATTGCCGCAAGCCCGACGGCACTACCGGCCTGGTCGTCGGCGGCGTGGCCGGCGCGCTGGTGGGCCGCACGATCGACACGCGCGGTGACCGGACGCTGGGCACGCTGGTCGGTGCAGGCGCCGGCGCGGTTGCCGGCCGCGCGATCGAGCGCGGCGGGAGCAAGTGCCGCTGAACCGATAGTGTTGATCGACGGGTGAAAGGCCCGCCCCCGTCATTCCCGCAAAGGCGGGAATGACGGGTTGTGATGGCGCGGTAATGCGCCGTTACATTTGTGCCGCTAAGGCGTAGCCGATGCTGCGCGTCCTAACCCTCTCCACCCTGTTCCCCGATGCGACGCGCCCCAATTTCGGCGTGTTCGTCGAGCGGCAGACGCTTGGGCTGGCCGCCCTGCCCGATGTAGCGGTTCGCGCGGTCGCGCCAGTCGGATTGCCCCCCTTCCCGCTATCTCGCCACCCGCGATATGCCCCGCTTGCCGGGTTGCCGCTGGCCGAAAGCTGGAAGGGCATCGCCATCGAGCGACCCCGCTTCATCAATATCCCCGCGACCGGCGGACGGTTTCATGCCGCGATGCTAGGCCGGGCTTTGGTGCCGGTACTGGCGCGCATTCGCGCCGAGTTTCGCTTCGACGTCATCGACGCCTCGTTCTTCTTTCCCGATGGGCCGGCGGCGGTGGCGCTGGGCAAGCGCTTCGGCGTGCCGGTGTCGATCAAGGCGCGCGGGGCCGATGTCCATCATTGGGGCAATGCTCCCGCGACCGCGCGGCAAGTGCGCGGCGCGGCGCTTGCCACCGATGGCGTGCTGGCGGTGAGCGAAGCGATGCGCGCCGATCTGATCGCGATGGGAGTGCCGGCGGAAAAGGTGCGGGTGCATCATACCGGCGTCGACCAGCTACGCTTCGCGCCGATCGAGCGTGTGGCGGCCAAGGCACGATTGGGCGTGACCGGGCCGTTAGTGGTGGCGGTCGGCGCGCTGATCCCGCGCAAGGGGCATGGCATCGTTATCGACGCGGTGGCGCGGCTGGCGGGGGTGTCGCTTCTGATCGCTGGCGACGGCCCTGAGCGCGCGGCGCTACAGGCGCGGATCGACGCGGCGGGCATCGGCGATCGAGTGCGGTTGCTGGGCAGCGTGCCGCATGATGATTTACCAGCGTTGCTCGGCGCGGCGGATGCGATGGCGCTGGCGTCGTCGTCGGAAGGGCTGGCGAACGCCTGGGTCGAGGCGCTGGCGAGTGGGACGCCGATCGTGATTACCGATGCGGGGGGCGCTGCCGAGGTGGTCGATCGGCCCGCAGCGGGGCGGATCGTCGCTCGCACGGTGGAAGGGTTTGCCGATGGGATTGCGGCGATGTTGGCCGAGGCACCCGATGTCGGGGCGGTGCGTGCGGCAGCGGCGCGGTTTACTTGGGAGCGCAATGCCGAGGCGCTGCGGGCGCATCTGGCGGGATTGGTCGAAGCCTATTCCCGTTCGTCCTGAGCTTGCCGAAGGACCGCCCTTCTCCTTCGACCGGCGGATAAGAAGAACAGCTCGGCACGCACGGGGAGAGGGTGCCCCCTCTCCCCGCCCTGCCCTATTCCGCCGCTTCGGCCAGCGGCGCGTCCTTCCACACCAGCACCGGCTTGCGCGCCGCCAGCGTCTCGTCGAGCCGCCGCCTTGGCGCGAAGTGCGGGGCCGATTTCAGCGACGGATCACCCGCCTTGGCGCGTTCGGCAACCGAGCGCAGTGCGCCGATGAACTGGTCGAGCGCGGCCTTGCTTTCGGTTTCGGTCGGTTCGACCAGCATCGCGCCGTGGACGACCAGCGGGAAATACACCGTCATCGGGTGGAAACCCTCGTCGATCAGCCCCTTGGCGATGTCGAGCGTCGAGAAGCCCTCGGCCAGATTATCGTCGCTGAACAATGCTTCGTGCATGCACGGCCCCGAAGCGGCGAAGGGCGCGTCGAGCGTGCCCTCAAGGCTGCGCAGCACATAATTGGCGTTGAGCACCGCGTCCTCGGCGACCTGGCGCAGGCCGTCGGCGCCGTGGCTGAGGATATAGGTGAGCGCGCGGGTGAACATGCCCATCTGGCCATGAAATGCCGTCATTCGTCCAAAGCTGGTCAGTGGACGACCGAAATGCTCGCGTTCGAAAGCCTCGGCATCGGCCTCTTCGATCAAATGGACGACCCCGTCGGCGGTACGTGCCGTATAGGGCAAGGGGCCGAACGGCGCCAACGCCTTGGACAACACCACCGGCCCCGAGCCCGGCCCGCCGCCGCCATGCGGGGTCGAGAAGGTCTTGTGCAAGTTGATGTGCATCGCATCGATGCCGAGGTCGCCTGGCCGTACCCGGCCGACGATCGCGTTGAAGTTCGCACCGTCGCAATAGACATAACCGCCCGCCGCATGCACCGCGTCGCTGATCTCCTTGAGATCGCGCTCGAACAGGCCACAGGTATTGGGGTTGGTGATCATCACCCCCGCAACATCTGGCCCCAACCTTGCCTTCAGCGCGGGGGTGTCGACGCGGCCCTCGGGGGTCGCGGGGATATTCTCGACGGTGAAGCCGGCGAACGCGGCAGTGGCTGGGTTCGTCCCGTGCGCGCTCTCGGGCACCAACACGACCTTGCGATGCCCCTCGCCGCGCGCCTCGAGCGCCGCCTTGATGCACAGCATGCCGCACAATTCGCCGTGCGCGCCGGCCTTGGGGCTCATCGCGACGGCGTGCATGCCGGTCAGCTCGATCAGCCAGACGGCGAGTTCGTTGATGACGCCGAGCGCACCCTGCACGGTATCGACCGGCTGGAGCGGGTGGATGTCGGCAAAGCCCGGCAGCCGCGCCATCTTTTCGTTGAGCCGCGGATTATGCTTCATCGTGCACGAACCGAGCGGGAAAAAGCCCAGGTCTATACCGTAATTCTGGCGGCTCAGGCGCGTGTAATGCCGCACCGTCTCGGGCTCGGACAGGCCTGGCAAGCCGATCGGCTTGGCGCGCGCCAGGTTGCCCAGGCGGCTGCTGCCCTTGGGCGTCGTCGGCAGGTCGACGCCGCAGGTAGTGTCGCTGCCGATCTCGAAGATCAGCGCTTCTTCGAGCATCAGCGCGCGATTGCCGGTGAAGGTCGCCGCGGCGGCGGTGTCGCCGCTGCCCATTTCGGGCTTCCAGCCGCTCTGGTTGATCGCGTTCATGCCAACACCTCCTCAAGCGCGCCCGCAAGCGCTTCGACATCTTCGGCGGTTGCGGTTTCGGTCACCGCGACGACCAGCCCGTTCTGCAATGCCTCGGCACCCGGATAGAGCCGGCCCAAGGATACCCCTGCCAGGATGCCGCGATCGGCAAGCGTTCGCACCACCGGCCGCGCCTCCTTCGACAGCTTCAGCGTGAATTCGTTGAAGAAGGTCGGCGTTACCAATTCGACCCCGGCGACTTGCGCCAGCCGGTCGGCGGCGGCGCTGGCGGCGAGGTGGTTCGCTTGCGCCAACCCGCGCAGGCCCTTTTCCCCTAGCAACGTCATGTGGATCGAGAAGGCGAGCGCGCACAGCCCCGAATTGGTGCAGATGTTCGACGTCGCCTTTTCGCGGCGGATATGCTGCTCGCGCGTCGACAGCGTCAGCACGAAACCGCGCTTGCCCTCGGCATCCACCGTCTGGCCGCACAGCCGACCCGGCATCTGCCGGACATATTTCTCCTTGCAGCCGAACAGCCCCACATAAGGCCCGCCGAATTGCAGCCCGACGCCAAGCGACTGGCCTTCGCCGACGACGATGTCGGCACCCATTTCACCTGGGCTGCGGATCGCGCCCAGCGCCACCGGCTCGGTCACCACGGCGATCAGCAGCGCCTTCTTGGCCTGGCAGGCGGCGGCGAGTTCGGACAGGTCGGCGATTCGGCCCAGAATGTCGGGATATTGCACCACCACGCACGAAGTATCGTCGTCGATCCGGGCGATCAGATCGGCGGTGTCGGGATCGGCGGTGAGCGTCGGCGTGCCGGTTTCGAGCTGGTCGCCGGTAAACTTGGCCATCGTGTTGGCGACCGACACATAATGCGGATGCAGCCCCGATGAGACGATCGCCTTGGCCCGCCGCGTCACCCGCCGCGCCATCGTGATCGCTTCCCAGCACGCGGTCGATCCGTCGTACATGGATGCGTTGGCGACATCGGTGCCCAGCAGCCGCGCGACCTGGGTCTGGAACTCGAACAGCATCTGCAGCGTGCCCTGCGCGATTTCGGGCTGATAGGGGGTGTAGGCGGTAAGGAACTCGCCGCGCTGGATCAGGTGATCGACGCTGGCGGGCACATGATGGCGATACGCCCCGCACCCCAGGAAAAACGGCACCTCGCCCGCGACGGTGTTCTTGCGGGCAAGCGCGGTGAGGTGACGTTCGACCGCCAGCTCGCTGGCATGGCCCGGAAGCCCGTGGATCGGGCCGTCGAGCCGGGCGGCTTGCGGCACATCGACGAACAGATCGTCGATGCTGGCGGCACCGATCGTCGCCAGCATTGCGGTGCGATCGTCGGTCGTGAGAGGCAGATAGCGCATTCTAACTTCTCCCCCCTCCCGCTTGCGGGAGGGGTCGGGGGTGGGGAGGCGGTCGGTTCACGGTCAAACGGTAGTGAGGGTGGATAGGCCCACCCCCGGCCCCTCCCGCCGAGCGGGAGGGGGGAAGCGTTACAAACCGCTCACGAACGCCTTGTACGCGGCTTCGTCCATCAGCCCTTCGAGTTCGGACTGCTGCGTGAGGCTCAGCTTGAAGAACCAGCCGGCACCTTCAGGGTCCGAATTGACCAGGCTCGGGTCCTCGACCAGCGCCGGGTTGCCCAGCGTGACGGTGCCCGACACCGGGGCATAGACGTCGCTGGCGGCCTTGACCGATTCGACCACCGCAGCCTCGCCGCCCTTGGCGACTTCGCGGCCTTCCTCGGGCACTTCGACGAAGACGATGTCGCCCAACTGGCCTTGGGCATAATCGGTGATGCCGACAGTCGCGTCATCGCCATCGACGTCGATCCATTCGTGATCGGTGGTGTAATGACGGCTCATGCAGTGGCTCCCTTGCGGATATAACGATGTGGGACGAACGGCATCGGCACCACTTGTGCCTGATGCAGCTTGTTGCGTTGTAACAGGCTGAGCGTGGTGCCCGCGACGGCATAGGCCGCCGGAACATAGGCCATCGCGATCGGCTGGCCGACGCTGGGGGCAAAACCGCCCGAAGTGACGCGGCCAATCGCCTCGCCCGCGCTGTCGACCACCAGCGCACCTTCGCGCACCGGCTGCCGCCCTTCGACCGTCAGGCCGACCCGCTTGAGCGCCGAGCCCTGTTCGCGCTCGGCCAGGATACGCTCGGCCCCCATGAAGCCGCCCTCCTCGCGCCGCCGCTTCGACAGCGCGAAGCCCAGATCGGCGGCGACCGGCGTGATCTCGGGATCGAGGTCGTGACCATAAAGCGGCAATCCGGCTTCGAGCCGAAGCGAATCGCGCGCGCCCAGGCCGATCGGCTTCACCTCGGGCTGGTTCGCCAGCGCATCGGCAAAGGCTTGCACCGAATCGGCGGGCACCGAAATCTCATACCCGTCCTCGCCGGTATAGCCCGAACGGCTGACCCACAGCGCCACGCCGTTCCAGGCAAACGCGCCGGCGGTCATGAACACCAGATCGGCAACGCCGGGCACCAGCCGCTCGACCGCATCGACCGCCTTTGGCCCCTGCACCGCGATCAGCGCATGTTCGTCCATATGGTTGATCGTGATGTCGTCGGGCAGATGCTCGCGCAAATAGCCCAGATCCTCATATTTGGTCGCGCCGTTGACGACGACATACAGGTCGCCGCCGGGCAGCCGCGTGACCATCAGGTCATCGAGAATGCCGCCATCCTCGGCGAGCAGCAGCGAATAGCGAATCCGGTTGGTGCCCAGCCCCTTGATGTCACCGGGCAGCAGCGCCTCAAGCGCGGCATCGGCACCCTCACCCTCGATCCGCAACTGGCCCATATGGCTGACGTCGAACAGCCCGGCACTCTGGCGTACCCACAGATGCTCGGCCATGATGCCATCATATTGGATCGGCATGTGATAGCCCGCAAACTCGACCATCCGGGCGCCGCGCGCGCGATGCCAGCCATCCAGCGGCAACGCCTCGATTGCCGGGGTTTCAGGCGCTTCGTCGAATTCGGCAGCTTCGTCGATGACGTGATCGCTCATGGGTTTCCTTCCATCGGGGTGTACGACAATGCGCCCGCTGATCGCGTCGCATCGGTCGCCCCCTCTGTCACGGAACCTGAGAGCTTTCGCCGCCGTCCCTACAGGGCCGGTATCGGCTTACCCCTTCGGTGGGTGCCGGCTAAAAGCCGCACCGCTTTCCAGAGTGTCGTCGGCACCGCGCGGTCCCGAGTACCTGAGAGATTCCGGGGCGGTTGCTCCTTCGGTGGTTTCGGTTGCCCGAAACGCTCTCCCGCGCGTGCCCATGCCAGTTGCCCGGCATCGACGATGCGGTCTTGGCTGCACGAGCGAAGCGAGTCAATCGGGCACAAGGCCGTAGGCGCGAAACAAGCCCCGGGCAGCGCCTCAGCGCGTCACGTTATAGCGCAATTGCTCATCGGTAAGCTGGAATCCCACCAGCGCCTCGAACGTCGCGCGCGAAACGGCATCGCGAACCCCCGGCGCGGTCAGCGGATCAACCGCGGCCTCCTCCTGGCCGGCGCGGCGACGCTTGGTGAGCTGTTCGCGCACTTCCTTGGGCAAGGACGCAGCGCTCTTGGCGATCACGCTGGTTGCGCTGGCCTGCGCGGTCGCGCCGGTCTGGCCGGCGGGGAAATTGAGCGTCACCTGGTCGACACGCTTGGCGGTCACCGCGCTGCCGCCGCGCACGATCGCGATGAAATAAGGCACGGTCACCGTTCGCGGCTGATCGCCGCGCATCCGGCGCGCAAGTACGTCGAACGTCACCGTCGTGACGACGTCGGCCCCCGCCTCGCTGCAAGTCGATCGGACGTTGGTGATCGTCGCGGTCACGTCGATCGCGCTTGCCTCGCGGCTGGCGGGCGGATCGAACAGCGTGATGTCGCCGGTGCCGGCGGGGACGCCGACGATCGGGCAGGCGGTGCGAACCGCGGTGATCCCGACGCCGCCGTCCAGTTCGATGTCGCCGGTCTTGGCGCAACCCGTAAGGATGGTGGAAGCCAGCACGAGCGGCACGGCAAATTTGCGGATCGTCACGTAGGCACACACCTTATCTGCACAGAACAACGCACCGCCACCGATTTGCATCGGCCCGGACGCGCGCGACCATAGGAACCGCCTTCCGCCCACGCAAGCAATCGCGTAGAGACCATGCACGATGACCGACCAGCCAAAGCCAAGCCTAGAACTGCTGATCGCCGCCCCGCGCGGCTTTTGTGCAGGTGTTGATCGCGCGATCCAGATCGTCGAGCTTGCGATCGAGAAATATGGCGCGCCGGTCTATGTGCGGCACGAAATCGTCCACAACCGCTTCGTCGTCGACAGCCTGCGCGACAAGGGCGCGGTGTTCGTCGATCATCTCGATGAGGTGCCCGATGGAGTGCCGGTGGTGTTTTCGGCGCACGGCGTGCCAAAAGCGGTGCCCGCCAAGGCCGCCGAGCGCGGGCTTTCCTATCTCGACGCCACCTGCCCGCTGGTATCGAAAGTGCATCGCCAGGCCGAGCGGCTGGTCGCCGCCGGTCGCCACATCGTGTTTATCGGCCATGCCGGCCATCCCGAAGTGATCGGCACTTTCGGTCAGGTGCCCGAGGGCGACATGACGCTGGTCGAAACGGTCGAGGATGTCTGGGCGATCACCGTGCCCGATGATCAGAATGTCGCGTTCCTGACGCAGACGACGCTGTCGGTCGACGATACCGCCGCGATCGTGGCGGCGTTGCAGGCGCGCTTTCCCGCAGTGATGGCACCGCGCCCCGACGACATCTGCTATGCCACCACCAACCGCCAGACCGCGGTAAAGGCGATCGCCAGCGCGTGCGACCTGATGCTGGTGATCGGCGCGCCCAATTCGTCGAATTCGGTTCGGCTGGTCGAGGTCGCCGAGCGCGAAGGCACCCGCGCCAAGCTGATCCAACGCGCCGCCGAGCTTGATTTCGGCTGGTTCGACGGGGTGGCAACGCTGGGGATTACTGCCGGGGCATCGGCCCCCGAAATCCTGGTGCGCGAAGTCGTCGATGCGATCGCCCAGCGATTCGACGTGCAGGAACGCGAGGTCGAAACCAATCGCGAAACGATCGCCTTCAAGCTGCCACGCGGGCTGGAGGCGGCGTAGCCACTTTTTTCCGTTCGTCCCGAGTAGGGGCTGAGCGAAGGCGAAGACCCGTATCGAAGGACATTGCCCGAAGCTGACGGCTGCTTCGATACGCCGCTTCGACAAGCTCAGCGGCTACTCAGCACGAACGGTGGATGGGCGGTGTCTGCGTTTTATTTGGACCGACAGGAACTTCATGGCCGTCTACACCCAGGTTTCCGCCGAATCGCTCTCGGCCTTCCTCTCCAAATTCGACGTCGGCGAACTCGTCTCGGCCAAGGGGATCGCCGAGGGGGTCGAAAACTCCAACTATCTGGTCGAAACGACGCGCGATCGCTTCATCCTGACGCTGTATGAAAAGCGGGTGTCGGTGGGCGACCTGCCTTTCTTCCTGTCGCTGCTCGATCATCTGGCGGCGGACGGCAATCCGGTGCCGCCCGCGATCCCCGATCGCCAGGGGCAGACGATCCACACGCTTGAAGGGCGGCCCGCCTGCCTGATCCGCTTCCTGTCGGGCGTATCGGTCAGCCACCCGACCCCGGCACAGGCGCATTCGGCGGCGCAGGCGCTGGGGCGAATGCATGCCAGCCTTGCGACGTTCGAGGGCACCCGCGCCAACGGGCTGGGCGCGACGCATTGGCGGCCGCTGCTCGACCAGTGCGGCGAATCGATGAACCAGATCGCGCCGGGGCTGTACGACCGGGTCGCGCGCTCGCTCGATTCGGTGCTCGCGGCCTGGCCGGGCGATCTCGCGGTCGCGGCGATCCATGCCGATCTGTTTCCCGACAATGTGCTGATGCTGGGCGACCGGATAACCGGGCTGATCGACTTCTATTTCGCCTGCACCGACATCCGCGCCTATGACCTGGCGGTGATGCATTCGGCCTGGGGCTTCGACGCGCAGGGCAACCCGCTCGACCCCGAAATCGGCCGCGCGCTGATCGCGGGCTATGCCGACAGCTTCGCGCTGACACCAAAGGAACGCGCGGCGCTGCCGGTGCTGGCGCGCGGCGCGTGCATCCGTTTCCTGCTCACCCGCGCCTGGGACTGGCTGAACACGCCGGCGGGCGCGCTGGTGACACGCAAGGATCCGCTGGCCTATCTTCGCCGGCTCGACTGGTATGAATCGAACCCGAAAGCATTTATGTGACCGACCTGCCCGCTAAAGAACTCCCTCACGTCGAAATCGCCACCGATGGCGCATGCAAGGGCAATCCCGGCCCCGGCGGCTGGGGCGCGCTGATCCGCTTCGGTGCCACCGAAAAGGAATTGTCGGGCGGTGAGGCACAAAGCACCAACAACCGCATGGAGCTGATGGCGGCGATCGAGGGGCTGAACGCGCTGACCAAGCCATGCCGCGTAACGCTGTCGACCGACAGCCGCTACGTCATGGACGGGCTGACCAAATGGATTCACGGCTGGCGCAAGAATGGCTGGAAAACCGCCGCGCGCCAGCCGGTGAAGAATGCCGAATTATGGCAGGCGCTGCTCGCCGCCGCCGCACCGCACCGGGTCGAATGGAAATGGGTAAAGGGCCATGCCGGCCACCCCGACAACGAACGCGCCGACAAGCTGGCGAGCGATGCCGCCGTGGCAGCCGGTCGGCGCGTCTAACAGGCTGCTGAAAAAGGGCTTGG
>NZ_JROH01000035.1 GCF_000786205.1 Sphingomonas sp. 37zxx | reverse complement strand
GCCGCCGCAGCAACTCCCGATCCTCATCCTGGTTGTCGCGCGTTCTCATCCTGATCGTCGCGCCGCAGCCATCAGGCTGGGCAGCTCCGCAGCATGGACGTCAGCGACAGTTCCAGGCAGCCCACCGTGCTGGATTTGCCCCCATTGCGCGACGCATTGTGCCTCAAGCCAATGATTCAATGCCTCCAGATCAGGCAGATCTGGCATCGGCTGCCATAATCTGCGCCGGGCATCCTGCACGTTTCTCTCAACCTGCCCCTTTTCCCAGCCCGCAGCAGGGTTACAAAAATCAGTCTCGAACAAATAGTGGCTGGCCATCGCGGCAAGGCGAGCATTGACCTGACGTGATTTACCCGAGCCTACACGATCAACCGCCGTTTTCATGTTGTCAAAAATACCGCGGCCAGGCACGCCGCCCAGAACCCGGAACGCTTCGGCCAGCGTATCGAGCAGCATCTCGTGGGTCTGCAGCAGATAGGCACGGACAATGAACGCCTTGCTGTGAGACAGCTTGGTATGCGCCACCTGCAGCTTGATCCGTTCCCCGCCTAGAACCGCCCAGTCCTCGCTCCAGTCAAACTGGAACGCCTCTCCCGGCGCAAACGCCAAAGGCACAAAGGTGCCGCGACCGCTGGTCTGTTGCTGCCGCTGCTGATCAGCCTTCCACGTCCGGACAAATGCTGCGACCCTGCCGTATGAGCCTTCATAGCCCAGCGCGACCAGATCTGCGAACATCTGCTTGGCGGTTCGCTTATGCTTGCGGGTTTTGCTCGCTTCCTGGTGAAGCCAACCTCGCAGCGTATCAGCAAACGGTGCCAGCTTGCCCGGTCGAGCCGGAACCTTGAATTTCGGCTCAACGGTATCGGCTCGCAGATACTTGCGGATCGTGTTCCGCGATAGTCCCGTGCGCCGCTCAATCTCGCGTATCGGCATGCCCTGACGAAATCGCCAACGACGTATCACACTCAATAAATCCATGTCGATCACTCCTCATCCCCCTGACCAGCCAGTCAGGAAGAAGCTCAAACATGGGTCAAATCTCAGTGAAAACTCTCGCCGCCCCAGGGTCACTTCTCAACGGAAATCAACAGCCATCGGCTATCCTCAAAATACCATCCCTTGCGAGGACGCACCGCCTTTTCCGAGCAATGTTCTAATCGAAGCGGGGGTAGTTGACTCCGTCAACAGTGTGGCCCGATAAGGCAGGAATGGACACCGCGATCGAGGCTATCCGAACCTTCAACCGCTTTTTCACCCGACACGTGGGCGCTATTGATGCGCGCTTTCTGGATACCGACGCGAACCTGCCGGAAGCGCGCTTGCTGTTCGAGATTGCGCGGCAAGAACCGGTGCAGGCAAACGCGTTGCAGGCCGCACTAGGAGTTGATCGCGGGTATCTCAGCCGCATGATCGCCCGCTTCGAGGATCGTGGGTGGATCATGCGCGACCGGCCCGAAGCCGATGCGCGCACTCGCCCGATCCGCCTCACTGAGGAAGGACGCACAGCTTTCGATCAGATCGACCAGCGGCAGCGTTCCGCAGTCGCCCACGACCTGACCCGTCTTAGCGCGGTGGAACAGGATGATCTGGTGCAGGCGCTGACCAGGGCACGGCTGCTACTCGACCCGAACGCTGCTGTTGAACTCGTTATTCGACCGGCCAGCACCGGAGAGGTTAGTCAGGTCGCGGCGCGACAATCGATCCTTTATGCCGCGAGCCATGGCTGGGGGCGTGAGCTAGAAACGCTGGAGGCTGAGACAACAGCCACGTTCCTGCGCCGCTTCAAGCCCGACCGGGAACAGTGTTGGGTGGCTGATTTAGCCGGCGTGATGGCCGGTGCAGTCTTCCTCACCGACGAGGGTATCGGCGTAGCCCGTCTTCGCCTGCTCCATGTCGAACCATTCGCTCGCCGGCGCGGCATCGGCGATGCGCTGGTGCGTGCGTGTGTCGGGTTTGCGCGCGAACGGGGATACGGCCAAATCATCCTGTGGACGCACACAGTGTTGGACGCGGCCCGCCGCATCTATGCGCATCACGGGTTCGAATGCGTCGCCACGGAAGTCCACTACGAGTTCGGAGAGCCTGTGCAGGGAGAGACATGGCGGTTGAATCTGGCGGCATAGATGCGCCCCGGCACGTTGGCCGTATTCTCGTTTCTGTATCGGTTTTGAGAAAGCCGTCAAAAGTCGGCCTTTTTGACGCATGATAGCGACGAAGTTTACTCCCCATGAGCAACACGGCGTCTCGCGCATTGGCGCTACCTTATGCCCTAAAGGGTGGTGGCAGGGCTAGAATCGAACCATCAAAATAACGTTTTGATATCAATGCCCTTATCGGGGTCGGCAAAAAACCGCCCCCACACTCTCCCCCACATTTTCGTAAATCTAACCGCCGTTCGGTTCTTCGTTTGGGGGTCGGCAGCTAAAAAACAAGCGGTCTGCTGCGCGCCTGATCAAGCTTTGCGACCACTGCCATCGTCTCGTCAAGCTCAACGTTCGGGATCAACAAGACGGATAAGCGACCGGAAATTTTGACAGCCATGTCATTGCTGGCTTGAGAAGCTCGGCGGCGTCGGAGCACCGATCAAGGCTTCAACCAGTCAATCAGCAAGAAGTGCGCATAGACGGGTCACAGCAGCGACGGCCTCGTCGAACGAGGGAATGGCCGCCCCAGCCGCGAACGCCATCCCGCCGACGAATTGGCTATACTCGGCGACATAGGCTTCATCCTGGGCTAGTTGGGCCAGCATGGCATCGAGCCGCTCGCGCGGAGCGAGGTCGGCAACTGCCCCACGGCCACGATTGGTGTCGTCAATCAGGGTAGTCTTGAGAAGCTCGGGAAACTCGGCACTGTTCGTCGCCGCGTGTTCGAGTGCTGCGAGATCATGCAAATGCCTGACAATTGTCGCATCATCTGTCTCGCTGGCGCGATCACGGGCAATTGCGCGCCAGGCAAAGCCACTGAGTTTGTCTGCCGCCGTTTCGACCGGATCAACGCACGCGATACTCTCGACCTCCGGGACCATGGCAGCATATTGATTCACGAAGGAGGCAACAGAGCGGTGCTGGACTGGCAGGCGAGGCGGCTTGGCCGACAGCTCTGCCAGGATATGGGGCCGCAGCGCACCGTGAGCTTCAATGCAGGTGGGATAGTCCATCTCGATCTGGATGAACCCATTCGCATCGCGCGCCTCGGCCTTGGTGAGCCCAAATCCAGCCTGTCCCCATGCTGTCGTAAGCATCTCGCGAAAGTCGCCTAGCTGCTTCCGCTTTTGGTTATTCGATTGCGCTAGGAACGCCGCGGAAAGATGAAGTTTGAAATCGATATCTTCGGAGAAACGGCGGATCAGGCCATACCCCTTTAGAAGTGAGGTGCCGCCCGAGAACACGGGCAAAATGTCATCACTGCCGAGCGCAACAAGCTGCGCGATTGCCTGAACGACGTACCAGTCCTTCTCGACAAAGGCTTCATCGACAGCCAGCGCGCCAGCAACCTGGCCAAGGGTTGCCTCATCAGGCGCGTTGGAAAATGACATAATTCCCGTCGTAGCCGATGCGACGGCGAACCCGGTCCTTCACCGCTATCATCCGCCCCGTAGGCACCTGGGTAGAGCGGCCAGAATTGTAAGCATCCTCATACGAAGATACTGAAACTTCCTTGCCGAGGCGTTCCAGCGCTTCTGTTGCCAATCGCTTGATACCGACCACGGGAGCCGGCTTGCCGGTGAACGGTGAAACCTGAGCCTTGGCGTAGAGGCCGTATCCGATCTGCACGAGCTTGCCGTCTTCGGTCTTCTGCTTGAGTGCACGTCCGATCGCGTCATAACTCCCGAGGCCAGCGAAATCCTTGCGCAGAAAAACGTTGCGCTTGGAGCGGCGAACCTTCTTCTCGATTGCCTCGCTGATTGTGTTGGCGGGCGCGGCCTGCCCTTTATCTGCCTTGCGGTAACGGCCCCGGCTGACACGAACGATTTTCCTATCCTTGACCAACTCGCCAAGTGCTCGCCCGATGGAGTCGTAATCGGCATCTAGCACGAGGTCGGCGCGCGCGAGGGTGCCACCCTCTGCGAACCGGTCCAGAATTTGCTGTGCGAGCGTAGCCATCATGTCAGCCAAAATACGACGTTTCCGACATTGCCTCTATCGCTTACTCGTAAAGAATTCAAGAAACTTGAATGGGGCTAGGCGGTAACGAACAGCGCGGAGCCCACCTAAAGCATATGACGATGCCATCTGCACCTTCGAAAAACCGTTGAAACATTGGTACCTAAGCACATCGAGCTCCACGAGCGCCTGCCTCGCCCAATTCCCTCATCGCCGTACCAATGCAAAATCGATGCAGGAGCAAACAGTGGAATTCGGTGCCGGGAAATCGGGTGTATAGATTTCGCCGGGCGCTAACCGCCCGGCTGCCCTTCCCTCGTCTCGTCGTCGAGCGGCGTCCGCAGCACGATCCGGCCATTGATCGGCACAACCTCGAGCTGGAGCGACAGGCCCTTGCGGTCGCGGTGGAACCATGCGGCTCCGACCTTGGTCCAGAAGGCCTTGTCGCCGCGATTGCTGACATGCCAGGCGATGAAATCCGGAGCCTTGGGCTCGGGGGCGCTGGCGGGTGCGGGAGCTTGGGACGTGCGGGCCATGAGATGTTCCTTTCGTGTTGGTGGCTCGTTGCACCAGACAGAAAGGCCGCGCGGCAGAGGGCGCGGGGTCATGTCCAACACGGGTGACGGGACGGAACCGGCGCGGGCCGGACATTGACCCTCGACCGCGTGCGGCCAGTTCGGGTGCTCAAAACGAAGCCGCCAGACCGAAGCCGCGGTTACCGCCACCTCCCTGCCCTGCCCTGCCGCCAGCCTCGCCCCGCAATGCAAAATCCGATACATTGTGGTACCTGCGCACCAAGGAGATTGACCATGGCTCGCCACGTCCAGCGCAAGGATCACCGCGTTTCGATGCGACTTGCAGATGCCGACATTGCGATCATCGACCGGGCGGCGAGCCTGCGCGGGTACTCCCGCGCGGAGTTCATGCGCGATGCGACGGTGCGGGCAGCCGAAGAAGTGATAATGGAGAACACGGTCATTAGCATGCCGCCCGCAGGCTTCGCGGCCTTCATCGCCATGCTGGACAGCCCGGCGAAGCCCGTGGAAGAAATGGTCGCGCTGCTCAAGCGGCCCGCACCTTGGGAAACCAAGGCTTCTGCTGAATAGCCCCGCAAAAAATCTCGAGACTTTAGAACAGGGACAGCTGCGCCTCCCCGCCTGCGACGAAGGTAACGGGCGGACCGACCATCACAAGTTCCCGTCCGGCGTGACGCACGATGATGCCGTCATAGAAGCCCGCCAGATCACCGCGCGCGCGATCGCCATCGCGGCACCGATCATGATAGGTGCGCGCTATGCCGCCATAGAGCGATGGATGCACGAGCCGGTAGGCCTCTGCTCCCGCAGGACCAGTGCCGACACAGGCCCAAAGCTCTCCGCCATATCGGAATGGCTTGCGGATGGGCTGACCCATGCCGATGCGGTCGGCGCTGTAGCTGGCGCGAATATCGCCTTCGCCAATCTGCTTGTCGGTGGCGTGGCACCACGCACCGAACGCAAGGCGCGACGGTTCGACCGTGTGGGAGCGGCCAGCCATATCAATACTCGCTCGCCAGCATGATGGTCAGCACCCGCCGGGTCACGGCGGGATCGGCAGGGTCCTCGCTGCCGAAGCGTAACTCGCGGTCATACGCATCGATCTTCCAGAACACGGTCACCGCAACATCGACAGGTCGCAAGGTCGACCAGACCCCGGCCACCCCTTGATAGATCGCCCCAAAGTCGCGCTCGCCATAGGGATCATTGTCAGGCGTGAAGGCATCGAAGGTCTCGACCAGCTCGCGCAGCCGCGACTGTTCGGCCTCGGGCAAGGCCCGAATGCCCTCGGTCGCCACCACCACGCAGGCAATCCCCATGGCGCGGCGCGCCAGATCATTGAGCCGCGCAATGCGCTCGGAGCCAGACAGCACCGCGCCGCTCATGGCGCGATGCTCCCGCCGCACTCGCACAGCCGCACCAGCTCGCCGAAATCCTCGCGCTCGCCCAGCTCGTCCGCCAGCTGCTGCACCGCCACCAGCGGCAAGCCATTGTCATGCGCCAGCATGCGAAGCCAGTCCTCCCGGCACTCGGCCCCACACGCGCGGTAATTCAAGATCAGGTCACCCATGGTCCAACCTCCATCCGGCAAAGCCGCATCCGTCACGCGGCATGCGGCTCTGCCTTCCGGCGAGGATGGGAGGGGGAGGGAAAACCCCAATCGATGCCCTGGCGCGGGCCAGCGGGCGAAGCCCGCCACACGGGGGTGTCGATTGGGGTTTGGGAACGAGAGGGCAAAGCCCTTGGCGTTCCCCGACAAGGATCGCCGCCGCGATCCGCACAAAAACGGCGCCCTTGCACGGCGCGAAGCCGCCGGACGCCCTGCGCGCGGGCCAAGTGGGCCAGCGGGCGTCCGGCAATGAAAGAGGCAAGAGCGCCTGCGGGTTAGCTCAGGAACGCCGCGCCCTCAGGAGCATGGCCACAGGCCATGCGGGACAGAGCGCGTCCTCCGGAAACTCCCGCTCCGCTTGCTACGCTCCTGATCGTCACCCGCATGGGCCGGGACCACAGGCCCGGTCCGCGCCAGCGGATAGAGCAGGTTGCCCGGCAGGGTAGCGGCACCATTACGGGCATGAGAGCGATAAACTCGCCAGGGGCATTGCTCTATGAATGCTCGAAGCTAACCTGCTGATGTGGAACAGTTTCAACTCTTCACTCGCGGTCTGCGACTTCCTGTTGTAGCGGTACGGAATCTTGTGGGAGAGCCGCTACCAATCAAATCGCGGCGTGACTGGTACGTACTTGGGGACGGGTCCTAATGAATGTGATGACAAAAGAAACGATTGAATTTGTTCTATTTTCAGAGGATGAAATCAGCGCCTTGAGGCAGCGCAGCGTTGAACGAGATGTCCGCGGCAAATCCGTCCGCTACGTTGAATGCCTCGTTCGAAATAAGGAGGTCCAGCTCAAGCCTGAAGAACATGTGCGCCAGCTTTGGCTTTCGCGCCTGATCAATACGCTCGGCTACGCTCCTTCGCGCATCGCTGTCGAATATCCGATTACCTTCGGGCGTGATACGTCCAAGCGTGCCGATATCGTCGTATTCGACGCTGACAGGAAGACCGTCCCGTACATCATCATTGAAGTGAAGCAGCAGAAGCTCAAAGACGGCAAAGAGCAGCTGCGATCATACGCTCATGCCACCGGTGCACCTTTGGCAGTGTGGAGCGACGGCATCCTCGCCGAAGTCTGGCACCGCAAGAACCCCAACTACTTCATGCCGATCCATGAGCTGCCCCGGGCAGATCAAACCATCGAGCAGATTGTGGATGAGCCTTGGCGAATTCAGACCCTGATCGAGCTTGAAGACGCACGCGCCAGAGAAGGGAAATCTGCCCGGTCCCTGCGCGGGCTGATCCAGGAGATGGAAGATGAAGTTCTAGCGAACGCGGGCGTTGACGTGTTCGAAGAGGTCTTCAAACTGATCTTCACGAAGCTGTATGACGAGATGACATCCTACCAGATGCATCGCAATCTGCGCTTCCGGAACCAGAACACGGCGGCGCAGCTCAAGGCCTCGATCCAGGCCCTGTTCGACGAAGCAAAGCAGAAATGGCCGGGCGTGTTTCTGGATGATGAGCGCATCCGCCTGTCACCTGATCACCTTCAAGTCTGCGTCGGCTCGCTGGAAGAGTGGAAGCTGTTCAACTCCAACCTCGATGTCGTGGACGACGCCTTCGAATATCTCGTGTCGAAATCGTCGAAGGGCGAAAAAGGCCAGTATTTCACCCCGCGCTGGGTGATCGACATGTGCGTGCGAATGATGAACCCGCAGGAACATGAAACCGTGATCGATACGGCCTGCGGATCGGCAGGCTTCACCGTCCACACCATGTTCCACGTCTGGAAGCAGATTTACGCGGAGCTGGGCAAGTCGGAAGGCGACCTCTTCACCATGGAGGCGAAGGAGCCGCGCGCGGTGGAATATGTCCGCCGCAATGTCTTCGCGGTGGATTTTGACGAAAAGAGCGTCCGCGTCTCCCGCTGCCTCAATTTGATCGCGGGCGATGGCGAAACCAACGTGCTGCACCTCAACACGCTCGACTGGACGAAGTGGGATGAAACCACCAGCCAGCCAGAGTGGCAGGAAACCTATGCCAACGGATGGAATGGGCTGAAGCGCCTCCGCGCGGTCAAAAAGCCGGGCGAATACCGCCAGTTCAATTTCGACGTGCTATTAGCGAATCCTCCCTTTGCCGGGGACATAAAGCAATCCGACATGCTCAGCCCGTATGAGGTCGCGCACAAGAAGGATGGCAAGCTTGAGGGTAAAGTCGCCCGCGATTTACTGTTCATCGAACGCAACATTGATTTTCTTCGTCCCGGCGGTCGCATGGCTGTGGTGTTGCCACAGGGTCGATTTAATAATTTATCGGATCAACGGATCCGGGAATTTATCATGGAGCGGTGTAGGATCTTGGCTGTAGTCGGCCTCCACCCCAACACTTTCAAGCCGCACACCAACACCAAGACGAGCGTGTTATTTGTTCAGAAATGGAACGATGATCTCGACGCTGGTCCGCTGTGCCCCCGACAAGACGAATATAATATCTTCTTTGCAACGCAGCAGGTGGAGAGTGTCGATAACTCGGGCCGCAAAGTGTATCGAAAGCAGCCAGATGGTAGCTACCTTCGTGATAGCCACAACCATTTGATCGTTGAGCATGACCTGTTCAACCATGATGGCCTGACACGAGACGGTATTGCCGAAGCGTTTGAGGAATTTTCTAGGCGGGAGGGCCTGCCTTTTTTTCGGTAGGCCCCTTCAATAAGGACCGGTTCGACGGTCTTTTGGAGGGGCATGATATCAGCATTGTGCCCGTTAGCGCCTTGCAAGTAGAGAATCCCAAACTTAGGCTCGATTCCCAATTCCAAGGGCGGGACTCTCTCGCTGCTATTGAAATAGTTCGGTCACGCCCGCACAATCAAATTGCCGCTTTTGCACCTAAGCCTCTGAAAGGAAGAAACTTAGAATATGATACCAACGGAGACTTTCCTGTTGTGCGATCAGGTGACATTTCTGAATCTTTCTCAGAGGAAAGACTGCTTCGCAGTTCGTCGGAGGAAGAAGCGTTTTTCTTAAAGCGAAATGATATTCTGATCTCCTCGATCGGACAGGGTTCGATTGGAAAAGTCCAGCTTTTCCGTGAGAATGGACGTTTCGCAACGGTTTCAGAGGTTACCGTTGTTCGGGTAAAAAATGTTAGCCCTGCGATAGTGGCTGCGTTTCTGAGCGGCTGGTATGGCCAGTCACAAATTTCTCGCTATGTGACAGGCGCAACTGGACAACTTCATCTTTATCCAAATGATGTAGGTCGCATATTCATACCTGAATTTTCAAATGATTTTCAGTTGAAAATTGACGATCTGTATGAAAGACAAATTTTCGAAACTAGGGCAGGTAAATCAGCTCAAATTGTAGCTCAACAGGATTTGATTAGGCATCTGGGACTAGCTGGATGGGCGCCACCAGAGCCCCTAACCTACTCGGCCAAGGCCAGTGACGCTCTGGCAGCAGGCCGATTGGACGCGCAATACTTTCGCCCTCTTTTCCAAGATGTCGAACAGCGGCTTCAAGAAACCGGCAGGGCTATCGCGCTATCAGATATTCTCGCAGTTAACTCCAGAGGGCGCCAACCGATCTATGCCGAGACTGGCTTGCCAGTTGTGAATTCGAAACACGTCCGAACCAACCGGGTGATTTTGGATGACAATAGGACCGCAACCAAAACGGGTTCCCCAGTGCAGATTCGGAATGGCGATGTACTGATGAACGGAACAGGAGTTGGCACCATCGGGCGTACTGCTGTTTATCTCCATGACGAACCATCATTGCCTGACAACCACGTGACGGTAATGCGCACAGACAAGATCGACCCAGTTTTCCTCTCAGTTTTCCTCAACAGTCCTCTTGGACAGTGGCAGATTGAACGGCATATCAAGGGTTCGTCTGGCCAGATCGAGCTGTACCCGCAAGACATCGCCCGGATAGTGGTATGGGACGCGCCGAATGATGTTCAGCAATCAGTCCGCAGTTCAGTGCTTTCGGCTTTTGATGCCGAGCATCGCGCAAAGTCGCTACTCGACGCAGCCAAGCGCGCCGTGGAAATCGCTATCGAAGACAGCGAGGCCGCCGCAATGGCCTATCTCGCGACAGTGGAAGGGGCAAACTGATGGCACTTCCTCCGCACGCGCAGGATTGGATGAACCGGGCTGAAATCGACTACATTGGCCCCTTTGTTAAGGCATGGGCTGCTTTCAATGCCTGGTATCGGCAGGCGAGCGGCGAAGCGCAGGAACGCGCCATGCTGAACTATGCGGTCTCCAATGTTAACAGCCAGCTTAGGCGGCGGGGCTTGCCCCTGTTCCGGGCTGACAACAATACGGTAGAATCCATTACACTAAAGCAGGCTATCGGGGATCTGCATATCCGGCTCGATGCTATCCACCTTGAGGTTACGCGCAAGAACGGTCTGGCTGAACGGGTTTCCTTGCGGGAAGTTTGCCTTCGCCCATTTAATCTCCAGAACGAGTGCAGGGTGCGGAACAGCCAAGAATACCGCGTGCGGAAGATCGTTGGCGGCGCGATCGAGATCATGGTGACCGCACAAGCGTCTGGGCTTGTCCGTTTCCAGCATACCCAGCCCGACTATAATCCTGTCGAAGTCTATGCCTTGCCTGCCTTTGTCGCGAACCTCTCGAATGCCCAGCAGCTAAACCTTCGGCAGTTCTATGACGGGTGCAATCCGCGCCCCATGACCGATTTGGTGTTGGGCGGCGGTCCGCAGCTGGAAGCCGGCAGCGTTGTATTGCAGTGCACCCCAGCTGACCTCCTCGCGGGGCTGGTGGAAACCATTTACACCATGCGCAACGCACTCCTGCACGGTGAGGTCGATCCCGACCCGCTCGTCCTCGCTTGCTATGAACCGGCATATAGGATCGTGATGACGTTCCTTGGCTGTGTCAGATAGCGTGAAGTTACCGGGAACAGTCATGGCAAACCTCAAGGGTCCAAAATTTATCCAATACTTCCAGCCTGTTCTTGAAGGGCTGCGGGAGCTTGGTTCCTCAGCGAAGCCCAAGGAGGTATATGGCTGGATTGCCGAGCATCACGAAATTCCACAGCCGGAGCTCGAAGGAACAACCAAGGGTGGTCAATCCAAGTTCGAGAACAAGGTAGGCTGGGCGCGTTTCTATCTGGCCAAGGCTGGCCTCATCGATACCGAGCAGCGCGGCGTCTGGGTACTTACCGAAAAGGGCCGCGCCACTAACCTCTCGCATGAAGAATCGTATCGCTTGTTCAAACAAGTCCACGGCGGTTTTCAGAACACGGAAAAAAGCGAAGGGAAAACCGAGCCAAAATCGCCTGACGATGACGAGGATGCAAGCGCCCCGGACGAAAAGGAATACCTCAATCAGGACGAGATTCAGGAACGGCTTGTCCAGTTGCTCAAGGGCACCAGCGACAAGGGGTTCGAAGAACTTTGCGCTCGATTGCTACGTCACATCGGCTTTGAAAACGTCAAGGTCACGGGCCAGGCTGGAGATCAAGGCATTGATGGCGAAGGTTTTCTCCTCATCAACAGGTTCGTCCGAACCAAAGTCATGTTCCAATGCAAGCGGTACGACGGCACCGTAGGGCCGGACAAGATCAGGGAGTTTCGCGGCGCAATTCAGGGCAGGGCGGAACGCGGCATCTTTCTGACGACCGGGACCTTCACCAAGGGCGCACGAGAAGCGGCTGCCCAGGATAATGCAACCGCAATCGAGCTTGTCGACATTGACCGTTTGTTGGAGCTTCTTATCGAAGAACGATTGGGCGTTCGCGAAACGAAGGCTTTGACCATCGAACCCGACTTCTTCTCCGCCTATATGAAGAAAGACCAGGTGTCGCTTTGAAGATAAAGGACCTTCCTGCGCCGGTAATGGCGTCAAAGGCGGATTGGCTGCCAGGCACAACTTGGATGGGCTTTACACCGACTGATGGAACCCTGACGGGACGAAATCGGTGCCAAAGCACCATCCAAAAGCAGTTCGGAAACGGATACGTAATCGAATACATTACCGAGACTTTCCAAAAGCCAAATCCCGGTTTTGAGAATGATCCAATCTATCTTGCTGATCGTGATGCACACGATCAGCGCGCTGGCCGATTTATTGCGGTGCATAAGCTTAGAACCACCAGCAGGCCTTTGGATCAAATCCTCGGACCGGACGAATACCGGCTGCTCCAAGATATGTGGGCGCAAGGTGGAAAGCGCTTCCGTTGGTCGGTGGCATTCCCGATTGTGCAGAGCTTCAGGGTGAATGACCTTCGGAAGGCGAAGGATATTCTAGGATCCGATGCCTATCGACGCCTGTATGCGCATTCGTCTGCCACACTCCGCCCGCTTAGCGATGACGAGCGTGGCCTTATTGCCGATCTCGAGATTGAGCCAGTAGACACTGGCAACGCTTGGATCGGGATCGAGGATGAGTTCGCACTTGCGGCTTTGAGTCACATCAACCCCAGAACCCAGCGGGACATTGAGCGCGATTTGGCTGTGCTCGAAGGTGTGGAAGAAGAGCGCCTCGCGAAGATCAAGAAACGATCAGCTTGGCTGGCTGACCGCTTTATCAGGCAGCGGCTTGCAGGGGGGACCCTGCATTGTGATCATTGTAGATTTGATCCTGCCGAAATCGCATCTCAACTTGGCGTGAAACCCCGGGGTATGCTCGATGTGCATCACAAGAACCCGTTAGATGAGGGAGTGCGCTACACGACAACCGCAGATTACTCCCTTCTTTGTCCAACGTGCCATCGTGTCGAGCATGTCCGGCTACGACAACAGAAAGCGGGGCTGTCGGTTTGAATGTTGAAAACGGAATTGGGACTGAAAAGCTTCCATGCCGGTTGAGACCTCATCGTTTTAATCAACGCGAGAGACATATCACTCTGGCCCTCCAGATTCCTCCCCCAACCACTCCGCCGCCTTCGCCGCCGCGCTGGCAGCGGTGAAGATCGCCCGGTTGTCGCCCTTGAGCACCTTGAGCCAGCTGGCGAGGTAGCAGGCATGGTCCGGACGCGGGGTGACTGACAGGCCAAGGTCGCCGCACAGGAAGGCTGAGCCAAGCTCGGCGACCAGCTCCTCCATGGCATAGGCCTCGTCGCCAAAGCGCTTGCCGAAGGTGCGGGCGAGACGGTGGTCGGCACCGGTCCAGTGCACGAGTTCGTGGAGGAGGATGGCATACCAGTTCTGCGCGGCACTGGCGGTGTCAGTGGCGAAGAACCGCTCGCGGTCGGGCATGGTGATCGTGTCGATGGACGGGGTGTAGTGTGCGCTGTCACCCTGGATGCGGATCGCAGCCCCGGTGGCAGCGATGAAGGTTTCGACATCGGCGATGGGATCGAAGGCCTCGGCTTCAGGCACTTCGGGCAAGGCGTAGCCCTCGACCTGCGCGATGTTGAACACATGCGAGCCCTGCGCGAAGATCCGGCCCGCGCCCTCGCGCGCCTCGTCTTTGCTGCCCTCCGCTAGGTCCAGGACCTTGTAGAACACGATCGGCGAGGCCTTCTCACCCTTGCGAACCTGTGCGCCGAGTGACTGCCACTGGCGGTAGGTTGCCCAGAGACCATGCCCGAAGTCCTGCGCCTCGGCGCTGGCCCAGAGCGCGAGGACATTGACCCCGCGATAGGCCTTGCGGCTGACCGCATTGATGGGCCGCGTGAGCGGGGCGCTGCTGCGGTGCCAGGGGAGCGTGTAATCGTCCGTGCCGCGCTCCAGCGCGGCGATGATCTGGTTAGTGATGGTGTCGTAGATGCTGGCGGTTGCGGTGCTGGCCATGGTGGTAAATCCTTCGTCCTGTCGTTGGGAACGCGGATGAAGGGACGGGCCGGATGGCCAGGCGAGTCAGCGGAACGCGGAACAGCCAACACGGAAGGGCGAAGCCTGAAGGAGCGGGCAGGCTGTTGATCCCGCCCGGCACGGGCCGTCAAACAGGAGCAGTTCATTCCAATGGCAGGGCGGAGGATGCTATGGCCCGGCACACTCGCGGCTCACGCGATCAGCCGAGACCAGCCCCCAGAGACTTCGCCTTGGACGCTTCCGGCGCACTCACCTCCATGGCGGTCTGCTTTTCGCCCGCCCGCTCGTGGATGGCGCGGATCAGCCGCGCCTTGTCGTCGGTGACGACAATGGCTTCTGACTTCGCGCGCGAGAGCGCGACATAGAGCATCTTCTGGTCGACCAGATTGGCGGAACGGCTATCGGCGTGGATCAGGACGCGCTCGGCGGTCTGGCCCTGCGCTGCGTGGGCGGTCTGGACATAGGCATGGCGCAGATGAGCATCGCGGGGGTCGAAGAGATCGAGCCGCTGCTCGTGGCCATTGGCTAGCGCGACGGTCGCCTGCTGACGGTCGGGATCGATGCCGGTAATGGTGCCGCGCAGCCCGTTGATGCGCCCGGCGTCGCGGTCATTGCGGGTGAACTGCACGCGGTCGCCCGCCTGCAATTCCATCATCTTGGGCTCGAACACCTCAACCTTGCCCGCGCCCCATTGCCGCAGCCGCCAGTCCACGGCCGACCCGTCGGCAGCCTTCAACGCAATAGCGGCCTTTCCGGGATCGATGCGCTCGACCCGATAGGCAGCGCCGCGTGTGACGCCCTTGTCGGCATAGTCGCGCAGGAAACGGACCGTATCGCCCGGCGCATAGCTCGCAGGATCGCGGGCTTCGATGCGCGACAGGTTCTTGGCGACCAGGCTCTCCATGCTGACGGTGGGACCAGACAGGACACCGGCTGCGGCAAGCTCGCGGCGGATATCAGCAGTGAGCGCATCGCGGCCATCGCGCGAAGGCTCGATCACCAGCGTGCGCACGCGTTCGGACACATCCAAAGCAGCATAGGCCTTGGCCATAGCGGCGAAACGCTCGCCCTGACTGCCATGGGCGATGATCTTGCCACCACCCCGATCCAGAGCGTCCAGCGCCTTGCGCGCATCACCTTCGATCGATGCCAGCACCGCCTCGCGCGTCGCGGTATTGGTCTGGCGCACAACATTATCGAGCCGCGCGGTCGCCATGCCGGCGGATTGCAGCTGGGCAAAGGCCGCGCCTGCGCCAACGGAGCCGAGCTGTTTGACGTCGCCGACCAGAACAACGCGGGCCTTGCTGTCAGCAGCAAGGCCGAGCAGCGCCGCCATATCGCGGGCCGAGAGCAGTGACGCCTCATCGACGATCCACACACCGCCAGACAGTGATGCTCCATTGCGCAGCAGCTGGCGGGCCACCGTCTCGCCGCGCTGACCAAGGGCATCGCCCAAGGTCTGCGCAGCCGACGCGGTCGGGGCTAGCGCGGTTACCGCAACCCCGCGCGCCTTCGCTTCGCGCGCAAAGGTCGCCAGCACGGTGGTGGTCTTGGCGGTCCCGGCATAGCCCTGCAGGCCCGTCACGCGATGCGGACTGGTCAGCAGCGCGCGGGTGGCCGCGCGCTGTCCCTCATTCCAGGGGTGATCGGATCTAAGTTCGGCACGGGCAACGGCGCTGGCGGCCTGTCTGGCCGAGAGGATCGAACCAGCGGCCCCGCGCCCTTCGGCCTCCAGACGCATCAACTGCCGCTCATGGGCAATGTTTTCGGCGGTGGTGAACCCGGCAAACTCCGCGCCGCGCTTGTCGAGAAAAGTGCGCGGCACCAGCGCGCCATCGCCCTGCGCACGCGCAACCGCCGCGCTGATCTGCGCAGCAGTCACGCGGCCCAACCCATAACGCCCTGCCTCCTTTTCCAGTTCGGCGGCGGCGAACACCGACTGGCGCTCCCCAAGATTGGCGGCGGCAAGGGCAACGGCCTGATGCGCGGCGATCTGACCCTGCGCGGCCAACGCGCTGCCATGCTCCAAACTGGCCGCCACCTCCTTGCTCGCAGCCACCAAAGCTTCCCGAGCGTCCTTCCCGAACCCGGCGGCATCCGCCTCCGCGCGCCAGTTCGCTACCAGCTCGCCGCGCTCAAGGCTTTGCTTCGCCTCGCGGGTATCGAGCGCGGCAATCTGCTTTTCTTCGGCAGATGCGGTCGCGCGGGTCTGGCCGCGCTCGGCAAGCCGGGCTTCGACCTGTGCGGCGCGCTCGCTGAAGGCGCGGATCACGGCGGCGGGGACGCCCTTGATCTCGAACAGGGAATCCTTGCCCTGTTCGATGCCATAGCCAAGCGCCCGGACACCCACTGCCAGCTCTTGGCGATAGACCGCGCCAATGGCCTTCTGAAGCTGGTAGAGCGCGCGCGGCTCCAGACTGCGCCAGTTGCCTTCGGCGTCCTGTGTCATGTTCATGATGACATTGTGGGTGTGCAGCTGCGGGTCCTGCGCCCGGCTCGTGTCATGGCGGAAACTGGCAATCACAAGATTGTCGGTGGTGTGCCGCTCGACCCCGCCCGGAGTGCGTATAAGGGTGGCGGCAGCATGGCGCTCGACATAGGCGAGCGCTGCCTTCACCGCACTGGCGTGTGCGGCGACCAACCGCCGGTCGCCCGCCACCTCGGCCATGATCGAGACCGACTTGGGCGCAGACATAGTTATGTCCCAACCGGGTCGGTGCTGGAGCTTGCCCTCGCGCATGGTGCCGAGCTGCTGGCCATGAAGCAGCGCGCCATCAAGAATGGCACGGAAGGTCTCGCGATTGACCTCACCTGACAGACCCAGGGCCTTGGCCCCCTCGCCCTGCCATTCGCTAGGCGAGATGCCACCATCGGCATAGTAGTCATCGGCCTCGTAGTAGCTCGAAGCGGCCGCCGAACTACCGATCGCGCCAATGGTGGCAACCATCAGACCGGCCCCTTGAGAGTGCTGGCGGGATCATCCTTGGCAGTGCCGCTGTCAGCCTTCTTCGGCATGCGGTTCCACAGCATCCGGCTGACATGGGCCGGGGCAAAGGCCGGATGGCGTGCTGGTCCCCGCGCATCAATGTGCTCCCGCGTCAGGCGAATTCGCCCAACGGGCAAGGCGTCTGGCAGTTGCAGGAAGCCGTGGTGCGGCTGCAGCCGCAGGTCGCTCTCGATCACGGCAGAGCGCACCACGCGGGTGCTGCCGACGGAGGTGCGCCCGCTATGCGGCCCGGTCTCGAAGCTGTCCGATGCGCTGCGCACTTCCACCTCGACATCGCCAATGTTCCGCGATGCCCATTCCCGCGTGTCGCGGTCGATCAGCTGCAGATACAACTTCGAGTTGCAGCAGCCGAGCAAGGCCTCGGCGCTGTCGCGGCCATAGCGGCGGTGCATCTGGCCGATGGCCTGAAAGGTCAGGACGACGCTGGCCCCGAACTTGCGTCCCTCGGGCAAGAGCCGCGTCAGGTTGTCGACGCGGGGAAGATCGGCCAGCTCGTCCAGGAAGAACCACATGCGCCGCCTGTCGGACGGCGGAAGGCCCAGCATCGCGCTCGCCGCACACTCCAGCCAGCAGGCCAGCAAGGGCTTCATCGCCTCGAAGTAGTCCTCCTTGCGCGGGACGAAGAGCCAGGGCTTCGGCCCCTGATGTGCGTCCAGCCCGGAGATGAACTCGCGGAAGGCGAAACTGCCGCGCTCCCCGGGCTCGCGCCACAGGAACTGGAGCAAGGTCGCTGCTTTGGCGAGCATGAACAGCACGCTGCCTGTCGCTCGGTCAGCATCATCGGCAAAGGTGCGCGCCGATGATGTGCCCGCCAGCCAGACCTTCATCTCTTCCTTGCCCTTGACCTGCAGGGCGTCCAGCAGGTCGGAGAGCGTGGTTCGCCCCTCGGCGCTGAGCACGCGCAGAATATTGGCCACCAGTATTCGGGACGTTTCCAGCCAGACATCATCATCGCGCTCGCCGGTCTCGGAGACCAGCTGGCGCGCGATTCGGTCGGCGTCTGCCGGATGTGCAATCTCGGAGAACGGCGACCAGAACGCCGAACGCTCGTCGAACGGGTTCAGAATGATATCGCCTCGTTCGGGGCGGTAGTAGTGGGTGATGAACTCGCCCGAGGTGTCGTAGACCAGCGCCGGTTCGCCGCGTGCTTCGACCTGGTCGAGCATCTGGCGCATGACGGTGGTCTTGCCTGCCCCGGTGGTGCCGAGCAGGGCGAAGTGACGGCATTCCAGCCAAGCCGGAATGCCGACCGAGGCGATGCGGATCGATCGCGCATTGGTGGCCTTGCGCGTCATCCGGGCAAGCACGCGCTCGGTCACGATCTGCGTGCCCGAAATGAACCGATCACGCGCCGCTTCCTTGCCCTCGCTGCGTATCCAGACGGCGAAGCCGAAGCACAGCAGCAGGCCAACCAGCGCGCCCAGCGTGCCGCCCAGCACAACCTTCCCGGCAAGGTCATCCCAACACCACACCCAGATGCGGTCGTTGGCCAGCACACTGGCCGGGACACGCACGGTTCGCTCCTCAAAGCGGACAGCAATCTCGGGATCGCTGCGCCCGCTTGCAATCCAGCTGACCGCAACACCTTGGGCGTGCTGGTAGGCGCATGCGAACTGGCCCGGCGCCGGATTATGGCTGGCGAGAAGGAATGCTCCAAACCCGCCGCTACCGGCAACGGTCCACGCATAGGCGCGCCACCGTGCCGCGAGGCCTGCGATGCCCTGCTTGAACTTGCCCTGCCCGCGCAGGAGATTGTCGCGGTCGCGGCTCATGACAGCGCCTCCGCTGCAAGGGCGCGCTGGCGGCGATAGGCCGAGTGCGCCGCTTCGCCGATCATGCTGTCGGTGCGGTCGGCATCGCCATCGCCGCGCAAGGCCGCGCGGCGGGCATAGGCATAGGCCGCGCTGGCGGTGAACAGGCTGCGATCGAGCAGCGCCTCGATCACGCCAAGCCGCGCATCGAATGCCGCCATGACGTCATCGCTGACGCTGCTGCCGCCTGCCACTGGCGTATCAGCCACCGCGCCAAGCCCGGCTTCGATGACCCGCGACAGGGCCTGATAGCGGGTCAGTCCGCGCTTCTCAGCGAAGCGCCGGATCATCACCTCCTGCCCCATCGGCACGCGCACCGAGAGCTTGACCCGGTTCATGGCCGCACCTCCCGGAGCGCGCCATGCGCGCGCTCCCGAAATGGCGCAAATGCGGGGGTTCTGAGCGCACCGCCCAAAGAGCGCGCGCATCGCCCCCCACGAAAACGGCGGTTAGCCGCCATCGACGAGTCAGAAAGGTGTGCGCCCATCTTACAGCTTCGGATCGCAGAGCCGAAGCCCTGCGATCCTGTTACCTGCCCTGTCATGTCATCCATGGCTTGCCCCGCTTTCCGGTTCGAACCGGCCCGCGGCGGCGGCCATCTGGCGAAGAGCGATATGGTCTTCGAGTTCGCGGTTGCGCGGCTGACGGCACGGCGTGCCGCGCCCGGCAAGGTCGTGTTCGGCAAGCCATCGATAGAGGGCGTCATCGATGGCCTTGCGGATGGCACAATCAAGATCGCGGGCTTCGACCGGATCGAGATTGACCCAGCCTGCGCAACCGACCGCCACCTGTGCGCCGAGCGGAAACCACTCACCGCCGACATTGTAGAACGGACCCTCGATATAGGCCCTGCCCTCCTGGCCCATGTGGAGCGCAATGATCGGGCGCTGGTCTGCGAAATGGAATCGCACTGCGTTGACCAGGGCCCAGGCATCGTTGTCGCCGTCGGCCATGCGCTCGATCATGGGGACGAGATGGCAGGCGACCTGCTGGTCGATGCGGAACGTGTAGGTTTGGTAACCGCTGTTGAGGGGACGAGCGAAGCTGTCCCGGACTCTCTGGATGAGAGACATGGCATTGTCCTTTTGTGAATGTGGGGAACGAGGGCAGGCAAGGCAGGCGCGTGAGCGCCTGTCAGTTTGCCTCCTCGTTGTTGATCAGGCGGCGCAGGGATGATGTGGGCACAAGGGTGCGCCTGCCGATCTTTATCGTTTCGATGCGGTTCTGCTTGATGAGGGCGTAGATTGACGTCCGGCCAAGGCCGAGGGCCTTGGCGGCTGCCGATACGGATACGGTAAGCTGTTCCATTCTGGTCTCCTGTGGTTGCCGAATCGCGGCGGGAGACGCCTTAGGTTGCACAGGTTCGCCCAAGCTCGGAGCAATAAACCAAGCCACTGAAAGTGCCGAACTAATAAATGAAATAAATGAAAATCAATGCCGAAAAAAACAAAATCCGAGCTTCATTTTTTCGCAAATTTTTTGCCGATCATGCCGCTGTCAGTCCTTGGCAGAGCGCTTCTGGTAGATTTCGGCAGCATGCTTGCTGACCTGCTGCCTGGTGGGGATCTTGCATGAGGGATCGTTCAGCTTCTTGAACCATCCGATCAGTTCATCTTCCAGCAGCTTGCAGGCCGCATCAGGGTCTGAAGGCAAACGCTTCCTGGCATATTTGCGCGAAACATCCCGCTTGGCGCTGACATAATCATGGAGCGAGGTGCGACCTGTGCCGCCTTTCCGAGGCGGCTTCGTCACCGCTATCAGGCGATCCGCACCTGTCGGGGTCAGGTAAAGATCACCAGACAAGTACCATGGGTATGGAAAGGCTGTCACATCGGAGCGCTGTTCCCGGAAGCGCGACAGCAGCAGATAGCGCAGCCGTCCGAAACAAATGCGCTGGTCGAGCGGCCAGTACTGCCCGGTGAGTGGGATCCGCGCCATTAGCCTAGGACTCTGCGGGGCCTGCAATGCCGTAAAAATGGTCTCGACTATGCTGTCAGTCTCATGAGCAACCGGCAAAGGAGATTGAGGAAAGCTATAGGCGTATTGCCACGAGTGCCAACCGATCGGAACCAGAACCATCGCCAACGCAGCGATGAAGGCCAGCATGAAAGGGGCTGGCGAGAGGACAAAATCACCTGCGTAGTGAGCTACGAGAACTGCCACGCCAACGGGCGTCAACACCCAGGAAAGCCTCGACGCCCAAAACCTTATCCGAAATGCCCGCCTATAGGCAATGTGCGGGCTCTGTGCGGCCTCGGAAATGGCCTTGGTGCTCGCTTCGACGTCCCCTTTCAGGCGCCTCCGGTAACACTCTGCAACGACGTCAGCAAAACGGACATGCAGATCGGCTGCCGCATTTGTCTGCGGCGGAAGAGCAAGTGCGCCCGAAGTTGATCTCGGCCTGCGTCCCATCGGCGCAATAATTCAGAATTGTGGATTTCTGTCAACCGCTTGACCAATTCCGCCTGCACCGCTTCAGGCCTTCGGCCCTGCCCGAACTATCGGGCGTCTGCTCAAGAGGAATAAATGTCGAATTGGTACTGGCGTCATGACTACCGAGCTATGCCGGAGGATGTCATCGCTTTCGCCTGGTCTGAGCCGATGCGCGACCTCGCCACCAAATTTGGTGTGAGCGATGTGGCGCTGAGGAAAATGCTCCGCAAATACGATGTCACACTGCCACCACAGGGTCACTGGAACCGCGTCCATGCTGGTCGCGAAGTTGCCTTGCCGCCGCCGCCTCCAGCGCGGCGTCCGGGGCAAAACGGGCGCATGTTGATCGATCCGAAATTCGAGCCGTTCATTCCGAAGGCCGCGCCCATTCCATCAAGCGGTCCCTTTGCATCTGCCGAAGTGCCCGAAGACCTTGAGGAGCTGCGTGAGCGGGAAACCAAGCTTCTCGGCAAGGTGACAGTGCCAAAAGACCTGTCGCGCTATCATCCCGCCTTTGCGAGCATCAAGCGGAGCGAGCAGCGCCTGCGCGAAAAGGCGGCGGAAAGCCGATGGTATGAGCCTGAATTCGATAACCCGGTCAGCCAGCGACAACTTCGACTGCTGAATGCGCTCTTCCTCGCGCTGACGAAGCGTGGCCATGATGCTGACATATATGTCGAGCAGTACACGCGCGCCTTCCGTCCGCACGTCATCATCGGGGATACCAAGGTCGATCTCAAGATTGGCATTCTCGGCAAGCATCCGACCACGATGCGCTCCGGCGTCATGGTCCCCGATCCGTCGCTTCCGGCCAGCACCCTGCTTGTTATCCGGTGCGACGAAACAGGCATCCCCGCCTGGGAAGATCAAAAAGAACGAAGGCTCGAAACCCGCGTCGCCGAAATCGCCGTGTCTCTGATTGTCGCGGGCGAAGCCAAGTTCCGCCGTCAGCTCAAGGAATCCGAGATACGCGCCGAAGAGGAACGGATCAGACGCGAGCAGCGCGAAAAGGAGGAACGGGAAGAGCGGGAGCGTCAGCGGCTGGAGCGTATCCGCCAGCTCAACGAACAGCGGATCACCGATTTACGGATGAGCGGCGAACTGCTGCGCAGGTCGCAGGATCTTCGGGTGCTGGTCGAAGAGGTCCGCAGGGCCCTTGAACAGCGCAACGACATCGATCCCGAGCGATTGGCAGCGTGGGAAAGCTGGGCGCTGGAAGAGGCTGACAAACTCGATCCGATCCTCTCGGGCCAGATCATGTCGCACCTCGATCCGCCTCTTCTTCCGGTAGAAGGCGAGTGAGCATAAGATCGGGCGGGCGTTGCAGCAATGCTCGGCCGGTGTCCCCGCCCTGCCCTCAGGAGGGCGCCACAGCCCCGCCTGGATCAGCTGCCACGCCATTGCAGTAGCGCCCCCACGCTTCCATCAACTTCACCCGCATGCCCGGTTGGTCCGGCGTGCCGAGATAGGTGGTGCGGCGATAGGCCGCCTGCACGGCGTCGGGCGTCTTGTGCGCCAGCGCCGCTTCCACCACGGCATCGGGGAAGCCTTCGTTGGCGGCCCAATCGGTGAACGTGGAGCGGAAGCCGTGGACGTGGTAGGGTTCGCACATATCACGCATCACCTTGAGCAGCGTCATGTTGGACATCGCCTTGCCGGTCATGCCGGGGAAGACCACTTCGGCTCCTTCAAGGCGCATCGCATGCGCCTTTGCAAGCACCGCCAGAGCCGCGTCTGAGAGCGGCACCATCTGCGCCCTGTTGCGCTTCATATGCTCGGCTGGAATCGTCCATAGGCGCTGTTCCAGATCGAATTCATCCCATGTCGCGAGCCGCACCTCTTGCGAGCGGACGCCCGTCAGAATGAGAAGGTCGAGCGCCAGACGAGTGTAAGTAGGCTTGCGCCGCAAGGCGATCATGAAACCCTGTATCGCGACATAGGGCATGGCCTTGCGGTTTTCCGCCTGCTTCACCTGTCGCGGAAGACCCCTGCCCGCCTTCAGGCTGCCATTGCCCGATGGGGCTTCGCGTGAGCGCCAGCCCTTGGCGTGGGAATAATCGAGCACGGTGCAAATCCGGTTGCGCACCTGACGGGCGGTGTCTGGAATTTCCTGCCAGATCGGCGTCAACACGCTGATGATGTCGGCGCTGGTGATGCTGCCGGTCGCCATGTCACCCAGTTTCTTGAAGGCGTAGTTTTCGAGAGTGGCCAGCCACTGGCGCGCGTAGACCGTGCTTTTCCAGCCCGCCTCGTTCTCGGAGTGATACTGGAGCGCGGCCTGACGGAAAGTGACCTTCGCGGCAGCCTCGTCCTTACGCTCTGCCAGAACGTCGCGCCGCTCGACCCTGGTCGCCTTGCGAATTTCCTGCGCTTTCTGGCGAGCTTCGGCCAGCGTCACCATCTTCGCGCTCCCCAGCCCTATGTCCTGACGATTCCCGTCGCGCTGGACTCGCACCATCCATGAAGCGCCGCCAGATTTCTTCACTTTCAGGAAGAGTCCGTCGCCGTCCTGATAGGTTCCTGGATTCGCGAGCGCGGCCTTGACCGCCACTGCCGTAAGACTGCCCATTTTCGTCCCCACACTTTCAGAGGCCACCGGCGAAAACCAAAATGTGGGGACGGCCCCGTCTGTCCCCACACCGTCCCCACACTAGGCTCCGGCTGCAGGCGAACGGGAGCGGTTATGGGCGGACCAATGAGGGCAGAATACCCTAGGAAATCGGGGATTTCCATGGGCATCGGCGGATGTCAGTGAATAAGGGGGTGGTGGACAGGGCTGGATTCGAACCAGCGTACGCTTGCACGGGCAGATTTACAGTCTGCTGCCTTTAACCACTCGGCCACCTGTCCACACAGGCCGCTGTTTACCAGCGAGCGAGCGCCAATGCCCAAGCCTCTGCCGCCTGTCAACGGCTTGCGCGCATGACGCGGGGCGAATAGCGTCCCTTCACGCTTCGTTTGCACCAAGGAAACTACGCCCAGATGCGCCTGATCCACCTGCTCGCCACCGCCGCACTGGTCGCCACCCCGATCGCCGCCGGCGCGCAAACCACCCCGCCGCCCGCCCCCGAGTTCGCGCGCGTGGTCGATGAAGGCACCAATCGCAGCCAGGTAATGGTGCTGGCGCAGCACATGACCGACGTGATCGGTCCGCGCCTCACCAATTCGCCGCAGATGCGCACCGCCGAGGCATGGGCGCTCGCGAAGTTCCGCGATTTCGGCCTGGCGAACGTCCATAAGGAAGGCTTTGACTTCGGTCGCGGCTGGTCGATCAACGCATCGAGCGTGCGGATGGTCACCCCGCGCCCGATCCAGCTCACCGCGATTCCGATCGCCTGGACCCCGCCCACCAACGGCACGCTGTCCGCGCCGATCATCATCGCGCCGATGAGCAAGGCCCGCCACTTCGCCGCCTGGCGCGGCAAGCTGGCGGGTAAGATCGTCCTAGTCTCCGCCCCCGGCGCGGTCGACGATGCCACCGAACCCGGCTTCAAGCGCATGACCGGCGAAGACATCGCCAAGCTCGACAGCTATCGCGAGCCAAATCACGATCCCGCCGCCCAGGCGCGCCGCAACGCCGCCGCCACCTTCGACGAAGAACTCGACGCCTTTCTGAAGGCCGAGGGCGCGGTCGGCTTTGCCACCATCTCGTATCGCGACAACAAGCTGCTGCATGGCGAGGGCTATATGCACAAGGCCGGGGCCAGCCCCTCGCTGCCCGGCGTCCAGATTGCCGCCGAGGATTATCGCCGCCTCGCGCGCCTCGCGGCGATGGGGCCTGCCCCCACGCTCGAAATCACCAGCGACGTCGCCTATGATGACAGCGACCCACAAGCTTACAACATCCTTGCCGACCTGCCAGGCACCGATCCGCGCGCCGGCTATGTGATGGCGGGCGCGCATTTCGATAGCTGGGTCGCGGGCGACGGCGCGACCGACAATGCCGCAGGTTCGGCCATGGTGATGGAGGCCGCGCGCATCCTGAAGGCGATGGGCGTCCGCCCCAAGCGAACGATCCGCTTCGCATTGTGGAATGGCGAAGAGCAGGCGCTGTACGGGAGCATCAACTATATCGAGCGCTATCTGGCGCGCCGCCCCGCCCCGGCTTCGCCCGAAAACAGCACGCAGAAATATTATAACCAGGCCACGCGCTATCCGGTCACCCCGCTGCCGGGCTATCACGACCTTGCCGCCTATTTCAACATCGACAATGGCTCGGGCAAGCTGCGCGGCATCTATGCCGAGAACAACGCCGCCGCGGTGCCGATGCTGCGCGAGTGGCTGTCGCCTTTCGCACCGATGGGCGCGGGCAGCGTCGTGTTCGGGCGCACCGCCGGCACCGATCACCAATTCATGGCGGCGATCGGCCTGCCTGCGTTCCAGTTCATTCAGGATCCGCTGGACTATGGATCGATCACCCATCATTCAGGCGCCGATACCTTCGATCATCTAAAACCAGCCGATATGCGGCAGGGGGCGATGGTGCTGGCGTGGATGCTGTTGCAGGCCGCCAATGCCGACACGCCGCTGCCGCGCAATCCGATCCCGAACCAGCCGGTCGTCACCGATCCGTTCGCCACCCCCGACCCCAACGCAGAGTAATCATGGCCCGCAAAGGACACCGACCAAGCCAGGCCCCCGCCGGCCGCCCCCGTTTCTGGGGGCGTCACCCGGTCACCGCCGCGCTGGCCAACCCCAACCGCACCGTCCGCAAGCTGTGGGCGACGCGAGAGGCGCTGGCCAATCTCGACATTCCCCCGGTGGTGCCGATCACCTTCGCCGACGTCGCCGATCTCGGCAAGCTCGTCCCCGGCGATGCGCCGCACCAGGGGCTGGTCGCCGAAGTCGATCCGCTCGACGATCTGTGGCTGTCCGACGTGCTGGAGGCCGGGGCTGACAGCAAACAGCCGATCCTGATCCTCGATCAGGTCACCGATCCGCACAATGTCGGCGCGATCCTGCGTTCGGCGGCGGCGTTCGACGCCTTGTGCATCGTCACCCAGGATCGCCATTCGGCCCCCGAAAGCGGGGCGCTGGCCCGCGCCGCATCGGGCGCGCTCGAGCTGGTGCCGTGGGTGCGCGTGGTGAACCTGTCGCGCGCGCTCGAGGAGATTGCCGAGGCAGGCTATTGGCGCATCGGCCTGTCGGGCGCGACCGAGACGACGCTCGACCAAGCGCTGGGCGCGAACCGGGTCGCGCTGGTGCTGGGGGCCGAGGGCGACGGGATGCGCCAGAACACCCAGGCGCATTGCGACGCGATCGCCCGCCTGCCGATCAACCCGTTGGTCGAGAGCTTGAACGTGTCGAACGCTGCGGCGATTGCGTTGTATGCGGTGAAGGCGCGGGGGTAGCATGCTGGGAAGGATGACCTGTAGCGTCATAGTTACTATATCATCCGGCCTGCTTCGGGTGTGGCCACTAGGGTTGCTGTTCGGTCGATGAGTCTCACGAAGGTCACACAAACACGCCGGAGTGACTCATGTGACCTATTCTGAGTCCGTACTGGACCTTCCACCCAATCGCCTATTCAAATATCGCTCATTCGATCTTGGGCATGAAAGCACTCAACCTTACGCCCGCGACCGTGCGATTATCGAAGACAATGCGTTGTGGGCAAGCTCCCCGATAAGTTTCAACGATCCATTCGATTGCATCCCTGCATTCGATCGTTCTGGCACTACTGATGAACACAAGGCTTTTGCAGAACGATGGGTCGAACGCAAAGAGCCATACGTTTCGGGGGTCGACCGACTTCAAAATCGGTCATTAGCGAATACTTTTATTAAAACAGGCATAGGTTTGACGGACAACCAATGCGTCCAATTATGGAGAGACCAAATAAAGCGCTATGGCGTGGTATGCCTAGCTGAGCGCCCCGACGATATGCTTATGTGGGCCTATTATTCTGACGGCCATCGTGGCTACTGCCTGGAGTTTGACACCAGCCACGAACCGATGAGCCAAGCACATCGTGTTATTTATACCAAGGAACGGACTGTGTTCCGACCGCTGGCTTCCGACCGCTCAGAACTGATGGAAAGGACGACGCTCCGGAAAGCGCAATTTTGGGAGCATGAGCGCGAATGGCGCATCATCAGCAGGCCGGTAGGACGCCTTGCGTTTCCGGCCGCTGCGCTAAAGGCGGTTATTCTTGCGGCCCACATCAGAAAGGAAGACGAGCAAGCCGTTAGAAGTATGGTCGCGCGCCGAAAGCCTGATATCGCGCTGAAACGGGCAATTCTAGATCAACGCACCTTCTGCCTGTCGATCGTGCCCGCCTAGCGTATGCTACATGGCGGAAAGCTCTCAAAAGAAGCGCCCCTGATCAACTTACTGTCAACCTGCCCTACTTCGCAGCCACCAAGCTCAACACCACCTTCGCGGTCCCGCGCCCGATGATCCCCAGCTCGCGCGCCGCCGCCTTCGACAGGTCGATCGCGCGCGTCTTCACGAAGGGGCCGCGGTCGTTGATGCGGACGATCACGCTGTTGCCCGACAGTGCGTCGGTCACCCGCACCAGGCTGCCGAAGGGCAAGGTCCGGTGCGCGGCGGTCATCAGTTCGGGGTCGCATTTTTCGCCGCTGGCGGTGCGGTTGCCCGCGATCTCGCCTCCGAAGAAGCTGGCCAGACCTTCACCCACTGTCTCGATCACCGAATGCGATTCGGTCTTTACTGCGTCCTCGGCGAATGCCGGCGTTGCCGTCAGCATCAGCACCACGGAACCCGCAGCAGCGATCGAGCGTTTCGTGAAGTTCAAACCTGTGCCCCTAACCGCCCTTGCCTGTTATCAGGCCTAATCAGGGCGGCGGGAAAGAAAAGGTCAGACGTCCAGATTCGCGACGCTCAGTGCATTCTCCTGGATGAACTCCCTGCGCGGCTCGACGACATCGCCCATCAGGCGGGTGAAAATCTCGTCGGCGACGTCGGCCTGATCGACCTGCACCACCAGCATCGAGCGATTCTGTGGGTCGAGCGTCGTCTCCCACAATTGCTCGGCATTCATCTCGCCCAGCCCCTTATAGCGCTGGATCGACAGCCCCTTGCGCCCCGATAGCAGGATCGCATCGAGCAACTGGCTCGGGCGGCCGACCAGCGTTTCGCCCTTGGCGATTACCTGCGGCTGATCCTCGGCATCGGTGATCGCATCGGCTGCGGCCTGTTCGGCGGCGAGCGCCGCCTGTGCCGATTTGGCGGGCACCAATTTGGCCGCCCCGTCATAGGACGCGGCTTCCTCGGCGGCGAGCGCGTGGAGCTTGCGCCCCTCCGCCGACGACAGGAACGCAGCTTCGACGATGTGGTGGTCGGTCACCCCGCGCCAGAAGCGCTGGAAGTGGAAGCCGCCCTCTTCGGACAATTGCCCCGACCAGCGCGCCTCGGGATCGGCCATGTCGAGCCGCCGCACGACTTCGCCCAGCCGCTCGGTACGCTGCTCGCGCGTGATCGCGGGATCGAGCGTGCCGGCCAGCGCCAGCGCCTCGATGATCGAGGGATCGTAGCGGCGCGGGACATAGCGCATCAGCGTGCGCATCCGCCGCGCATGCTCGACCAGCGTGCGCAGATCCTTGTCGGCGCGGGTGCCGCCCGAGGTTTCGAGCACGTTGAGCGCGGTGCCCGCCTCGACCAGATATTCGTCGAGCGCGGCATCGTCCTTCAGATACACTTCGGACCGGCCCTTGGTGGCCTTATACAGCGGCGGCTGCGCGATATAGAGATGCCCCGCGGTGATGATCTCGGGCATCTGGCGATAGAAGAACGTCAACAGCAGCGTGCGGATATGCGCGCCGTCGACGTCTGCGTCGGTCATGATGACGATCTTGTGGTAGCGAAGCTTGGCCAGGTTGAAATCGTCGCGGCCGATGCCGGTGCCCATCGCCTGAATCAGCGTACCGATTTCCTTGCTGCCCAGCATCCGATCGAACCGCGCACGCTCGACGTTCAGGATCTTGCCGCGCAGCGGCAGGATCGCCTGGAAATGCCGGTCGCGGCCCTGCTTGGCGCTGCCGCCTGCCGAATCACCCTCGACCAGGAACAGTTCGGACTTGGCGGGATCGCGCTCCTGGCAATCGGCCAGCTTGCCCGGCAGGCTGGCAATGTCCATCACCCCCTTGCGGCGGGTAAGCTCGCGCGCGCGCTTGGCGGCTTCGCGCGCGGCGGCGGCGTCGATCGTCTTCTGGATGATCGCGCGCGCGGTCTGCGGATTTTCCTCAAGCCATTCGGCCAATTTGTCGGCCATCAGGCTTTCGAGCGGCTGGCGCACTTCGGACGAGACCAGCTTGTCCTTGGTCTGGCTGCTGAACTTGGGGTCGGGCAGCTTGACCGAAACGATCGCGGTCAGCCCCTCGCGCATGTCGTCGCCGGTGAGGGACACCTTTTCCTTCTTCAGCATCCCCGATTTGTCGGCATAATTGTTCAGCGTGCGCGTGAGCGCGGCGCGGAACGCCGCCAAATGGGTGCCGCCGTCGCGCTGCGGGATGTTGTTGGTGAACGCCAGGACGTTCTCATAATAGCTGTCGTTCCATTCGAGCGCGACGTCGATGATCACATCGTCGCGGTCGCCGTGAATCGCGATCGGCTCGGCCATCAGCGCGTTCTTGTTGCGATCGAGATATTGCACGAACGCGGCGATGCCGCCCTCGTAATACAACTCGACCTCGCGCAATTCCTCGTGGCGCGCGTCGCGCAGGAACAGGCGGACGCCCGAATTGAGGAACGCCAGTTCGCGATAGCGATGCTCGAGCTTGTCGAAATCGAATTCGGTGATCTTGAAGGTGGCGGGGCTGGGGAAGAAGGTGACTCGCGTCCCCTTCTTGTCGGCGCCGCTTTCGGTCTTGGGTGCGGGGCCGGTGATCTTGAGCGGGGCGACCGCATCGCCGAACGCGAATCGCATGTAATTTTCTTCGCCGTCGCGCCAGATCGTCAGGTCGAGCCATTCGCTGAGCGCATTGACCACCGAGACGCCGACGCCGTGCAGACCGCCCGACACCTTATAGGCATTGGTATCGCTGGTATTGTCGAACTTACCGCCGGCGTGGAGCTGGGTCATGATGACCTCGGCCGCCGAAACGCCCTCGCCCTCGTGGATGCCGGTGGGGATGCCACGGCCATTATCCTCGACGCTGACCGATCCGTCGGCGTTCAGCTGGATGATGATCTTGTCGCAATGGCCGGCCAGGGCTTCGTCGATCGCGTTGTCGCTGACCTCGAACACCATGTGGTGCAGGCCCGATCCATCGTCGGTATCGCCGATATACATGCCGGGACGCTTGCGGACCGCGTCGAGGCCCTTGAGGACGCGGATCGAGGACGCGCCATATGCATTTTCTTCGGGGGGTGTTGCCATGCCGAGGATATAGGGATTTGCGGCGTGTAACGAAAGCGAAATAGGAAGGAAGCGGGGGGAGGATATGCCCGCCCCCCGCGAAAGGCTTAGGCCTGCGCGCCGCCCGAACGGCCACGCCCGCCACCGCCGCCACCGCCGCCACCGCCACCGCGACGCTGACCACCCGGACGGCCCGATCCACCCGGACGCCCGGCACCACCGGCGCCGGCAGGCCGCGCGGCATGAGTCGCGCGCGGACGGCGCGGACCCTGCTCCTGGCGCGGACGATCGGGACGCTCGGCAGGGATCGGCCCGACGCGGCTGCCCTTGATCCGCTCGGCCTCGGCCTGGAAATTCTCCGGCAGCGGCACGACGCTGATGCTGTGGCGGGTCAGCTTCTCGATCGTGCGCAGATATGCGCGCTCGTCATCGGCGCAGAAGCTGAACGCGATGCCATCGGCCCCGGCGCGTGCGGTGCGGCCGATGCGGTGGACATATTGCTCAGGCACGTTGGGCAATTCGAAGTTGAGCACATGGCTCACCCCCGAAACGTCGATCCCGCGCGCGGCGATATCGGTCGCGACCATGATCTTCACCTTGCCCGAGCGGAATTCGGCGAGTGCCTTTTCGCGCTGCGGCTGGCTTTTATTGCCGTGGATCGCGTTGGCCATGATGCCGTTGGTGGCCAGCAGCTTCACGACGCGGTCGGCACCGTGCTTGGTGCGCGCGAACACCAGCGCGCGCTCGATGTCGTTGCGCTGGAAGAACAGCGTCAGCAGTATCTGCTTTTCGGCCTGGTTGACGAAGGTGACGTACTGCTCGACCCGCTCGGCGGTGGTGGCGACCGGGGTCACCTTCACCTCGACCGGCTCGGTCAGGAACTTCGACGCCAGCTCGCGGATCGCCGAGGGCATCGTCGCCGAGAAGAACAGCGTCTGGCGCGACGCCGGCAGCATCGTCACGATCTTGCGCAGCGTGTGGATGAAGCCAAGGTCGAGCATCTGGTCGGCCTCGTCGAGCACCAGAATCTCGACATCGCCCAGGCTCATGCAGCGCTGTTCGATCAGGTCCATCAACCGGCCCGGCGTGGCAACCAGAATGTCGACGCCCGCCGAGGTGTCGCGGCGGTTGCGCGCGATCGGGGTGCCGCCAAAGACGGTGGCGACGGTGAGCTTGGTATATTTGGCGTAGGCACGCGCACTGTCGGCGATCTGGCTCGCTAGTTCGCGCGTCGGCGCCAGCACCAGCATGCGGCAGCGCATCGGCTTGCGGCGCTCATTCGCCTTCACCAGCCGGTCGATCGAGGGCAGCATGAACGCCGCCGTCTTGCCGGTGCCGGTCTGCGCGATGCCGAGCAAGTCATTGCCTTCGAGCAGGGGCGGGATCGACTGCAACTGAATCGGCGTCGGGGTGTCGTAGTTTTTGAGCGCGAGCGCGTCGAGAACGGCCTTTGAAAGACCGAGAGCTTGGAATGACATGGGAATCCTGTCGTATGGATGCCGGTGGCGCGCATCGGGGCGCACGGACGGCGGGGTCAAAAATGACGCCCCGCGTGAAATGGGAAGCCGGTGGTGCGACGCCGAGCCGGTCTTGGGAGACCAATCACGCTGCTGTTTGAAAGCGTCGCTGCATTGCGGCAATTGCTCGCTTCCGGCGCAAAAGTCAATCGTTAGCGATAACGCCGCCCTCGACGGTATAGCGCGTCGCCGTGCCGACCGCGTCGAACAGCGCTGATTCGGTGCCGGTCATCCATATCTGCCCCTTGCCGGCCAGCCGCGCGAACAGCGCCGCCCGCCGCAGCGGATCGAGATGCGCCGCCACTTCGTCGAGCAGCAATATCGGGGTGCGCCCGGTGCGCGCGGCGACCAGATCGCCATGCCCGAGCACGATACCCAGCAGCAACGCCTTTTGCTCGCCGGTCGAACACAGCGCGGCGGCCTGCCCCTTGTCGAGATGGGTGACGATCAAATCGGCACGGTGCGGCCCGGTCAGCGCCCGCCCGGCCGCTGCATCGCGCGCGCGGCCCTCGGCCAGCGATCGAATCAGCGACTCGCCGCCGCCGCCCCATCCCTCCAGCGCCAGCCCGGCGCGCGCGAACGGCCCTTCGGCCTCGCTTGCCAGCCGCTCGCCCAATGCCGCCACCGTCGTCCGCCGCGCGGCATCGAGCGTGACGCCATGCTCGGCCATCTGCGCCTCAAGCGCGCCCAGCCATTCGGGATCGGGTCGCCCCTCTTCGCCCAGCAGCCGGTTGCGCTGGCGCATCGCCGATTCATAGCGGCTGGCGTTGGCGGCATGCCCCGGCACCAGCGCCAGCGTCAGCCGGTCAAGGAACCGCCGCCGCTCGCTGGCGGGTTCGACGAACAGCCGGTCCATCGCCGGAGTCAGCCACAGCACCGTCAGCCATTCGGCCAGCGCGTTCGCCGACGCCGCCGCGCCGTTGACGCGCACCACGCGGCGTTCGGGCGCGCTTGCCTGCACCCCGGTGCCAAGCTCAACCTCGCCGGCAAACGTCGCCGCCACGCCAAAACCGCCCGCCCCGCCCTGCCGCGCCATTTCGCCAAATCCGGCGCGGCGAAGCCCCTTGCCCGGTGCCAGCAGCGACACCGCCTCGAGCACATTGGTCTTGCCCGCGCCATTTTCGCCGGTCAGCACCACAAACCCCATGCCAGGGGTCAGCGTCGCATTCTGATGATTGCGAAAGTCGGTAAGGGCCAGGCGGGTCAGCATCTTGGGCGGGTGTTAGCGACTTGCCCGGCTCGACGGAAACAATAGGTTGGAACGGACACGCAACCTTCGTCGCCAATCGGTGTTGAAGTGACCTGAACGATGATGGAACCAGCTATGTCGATCCGCTTTGCGCTTGCCCTGATGCCGCTTTGCCTGCCGGTCGCATGCGCGCCGCAAACGCCGCAGCAGCAGCAGGCCGAACAGATTCGCGAGCAGGCCGACAAAAGCGGGGACGCGATTGAAGCCGAAGCGCGCGATCGCGCCGCCCAGATGGAGGCGCAGGCCGCAACGCTCGAAAACCAGGCTGGCACCTCGCAAAGCTTCGACGCGCAACGGTTACAGGTTCAGGCCGACGCGCTGAAGAAACAGGCCGATCTGATCGAGAAGCAAGCCGACGCCCAGGCAAAGGCCGTGCGCGACGCCGGGCGGGCCAAGGCAAGCGCGCTGCTGGCGCAATAACGCCAGCGGCACGCCAAGCCCTGCTCAGACGCGCATCGGCATCAGGACGTACAGCGCCTGCGACTGGTCGTTCTCGCGGATCAGCGTCGGCGCGGCGGCATCGGCCAGATGCACCTCAACCATGTCGCCTTCGATCTGGTTGAGGATGTCCATCAGATAGCGGCTGTTGAAGCCGATTTCGATCGGCATCGATGCATAGTCCCCCGGCACTTCCTCGGCAGCGGTGCCGTTTTCGGGGCTGGTCACCGACAGCGTGATCTTGTCGCGATCGACCGCCATCTTCACCGCGCGGGTCTTTTCGGTGGCGATCGTCGAGACGCGATCGACACCCTGCATGAAGCTGCGCGGATCGAGCTTGAGCAATTTGTCGTTGGCGACCGGGATCACCCGCGAATAATCGGGGAAGGTGCCGTCGATCAGCTTTGATGTCAGGATCGCCTGCCCCAGATCGAAGCGAATCTTCGACGGGCTGAGCGACACGCCGACCGATCCGTCGACCTCATCGAGCAGTTTCCGCAATTCGGCGACGCATTTACGCGGCACAATCACGTCGGGCATCGCTTCGGCTCCCTCGGGCCGCGGCACGGTGACGCGCGCCAGCCGGTGGCCGTCGGTCGCCGCAGCCTTGAGCACTGGCTGGCCGCCGCCGGGGCCGCCCTCATCGGCGACATGCAGGAAGATACCGTTTAGGTAATAGCGCGTCTCTTCGGTCGAGATCGCAAAGCGCGTCTTGTCGATGATCGCCTTGAGCGTATCGGCGGGCAATTCGAACACCGTCGGCAGCTCGCCTTCGGCGATCACCGGGAAATCGTCGCGCGGCAACGTCGCCAGCGTGAAGCGCGCGCGCCCCGCCACGATCGTCATCCGCCCCTCGGCCGCCGAAATCTCGACCTGCGATCCCTCGGGCAGTTTACGCGCGATGTCGAACAGCGTGTGCGCCGACACCGTGGTCGCCCCCGCCTGATCGACGCTCGCCGCAATCGTCTCGTCGATCTGCAAATCCAGATCGGTCGCCATCAGCCGCAACGTGCCGCCCGCCTGCGCATCGAGCAGGACGTTCGACAGGATGGGAATGGTGTTGCGCCGCTCGACCACCGACTGGACGTGGCTAAGCCCCTTCAGCAAGGTTGCGCGTTCGATCGTCGCCTTCATTATTTCCAACCCCCGGGACCAGTGCCCAAAACCGATTAATCTATCGCGCACTACAGCCGCGCGATAATTCGCCGGGTGTATCTCTAACGCGAAAAAGGGCCGGAGCAAGCTGCCCCGGCCCCTCGCCGTCCCGATTATGGGCCGATGGTTAAACGTCTATTAAAAACGCATGCCCACGCCGGCCAGAACCTGATGACGATCGGTGTCGATGTCGAAGTCGCCGGTGGTCGCGCCATTGGCAAATTCGAAATTCGCGCTCGAATAGTTCGAATAGCGATATTCGACCTTGGCAAAGGCGTTATTGCCGATCGCCCGCTCGACGCCCGCGCCGAGACGGAAGCCGTCGAGCTCGAAATTCTCATCGAAGCTGGTCGTGCCGTCGCTGCCCAACAGGTTAAGGCGGGCGTTGGTGTAGCCGCCCTTGGCATATACAAGGGTGTTCGGCGTCGCGAGGACACCGGCGCGCAGGCCGAGATAAATGTCGCGGCCGGTGCTGACTTCGCCAAAGCCAAAGGTGTTGGGATTGACGCGAGCCGTCTCGACCTTGCCGGTCGAATCGGTCAGTTCGAGATCGGCACCGACCACCACGCCACCAAGCGCGATGTCATAGCCCGCCTCGACGCCGTACAGGAACCCATCGACGGTCTGGTCGATACCGTCGATATCGGCATCTTCGCTGCTGCCCGGCTTGATGCCGTCATAGCCACCCAGCACCGCGATGCGCGGACCGGTGAACACGGGATTCACTTCCTGCGCGAAAGCCGGGGCTGCGACGGCGGACGATGCGACAAGCGCGGCTGCGATTACATAACGCATACAAAACTCCATTACTGAACACACCCGTTCACTCAGCGGGCGGAGTGCTCAAATAGGTGGGAACGAGCGAAGTTGCATGAACTGAAAATAAACAAGGAAATCCGTTGCTTTTGGGCCACAGGGGGTTGAAACGGCGGGCATGTCGACCACCCCGCGCGCTGGCCGCGACTTCATCGCCCGCCACGGCGAAACCGTCTTCAACGCCGCGCGGCGGCTGCAGGGCGAGCATCCGCACACCCCGCTGACGCGCGCCGGATTTGCCCAGGCCGAGGAAATGGGCCGCGCGCTGCTGGCCGAACTGGGGCCGTCCCCCCGCCTGACCTTATGGGCCTCTCCTACCGGGCGCGCGCTGCAAACGCTGGCGGTGATTGCCGAAATCCTGAATCTCGACTGGCATGACGCGCGCACCGATGCGCGACTGATCGAGATCGGCATGGGAAGCTGGGGCGGGCTGTATTATGCCGATCTGATCGCGCGGGTGGGGCCGGTGTTCGATTCGAGCAACGGCGCGCTCGCCTGCGCCCCCGATGGCGAGCGTTATAGCAAGATCGCCGCCCGCTCGGCAGGCTGGCTCGCCGATACCGCCGCCGATACCGGCGACCGGCTGGTCATCACCCACGGTATTTCGAGCCGGGTGTTGCGCGGGGTGATGACCGGCCTTGCCCCCACCCCGTCGCTCGATGCCCCCTTTGCGCCAGGCTTGCCGCAGGGATCGGTGGTGGCAATCGAGCGCGGTGTCGAGCGGGTCGTCCATCTGGGCACTGGTCGCTCGCCGGCATGATGCTGCTCGCGCTCGCGCTGGCGCTGGCGCAAGGCGGCGCGCGCCAGCCGATCGGCATATTCGAATCCTGGGGGGCGTTTCGCGATGTCGAGCCGGCGCGCTGCTACGCGATCGCCGCGCCGGTACAGCGCAATCGCAGCAATGCCTTCGCCTCGATCGCGACCTGGCCGGGCAAGCAGGTGCACAACCAGCTCCACATCCGCCTGAGCCGCCAGCGCACCCCGCGCGCTCGAGTCACGCTGGCGATCGGCGAGCGACGCTTCCAATTAAAGGCGGGCGACCGCGACGCCTGGTCCCCCGACGCGCGCACCGACCAGGCGATCGTCGGCGCGATCCGCGCCGGGCGGAGCATGAGTGTCGAGAGCATCGCCGCCAATGGTGCCCCCTTCGCCGACGTCTACGCCCTGGCGGGTGCCGCCACCGCGATCGACGCGGCGGGGGTGGGGTGCGTGCGGCCTTCCGCCCCCTAGCGAACACCCCCGTTTTCGACTATATCGCGCCGATGCTGACAGTCTCGACGCCGCCCATGCCCATCCCCGGGCACATCGATCCCGTGCCCGTCCCCCGGCCCCTGCCGATGCGCAGCGACGGGCGGATCGACCTGCTGGGGCTGTCGAAGGCCGATCTTCGGATGGCGCTCGAAACCTCGCAGCTCGAACCCAAACAGGCAAAGCTTCGCGCCAAGCAATTATGGCACTGGATCTATAATCGCGGCGTCACCGATTTCGCGCTGATGACCGACATTGCCAAGACGATGCAGCCCTGGCTGGCGCAACGCTTCGTCATCAGCCGCCCGCAAGTGGTCGAGGCGCAGGTGTCGACCGACGGCACCCGCAAATGGCTGCTGCGCACCGACGACGCGCAGGATTACGAGATGGTGTTCATCCCCGACGCCGATCGCGGCACCTTGTGCGTATCGAGCCAGGTGGGTTGCACCCTCAACTGCACCTTCTGCCACACCGGCACGATGCGGCTGGTCCGAAACCTGACGCCCGCCGAGATCGTCGGCCAGGTCATGCTCGCACGCGACAATCTGGGCGAATGGCCGAGCCAGCCCGATGGGCGGATGCTCACCAATATCGTGATGATGGGCATGGGCGAGCCGCTGTATAATTTCGACAGCGTCCGCGATGCGCTTGGCATCGTGATGGACGGCGACGGCATCGCGCTGTCGAAGCGGCGGATTACGCTGTCGACTTCGGGCGTGGTGCCGATGATGGCGCGCGCGGGGGCAGAGATCGGCGTGAACCTGGCGGTATCGCTCCACGCCGTCACCAAGGAAGTGCGCGACGAGATCGTGCCGCTCAACCGCAAATACGGCATCGAGCAATTGCTCCAGGCCTGTGCCGACTATCCCGGCGCCAACAACGCCCGCCGCATCACCTTTGAATATGTGATGCTCAAGGACAAGAACGACAGCGACGCCGACGCGCACGAACTGGTGCGGCTGCTGAAGCACTATCGCTTGCCCGCCAAGGTGAATCTGATCCCGTTCAACCCCTGGCCCGGCGCGAATTACGAATGCTCGACCCCCGAGCGGATCCGCAGCTTCAGCGAAATCGTCTTCGGCGCAGGCATCTCCGCACCGGTACGCACCCCGCGCGGTCGCGACATCGACGCAGCGTGCGGACAGTTGAAGACCGCATCGGAGAAGAAGAGCCGGGCGGAACTGGACCGGATTGCCGAGGATAAAATGGCGGCGTTGGGGTAAGGGGTTTGGCGGAATCGCCATTGGCGGAAGCCGGATGGAAGGCCAAAGGGCTGCTTTCGAGGCATTGATGGCTGTTAACTGCCGCACCAAGTCCACATCGCTTTCCTAAAATGGCCATAGTCAGAATAGCTCGAAGCGGTGGTTCCTA
>NZ_JROH01000034.1 GCF_000786205.1 Sphingomonas sp. 37zxx | reverse complement strand
GGAAAGCTACAAAAGCTACACTACGTACCCCCAAGATTCGCCTCTCCCGCGAACAAAATCGGCTGAGGTGGAGGGTGAGGAAAGCGTGTTCATGCGGCATGCGTATCAAAGCGAGGGCTTGTAGGACAGCGAGCTTTGGTGGGCGTCGTCTCGATGTTGCCCACTGGTCGAGGAAATGGCGGGAAGTGGTGGAAGCACGAACCCGCTGCGCGGGAGGG
>NZ_JROH01000033.1 GCF_000786205.1 Sphingomonas sp. 37zxx | reverse complement strand
GCCAAGCCCTTTTTCAGCAGCCTGTTAAAGCTAGCATGCTATTTCCATTCATACCCCGTCTAATCCATCGGAGCCGAACCATAAGCCGCTAGCCTTATGTATCGATTTCTTATACCGATTATCATGCTGCTTGGTGGGGGGCAGATCATCATCGGGCTTTTCCATATGTTGATTCACGCGTTTCCGGCGCGATCCAATCGCTGTCAAAATCCGTTTAATTACATTCTTTCTGAAGCACTTGAGGCGGAAGGACATGTAGTATTGGAAGGCGGCATCAAGCTTAGTACGCGCACCAAGGCCGATGTGGTGCTGCTGAACTGGCCGCAAGCGGCGACCCAGCAAAAGCTGTTCATCATGATCCGGCGAGTCGTCGCGCTGCTGGTGATATTGCTGGTGCAAAGGGCGCGCGGTGCCCAAATCATCTGGATCGTCCACAACTCGCACAACCACGACAGCGTCCGGCCCGAGGTCGAGCGGATTTTCATGTGGTTCGTGGTGTCGCTGATCACCGGAGCGGTTTTCCTGACCGAGGGATCGCGGCCGATCGGCTATGGTTGGCACCCCAAACTCGCCCGCCTGCCCTATGTGATCATGCCGCATCCCGTCTATGGCGACGCCTATCCCCGATCCCCCGAACGCACCGAGGCGCGCGTGCGCTTCGGTATCGCGTCGAACCGGCTCACCCTGGGCCTGGTCGGCGATTTAAAGAGCTATAAAGGGGTCGATGGCATTCTGAACGCGGTCGAAAAGATGCAGGGCTGCGATGTCGATGTGCTGCTGGCGGGCGCAGTGAGTGAAAGAGGCCTGGCTGCCCGGATCGAAAATGTGGTCGAACGCTCGGCCAGCACCGGCCGGTCGGTGACCCACGTCAACCACCGACTCGATGATGAAGAACTGATCGCGGCGCTTGCGGCACTCGATCTGCTGGTCTTGCCCTATTCCTGCGGGGAAAATTCGGGGATGGCGATTTTGGCGGCCGAGCATGGCACGCCGATCCTGGCGCGCTCGAACCCGTCGATCGACGAGCTTTCGATCACCCTGGGCGCAATGACGGTGCAGAAATTCTATGGTCGCCTCGAGGATCTCGATCTGGCGGCTGCGGTGCAAAACGCGCGGCGCGCCGACTTTGCAAAGCTCGATCGGTTCAAGGCACGTCATTCATCCAAAAGCTGCGCCCAGGCCCTGGCCGGCTTGTTCACCGCCCCCCAGCGCCTGACCGAAGTCGCGGCATGATGCCGAAAGCCCTGCGGATGATCGCTTGTTTATGTCCCTGAAGGGCCGGTTCATATCGAGCAGCCTGTGGTCCGTTGGTGCGTCCGTTTTCGACAATATGGCCAGCTTGTTCACGTTCATCGTGCTGGCGCGTATCCTCACGCCGTTCGAGTTCGGGACGGTGGCGTTCGCGCTGATCTTCATCAGCCTGTCGCGGGTATTCGTCCTTGCCGGCATTCCCGATGCGCTGATCCGCCGCGAAACCTGGGACGACAAATTCGCCTCCACCGCGTTCTGGACCAACAGCGCCATCGGCATCACCCTGGCGCTGGGGCTGTGCCTCGGCGCGGTGCCGTTGGTGATCGCTTTTTATGACCGGACCTTCGGCCTGGTACTGGCCGCGCTTTCGGCGACGCTGGTCATCGAAGGGCTGACGGCAGTGCATATCGCCAAATTGCGCCGCGATTTCCTGCACAAGATCATCGCCCGGCGCGGCATTGCCACCAACATCATCAGCAGCGTCATCGGCGTCGTGCTGGCGCTGACCGGCTGGGGCGTATGGGCAATCGTCATCAGCCGGGTGGTGGCGGTGTCCACCACCAGCCTGATCCTGTGGCGCGCCTCCAGCTTCCGGCCGCAGCGGCATTTTTCGATGACCGAACTCACCGAGATTGCCCGCTTTTCCGGCGCGGTGCTGGGCAGCCAGTTGCTCAACCAGGCAGGAAACCAGCTGCCGGCCATCTTCCTCGGCACCTTGCTAGGCCCCGCCGCGATCGGCCAGTATCGCGTCGGTGCCCGCCCACTCGAACTGATCACCAATTTGATCATCGTCCCGCTGCAATCGACCGCGGTGTCGGTCTTGAGCCGCCGCGCCGCCGACCGCGAAAGCCTGGGCAAGGCCTATACCCGCCTCACTTGCGCCTGCGCGGTCCTCAGTTGCCCGATATTTTTCGGCATCGCCGCGGTCAGCCCCGATGTCGTCGAACTGGCATTCGGCCCGCAATGGCAGGAGGCGGGATATGTCTTGCTGGCGATGTGCCTGATCGTCGGCGCGACCACGCTGGGATATTTCGAATCGCCCACGCTCAACGCCGCCGGACGAAGCGACCTCACCTTCCTCACCTCGCTGGTCGGCAGCGTGGGCAACGTCATCGGCGGCCTGTTCGGGCTGCAATTCGGCGCGGTGGGCGTCGCCGCCGCGCTGACGATCCGCGCGCATCTGACCATGCCGTTTGCCCTATCGCTGATACGAACCGCCACCGGCATCCGCGCGCGCCAGGCAGTGGCGAACATCATCGGACCCTATCATGCCGCCGCCTGGATGTTCGGTCTCGTCACCTTCACGCGGCTGTTCCTGCTCGATGATCAGCCGCTGGTCATGCGGCTCGCACTCTGCATCGCGCTCGGCGGGGTCCTCTATACCGTGCTGATGCTGTTACTGTTCCGCAAAAGCGCGACCGCGGTGCTCGACGAAATCGCGCCGTTTCTTCCCGAGCGGCTTCGCGGAAAATGGGGCTTCATCAAATGACCGGGAATCCGTCGGCCAAGACAGGCGACCGCTTTGCAGCGGCAGCAGGCGGTGACTGGGTCAAGAGCGAGTCCGACGCCGTTCGCATCGCCGCAACCCATCCGGGGACGGTGATCGTCGATCTCGACGAAACGCTGTACCTGCGCAATTCGACCGAACAGTTCATCGCATTGGCCTCGCCCGGCATCGTCGCGGCCGCGCTGCTGCGCGCGATCGAGATCGCCGGGCCATGGCGCTGGACCGGCGGGCAAGAAACCCGCGACAATTGGCGCGCCCTGCTCATCATGGTGCTGTTTCCCTGGACGATGTGGCGCTGGCGGCGGTTCTGCCGGGCCAACGCAGCGAAGTTCGCCAACGCCGCGCTAGGCGATGCGCTGGTGTCGCGCGGGGACGAGGTGATTATTGCCAGCAACGGATACCGCCCGATCATCACCCCGTTGCTTCAGGCGATGGCGATGCCGCGATCGCACCTGATCTGCTGCGACCTGCTGCGCTTCAGCCACCGGACGCGCGGCAAGCTCGAGCTTGTCCGCCCCTATCTGCACGATCAGCGGATTGCCGAGTCCGCCGTCATCACCGATTCGATGGCCGATAGCCTGTTGTTACAGGCATGCGCGGTCCCCGCCCTTACGGTCTGGAAGCAGGCCAAATATGAAAAGGCTTTTCGCGGCGTGATCTACCTGCCGGGGGACTATCTCGCCAAGGTGAAACGGCCCGGACAGGGCGCGCTGAAGGCGCTGCTCAAGGACGACCTGATCCTGTGGGTGCTGGTCGGTCTAACGCCGGGATTTTCGGTCTATTCGGTATTCGGCCTCGTTTTCCTCTTCTTCTCGATGTGGTCGTTCTACGAGATCGGCTATTACGACAATGACCGCTGCGCCCTGCAATATGAGGAGGATGGCAAGGTAACCGAGCAGGCGGCAGCCGGTCTCGATCCGCTTTTCCCGCTGCGCGCGGCGATCACCGGCGGCTTGCTCGGCCTGCTGGGAACGTGGTTGCTGGCGTCTGGCGACTGGCTGGCACTTGGTGCTGCGTGGCTGGGAGCGATGGCGATCCTGCATGTCGTCTATCGCTGGTATAATCGCGTCGACAAGGAAACGCGCGTCTGGCTGTATCTGCCGCTGCAGATGTTCCGATCGGGGTCGCTATTCCTGATCGTCACGGGCAGCGGTGCCGCCTTCGCGGTTGCCGGCAGCCAGATGATCGCGCGCTGGATCGATTACATCATCTATCGCCATGTCCGCATGATCGGCGCCGGATCGACCTTCCCCAAGCGACCGCAAAAGACCGTTCGGCTGGTCTTGTGCCTGTTGTTTCTTTCCCCCTTGCTATTGGCAGCGAATTGGAGCGCGTTCGCAGTCCCCGCCGCGCTGTGCATCCCCTATTACGTCTTTATCGCAACGAAACGCGAATATCACGCAATTGCGAAGCAATATCGAAGATTAGACAAGGATCGCGTTGCTTGACTTCATATCGGGCATAGTTATGCGCATCCAAGCACACGCTATCGGGGGCATGTTCTGCCAATGCTGAAGAATATCATCTCGGCCGAAACCGCAGCGGCAGGTTCCTATGACGTCATCCTCATCGGTACGGGGTTCGGCTCGTCGTTTTTCCTCAAGCGGCTGCTCGAAGAGCAACGCCCGCTGAAGGTCCTGGCGCTGGAAGCCGGCCCCTACACCCCCGCTGCCTGGCAGGCCGAGCACGAACAAAACTCCTATGCCGATTATAAGGCGACCTATAGCACCGAGAGTCCAAAGCCCTGGCAGTTCACCTGGGGCTTTGGCGGTGGCACGAATTGCTGGTTCGCGCAGACCCCGCGCTTTCTGCCGAGCGATTTTCGAACCAAGACGCTGTACGGCATCGGCGACGACTGGCCATTGGACTATGCCGCGCTCGAGCCTTATTATCAGCTCGCCGAGGACTTCATGGGCATTTCAGGGCCTGAAGACATGGCCACCATCCTGCCCCGGTCAAAGCCATTCCCGCAACCACCGCATCGCTTCACCGCAGTCGACCGGTTGATGAAGAAAGCGCAGCCCGATCGCCATTTCGTCATGCCGACCGCGCGTGCTCGGGTGGCAACCGAAACCCGAAACGCCTGTTGCGCCTCGCTCCGGTGCGGGCATTGCCCCGCCAATGCCAAGTTCAACGCCGACAATGGCGTGCTGCCGCTCTACAATGATCCGCGCGTGTCGGTGTGCCTCGAAGCGCCGGTCACCACGATCGACCATGATGCCAGCCAGGTCAGCGGCGTGCGGTTCTCGCATGGCGGCAAGGACTATAAGGCCAAGGCCGACCTGATCGTCCTGGGAGCCAACGCGATCCATGCGCCGGCGATCCTGCTGCGTTCGGGCATGAGCGACGGTCCCGTCGGCCAGGGCATCCACGAATCCTACGGCGCGCGCTTCGAAATCATGCTCGACGGCGTCGACAATCTCGATGGCAGCACCATCACGACCGGGATCAACTACACCCCGTATATCGGCGATTTCCGGAAGGATGTCGGCGGCAGCCTGTTGCAGTTCGACAATAGCTGGAAAGGCGGCTTGCGCGCTGAACCCGGCAGGTGGCGGCAAAAGCTGAACCTGATCGCGGTGACCGAGGATCTGTGGGAGGCGGAAAACCATGTCACCGCCGACCCGCTCGATCCGCGCAAGGCGATCGTCCATTACAAGGGACCATCGGACTATGCAGTGAAAGGCATGGACCGGTTGCGCGCTACCCTGCCCCAGATCCTGTCGCCGCTGCCGGTGGAGCGGATCGACTTTCAGGGCATCCGCGATACCGAAGCGCATTTGCAGGGGACGCTCAAAATGGGGTCGGCCAAGGCGACGTCGGTCGCCGATGCCTGGTCGGCGCATCACCGCTGGCGAAACCTGATCATAACGGGCACGTCGACCTTCCCGACTTGCTCATGCGCCAATCCCAGCCTCACCGCAGCGGCGCTGTCGATCCGTGCCGCCGACAAACTGTACCGGAGCACCGCGATATGAACGTCAGCCGGCGTGCCGTCTTCATCGGAACCGTGGCCGGCGCCGGCCTGATCGTCGCCGGCGGCGGCGCGCTCGCTCTATATCGCAGTGACGATCTGATCCGAAGCGTGCTGACCCGGTCGGTTGGCCCGTTCGAGATGGCGGCAGCCGAATATGCCGCGTTCAAGGCGCATTTCCTCGAAACCCGGAATATCGATCAGGCACAGGCCGCGGGTTATCTCGGGGCCGAAATGTTCGGCGTTCTGCGGACGGTCGCGAACGATGCCCCTGCGGTCGTCGGCAGCAAGTTCGACACGTTCGAACGGATGCTGGTCACCTATTTCCTGACCCGCACCACGTTTCTGCAAAACACGAAGCCGACCGATCCGGTGACGTTCCTGGGGCCGCAAAGCTGCTTCAATCCGTTCGCGCGTTTCGATTTCGATTGAACGCAGCACACGGGGGGCCGCTGCCCCGCTAACCCCGCCAGCCGACCGGCGAACTTGCATTGCGTCAAGCCTTGTGTCGCGCCTTCCAGAGTTGCCACCACGCCCGCTTGTCATGCAACGCCATGCCGCGCTGCTCGACCGCGCGGACCAAATCCCGTGCGAGGGAGCGTAGTTGACGATCGTCCAGCGACAAATCGACCCGGTCGAGCCGCCGCTGTTCAAACGCCTCATGACCTTCGAATAGCTGCAACCGCAGGACGATGCCCGAGGCCCCCTCGAACCGTCGCCAGCCGGCAACGCTCCGCACCATGGGTTGCATTATCGACTCCTCCCCGTTCATTGATTATTCACCAAGAATAGCAGGGAGCGCCGATCGTTTCGAGTCCGCTCTTATGCCGTAGTTTCAACGGCCATAATATTCGCGGTACCATTTGACGAAATTACCGATGCCCGCATCGAGCATCACCTTGGGCTGATAGCCGGTCAGCGCAGTCAATTTCGATATGTCGGCATAGGTCGCGGTGACATCGCCGGGCTGCATCGGCCGCATGACCTTGTCGGCCACGATCCCCAGCTTGCTCTCGAGCGTCGAAATCATCTCCATCAGCCCCACCGGATGCGAATCGCCGATATTCAGCACGCGATGGCCGCCATTTTCGGGCGGATGATCGAGCGCACCAATCACCCCATCGACGATGTCGTCGATATAGGTGAAGTCGCGCGCCATCTTGCCTTCGCCGTACACCTCGATCGATTCGCCCGCGAGGATCTTCTGGGTAAAGCCAAAGATCGCCATGTCGGGCCGGCCCCAAGGGCCATAGACGGTGAAAAACCGCAGCCCGGTTTGCGAATAGCGATACAGCTTCGCATAGCTCTCGCTCATCAGCTCGCACGACCGCTTGGTGGCGGCGTACAGCGACACCGGCTTCATCGCCGGCTCATCCTCCGAAAAGCCTGCGCCACCCATCGGCTTGTCGCCATAGACCGACGAGGAAGAGGCATAGACCAGATGCTCGAACCCGGGCGCATGGCGGCTGGCCTCCAACAGCGACAAATGCCCCTGCAGGTTCGACCGCTGATAGGCGAAGGGGTTTTCCAGGCTGTATCGAACGCCTGCCTGCGCGGCCAAATGGACGATCCGCACCACGCCATGGTCGCGCACCAATGCAGCGACTGCATCGGCGTCGGCGATATCGATCCGATGGAAGGAAAATCCAGCCTGGCCGTCAAAGGTCGCCAATCGCGCCTCTTTGAGCGACACGTCATAATAGTCGTTGACGATATCGATGCCGATCACGCGCTCGCCGCGTTCGAGCAGCCGGTGCGCGACGGCATGGCCGATAAAACCAGCCGCGCCGGTGACCAATACTGGATCGGACCGCATATCAGCGACCGATGCTGATGTACGTAAAGCCAGCAGCCCGCATTTGTTCGGGCTGATAGATGTTCCGCAAATCGACCAGGATCGGTGCAGTCAGCAGCGACTTGACCCGAGTCATGTCGAGCGCCCGGAACGCATCCCATTCGGTCAGGATCGCCAGCGCGTCGGCCCCGTCGATCGCTTCATACGGCCCTTCGCAATATTCGACATTGTCGAGCACCAGCTTGGCTTGCTCGACGCCTTCGGGATCGAACGCCTTCACCGTGGCGCCGGCATCCTGCAACGTCTGGATCACCGCGATCGCGGGCGAATCGCGCATGTCGTCGGTGTTCGGCTTGAAGGTCAGTCCCAGGATCGCGACCGTCTTGCCGCGCACATCGCCGCCCATCGCCGCGACGATCTTGCGACCCATCGCGCGCTTGCGGTTGTCATTGACCGCGACCACCGCTTCGACGATCCGCTGCGGCGCATCGTGATCCTGGCTGGTCTTCAGCAGTGCCAGCGTGTCCTTGGGGAAGCACGAGCCGCCATAGCCAGGCCCCGCATGCAGGAACTTCGAACCGATGCGGCCGTCGAGCCCGATGCCCCGCGCCACGTCCTGCACGTTCGCGCCGACCTTCTCGCACAGATCGGCAATCTCGTTGATGAAGGTAATCTTGGTCGCGAGGAACGCATTGCCGGCATATTTGATCAGCTCGGCGGTGCGGCGGCCGGTGACCAGGATCGGCGAGGCGTTGATGTGGAGCGGACGGTATACCTGCCGCATCACCTCGGTCGCGCGCTCGTCTTCCGAGCCGATCACGATCCGGTCGGGGCGCTTGAAATCGTCGATCGCCGCGCCTTCGCGCAGGAATTCGGGGTTCGACACCACGCCGAACTCAGCCGAAGGATTGACCTCGCGGATGATACGCTCGACTTCGTCGCCGGTGCCCACCGGCACCGTCGATTTGGTGACGATCACGGTATAGCCGGAGAGGGCCGCGCCGATTTCCTTGGCAGCAGCATAGACATAGGTCAGATCGGCATGGCCGTCGCCGCGGCGTGATGGCGTGCCAACGCCGATGAACACCGCATCGGCGTCCTTGACCGCTTCGCGCAGGTCGGTGCCGAAGCTCAGGCGGCCCGCCTTCACATTTCGCGCGACCAGCTCGTCGAGTCCGGGTTCGTAAATCGGCATCTTGCCGGCATGCAGCGCATCGATCTTGCGCTGATCCTTGTCGATGCAGACGACATCATGGCCAAAATCGGCGAAACAGGCACCAGAGACTAGTCCAACATAGCCCGAACCAATCATTGTGATGCGCATGCTAATTCCCGCCTGATTTCCGTAGATACCAAGCGGGCGCTAAACGATCCGCCCTTGCAAAAGCAAGCGCCGACTTCGTCTTTGGCGGCCAGCTACCGCGCTTTAGGCAAGAAAAGCGACGACCGCACCACAGGCTGCGATGAAAGCAATTGGCCCCATCGCGCTCGACAGCCGCCTGATCCATCGCTCACTCGTGGGGATCGGTTCGGCAGGCAACAGCCAATGGCCGAAGTCGAGCATGTCGTCGTCCGCCGACGCAACGACAGCAATCGGTACCGGATCGGTATCGGCTACTGGTTTCGGGCTATATGCATATCTTGCCATAGGCGAGGTGTGCATGATCTGCGTTGAAAAGCGGTTAGCGCGGATGGTAAATAGCGCATAACCATCCGCGCGCATTGGCTGGCGCATCAGAATGCGTTCTTGTGCACCACCACCGTGATCGTCGAGACCAATATCTCGAAATCGCGCCAGATCGACCAGCCGGCGATATATTCCAGATCGGCTTGCAACCGCCGCGTCAAATCGCCGCGCTGCGATGTCGCGCCGCGAAATCCGCGCACCTGCGCCAGGCCGGTAATGCCCGGCTTTAGGGCATGTCGATGCCAATAGCGCTCGTCGACGTCCCAGAACAAATCCTGGCCAGCGAGCGACCCGAGCGCATGGGGGCGAGGCCCGACGATGCTCATCGACCCGAACAGCACATTCAGCAATTGCGGCAGTTCATCGAGGCTGGTTTTGCGGATGAACGACCCCACTCGCGTGATGCGCAGGTCGTCGCGGCTCGATGAGACATTGCCGTCGGGGTCGCACATCTCGCTGCGCATACTGCGGAATTTATATACCTCGAACAGCGCATTGCCGCGCCCCACCCGCTTCTGCTTGAAGAAAACAGGACCGGCGCTGTCGGCCTTGATCGCGATGGCGATCAATATCAGCAGCGGCATCAGCACCACCAACGCAGGAACCGCAAAGCACAAGTCGAAGCTACGCTTCAAAATGCGATTGCGCAGCGACAAGGGGCCGGTTGCCACCACCAGCGTCGATCGGTCGCCGATCTTGCCGATGCCGATCGCGCCGACGGCGTCGAATTCGGTCGAGGCGATTTCCGCCTGGATATTCGCGCCTTTGAGCAACATCGCCCATGACCGCTGCGCCTCGGGACGACAGGCGATGACGACTCGATCAATCCCGCGCAGCCGCGCCGCCAGCCGATTGAGCATCATCGGATCGCGCAGGTCGGGCTTCAGTGCAGCCCGATGCGCGTCCAGCACCGCGACATGGGGGGGGCAGGTGATCGCCATATCATCGAGGATCACCAGCTCGGACGTCACATCGCCCTTGATCGCGTGCCCGACTCCATAGGAAAAAAGCGTTCGCGCAACGGTCACCAGCAGGAAGCTGGTGACCATGCTGATGCCCATCGCTTCGCGCGACAGGTCCTGCATGACGCGGAGATAGTAAAATAGCAGCAGGGTCGAGGCAAAGGCAAAGGCGAGCGACGCCCATACTCGCGACGTACCGGTGCGATGCGACCGCAACACCGCGATCGAATACGCCCCGCTATTAAACGCCGTCCCGAGGAAAATTGGCAGCACCGCAATCGCAACGTCGAATTCGGAACGCGAAGTGATGTTGCCGAAGTGAAACCACGAGCCAAACGCAAACGCGCCAAGTACGCTCAGCGCATCGCTCAGCACCAGTATCGCGTACAGACCAAGCCGAACCCGGTTTCGGTACAGGGCACGGCCCGACGTGTGGGTTTCTTGGGCGATCGGCAGGGTCTTCGTTTCGAAATTCAAGCGGTTTCCCCTCTGCCGCATAGCCGGCGGTGCGATGTGCGCCGCAGCCATCATTTCGATATCCGCGCAGTAGTTCGGCAGTCTGACATGCGGTAGCGAACAAAGGATATCGTCAGGTTAAGGTTAAGCGCGCCATCCGTCGACCGCTATTCGCTATCCCCGCTCCATCTTCGTTGCCACCGATAAGTGCTTCCGCCGATGCCAGTACATGCCGCACTGCACAATGCAACAGCGGCAGAACGGGCCACGCTTGCGTTTATCTGCAAAAACTTGTGATTTCATCCGATTCGGATGAATGCCGAACGGCTACCTCGGCGAATCGCTTTGCGCAAGCGCGCCGCGCCCGGCGATTTCAAGTCGAGCACGCCGAACGACCGGAGCAGCGATCGAACGACAACTGTGCCGAATTGAGCTAGTGGATTGATTTTGACATTCGCATCCCGCCTGCGGCACGCTGTCGCTGCGAATGTCAAAATCATAAAATCCACTAGAACCACATAATTGCTAGTGGTCCTGGAGATTCTGACATTTGCTCCTGACTGAGCCGAAGGGGGTAGCAAATGTCAGAATCGGACCACTAGGTTGGATTGGCGGGCAATGCCGGCCCCACCACGAAAATGGTCACCCGGGTGAAGCGCGCTCCGGATTGGCCGCGCTCCATCCCGCTCCCTTTTCTGGAAAGACATATTGGTGGCGCGTCCAGGCAACGCCATAACCTACGCGAATACCAGCCTAACTGTCTGGCAACCCGCAACGATTTGACCAATCGATCAGCTAGCTGAGCACCACGGACAGCGTGGCAACCCATATCATCGAGCCGACCAGCAACGACGATGTAAGCGCTCGCATCGCGCGCGTGCCAGCAATGGCTTCACGAACGGTCTTATCGCCGCGAGTATTTGAAAAGCTGTCCACGACCGACCTCTCCTAGTTTTTTTCGGTACCGCCCGGTATCGTTGGCGCGCTGGCATTGCCCGGTGTGTACCAGAATGAGAATGTACCGTTCGTGTGGTTGACACAAGGAAAAAGATGCAGTTTTGAACATCGGGCACGGAGAAATCTTGGGTGCAGGATCGGCCCCATATCAGACGGTCCGTGATCGCTGCTCGTTGAGCCGACAAACCAACGCTTCCATCCCCCGCGCTTGCTGCTATCCCCAGCCCGTGGCGGGTCCAAGACTGCAGCGGTACCATGCCAAATGATGGAGCATCGCGATGACGACGTTGATCGGATCAGCGGCCAGATCGCCGTTGGACGCGGCGGCGCGGGCGCTGGCAAATGCAATGCCCCCCGCCGAAATCGCCTTCGACGTCCCATTGGCATCGCTCGGCCGCTGGCAAATCGGCGGCCCCGCTGACATCGTCGTCACCCCGACCGATGCTGGTTCGCTTGCCCTCACACTGCGGTTGATCGCCGACCTGGGCGTGCCGCATATCATCCTGGGCGACGGTTCGAACCTGCTGTTCGACAATGCCGGATTTCGCGGCGTCGTGATCCGCATCGGTCGTGCTTTCGACTCGCTGACGCTCGAAGACGATGGCGTCGTCGTTGCCGGGGCCGGCTGGTGGGTTCCCAGTTTCGTGCGGCATCTCATCAACGCCGGCCTGTCGGGTGCCGTGCATGCCATTGGCATTCCCGGTACGCTGGGCGGCCTCGTCACGATGAACGGCGGCAGCCAGCGCAAGGGCATCGGCGACAATGTACTGTCGGTCGATGTCGTCGATCGCCATGGGATGCCGAGGAGGCTGGAGCATCACGAGCTCGGCTATGGCTATCGCCGATCCCGTCTTCAGTCGGGCGAGCATATCGTCACCGCGATCCGGTTCCGGTTCGAGCGCGCCGACCCGTCGGCGCTTCGCCGCGAAGCGATCGACATTCTTCGCTCACGCCGCGCCAAATTTCCCAAGGTGCGCGCCAATTGCGGCTCGGTCTTCGTCAGCGATCCCAAGCTCTACAGCCTGATCGGGCCGCCGGGCCTGGCGATCGAGAAGGCCGGGCTCAAGGGATTTGCCATCGGCGATGCCCAGTTTTCACCTGAACATGCCAATTTCATCGTTAATAACGATTCGGCTCGATCGCAGGACGTTTTGGCGCTAATCGCGCTCGCGCGCAGTCGTGTCTACGATCTAACCGGCATAGCGATGAATGCCGAAGTCCGTCACCTTTCGCCCGATGGCACGATGCGACCCGCCCATGAGGTTGCGCCTGCCGCCGGATAAACATCAGCATGGCCCGGAGTATCGACCATGAATCACGCCACTGCCGCCGCAATGAAGACGTCGCCATCCGATACCGGCGAGGGCGCGGCTGAAGCGCGCATTCTCGAAGTCACTCGCTCCAAACTCGAGGGACAGGTCCGGGTCAGCGGCGCAAAGAACAGCGTGTTGCGCTTGCTTGCGGCATCGTTGCTGACGTCGGAGCGGATCGTTCTGGATAATTACCCCGATCAGCTGCTCGACGCGATCGTCCATGTCGGCATGCTCGAAGCGCTCGGGAAAAGCTGCACCGTCGCAAACGGCGCGCTCACCATCACCGAAGCAAAGGCGCCCGAGAGCCATCTTCAATGGGAAGGCAGGTCGATCCGCAACACCCTGCTCATCCTGGGTGCGCTGGTCGCGCGCACCGGGGCGGGCAGCGTGCCGATGCCCGGCGGCTGCGACCTTGGCGATCGCAAGACCGACTTGCACGAAATGCTGCTGACGAAGCTGGGCGCGCGGGTGTGGTATGAAGGCGAGCGGCTGTTCGCCGAAGCGCCGGGCGGATTGACCGGCGCTGAAATCGTCCTGCCGCTGCGTTCGACCGGCGCAACCGAGAATGCGCTGATCGCGGCGTCGCTGGCGCGCGGCAAGACGGTGCTGTGGAACCCGCATATCCGCCCCGAAATCCTCGATCTAGCCAATTTCCTGCGCCGGATGGGAGCAAAGATCCAGGTTAACGGCCAGGAAAGCATCGAGATCACCGGGGCCGAGCAACTCGACGGCATCGTGCATCGCGTGATGCCCGACAATATGGAAGCGATGACCTGGGTCATTGGTTCGGTGATCACCGGCGGCGACGTCGAAATCCACGACTTTCCCGCGCAGGATCTCGAAGTGCCGCTGATCTTCCTACGCGAAAGCGGTGCCAAGATTTTCCGCGACGGCGACATCGCGATCGTCCGGTCGGGACGGCCTTATCCGGTCGAAATCAGTACCGGCCCCTATCCCGGCATCAATTCGGACATGCAGCCGCTGTTCGCCGCGATGGGCGCTTGCGCCAAGGGCGAATCGCGGATCGTCGACCTGCGCTTTGCCGGTCGCTACGCTTATCTCGAAGAATTCGCCAAGATGGGCGTGCAAAGCGCGATCCGGGGCGACACCGCGCATATCCATGGGGCCGCGCACCTGCACGGTGCCGATGTCCGCGCCCTTGATCTTCGCGCCGGGGCGGCGCTGGCGTTGCTCGGCATGGTGGCCGACGGCACCACCCGAATTGCCGATGCTTGGCAGATCGAGCGCGGCTACGACAAATTTCTGGCAAAAGCGAAAGCACTTAACGCGGGAATAAACTATCGTACGTAGTGAGGCGCGACTCAAACGGACGATAACGGCATGGCGGCGGACCAATTCAGCGAACCCAATCCCCTGCGCGCGGCGCTTCGGGCGTGTAAACGGCACTTTGTATATGCCGGGATATTCTCCGGGCTGATCAACATATTATACCTCGTCCCGTCGGTTTTCATGCTGCAAGTATATGACCGGGTGGTGCCGACCCGGGGTGTCGAAACGCTGCTGGTGCTGACGCTGATCCTGGTCGTGTCGTTGGTGGTGTTCGCATTGCTCGATGCGGTGCGAATGCGATTGCTGCTGCGGGCAAGCGTGCGTCTCGAACGGATGGCGGCGTCGAACATCATCCACCGGATCCTGGGCGCCAGCGGTGCAAATCCGATGGAGCGCGCGCAGGCGATGCGCGACTTCGATACACTGCGCGGTACGCTCACCGGGCCGGCGATCGTTGCGCTGTTCGATGCGCCCTGGGCACCGATCTACATCCTGATTTCCTGGCTGTTGCACCCGCTCATCGGCGTCCTCGCGCTGGTGAGTTCGCTGCTGCTGATCGGCCTTGCGGTGTGGAGCGATTACGCCACGCGCAAGCAGCTTGCCGAAACCGCGCATCGCTCGGCAGTTTCGTATCGCGGGCAGGATTATTCGATCCAGGCTTCCGAAGTCGCCCGATCGCTGGGGATGCGCGGCGCGCTCGTCACCCGCCATCTGGTCGAACGCGCCGATCTGGTCCGCCGGCAGGGCGAAATCGCCTCGACCTCGGGCACGTTCCTTGCCGTCACCAAGTTTCTGCGGATGCTGCTGCAATCGCTGGCACTGGCGCTGGGTGCCTATCTTGCGATCAATCAGGAAATATCGGCGGGCGCGATCTTTGCCGCCTCGCTGATCCTGGGCCGGGCGTTGCAGCCGGTCGAACAGATTCTCAACGCGATGAAGAACGTGATGAGCGCGCAGAACGCCTACAAAGGGCTCGATAATTTCTGCAAGCTGCCCGACGTCACCGTCATTCCCACCACCCTGCCCACTCCGGTCGGTCGGCTGGAGGCAAGCGGCGTCACCGTGCGCGCACCGGGCAGTGACCGCGTGCTGCTCCACGACATCAATTTCACGATCGAGCCGGGCGAGATCGTCGCGCTGGTCGGGCCGAGCGGGGCGGGCAAATCGACCTTGTTGCGCGTGCTTGCCGGCGCGATCGAACCCGATGAGGGCGAAGTGCGAGTCGATGGCGCGCGCCTTGCCGACTGGAACCGCGAGGAGCTGGGCCGGCACGTCGGCTATATGCCGCAAACCCCGACGCTGTTCCCCACCAGCGTCCACGCCAACATCGCCCGGTTCCGCGGGTTCGAGCAAGCCGGCGGTCCCGAACTCGATCGCCTGGTGGTCGAGGCGGCGCAGCTTGCAGGCGCGCATGAACTGATCCTGCGCTTTGCCAATGGCTATGAAACCCAACTCGTCGTGCGCGAAAGCGGCGGCTTGTCCGCCGGCCAGCGGCAGGTCGTCGCGCTCGCGCGCGCCCTGTTCGGATCGCCGACGATCCTGTTCCTCGATGAACCCAATGCGCATCTCGATATCGCCGGCGAATCGCGCTTGATGGCGACGCTGGGGGAGCTGCGCAAACGCGGTGCGACGGTTATCGTCTCGACCCACCGCACCGGGCTGCTCCAGGCGGCCGACAAGGTGATGTTGCTGCGCGACGGTACGATCCAGCTCTTTGACGAACGCCAAAAAGTAGTACGCCCAGCGCCGGTGCCGACTGCGGGCGAGGACCGGCTGACCAACGGGCCGCCCAATCTCGGCAATCGCGGCAACGACATCCCGAAAAGCGAAGGAGCCTCGGCGTGAGCAGCGACGTCATCGTTCAACGGGCGCAGGAAGTCCTGCCCACGCCGCGCAGCGTGGCCGAACAGCTCGAACTTCAGGATTCGCCGCGGCGCGCGATCCTGATCGGGGCCGGCGTGGCGATCTTCTTCTTCGTCATCCTACTCGGCTGGGCGGCGGTCGCACGATTGGATGCAGCGGCGGCCGGCCAGGGCCAGGTCGTGGTGTCGGGCAACCGCCAGACCGTCCAGCACCGTGACGGCGGCATCGTCCAGTCGCTCGACGTTCGCGAAGGCCAGAATGTGAAGCGCGGCCAAATTTTGGTCCGGCTTGAGGGAGCCGAGGTTGCCGCGACCGAACGCGCGCTGGCAGGCAGCGTGATCGACCTCCAGGCGCAGCGCGCCCGGCTCGAGGCCGAGATTCGCGGCACCCCGATCATCTGGCCCGCCACCTTCGAATCGGCGACCGGTGACGATGCCGTCCTGGTCCAACGCGCCAAGACGTTGCAGCTCGCGCAGGTGAATGCACGGCGCAATTCGCTGGCAGCCAACAGCGCGGTGCTGCGCTCGCAGGAATCGGCCATATCCAGCCAGTCGCAGGGCTATAGCGCGCAATCGAGTGCCAGCTCGCAGCAACGCGCCTCGTTGCAGCAACAGCTCGAAAGCACGCGCAAGCTCGCCGATGACGGCTATGTCTCGCGCAATTCGGTGCGCGCGATCGAACGCTCGATCCAGCAATTGGAGGGTGCCGACGCCGACTATACCGCGCGCGCGGCGGCTGCCCAGGCGCAGGTCGGGCAGACTCGCAAGGAAACGATCCAGAACGTCAGCCGCTATCGCGAAGATGCCGCCACGCTGCTGCGCGATACCCAGTTCCAGCTGAACGAAGCGATGCCGAAATGGATTTCGGCGCGCGAACAGCTCGATCGCACCGTGATTCGCGCACCCGTCACCGGCAAGGTCGTGGCCCTCAAGGTATTCACCCAGGGCGGCGTCGTCCAGGCAGGGCAACCCATCCTCGACATCGTTCCTGACGCCGCACCGCTGATCGTGCGGGCCAGCTTCGAGCCGAGCGACATCGACGGCGTCTATGAAGGGCGCACCGCCGAAGTGAAGTTCCTGTCGATCCACGATCGCGATCTGCCGATCCTGCTCGGGTCGGTACGCAATGTGTCTGCCGACAGCCTTCGTGACGAGCAGACAGGCCGCAGCTTCTTCACCGCCGATATCGTGGTTCCGACGTCCCAGATCGCGATGCTGCGGGCGTCACGCGGCGAAGATACCGGCATCCGCGCCGGTGTGCCGGTTTCGGTGCTAATCAATCTCAAGAAACGTACCGCACTGCAATATATGCTTGATCCGCTCACCGAAACGTTCAGACGTTCGATGAACGAGCGTTGACGCCGGATTGCTCCTGCCTATTGGGGAGCCTGCAGGCACAAAGGGGCTTTGGCCAATGGATATGAATGCTACCCTCGCACGCGACGAGGCCGGAGCCAGCGAAGCGCGGCTGATCGATTTACGACAGATCGGCGCAACAATACGTCGGCGCCAATGGTGGATTCTTGGCGTCATCGCGATCGTGCTGATCGCGACCGCGGTCGCCTATGTGCTCACCCCGGTGCGATACCAGGCCAGCGCGACCGTCGCGCTCGATCGCCGGGTCGACGATCTGGTGACGACCGAAAATGCCAATCCGACGCTGACCACCGATTCGCCCTCGGTCGATACCGCAGTGCAGGTGCTCACCTCGGTGCAGCTTGCCAGCGAAGTCGTCGACAAATTGCAACTGGCCAATGTCGAGGGCCTGGGCCGAAGCGCGGATGGCCCCTCCACCCCCGAAGCCGATCGCCGTCGCGCGATCAACGTCGTCCGCAGCAACCTGCTGGTCGAGCGTAGCGGGCTTTCCTACGCGATCGCGATCACCTTCACCTTCAGCGATCCAAAGATCACCGCGGCGGTGGCAAACGGTATCGCCGAGCAATATGTCTCGCGGCAGCGCACCGGCAAGGAGGGCGTGCGCGACGAGCAGACCGAATTGTTGCGCGAGCGTATTCAAAAGCTTCGCGGTGAAGTGATCCAGGCTGAGCAACAGGTCGCCAATTATCGCGGCGCGACCAACCTGATCGCGGTCGATCAGGGCGGCACGTCGGTACAGCAACAGCTGTCGACGCTGAACACGACGCTGGCCGGCGCACAGGCCGAGGAAGCAGCGGCCCGCGCACGCCTTACGGCATTGGGCGGCAAGGGGGCCGGCGAATCGGCATCGGGCCTGCTCAGCCAATTGCGCTCGCAGGAAGCACAGCTCAGCTCGGAGCGCGCAGGCCTCGCCAGCCGTTACGGTCCACTGCATCCCGATCTCACCCGGATCGATCGCCAGCTGGCGGATATCCGGACGAATATCGCGGCTGAACAAGGCCGTATTCGTGCCGGGTTACAGGCCGATCTCAACGTGGCATCGGGCCGCGTCAGCGCCATTCGCAATGCCATCGGGCAAGCGACCGGCAGCCTTGCCGATGGCAACGCCGCCTCGGTCCAGCTTGCCGAGCTTGAGCGCAATGCCGAATCGACTCGCTCGATCTATCAGGCATTGCTCGACCGGTATCGCCAGTCGGTTGCCGGGCAAGGCACCGATCAGAGCAATGCCTATGTCATCTCGCGCGCGCTCGTGCCCGGCATGCCATTCTTCCCCAGCCTGCCGCTGTTCGCGATGGGCGGTCTAGCCGCTGCGTTGCTCGCGTCGATGCTGCTGGTCCTTGTGCTCGAAATGCTCGAACAAGGTTTCAAGTCGCGCCAGGACATCGAGGACAAGCTTGGCCTGGCGATGCTCGGCACCGTCCCCGATCTTCGCACCATTCCGGGCGTGAAGGCGCGGACGCGCGATCCGATGGGGCCGGCGGCGTATCTGGTGGAAAACCCCGGCTCGATCTACAGCGAGGCGTTTCGCAGCATCCGAACCGCGCTGCGGCTGGGCCATGCCGATCAGGCGGTGCGAACCCTAGCAATCTCCTCGGCGCTGCCGAATGAAGGTAAGACCACCACCGCGATCTGCCTGGCGCGCTCGGCGGCGCTTGCGGGCCAGCGCGTGGTGCTGGTCGATTGCGACGTTCGCCGCCGCGCGTCGACTCGGTCGCTCGCAAGCAAGGCCGAACTGGGCCTTATCGAAGTGCTCAAGGGCGAGGTGCCGCTCGAAAGCGCGTTGCTGCGCGATGAAGCATCGGGGATGCTGGTCCTTGCCCAAAGTGCCAAGGACACCAGCGATTTCGACCTGATGACCTCGACCGAAATGCAAAGCCTGATCCAGGAATTGGGCAAGCGTTTCGATCTTGTGGTGCTGGATACCGCACCCGTCCTGCCGCTCGCAGAAGCGCGCGCGATCGCCGGCATGGCCGACGGCGTCCTGTTCGTGACCCGCTGGCGCAAGACGCCGGTACATGCCTCGCGCGTCGCGCTCGATCTGCTCGCGCGCGCCGGTGCCGATGTGAAGGGTGTTGCCATGACGCTGGTGAACATCCGCCATCAGTCACGCGCGGGCTACGGCGATGAAATGATGTATTACAAGCAGTTCAAGCAATATTATACCTGACCTGACGATGGCGGAAGGATCGGCCTTGCCGGTCCTTCCGCAGCATGGACGACCAAGGGCTTCAGGTAGGAAACCGGCCTTGGCGATCTGTCCAGCGGCGAACACCGCCATGGCACCGACCACCATCGCCATAACCTCGAATCTGCCGCCGGCTTTCGCGTGGCCGCACCGACGCGACCCTGCGGTGCCACCGCACGCGAGATCGCCAAATATATGGTTGATTACGCAGTAGCGTTTTTCCCGGTCCGAGTTTAACGCGGGCATCGAAACTGCCTTACCGATGTTGGACCGCATGCCGTCAATCGTCGTGGCAAATTAGGGTACGACGATCGTGGCAGTTGAAACACCTGAGCATGACAAGCGCCCCAAGCGCTCGTTCGGCCTTGAAGCACTCATGGTGGCGTTCAGCCGGATCATCACGCGATCGGCGACATTCCTTACCGGCATCGTGATTGCCCGCGTGCTTGGCGTCGAAGGGCGAGGGCTCGTGGCCGCGCTCACGGTGCCGACCTCACTCTCCACCAGCCTTGCCGAAATGGGCGTGCGTGAATCGTCGGCCTATCATCTGGGGCGCAAGATATTCGCGCCGCAGGATGTCGCCGGCACGTTGATCGCAGCGCTTCCCTTCGCCGCCGCGCTGTCGATCATCCTGTCGCTCACCTATTTCCACATCACCGGCGTTGCTGAAGGCGACTGGTTGACCCGCCTGTTGGCGGTCGCGGTTATCCCCTTCACGCTGGGCATCGCCTATGTCGGGGGCATTCTGCTCGGTACCGGCAACATCGCGTTGTTCTCGCGCGCCAATTGGGTGCCTGCAGTCATCAGCTTGACGGTCGTGTGCGTCGTCACCTGGGGCCTTGGCGGCGGCGTTCGCGGGGCGTTGCTGGGCACCGCGCTGGGGGCGTGTTTCGGCCTGTCCTTTGCAATCTACATCCTGCAACGCGAAGTGCCGATCAGGCTTAGGCTGAACTTCGGCATTCTGCGGAGCATTCAAAAGCTTGGTCTCACCTATGCGGCCGCGTCGTTTGCGCTCCTGCTCAATTTCAAGATCATGATCCTGCTGCTGAGCTATCTCCAATCGATCGCCGACGTCGGGCTGTACGCCACCGCCGCTGCTATTGCCGAAATATTGTTCGAAGTGCCGATGATGGTGTCGAGCCTGCTCTTTTCCCGATCGGCCAACGCATCGCGCCGCGAGGAAATGTCTAAGAAGATACTCGTATTCGCCAGGCTGGCATTTCTCTTGGTGTCGGCGATCGCCATTGGCGTCGGGACCATATCCTATTGGCTGTTTCCATTCGTCTACGGCCCTCAATTCGCCCCCAGCGCCGCCATCTGCGCCACGTTGTTGCCGGGCGTCGTAGCCTTCGTCGTCTATCGTATCCTGCTCACCGACCTTCATGGTCGGGGCCTGGCGCGCTATTCATTGGCAGTGATTGTCCCGACGCTGTTGGTAAACATCATCCTTGGCTACATAATGATTACCAATTATGGCCCAATCGGCGCTGCAATTGCGTCCACTACTACATATATATTGGCAACGATTGCCTACATTATTATGTATTCACGCATTACCGGGTTTACCTTTGGTGAAATGTTGACGTTTCGCTCGTCAGATTTCACCCTACTTTTTAATGCCATCCCTACAAAGATGAGGAATATTATAACCTCAAGGTTAAGGTCGGACAAATGATATCGGAAAATACCGAAGAATATCTACCGATGGTTTCGATTATTACGGTGTTTTACAACAGGGCAGGTTTGGTACGCAGCTCAGTTGGATCGCTGCTACAACAAACCTATGCCAATTTGGAAATCATTGTAGTCGATGATGGTTCGACCGATGCCACTTTAGCCGAACTCAAACAGCTTGATGATCCAAGGCTGCGGGTGCTGACCAAAAGCAATTCTGGTTTCACCAACTCGATGATATGGGCGATCGCTCAGGCCAAGGGGTCTATCATCGCCGTTCATGGCGCGGGCGACATCTCTTACGCGAACCGAATCCAACGCCAGGTCGACGCGCTGCTGGCCGACGAAAAGGTTGGCGTGGTTGGATCGCTGGTGCTCAATCCCATTATCGGCACCGATAAGACCAAGATTGTCGGCGCAAAAAATGGCCTGAACTTCCGCCAGACCCTGCTTCGGGATAATATCTTCACGCATGGCGAAGTGGCCTTTCGCAAATCGGCCTATGACCAGGCGGGTGGCTATCGGTCATTTTTCCGCTTCTCACAGGACTTGGATCTGTGGCTGCGCATGTCAGCGCATTGCGACTATCATACGGTTCAGGAAATATTGTACGAACGGTTTGAAATCGCCGGAAGCGTCTCCGCGTCGCCCGACAAAGCCGCGATTCAACAACGATATAGTGAATTGGGTCGGCAATCCGCCGAAAGCATCGATCGTGGTGGTCAAGACCTCTACGATCAATTCGGCGATCAGGCGCTGCTTCGCATGCGGAAAAGTCGGCGGCTGTCATCCAAACTCACCCGACTGGCGCAGCGCCGCGTTGCCCGATCACGCGATTTCCATGGCGCAGCGATGCTCGCAAAGCACGCACTCACCGAACGCAGCAGCCCGATCAATATCGGGTCGTTCCTGCTCTGTAAGGGCCTCAGCCTGGTGTCCCCGCCCGGCCGCTAGTGGATTGATTTTGACATTCGCATCCCGCCTGCGGCACGCTCTCGCTGCGAATGTCAAAATCATAAAATCCACTAGAACCACATAATTGCTAGTGGTCCTGGAGATTCTGACATTTGCTCCTGACTGAGCCGAAGGGGGTAGCAAATGTCAGAATCGGACCACTAGCGAGCGACGCCGGGCCGCGGCCTTCCCGATCCGCTCCCGGCCACCATGCCCCGGCAACGCTTTGGATGATCGGAAGGCCGCGCAGCGACAGGCGGTTACCGCCGGGTGCCGCCCTGCCCCAGCAACAGACGGCCGCCGAGCAGGAACCGGCGTCCGCCATACGCCATCTGGGTGAGCCGGGGCGTGTCATCGGCGAAAGTCTGGTACTCGCCGGTCGACAGGGTCTGCGCTTCGCCGGTCATGTTGCGCCCTTCGGCATAGACCTGCAGCGCCCTGGTGATGTTGTACGACACCTTCACGTCGATGAACTGGGTCGCATCCTTGAACAATGGCAGGCCGGGATTGTAGCCGGGACCAACCAGGCGAACATTGGTCCAGTTGACGCCGGGATAGTTGATGTCACCCGTATTGCCACCGCATGGCGTGATGCAGCGGAAAATTTCGCTCCGCTTCTGATAGGCAATGCGGACATTGAGCTTGCCGTCATCATACCAGATCGACGAGTTGATGAAGTACCGCGATTCATTGAGCGGCGGCATGATATCGCCGGTCGACGGATCCTGGGTTCCTGTATTGGTGGATGACGAAAGCAAGGAGACGTTCGCATCCGCACCCGTATAGCGCAGGAACCAGGGCAGAAACGTAAACGCCGACTTTGCCGAGAACTCCCAAATGTCCCGCTGGTATCCTGGGCCGTTTTCAAACGTGGGATAGTTGAAATCCAGCTCGGAAATCGGCTGGCCGGTCAGCGGGTCGATCTGGTCGCTGCCACTGAACGGGCGACCGGTGCGCGTGACGCCAATTCCGCCGCCCATTTTCACGTCCAGCTTCCCATAGGTGGCTGACAGCACCGTGTCGGCGTTGGGATACCATTCCAGGCTGTAATTCTGGTTCCATGCCGTGAACGGGGCGAGCGCGGGGTTGCCGATCCGGCCAGGGCAGCCAAAGGGATCGTCGCCATCGCCGTCCAGATCGAGTATGACACGCTCGTCAATGTTGCAATTTCCTGCCGCCAACAGCTGATTAGGGGTCGGTCGCGCAACGGTCTTGCCGACATAAGCACGAAACACCAGCGAACGATCGAACGCCCACAGATTGATGTTGCCGCTGGGCAGCCAATCCCATGTCGTGGCTTTTGCGGTGGTGTTCTGTGCAAACGACTGGCTGGTGATGCCCGCTGCCACATTGGGGTTAAGCGGATCGAACGAGGCCGTGGTGCGGATGACGTTGAGCGTCAGCAGACCCGACCCCGAAACATTGGCATAGATCCCGCGCAAGCCGACATTGCCATCAACCTCAAGCCCAAAGGGCAGCCGCTGCGCGAAATCGAACATGCCATACAGGTTGACGATCGTTTCGTCGGTGCGGGTTACCGGCTGATCATAGGTCTGGCCATCGCTGCCGACGCACTGCTTCAAACAGTCGAAATTGGCGAACTGTCCCGCTCCCACTGCTTGGAACAGGCGATCGGTCAAAATGCCGTTCCAGGACGACGGCAGGTTGCCGCGATTTGGCAAGCTGCCGAAATATTGCGAGTCGGGCCGTTCGATTGTGTTGGAAAACAGATCGAGCAATTGCTGCGGCGTCAACGTATCGACGCCCGAACGGATGTTGGACGGATTGGTGGATGGAACGAAGCCGTAATTGCACGACAGCCCACCGGCAGCCTGCGATCCTGGCGTTGGCTGACATGCGCGCAACTGGCCGGTGACATTGGCCGTCGGCACAACCACCGGGGCAACATAGCCCGGTTGACCAAAGGTTCCCACCGCGCCTTGCGGCGTGTATCCGCCGCCACCCCAGAAATCGATGGTGTTGTTGCGATACATCGCGCCGTATTTGACGCGGGTGATGAACGGCATCACCTCGTCGGTGCGATAGGTCACATCGAGCTTGCCGATCCGCTCCTGGGATTCGCTAAGCGTAGGTCGGAAGGTCAGCCCGAAATTGGGCGTGGTAAGCGGCATCTGCCCGACGGTATAGGCCGGGGTCGCGGGGGCATTAGCCGAGGCTACCACCGCCGCCTGTCCCAGACAGGTCGGCGCGGTCCCTGCGCCGATGCAGCGCGGGGCGGTCAACTGCACGAAATTGGCCGGATTGCTGTCATCATAATTTGCGGGAAGTTGAATATCCCACAAACCGTTCGATTGCAGCTCTAGCGTTGCGTCGCCATAGCTGTAGGATCGGGCTGTCCGAAAGTCCGTCCGGCTGCTGCTCGTCGTGGTAAGCCCGATCATCGCATCGATGTCGACCAGAGCGCCACGGAACTCGGCACCCGTCTGATAGTAGTTGGTTTTTACGTCGATTGTATTTTCGATCTGATCGATGTTTACCGCATTATTGGTGAGCGTCATCTTGGTGACGTTGTGCTTGTCATCTACCGTGACGCTGCCCGGCACGACGTTCAGCACATTGCCCAATGTCGCATTATTGGCGACGTTCGACAGTCCGTATTGCTGGTCGAATACTGCAAATCCAGGCAATGCGTTCGGCGAAAGCGAACGGACGCGCGGATACCCGGTAGCGGTGTCGACAAACGACCCGATCGGGTTCTGCAAGAACAGCGATAACGGGCTGCGGGTGCGGAACTGGTCATCCACCTTTCGATTGGCGACCGTTCCCTTTGTATACACCAGGAATTCATCGGTAACCCGGAAATCCAGCCGCGCGTCAAAGGCATAGCGCTTGTCGCGCTGGGTCTTCATGATGTTGCGGACCAGGCTGGGGGTATAGTCATTCCACTGGTTGAGGCAGCTTTGCTGCTCCAGAATACGCTGCGAACGCTGTAGGTTGGTCCCGGCTGGGTTGTGCGGGAACAGCGCGATACAGTCGGCCTTGGACTGCGCGCCCGCCGATTTGGTGACCAGGCTGCGCGGTGTTTCCAGGCTGTTGGCAAACACGATGTCGGTCAGGTCGCCGCTCAGTGTGGCCGGATTGAAGGTAAATGTCTTTTCGGGCGACTGATCGAAGTCGAACAGGCGCGAATAGCCGCGATTGGAGCTGGTGGTGTTTTCCGCCGTGTGCCCGATATTTTGAATATCGGTATAAGAACCGCTGACAATCACGCCGATACGATTGTCAAAGAACTTGCCGGCCGCCACGCCCGACACGTCGGGGGTCCAGGTCTTGCCGATCGAATTCATCTGCGCGCCGCTGCGCAGGGTAAAATACGGCTTGGCGAAATCCAGGCCCGACCGCGTCTTGATCTGCACGCCGCCGCCCAACGACCCTTCGGTCATGTCGGCGGTCGAACCCTTGACCACGTCGACGCTCTTGATCAGTTCGGCGGGCAGTTCGCGAAGATCGGCACCGCGGCTGGCACCCAGCCCGCTCGACCCCTGCACACCGATCCCGTCGAGTTCGACGCGGGTAAGGTCGGGGCCGTTGCCGCGAATCGCGACGCTTGCACCTTCGCCGAAATCGTTGCGGTCGAGCGCGACGCCCGGCAGGCGCGAAATAGCTTCGTTGACGTTGCGATCGGGGAAGGAGCCGATGTCGTCGGCGACCAGCGAATCGGTTGCGGTCTTTGCGTTCTTCTTGCGCTGGTTGGCGCTTTGCTGACTGGCGCGCGAACCGGTGACGATGATTTCGGCAATCTGCTTTTCGTCGGAAGTGTCGCGTGTCTGCGGCAGGAATTCGGGTAGCGACTCCGGCAGCGAGGCGGGCAACCACTCCAGCGCCGCTTCGGGCGTTGCTTCGGGCACCGGCTCCTTGTCGTTCGGTGCCGCCGCCGCCAGCCCGATGAAGCTGGTCGACAATAAAAGCGACAGCGTAAATCCCGGCAAAGCGCCGCCGTGACGAAAAACCATCATCCCCCCCTTTGACTTCGAGCCGATTATTCCGACCGCCGGCTACCGAATGCCTTTTAGACTTATGCGGAAGCGCCGACGGTCATGGATTAGTCATATCAATATCGGCGTGTCAATAGTCGAAATGTCATTCCACATTGTGGGAGTTTTATGCTGCAAAGCGGTAGAGTTATGTATCGGGCATGAACGCACCGCAGCGCGGGCGGAGCGTTACCGGCTAATTCCAAGGCGTTTCTCGTAAATCCGAGCAACAGCGGCCCACTGCCGAAGGGGCTTAGCGCTGGTGGCGAACTGCCGGGTAAAGGGCGGCGATCTGGCATCTGCGACAGGCTTTTCGTTGATCAGTGCGCGTGGCTGCGGCGCACTCGCCATGCGCGGTGCGTGTGATTCACAAGCCGCCTGACAGCCGAATGCTGTCGCACTCGCGCAGATCGACCAAACCGCATCCACACCAAGCCAATGCCCTTTGGCCAATGCGCGGCATCGCTGTGCCGCCCCAGCGGGTCATCCTCATAGTGCTGAAAAAGTGGTGCGGTCGAGAAGACTCGAACTTCCACGGGCTTTCGCCCACAACGACCTCAACGTTGCGCGTCTACCATTCCGCCACGACCGCACGTGCATACCACCGGTGCGTCGCACCTGCAGTTGGTAGGCGCAGGCCCCTAGCAGCGCCGGACGGACTGCGCAACATGCTATCGTGCGACCTATCGCCGGCGCCGCGCAGCCTTTAGGGAGGCGCGACCATGTCCGCCCCCTCCCCCATCTTTCCGCCTGCCGAATTCGGGGCCACCGCATCGCGTTCAGTGATGGCCGAAAGCCGGCGACTGCTGGCGCTGGCGTGGCCGGTGATGCTCACCAGCCTCAACTGGACGATCCTGCACGTCACCGATGTCATCGTCGTCGGGCTGACGGGAACGCAGGAAGTGGCGGCGCTGGGTGCGAGTCGCGCGCTTACCTATATCGGTATCGTCGTCGTGCTCGGCTGGCTGTCGGGGGTGCTGGTGTTCGTCTCACGCGCCGATGGCGCGGGCGACCTGCCCGAAACCGGACGGGTGCTGCACGAGGGGCTGGTGCTGGGTCTGATATTGGGCCTTGCAAGCGGCAGCATCCTGTTTGCCTTTGCACATCCGTTGCTGCTGCTGGTGGGGGTCGAACCCGGCATCGCCCCTGCCGGCGCGCGCGTGGTGCAGGTGATGGCGCTTGCCTATCCGTTCCAATTGCTCAGCATCGCCGCCAGCTTCTTCCTTGAAGGCGTCAGCCGTCCGCGCCGGGTGATGGTGGTGCAACTCTCGGTGCTGCCGCTCAACGCCCTCCTCGCCTGGGCCTGGTCGGGTGGGCATTTGGGGTTTCCAGCCTGGGGCGCGGTGGGCGCGGCGGCGGCTACCGCGACCGCATCGGGCTTTGGCGCGGTGGCGATGCTTTATGCCGCCTGGACGCTGCCGCGCGCGCACGAACGCGGGGTGCGGCGGCTGCGCGACTGGCGACCCGACGGGCTGATCCGGCTGCTTCGCTTCGGGCTGGTGCCAGCGATCGCCTCGGGGCTCGAACTTGCTGGGTTTTCGATCCTGATCGCCCTGTCGACGCAATTGGGCGAGGCGAGCGCACATGCGTTCCAGATCGTGTTCTCGGTCCACAACATCAGCTTTGGCGTCGCGCTGGGGCTGGGTTCGGCGGCAGGGGTGCGCGTCGGCAATGCGATTGGCGAGGGCCAGCCCGAACAGGCCGCCTGGCGCGCCGGGCTGGCGGCGGGGCTGGCGGCGCTCGCCACCGGGGCGATGGCGCTGGGCATCCTGATCGCCGCGCCTGCGATCGTCGGGGCGTTTCCAGCGATCCACGCGGTCGAGGCGATCGGCGTCGTCATGCTGATCGCCTGGGCACCCTTCATCCTGTTCGATGGGGTGCAGGTGGTGTTCGTCTATGCGCTGCGGTCCATGGGCGATCAGGTCGCGGCGGGGCTGAACGGCATTGCCAGCTTCTTCGTCGTCACCGGCGGGCTTGGCTGGTGGCTGGTCCACACCGGCTGGGGGCCGCTTGGGCTGGTCTATGCGTCAGGGATCGGCATGGTCGCCGCCGCGCTGCTTAACGGCGCGCGGCTATGGTGGGTCAGCGCGCGCTCTCGCCCGCAAAGCTGAGTTCGAGCCGCTTGGAATTGGCGGGCACGTCGAGCTTGCCGCTGCTGAACGCCAATCCGCTGTTGGGTGCAAGCGTGCGAAGCTCGGGCGTGATCGTCCAGCTATAGACGATCCGATCCTGCGGATCGCGCAGCTCGGCGCGGATGTCGGGCACCCGTTGTGCAGCGTTGCTGGGGTTGTTCACCCGGCCCGACACCACGAACAATTCATTGCCGCTAGACAGATAGCGCCGCTCGATCGAGCGATCGACAAAGCGAAGCGGCGTTTCGGCGGCACCGATCGGCAGCCCCAGTTGCGCGGCGATCCCCGGCGCGCCCGAATAGACGATCGCACCGATGCCCAGCAGCATCGAACAGCCCGCAACCACCGCAGCGGCGGTCCAGCGGCGGGCGGGGTTGCGGCGCGGCTGGAACGGTGGCTTGTGTGCAAAGGCATCGAAATGCGGCTTGTCGATATCGGGATCGACATAGGAATAGATCGGCGCTGGCGTCGCCGGGGCAGCAGCTACCGGCGCGACCGGCTCCGGCTGCGGCGCGGCGGCGGGGGCAGGATCGACCGGCACCTCGGCAACCGGCGCTGGCTTGGGGGCCAGGTTCATCACCGTCGGCGGCTGGAACCAGCTATGCTTGCACTTGGCGCATCGCACCGTCCGCCCGTCGCCGCCGATCGAGCTGTCGGGGACCAGATAGCGAGTGCGGCATTGCGTGCATTCAAGGATCATGTTGCGGGCGTCTTCGGACAAGCAAACGACCGGATTGGCCTGAAACGAATCTAAACATGCAAATGGGTTCGCTGGCAAGAGTCTTGGGACCACCCATCGCCGGCGCATCGCTGCCACCGGCTTGAGCGCATATCGCGGACGTGCGATGGCATTTGCCGGGTGCAACCAAGGACAGGCCGCCGCCGGCACGAATGGCCAATATCGTACAGTTTGAAAATGTCGGCCTGCGCTACGGCACCGGACCCGAAACGCTGTCCGACCTGTCGTTCACGTTGCGGGCGGGCGCATTTTATTTCATGACCGGCACCTCGGGCGCGGGCAAGACCTCGCTGCTCAAGCTGCTGTATCTCGCACAACGGCCCAGCCGCGGCGTGATCCGCCTGTTCGGTGAGGATGCGGTGACGTTGCCGCGCAGCCGCTTGCCGGGGTTTCGCCGGCGGATCGGCGTGGTGTTTCAGGATTTCCGGCTGGTGCCGCACCTCTCGGCGTTCGACAATATCGCGCTCCCCTTGCGCGTCGCGGGGATGCCCGAGGACGAGATTGACGAGCCGGTGCGCGAGATGCTCGCCTGGGTAGGCTTGAAGGACCGCACAAACGCACGCCCGCCAACGCTGTCGGGCGGCGAACAACAGCGGATCGCCATCGCGCGCGCGGTAATCACCCGGCCTGAAATCCTGGTCGCCGACGAGCCTACCGGCAATGTCGATCCCGACATGGCCGAACGGCTGCTACATTTGTTCGACAGCCTGAACCGGCTGGGCACTACCGTGGTCGTGGCGACGCATGACCTGCACCTGCTCAGCCGGATTCCCGACGCACAGATGATGCGGATCGAAGGGGGTCGGCTGCTCGACCCCACTGGCTCGCTGCGTAATCCGCATGGGGCCGAGGCGGCGGCGTGATCGCAGCGCGCGCACCCGATCGCCGGCTGCTCGACGATGGCCGCGCCACCCGCGCGATGCGCTGGATCATGGCGATCATGCTGTTCCTGACCGTCCTCGCCGCCGCGCTGGGCCTGGCCACCTGGGCCGCGACCCGCGCGCTCGACAGCGATCTTGCCGGCCGGCTGACGGTGCAGATCGTCGAGGGCGACGCCGCCGTCCGCGACCGCAGCGTCGCCGCGATCATCGCAGCGCTACGCCCCCGGCCCGAGGTACGCGCCGCCGCCGAAGTCGATCGCGCCCGGCTGGCGCAATTGCTCGAACCCTGGCTGGGGGAGGCCGGGCTTGATGCCGACCTGCCGATGCCCGCGATGATCGACGTCGACCTGACCACCCCCGCCGCCGCCGCCGCGATCGAGCGGCTGGTACGCGGCATCGCACCCCAGGCGCGGATCGACGCGCATGCGCAGTGGCTAGCCCCGGTGCGCGGTTTCATCGCCACGCTGGCGCTGCTGGCGGGTGGGCTGGTGGTGCTGGTGGCCAGCGCCACCACCTTGGTCGTGCTGCTGGCGGCACGATCGGGGCTGGACACGCACCGCGACACGATCGAAGTGCTGCACATGCTCGGCTCCACCGATGTCCAGGTTGCGCGACTGTTCCAGCGCCGAATCGCGATCGACACGCTGCTGGGCGGCGCGGTCGGCACGCTGCTGGCGGTGGCGTTCCTGATCTTCATCGGCAGCCAGATCGACCGGCTGGGGGCCGAAATCGTCGGCGGCGTCACGCTTCGCCCCGCCGATTGGGCGATCCTGGCGATGATGCCGCTCGGCTTTACGCTGATGGCGACCATCGCCGCGCGGATGACGGTGCTCGGCGCGCTGGGGCGGCGGCTGTGATCCTGCGCGCCGCATCCTTTCTGGCGCTTGCCTATGCGCTGGGCTTCGTCGTGTTCATGCTCGGCCTCGGCCAGCCGCTCGACGACCGGCGCACCGACGCGATCGTCGTGCCGACCGGCGGCGCGGGAAGGATCGACCGCGGCCTCGCACTGATGGAGGACAAGCGCGCCGATCGCATGCTGATTTCGGGCGTCGACCCCAGCGTCCGCCCGATCGAACTCGCGATCGCCTATCGCGCGCGCCCCGCGCTGTTCGCCTGCTGCATCGACCTTGGCCAGGACGCGATCGACACCCGATCGAACGGCGACGAAACCGCCAATTGGGTCCGCAAACATGGCTATAAAAGCGTCCGGCTGGTCACCGCCGACTGGCACATGGCGCGCGCGCGGCTCGAACTCGACAATGCGCTGGGCGGTGAGGTCGACGTCGTCGGCGACCCGGTACGCACCAATGCGCGCTTCACCACCTTGTTCGATGAATATAACAAGCTGCTGATCCGCCGGGTCGCGCTTTGGATAGGGTTTGCCGGATGATTGCCAGGCTGCGCGCGCTCGCGTTCGAAATTCTGTTTTACGCAGGCTCGGCGGTGCTGGTGCCCTTTGCCTGCGCTACCGCACTGGTGGGGGGGGCAACGATGCGGCGCGGCGTGCTGCTATGGTTCCAATGGCACCGGCTGGTGTCGCGCTATGTGCTCGGCATCGAAACCCGCATCACCGGCGCAGCCCGCCCCGAAGGCCCGGCATTTTACGTCGCCAAGCACCAGTCGTTTTACGAAACCTTCGAACTCACCCGCATTCTCGGCGCGCCCGTGGTGGTGATGAAGCGCGAACTGGGCGACATCCCCTTTTGGGGCTGGGTGGCCAAACGCTATGGCGCGATCATGGTCGATCGCGATGCCTCGTCCCAGGCCCTGCGCGAAATGATGCGCCAGGCCCAGGCCGCGCGCGCAGCGGGCCGCCCGGTGCTGCTGTTCCCCGAGGGAACCCGCGTCGATCCCGGCGAGACCCCAGCGCTCAAATCAGGCTTTGCCGGCCTGTACCGCGCCCTGGGCCTGCCCGCCGTGCCGATCGCGCTCGAAACCGCCAGGGTCTGGCCGCGAAAGGGCATGAAGCACGCAGGGGTAGTAGAGTTCCGCTTCGCCGAACCGCTACCCCCGGGCATGAAGCGCGAGGCGATCGAAGCGGCGGCACATGCGGGGATCAACGCGATCGAGACTGAGCGGTTGGTGGGGTGAAGCGGTGGTCGGGATGGCGGGTTGCACCCCATTGCAGGCACGCACCACCGGGGGTATTCTGATCGCATGGGCCCAATCGAAACGATCTTGATGGTGGCATTTATGCTGCCTTTGCTCTTGGCGATCTCATGGTCCCGCGAAGCGTTGCGCCTGGTTGAACCCCAAACCCGGTTCGGTTTTGGAATTGCTGCATTTTTCAGCTCGCTAGCCGCCTTCTACGCTACAATGAAATTACTCCCCAAACCGGCTGAAATCGAGAGCGATCTACTACTCCAGACGCTTCTGATGGGTGGAATGTCTATATTTTCTGGTGGATTGGTCTTGTCGGCAGCGCTAATTTGCAGCGCAGCCTGGCAATCCTTCAAGCGATGGAAATTTTTTCGAAGCTAGGTCGGCTAGCTGAAACGCCAGCTATTCCCTGGATAGCATCCATTTTAAGAAGATCACCAAAATGGTCTTCTGCGCGATGGCTGTCTGCCTTCCCGATAGCGATTCGGCATCGTTCCACCTCATCCGTCCACCAGCCCGGCCGCGTCGCCCCAAACCCCACCCCGCTGTCCTACAAGCCCCCACCTTGATACGACCGCCCCATGCACACGCTCGCCGCATCCGCCTCCAGCATCGCGTTCCGCCACGCGGGGAGGGGCAATCCAGGGGGTACGTAGTGTAGCTTTTGTAGCTTTCCGAGCATCCGGGGCCGCCGCGACTCGCCGAATCCGGTTCCGCCGAAGCATCGCTCGGCGAAGGGAAACCGGCGGCGCGCAAATGAAGGACGGTGCTTTGACGATGGCAGCACGGACGCGAAACGGCAAAGGCGCAAAGGCCGCCCTATTCGTGCGAACGCCCGAAATCGGGGGCGGCGTCGTCCTGGCCTTCTTCTACGATCGAGCGGCGGACGGCGCGGGTGCGCTCGAACAGGTCGAACAATTCATCGCCTTTGCCCCATCGGATCGCGCGCTGCAGCGCCGACAGGTCTTCGGAAAAACGCTGGAGCATGTCGAGCACCGCCTCGCGGTTCGACAGGAACACGTCGCGCCACATCGTCGGATCGGACGCCGCGATCCGGGTAAAGTCGCGGAACCCCCCCGCCGAATATTTGATCACCTCCGACCGGGTGACTTCCTCCAGGTCCGATGCGGTGCCGACGATGGTATAGGCGATCAGATGCGGCAAATGGCTGGTCACCGCCAGCACGCGATCATGATGGTCGGGGGCCATCGTCTCGATCTGCGCGCCCAGATTGCGCCAGAAGGTCGCCACCCGCTCGATCGCGACTGGATCGGTGCCCTCCGGCGGGGTGAGAATGCACCAGCGATGGTTGAACAAGGTGGCAAAGCCAGCCTCGGGGCCGCTCTGCTCGGTGCCCGCCACCGGGTGCGCCGGGACGATCGTCGTGCCCGGCAGCGCCGCCTGCAACGCCTCGACCACGCTTGCCTTGCACGATCCGACATCGGTGACGATCGCGTCGGCGGGCAGATCGGCAGCAAGCTGCGCGGCGACCGCGCCCATCGCGCCGACGGGGACGCACAGCACCACCAGGTCGGCGTCGATCACCGCCGCGCCGGGCGTGTCGGTCACATCGTCGCACAGGTCGATCGCGCGTGCGGTTTCGCGCACCTGCGCGCTGGCGTCATAGCCGGTCACCCGCACGGTGGGCATCCGCGCCCGCACCGCGCGCGCGACCGATGATCCGATCAGCCCCAGGCCGACCACGGTGACCCGCGCGAACGGCAGCATCAGCCCGCGACGATCTCACGCAGCGCCGCCGCGACGCCCTGTGTTTCCTGCGCGGTGCCGATCGAGATTCGCAGCGCGTTGGGCAGCCCCTGCCCCGGCAGCCAGCGCACGATATATCCGCGATCCATCAGCCCGTGATAGGCTTGCTCGGCGGTCACCCTGCCTTCGAACAGCACCAGCACGAAATTGGCTTTCGAGGGCACCGCGCGCAGCCCGGCATTGCCCAATTTCTCGATCTCGCCCGCGAACCATGCCCGCCACTCAGCATTATGCGCGCGGCTGGCATCGACGAAATCGGTCGCCGCCAGCGCAGCGATCGCCGCCGCCTGGCCCGCCGTGGTCACGTTGAACGGCGCGCGGATCCGGTGCATCGCGTCGATGATCTCGGGCGCGGCATAGCCCCAGCCGATGCGTTCTGCGGCAAGGCCGAAAATCTTGCTGAAGGTGCGGGTGACCAGCACGTTGGCCTTGGTCTTCGCGAGCTCGAGGCCGTGATCGTCGTCATTAGCGTCGATATATTCGGCATAGGCCTGGTCGATCACCAGCAGCACCCATTTGGGCAAGCCTGCATGCAGCCGCGCGATTTCCTCGCGGGCGATGAAGGTGCCGGTGGGGTTGTTCGGATTGGCGACGAACACGATTCGCGTCTTGTCGGTGACTGCGGCCAGGATCGAATCGACGTCGGTGGCATAGTCCCGATCGGGGGCGATCACCGGGGTCGCGCCGACCCGCCGCGTCGCGATTTCGTAAACGGCAAAACCATAGCGAACGAAGATCACTTCATCGCCCGGCCCGGCAAAGGCACCCGCCGCCAGATGGAGCACTTCGTCCGATCCGGTGCCATAAATGACGCGCGCGGGGTCAAGGTCGCACGACGCAGCGATCGCCTCGCGCAGCTCGGCAGCGCCGGCGTCGGGATAACGCTCCAGGCTGCCATGCGCGGCATCGAACGCGGCGCGCGCTTGCGGGGCGGTGCCCAGCGGGTTTTCGTTCGACGACAGCTTGGCGACGACGCGGCCGTCATCGGTCTTGGATCGGCCCGGCACATAGGGGGCGATGTCCATGATCCAGGGCTTGGGGATAGGTGCGGTCATGCGATTTGCGATGGCCCACAGGCGCGCGAATGGCAAGCTGCCCCTCGCGCCGGCTTGATCGCACGCCCCCCCGCGCCTACCGGGCACGGCATGGATTCGAGCACCGATCAACGTTTTGGCCTCAACCGCCGCGTCACGCTGGCGGGGCCGCTCAAGCTCGACGGCGGCGGTCTGCTGTCGCCGGTCGACATCGGCTATGAAACCTATGGCACGCTCGCCCCCGATGCCGGCAACGCGATCCTGATCTGCCACGCGCTCACCGGCGACCAGCATGTCGCCGCCAGCCATCCCGTCACCGGCAAGCCCGGCTGGTGGACTCGCATGGTCGGCCCAGGCAAGCCGATCGACCCGGCGCGGCATTTCATCGTCTGCGCCAATGTGCTGGGCAGTTGCATGGGATCATCGGGGCCAGCAACGATCAACTCCGCGACGGACAAGCCCTGGGGCATGAGCTTCCCGGTCATCACCATCCGCGACATGGTGCGCGCGCAGGCGATGCTGCTCGATCACCTCGGGGTCGGGCGGCTGCAGGCGGTGGTCGGCGGATCGATGGGCGGCATGCAGGTGCTGTCCTGGGCGGCGACCTATCCCGATCGGGTCGAAGCGGCGGTGGTGCTGGCCTCGACCGCGCGGCATTCGGCGCAGAACATCGCCTTTCACGAAGTTGGGCGACAGGCGATCATGGCCGATCCGGCTTGGCGCGGCGGCGATTATTACAGCGCGACCCCGCCTGCTGCCGGCCTCGCGGTCGCACGGATGGCGGCGCACATCACCTATCTGTCCGAAGCCGGGCTGACCGAGAAATTCGGCCGGCGGTTGCAGGCGCGCGAGGCGAAGTCGTTCGGCTTCGACGCCGATTTCCAGGTCGAAAGCTATCTGCGCCATCAGGGCCTCACCTTCAGCGACCGCTTCGACGCCAACGCCTATCTCTACATCACCCGCGCGCTCGATTATTTCGACTTGGCCGAGGAACATGGCGGCGTGCTCGCCAACGCCTTTCGCGACAGCAAGGCGCGGTTCTGCGTGGTCAGCTTCGACACCGACTGGCTGTATCCCACGCGCGACAGCCGCGCGATCGTTCATGCGCTGAATGCCGCGGGCGCGCGCGCGAGCTTCGTCGAATTGTCGTCGCCGTTCGGGCATGACGCCTTCCTGCTCGAAAGCCCTGAGCTGAACCGCGTGATCGACGGTTTTCTGCGGGCGGGGGACCGACATTGAGTGACCTTCGCTCCGATCTCGCGGTCATCGCGCGCAATGTCGCCCCCGCCACGCGGGTGCTCGATGTCGGCTGCGGCGACGGCGCGCTGATGGCGGCGCTGCGCGATACCGCCGGCGTTGATGCGCGCGGGCTTGAGCTGGACCCGGCCAACGTCGCCGCCGCGATGGAGCGCGGATTGTCGGTGGTCCAGGGTGATGCCGATGTCGACCTGGCCGATTATCCCGACAACAGCTTCGACTATGCGATCCTTAGCCAGACGCTGCAAACGACGCGGCATCCCGATCGCGTGCTGGATCACTTGCTGCGGATCGGCGGGCGGGCGTTCGTGTCGTTCCCCAATTTCGCGCATTGGCGGGTGCGCGCGTCATTGCTGTGGGGCGGGCGGATGCCGGTAACCGAGCTGCTGCCGGTCGCGTGGTACGCGACGCCCAACATCCATCACGTCACGATCGACGATTTCCGATCCTTCGTGCGCGAACGCGACATCGCGGTGGAGGGTAGCTGGTTCCTGTCGAAAGGCAGCCCGACCAGTGCCAGTGCGGCAAACTTCCGCGCCGAACACGCGGTGTTCCTGCTGCGGCGGGGGTGCTTGTGCTGAGAGCCAGCGGGAGTATTGATAATGGTGCGCCTACAGGACTCACAAACAAGCTTTATCTGTTTGCTATATTGTCATATTTTTTCTGACTGATTTTAACTGGCCCCCAATGTGGCCCCCGTGTGCGAAAGTTTCTTTCTAACTTTGCGGCGGGAGTGGTGTTTTTTACGTGGCGATTCGCGAATGGCGCGCAAGCATTGCTTGTTAGCCAACATGGCGCGGACCCGCCGGTGAAATGCCCGTGGCCGGGGGGGGTAGCCTTCGATAAAATTACATAAACACCTGCGCTATTGAACGCGCGAGAGAGATGCCGTTTTTTTCGTCTAGTCGGAATTCTTCACCTCATTCCGGGCGATGCGGTGGCGCTGGTGCCAGGCGTCTAGCACGTAGGCAGCAGGCGGTTCGCCGTTGGATAACCGGCGTTGCCGGGATGCTCGGGCAAATCGGTCGGGGCTGGCGTCCTCCCGACCCTCGATTCGATCGTCGTGATTGACCATCCAAAACCAAATCCCAAACCCGGTAAGAAGCAATATCGCGGCCCACCATCCGCCCATTTCTGGAGAAAGCAGCAGCCAAGCCCCGACAACGAGCGCGATGCAAAAACCGGCCGATAGCGCCAGGACAATATACCGAAACGCAACCATGACCACCGCCAGCACAGCTACGGCAAGCAAAATTCCACCGGCGATTTCCAGCATTTTGGTCTTCCAGTCACATCAATGTGGAAATCCCAGCGATCTCCGCAGCACAGAAAAATACGCCAAACTATTAACGAGGGGATTAATACGCCGTGGATCGATAGTCACCATGGTCGTGACAAAGGCGGGTGGACCCGTATCTCGACATTCTAGGAAAACGAATTCGCGCAAAGCGGCGAGCGTTGGGCATGTCGCAGGAAGGGTTTGCCCATGAGGCCGGATTGGATCGGAGCTACGTGGGCCGGATCGAACGCGGCGAGCACAATCTGACCTTCGCGGCGTTGGTCAAATTGTGCCGCGCGATGAAATGCGACGTGGCCACCATAACGGGCGGAATTCCGTTGATTACCACAGAGGCGTCAGCGTTATAAATCGTATTGCCTCGGTCGGTGATAAACGGTCGGGTCTTGGTCATATTTGCCGGACTCGGTGTGCCACCACCCTCGCATGGATTTCTCGTCCTTCGCACTGGCGAAGGCCCGAGCCAATTGCTCTGACATCAAATTGATTTGAAAATCGGTCTTGCACGTAAACAGCATAAGCCGACCGGCGACGTAGTAGTAGCTGACATCGTGGTCGGGAATAATCTCCTGAATGCTCCTGATAAATTCATCCAACGATAAAGGATGTTTCTCAATGGCGCCGATGAGAGCCGCAAATCTCATATTCAGTTCCAAATCCTCAACGGGAAATTCGACTTCTTCAAAATGAGATGCAATCACGCGCCGATCACGCGGCGTCAGGTTGGTAATCTTTTCCAGTTTTCCGGGATATCGATACGTCAAGGCAATTGAACGTGCAGACATTCTACCGCTTTTGATGTCGTAAATTACCTGACGCCAATATTTTTCAGTCTTCTCTGCTTCCAGTTTTAGTATTCCCTCATTTCTCATAAGTCGGAGCTTCTTTAGGCTAATCCCGAAGCGGTCATTACACTCATAAATATCCATGTGATCCTCGCATTTCCTAGGAAAGGATCGTCCTGAACACCCCAACGTGTGTGCGCGAATAGGCATCTGCCTGCTTGACAGTGCGAGCAGCCGGTCACCCTTTGGGATTTGATCGACGAAAGAATGCGGACTGACGAGGGTAATCGCCCCGTCGCACGCCCCCAAATTTTCTCGGCCAGGTCGATTGGAAAAATCGAATATTTGCTAATCTATCGGTGCGGCGTGGCTTTCAGATGCTTTGAATGCCACCCGCGCCCGGATAGATGCCTTGCGAATATTCTGACGCGAAAAAGCGCCTACCCTTCCTCGATAAGCTTCCTTAGGGACGCAGCCTTGACCAAGCGACGCCGACCAAGCTGAATGGTTTCGATCTTTCCATCATTTATAAGACGGTAGAGGTGGGTGCGCCCAACCCCAAGTGTGCGAGCGGCGTCATTAACAGGCTGCTGAAAAATCCCACGGT
>NZ_JROH01000032.1 GCF_000786205.1 Sphingomonas sp. 37zxx | reverse complement strand
ATGTCGAGGGGTTATTGGAAGTGCCCAGGTGACGAAGAACCCATCGCCATAGGTCAGCCGCTTGCGTGCGCCGCTATCGTGATATTGTATCGCTGCTGGTGATAAAGCGTCGTCGCCGAGAAAGACGATGGCGAGCGCCAGATGCTCGACCTGCGCCACCTCAGCGATCGCCACGTCCACGCCGGGTGGGTGCGGACGATCCATGCCGCGCAAGGGGCGACCGCCGAGCGGGGGGATGGCGCATCTTGAGTCGTTCCGCACCAACACCGTGGATACCCGCGCGGCCTATGTCGCCATCAGCCGTGCTCGGTCCCATGCCGGCCTCTACACCGACAGCCGGGAAAGCTCACCGAGGCCCTCGGCCTGCGCGACGGGGCGCAGGTTGGGGCTATTGATGAGAGGGTGAAGCGGCAGAAATGGTCCAAGACCGCCTATTCAAAACATGTTGAAACCATTGAAGTGGCGATTTTTGAAAACCAATATTGACCTCCATGCGACTATATATGAGCTATCTGAATTACATAGAATTACCTATTGTGTCGCCGACTAAAATATAGATCATCCCGATTCAGGTGAATCTCAGCAATTGAACCGTCGTCAAAAACCTTTGAACAAATCACGCCTTCATCATGCAACTGACAGGCATATCCGCTGTGCTCGATAGACACTCGACTCAAGGCGGCGCATCCGCTGATCTTATCGAGGTGAACAGCGTAGATGTAATCAACATCCTCTTGCGGTTTCCTGGGTTGCACTTTTGTCAAGATAGCCGTCGAACAAATGCCCAATCCAGATTCGGCGACAAATGTTTGCGTGCTGGTTCTCTCTGAGCATCCAGCAAGTTGAAACCCTAGCACTATCCATAACAAATGCCTCATGAGCATGGATACCTTATATCGAATGTCTGGGCGCCGAGCAAATCTCCTAATGCGCCTACCGCTCTGGTCGTGTTTTCTCGCGGATATAGCCAAGACGATGTTCCATCGCGGTCTCCATAATCCATGCTATTGAAATCGTAAGAATCCCTCAACCCAACTGGCTTGCCACTTGCATTATATAAAATTGTAAATCCACCTAAGGCATAACCTAATGACGATCCATATGAGTTTCCGCCACGAGCGTAGCCTCCGGTAGAGAGTGGGATTTTATCCGTTGCCGGTTTGAATTGGCTCAAGGCATTCCGGAACTGGTTTCCTGACAGGCAGATAGTGCCGCCAATCCCTGAAAGATAGAATTGAGCGAGAGTCTCCTTGCTTACGATAAGGAGACGTCCCGTGGGCATTTCATTCTGCGGCGCGGCAGGTTCGGGTGTGGGAGGCGGAGTGGGTGTAGCAACCGGCACTGACCTTTTCTTATTGCACCGGATAACCAGACACACGAAACCTTTCACGAGGGGAAACGGATTGATGAAAATCCCCCCACCACCGCCTCGGTTTCTAGGGGGATTAGGTTGCTGGGGCAAATCAATACCTGCGCACAAAGTTCCGGCTGGACATTGTGACAAGCCGCTAGGATCAGTATTATTTATTGGATCCGCACCGATATAATCATACCAGTTCAGCCCGTCGCCATAGCCGATCGGGTCAGTCTGTAGGAAGCGGCCAAGCGTTGGCGAATACATGCGGGCTTTATAGTCGTATAGCCCGATCTCGGCGATCCATTTCTGGCCGGTATATTGGAACCGGCCGATATTGCCCGCCGCCGGAATGCCGAATTCGTCATAGCTGTTGGTTGCAATCGCAGCGCCAGTGTCGTTGGTCAACGCAACCACCGATCCGCGCTCATCGGCGTGGAGATAGCGGCGCTCCCCGCCTTCATACCACACCAGCGGCTCGTCGCTGCCCGGCCCATAGACATAGCGGCGAAGCATCGCCCCATTGAGCTGGTTCGTCTCGGCCAGCATATCGGCACCGTCATAGGTGAAGCTGGTATTCGCCGATCCCGCATTGACGTTGAACAACCGGCCCAGCGGATCATAGGCAAGGCTGGCACCAGGCGCCGTCGCCAGCATATTTTCCAGCGTGTAGCTATAGGTAGTGCTTCCCGACTGGGTCAGGTTGCCGCGTCCGTCATAACCAAGCGCTACCGCCCCTGATTGGGTATATTGATTCAGCGCATTGACCGCATAGTTGCGATTGGCATTCACCGCCCCGGTCCAGGCATAGCCGGCATTGGACTGCGTGCGACTGGCGATCTGGCCGGCGGGATTATGGGTGAAGCTGTGCAACAGGTCCTGCGCCCCGCCGGCGAGATCGAGCCCAAGCGACGAAAGCCGCGACGCCGCGTCATATCCATAGCGCGTCACCGTGCCATTGCCCCGCGTCAACGTGCTGCGCCGCCCCAGGGCGTCATAGTCAAACCTCGCCAGGGCGAGGCCGCCATTTTCGCGGATGAAGGTCAATGCGCCAACCGTGTCATAGTCATAGGTGACGAAGAACCCATCACCATAGGTCAGCTGAAATATCGCGGTCTGCGCGGCCAGTGGCGATGGCATAGCGGAAAACCTGCCCGCAGGTGCTGCGCAGCCGCCGCGCGGTCTCATAGTGGCCGCGCTTTTCAACCGCGCGCAGGACCGCCAGCAATTCGGGCGCTTTGATTTCACCAACCTTGCGTGCGCCGATTATGGGGTGGGCGAACTCCAGCAGCCATTTCAGCTTGCCCAGGGTCACTTCGGCCCGGCCTTCGCGGCGGGCCTTGTCGAGCCATTCTTCGGCAACCGCCTGAAAGCTGTTCACGTTGGCCAGCGGTCCGGTGATCTTGTCGATCTTGCGCTTGGCCGACGGGTTCATGCCATCGGCAATCTGTTTCTTGATTTCGAGGCGTTTGGCGCGGGCTTCTGCCAGCGTGATCGTGGGATAGACCCCGAGCGCTGCCGTGGCGCGCTTTTCGCCGAAGCGATAATCGACCCGCCAGCACCGCTGACCGGCTTTTGTGACCAGCAGGTATAGCCCGCCACCATCGGAAAGCTTGTAGGGCTTGTCGCGTGCAACTGCCTTTCGGACGGCCAGATCGGTAAGCATGGCGCCACCTTTTTTGTCGGTTTCGATACCGTCAAAAATACCGTCGGATACCGTCAATTGCAACGAATTTGACCGGATGCGGGTGGACACGCCAACCGTCAAAAACCTTTGATTTTCGGGACTTCTCCGGACAATTATGGACATGTCCGGAGGAAGCGATGGTGCCCAGAAGAGGACTCGAACCTCCACGCCCTTGCGAGCGCCAGCACCTGAAGCTGGTGCGTCTACCAATTCCGCCATCTGGGCACGGGGTAGGACGCGGCCTTTAGGGGTGGGGGGAAGGGGTTGTCAACTGATGATCGCGAAAGGGCGGTCATCGCTTGCCGTTTGGCGCGCGGCGGGGCATTTGGCGGCTTCACGGAAGGCCAAGCCGCGCTTTGGCGAACGAGAAGGTACGGGCGATGAAGGACAAGCTGGTAACGCTGGTGGGCGGCGGCGGGTTTTTGGGGCGGTATGTCGCGCAGGAATTGCTGGCTGGTGGCGCGCGGGTGCGGATCGCGCAGCGTGACCCGCGCAGCGCGTTTTTCCTGAAGCCGCTGGGCGGCCTGGGCCAGACGCAGTTCGTCGCTGCCGACATCGCCAAGCCCGACAGCATCGCTCGCGCGGTCGAGGGGGCTGATTGGGTCGTCAATCTGGTGGGCACGTTCACCGAGTATCGCCGGGTGAATGTCGATGGTGCGCGGACGATCGCCGAGGCGGCGGCGCGCGCGGGTGCAGCGGCGTTCGTGCAGATTTCGGCGATCGGTGCCGATGCGCAATCGCCCTCGCTCTATGGCCGCACCAAGGCCGAGGGCGAACAGGCGGTGCTGGCGGCCTTCCCCGGCGCGACCATCCTTCGCCCGTCGGTGGTGTTTGGCCGCGAGGACCAGTTCGTCAATCGCTTCGCGGGCATGATCGCCAGCCTGCCGGTGGTGCCGGTGCTCAAGGGCGGGGCCAGGTTCCAGCCGGTTTATGTCGGCGATGTTGCCAAGGCGGTCACCGCCGCGTTGGCCGATCCCGGCGTGCATGGCGGCCAGACCTATGAGCTTGGCGGCCCCGATGTGCTGACAATGGCCGAATTGCATCGCTGGATCGGCGAGCAGATCGGGCGCACCCCGCCGATGCCAGCTTTGCCCGATGCGGTGGGGTCGATGATGGCCAGCCTGGGCTTCCTGCCGGGCGCGCCGATCACCAAGGATCAATGGCTGATGCTTCAGCGCGACAATGTCGCTGCGTGGGGTGCCAAGGGGCTGGCGGCGCTGGGCGTTGCCGCGACGCCGCTGGGCGCGGTGGCACCCGGCTGGCTGGTGCAATATCGCCGCAACGGACGCTTTGGCGACAAGGTCGCCAGCTAAACATCTGCAACCCGCCTGCGGCCCTTAGGGCCGGGCAACCGGCCAGAGGGCTTGTTATGGAAGACCTGTTGACGATCATCCTGTTGGGGCTGATCGAAGGATTGACCGAATTTCTGCCGGTGTCGTCGACCGGCCATCTCATCCTCGCCAGCGAATTGCTGGGCTTTACCGAGGAGGGATCGATCGCGTTCAAGATCGCGATCCAATTGGGCGCGATCCTGGCGGTCATCATCGCCTATTGGCGGCGGTTCTGGGATGTCGGCACCGGCATGTTGCGGCGCGAGCCGGGGCCGTGGCGCTTTACCCGCAACATCCTGCTGGCGTTTGCGCCGGCGGTGGTGCTGGGCGTGATCGCCTATGAATCGATCCGCGCGGTGATGCAGCAGCCGATCGTGGTGGCGGTGGCGTTGATCGTCGGCGGCATTGCGATCCTGGCGATCGAGCGTGCGGTGAAGATCGTCAAATATGAAAGCGTCGAGGCGCTGCCCGCCAGCACGGCGGGGGCGATCGGGCTGGTGCAGTGCCTGGCGATGCTGCCGGGCGTGAGCCGATCGGGGGCGACGATCATGGGGTCGCTGCTGATGGGGGTCGAGCGCAAGACCGCCGCCGAGTTCAGCTTCTTCCTGGCGGTGCCGACGATGATCGGCGCGACGGTCTATGCGCTGTACAAGGATCGCGCCTTGCTGAACGCCGATGACCTGCTGGCGATCGCGATCGGGTTCACCGTGGCGTTCATCGTCGCATTGGTGGTGGTGAAGGCATTTGTGAAAGTCGTGTCGCGCTTCGGCTTTGCGCCCTTTGCCTGGTATCGCATCGTGGTGGGCTCGGCGGCATTGATCTGGCTGCTGGCGCGGTAGGGCCGATACGGCCATTATGTCAGGGTCAAACGCAGACCGATGACGGGGTTTCAGGCGTTTGCAAAATAATAGGTAAGCATTGGTGTCTTAACGGCGTATTTGTGCGTGACTTCGGCGCATGGCGACTATATGCAACGCGCCAAGCAACCATATAGGAAATGCCCATGGCGACCGGCTCGACGCTGAAGTTCGTCGGCACCGACCAGGCCTATCCGGCCAAGCGCGACGCCGACGCCCGCAACAAGGACTTTCAGGAGATCGCCGATCGGTTCGCGGTCCCCAAGGCCGAGGAACAGGCGGGACGCTGTTCGCAATGCGGCGTGCCCTATTGTTCGGTGCATTGCCCGCTGCACAACCATATCCCCGACTGGCTTCGCCTGACTGCCGAAGGGCGGCTGCGCGAGGCGTATGAGCTGTCGAACGCCACCTCGACGATGCCCGAGATTTGCGGTCGTATCTGCCCGCAGGACCGGCTGTGCGAGGGCAATTGCGTCATCGAATTTTCAGGGCATGGCGCGGTCACGATCGGGTCGGTCGAAAAGTTCATCACCGACACCGCCTGGGAAGAAGGCTGGGTCGAGCCATTGGTGCCGGGTCCGGCGCGTGGCCAGTCGGTCGGCGTGATCGGCGCTGGGCCGGCGGGGCTGTCGGCGGCGGAATATCTGCGCGGCTATGGCTATGAGGTGCATGTCTATGACCGGCATGATCGCGCCGGCGGGCTGCTGACCTATGGCATACCCGGCTTCAAGCTGGAAAAGCCAGTCGTCATGCGCCGGATCGAGCGGCTGAAGGCGGGCGGCATCGTGTTCCACGAAGGGTTCGAGGTCGGTCGCGACTCGACGATGGACGAATTGCGCGCGCGCCACGATGCGCTGCTGGTCGCAACCGGCGTGTACAAGGCGCGGGCGATCAAGGCCCCCGGCATCGGCAGCGAAGGCGTGGTTGAGGCGCTTGATTATCTGATCGCGTCGAACCGCAAGAGCTTTGGCGACACGGTTCCCGCCTGGGACGATGGCAGCCTGAATGCCGCGGGCAAGCATGTCGTCGTGATCGGCGGCGGCGATACCGCGATGGATTGCGTCCGCACCGCGATCCGCCAGGGCGCGGCATCGGTGAAGTGCCTCTATCGCCGCGACCGCGCCAACATGCCCGGCAGCCAGCGCGAAGTCGCCAATGCCGAGGAGGAAGGCGTCGAATTCGTCTGGCTCTCGGCCCCCGAAGCATTCGAAGCGGCCAGCGAAGGCCGGGTCTCGGGCGTCCGCGCGACTCGGATGCGGCTGGGCGCGCCCGATGCCACCGGGCGCCGCTCGCCCGAGCCCGATCCGGGCAATGAAATGGTGCTGCAGGCCGATCTGGTGGTGAAGGCGCTTGGCTTCGATCCTGAGGATTTGCCCGCGATGTTCGGTGCGCCCGAACTCGGCGTCAATCGCTGGGGCACGATCCGCGTCGATAACAAGACGATGATGACCAGCCTGGAGGGCGTGTTCGCCGCGGGCGACATCGTGCGCGGCGCATCGTTGGTGGTGTGGGCGATCCGCGATGGCCGCGACGTGAGCGAGCGGATGCATGCGTGGTTGAAGGCAAAGGCGAAGGCCGAGAAGGTGGCGGCGTGAAGCGCGCCTGGCTCATTGCGGTATCGCTGTCGGCGGCGATGCCCGCCGCAGCGCAGATTTCGCAGCCCGCCGACTCCGCGCGACTGGCGGCAGCACAGCGGCTGCTTGATAAGATGGATACCGAGGCGACACTGCGGCGCCAATTCGAGGCAATGGCACCGGGTTTCGCCGAGAGCGTGGTAGCGATGCTCGAAGCCCGTGCCGAAACGCGCGATACGATGGCAATGCTGATCGAAAAGGGCGAGGGTGGCCGTGACCGCCTGAACCAGATATTGGCGCAGGAGTTTATGGCGTCGATGGCCAAGCAATTTGCGCCGATCAAAGCGCGCGCCGCCGCTGAATATGCTGCAGCGATGACGGTCGAGGAACTGGAGGCGATCAGCGCCTTCTATGCCACCGGGCCCGGCGCGAAGGCGTTGGAGGTGATGCCCGAACTTCAGCGCAAGATGATCGCCGTTGGCCAGGAGCTTGGCCGCGTCGCCGGTGCCGAGGCCGGGCGCGCCGGCATTGAACGTGCGCAGCGCGTGATGCTGCCCTCTAATTCCGAAGGGTCCAGCGAATGACCAACGAAACCGAACGCCTCCGCCTGGCCGAACACGGCATGTACCGCCCCGAATATGAGGGCGATGCCTGCGGCGTCGGCCTCGTCGCCGCCACCGATGGCAAGGCGTCGCGCCGCGTGGTGCAATCGGCGATCGATGCGTTGAAAGCGGTGTGGCATCGCGGCGCGGTCGATGCCGATGGTATGACCGGCGACGGCGCGGGCGTGCATGTCGACCTGCCGCTGCGCTTCTTCGATGATGCCGTGATCGCCTCGGGCCACAAGGTGCGCCCGAACCGGCTGGCGGTGGGGATGGTGTTCCTGCCGCGTACCGATCTTGGCGCGCAGGAGACCTGCCGCACGATCGTCGAAAGCGTCATCATCGACGCCGGCTACACCATCTATGGCTGGCGGCAGGTTCCCGTCGATGTGTCGGTGATCGGCATGAAGGCGCAGGCGACCCGGCCCGAGATCGAACAGATCATGATCGCGGGGCCAATGCCCGACGAGGCTGACGCCGCCGAGTTCGAAAAGAACCTGTACCTCGTTCGCCGGCGGATCGAGCGGCAGGTGATCGCCGCGCAGATCAGCGGTTTCTACATTTGCTCGCTGTCGTGCCGCTCGATCATCTACAAGGGGCTGTTCCTGGCCGAGAGCCTGTCGCTCTTCTACCCCGATCTGCTCGACGAGCGGTTCGAGAGCCGGGTCGCGATTTTTCACCAGCGTTATTCGACCAATACCTTCCCGCAATGGTGGCTGGCGCAGCCGTTCCGCTGCCTGGCGCATAATGGCGAGATCAACACGATCCGCGGCAACAAGAACTGGATGCTCAGCCACGAGATCAAGATGGCGAGCATCGCGTTCGGCGAGCATTCGGAGGACATCAAGCCGGTGATCCCGGCGGGCGCGTCGGATACCGCCGCGCTCGATGCGACGTTCGAGGCGATCTGCCGCTCGGGCCGCGACGCGCCCACCGCCAAGCTGATGCTGGTGCCCGAAGCATGGCAGGGCCGAAGCGACCTGCCGCGCGCGCATTCGGACATGTATTCCTATCTGGCGAGCGTGATGGAGCCGTGGGACGGCCCCGCCGCGCTGGCGATGACCGACGGGCGCTGGGCGGTGGCGGGGCTGGATCGCAATGCGCTTCGGCCGCTGCGCTATACCCGCACCTCGGACGGGTTGCTGATCGTCGGATCGGAAACGGGCATGGTGCCGGTGCCCGAATCCTCGGTGCTCGAAAAGGGCAGGCTGGGGCCGGGCGAGATGATCGCGGTCGATCTCGACGCGGGGGAGCTGTATCATGATCGCGCGATCAAGGATCGGATCGCCGGCGAGCATGACTATGCCGAGATGATCGGCGGCTATCTGTCGATCGACGATCTGCCCGAAGTGCCTGCCAGCACGTGCCGCTATGCTCGCGCCGAACTGGCGCGGCGGCAGGTGGCGGCTGGCCAGACGCTTGAAGATATGGAGCTGATCCTCGCGCCGATGGTCGAAATGGGCAAGGAAGCCATCGGCTCGATGGGGGATGATACCCCGCTGGCGGTGATCAGCGACCAGCCGCGCTTGATCAGCCAGTTCTTCCGCCAGAATTTCAGCCAGGTCACCAACCCGCCGATCGACCCGTTGCGCGAACGCTATGTGATGTCGCTCAAGACCCGGTTCGGCAATCTCGCCAACATCCTCGATGTCGAAGCGGCGCGCGGGCGCGTGCTGGTGCTCGATTCGCCGGTGCTCACCTGCGCCGAATGGGATCGGCTGAAGGCGCATTTCGGCGGGCTGTCAGCGATGATCGACTGCACCTTCTCGCCCGCCAATGGCCCCGATTCGCTGCGGGCGGCGATCGCCAACATCCGCGCGCAGGCCGAACAGGCGGTGCGCGAGGGCAAGACCGAATTGTTCCTGACCGACGAAGCAGTGTGCAAGGATCGCGTGGCGATTCCCGGCGTGCTGGCGACCGCGGCGGTGCATACGCACCTCGTCCGGCGCGGGCTTCGCTCTTACGCCAGCGTCAATGTGCGCGTGTCCGAATGTCTCGACACGCATTATTACGCCGTATTGATCGGCGTCGGCGCGACGACGGTGAACGCCTATCTGACCGAAGCCGCGATTGCCGATCGGCATGGGCGCGGATTGTTCGGCGACCTGACACTCGATCAGTGCCTGGCGCGGCATCGCACCGCGATCGACGAGGGTCTGCTCAAGATCATGTCGAAAATGGGGATCGCGGTGATCTCCAGCTATCGCGGCGGCTATAATTTCGAGGCGGTGGGGCTTAGCCGCGCGCTGGTCGCCGATCTGTTTCCCGGCATGCCCGCCAAGATTTCGGGCGAGGGCTATGCCTCGCTCTATGTTAACGCGACCGACCGGCATGAGGCGGCGTTCGACAGCGCGGTCACGACGTTGCCGATCGGCGGCTTTTACCGCCAGCGCCATTCGGGCGAGACCCATGCCTATTCGGCGCAGTTGATGCATCTGCTGCAAACCGCGGTCGGCAATGACAGCTTCTCGACGTATATGCAGTTCTCGCGCGGGGTGCGCGATCTGCCGCCGGTGTATCTGCGCGACTTGCTCGAATTTAATTTCCCGCGCGAAGGCATCGCGATCGAACAGGTCGAGGCGATCACCGAAATCCGCAAGCGCTTCGTGACGCCGGGCATGTCGCTTGGCGCGCTCAGCCCCGAGGCGCATGAGACGCTGGCGATCGCGATGAACCGCATCGGTGCCAAGGCGGTGTCGGGCGAGGGCGGCGAGGACAAAATGCGCTATGCCCCCTATGCCAATGGCGACAACGCCAATTCGGGGGTGAAGCAGATCGCCAGCGGGCGCTTCGGCGTGACCGCCGAGTATCTCAACGCCTGCGACGAGATCGAGATCAAGGTGGCGCAGGGTGCCAAGCCCGGTGAGGGCGGGCAATTGCCCGGCTTCAAGGTGACCGAGTTCATCGCCAAGCTTCGCCACGCGACGCCGGGGGTGACGCTGATCAGCCCGCCGCCGCATCACGACATTTATTCGATCGAGGACCTCGCGCAGCTCATCTATGATCTCAAGCAGATCAATCCGCGCGCGCGGGTGTGCGTGAAGCTGGTGTCGTCGGCGGGCATCGGCACCGTCGCGGCGGGCGTGGCCAAGGCGCATGCAGACGTCATCCTGATCGCCGGCCATGTCGGCGGCACCGGCGCTTCCCCGCAGACTAGCATCAAATATGCCGGCACGCCGTGGGAAATGGGGCTGTCCGAAGTCAACCAGACGCTGACGCTGAACAATTTGCGTGGGCGGGTGACGCTGCGCACCGATGGCGGGCTGAAGACCGGGCGCGACATCGTGATCGCGGCGATCCTGGGGGCCGAGGAATTCGGCATCGGCACGCTCAGCCTGGTGGCGATGGGCTGCATCATGGTGCGCCAATGCCATTCGAACACCTGCCCGGTCGGCGTGTGCACGCAAGACGAGAAGATGCGCGCCAAGTTCACCGGTACGCCCGAAAAGGTCATCAACCTGATGACCTTTATCGCCGAGGAAGTGCGCGAAATCCTGGCGCGGCTGGGGGTGAAGACGCTCAACGATCTGGTCGGGCGCACCGAATTTCTGCGCCAGGTGAGTCGCGGGGCCGAGCATCTCGACGATCTCGACCTGAACCCGATCCTGGCCAAGGTCGATGCCACCGATGCCGAGCGGCGCTTCAGCCTGAGCACCTTCCGCAACGCGGTGCCCGACAGCCTGGATGCCCAGATGATCAAGGACGCCGCCGCAGTCTTCTCGCGCGGGGAGAAGATGCAGTTGACCTATTCGGTGCGCAACACCCACCGCGCCGTCGGCACCCGGCTGTCGAGCGAGATTACGCGCACCTTCGGCATGTCGAAACTCGCCGATGGGCATGTCCATGTCCGGCTGCGCGGCAGCGCGGGCCAGTCGCTGGGCGCGTTTCTGTGCAAGGGCGTGACGCTCGAAGTGTTCGGCGATGCCAATGACTATGTCGGCAAGGGGCTGTCGGGCGGGCGGATCGTGGTGCGGCCGATGGTGTCATCGCCGCTGGCCAGCCAGGACAATACGATCCTGGGCAACACCGTGCTGTACGGCGCGACCAGCGGGCGGCTGCTGGCGGCGGGCCAGGCGGGCGAGCGCTTCGCGGTGCGCAATTCGGGGGCCGAAGTGGTGGTCGAGGGATGCGGCGCGAATGGCTGTGAATATATGACCGGCGGCGTCGCGGTGGTGCTGGGCAAGGTCGGGCATAATTTCGGGGCGGGCATGACCGGGGGCATGGCGTTCATCTATGACCCCGAAAACCGCTTCGGCGAGCGCGCCAACCCTGAGAGCATCGTTTGGAATCGCCTGGCATCGGCGCATTGGGAAGGCGTGCTGCGCGACCTGATCGCGGCGCATCATGATGCGACCGACAGCAAATGGTCGGGCGGGCTGCTCGACGATTGGGACCGGGTGCGCGGGCATTTCTGGCAGGTGGTGCCAAAGGAAATGCTCGAGCGGCTGGCAGTGCCGATCGACGACCGCAGCGCGCCCGAACTGGTGGCCGCGGAATAGGCCTGGCGGCGGACCTACCAAACGTCATTCCCGCGCAGGCGGGAATCTATAATCACTGCACTGGAATATGGATTCCCGCCTGCGCGGGAATGACGAAAATCCGCAGCACTACCAGCCGGGGCGGCGGCGGTGGGTGAGCCACCCCGCCGCCGCGAACAGCGCCAGTGGTGGCCAGCCGCCATCGGTGACCGCCAGATAGGCGACCGCGATGCCCGCCACCGCAATGGCGGTCACCGCCAGCACCAGCGTATCGAACAGCCGCACCGCGATTCCCGCGCCGATTCCCAGCGCCGCCAGCGCGTTGAGCCCCAGCCAGCCATAGGAAGCGGCGCTGCCGATCGATCCGGCAAAGGGCAGCTTGATCGTGGCATAGCCGCGCATCGCATTGGGGAAGCAATCGGCGGCAAGGTGCAGCCCGATGCCGATCGCCAGCCCGGCGGCCACCCCGCGCAGGCGCGGATGATAGGCGAGCAGCAATAGCGGCGCGATGCTGTGCGTCATGCCGCTGCGATGGCCGAACGGCAGCCAGAAATCGATGTCGGGAAAGGTGGTGCCGCTGACCACCGCGAGCACCAGCGCGACCGCAACCGCGATCGGATGGCGCAGCAGCATCGCCACGACGATCGCCGCCGCCAGCCACAGGATCGTCATTGTCGTGCGTCCATTCGAATCTAGCCCCTTCCACCTCGCGGCTCGCGCTCCTAACACCGGGGCATGTGGCAACTCTATCAATTCCCCCTATGTCCCTTTTCGCGCAAGGTGCGGATACTGCTGGCTGAAAAGGGCGTGGGCTATGAGCCGGTGCGCGAATCGCCCTGGCTTCGGCGCGACGAGTTTCTCGACATGAATCCCGCCGGGCAGACGCCGGTGATGGTGCATCGCGACCGGCCGGGCCGGCCGATGATCGATTCGATGGCGATTTGCGAATATTTCGAGGAGACGGTCGAAAAGAGCGCGATGATCAACGGCACCGCCGCCGATCGCGCCGAAATCCGCCGGCTGGTGACGTGGTTCGACACCCATTTCTATCGCGACATCACCGCGCCGTTGCTGAAGGAGCGGATGGAAAAGCGGCTGGTGCTGCGCGAATCGCCCGATTCGGGGCGGTTGCGCGAAGCGATGAAGGCGGCGGTTTCGCACCTCGATTATATTGATTACCTGCTCGACCATCGCAAATGGATTGCCGGATCGACGATCAGCCTGGCCGATCTGGCAGCGGCGGCGCAGATTTCGATCGCTGATTATCTGGGCGGTATCGACTGGAAGAGCCATATACCAACCAAGCGCTGGTATGCGGGGATGAAGAGCCGCCCGAGCTTTCGCCCGCTGCTCGCCGAGCGGATGGAAGTCGTAAGTCCGCACGCCGATTACGAGAAACTCGACCTGTAAGGAGGGAAGGGCGATGCTCGAACATGTGCCGCACTGGCTGGGCAAGGCGCTGAGCGGTTTGCGCGCGGGGCAGGACAAGCTGGCGATCGCGCAAGGCGAGCTTGGCAGTTTCGAATCGATCCGCCTCGCCAGCCCCGCCTTCGCCAATGGCGCGCGGCTGCCCGAACGATTCACCGCCGATGGCGAGGGGGTATCGCCGCCCTTGTTCTGGACCGATGTGCCGCCGGGGGCCGTGCGGCTGGCGCTGCTGGTCGAGGATGCCGACGCGCCGACCCCGTCGCCGCTGGTGCATGCGGTGGTGTGGGATTTGCCGGTGGGCGATGGCGAACTGAAGGAGGGCGCGATCATCGCTAACAAGCGCCGCGATGCCGATGATGGCAGCGATGTCGGGCGCAACAGCTATTTCGCCGAAGGCTGGCTGCCCCCCGACCCGCCGACCGGGCATGGCGTGCATCATTATGCGTTTCAGCTTTTCGCGCTGTCCGAAGGGCCGGACCTGAAGGAAAATCCCAACCGCTCGGCGATGCTGAAGGCGATGCGCGGGCGGGTGCTGGCAGCGGGGCTGCTCACCGGCACTTATTCGCGCGGGGAGGCCCAGCCCACCGGATTGGTGGGCAAGGCCGTCCCCGCAGCGGCGTGATCGCGTCGATCAGCCGTTTACGATCATCCCGCCATTGGGATGGAGCACCTGTCCCGACATATAGCTCGAATCCTCGCACGCCAGGAACAGGAAGCTCGGCGCGACTTCGTTGGGCTGGCCGGGGCGACCGATCGGGGTCTTTTCGCCGAAGGTCTTGAGCTTTTCGGGATCGGCCCCGCCGAACGGATTGAGCGGCGTCCAGATCGGCCCCGGCGCCACCGCGTTGACGCGGATGCCGTCGGCGATAAGGTTTTCGGACAGGCTGCGGGTGAAGGCGGTGATCGCCCCCTTGGTCGCTGAATAGTCGAGCAGATCCTTGGCACCATTATACATCGTCACCGACGTGCAGTTCACGATCGCCGCGCCCGCCTTGAGATATGGGCGCGCTGCCTGCACCATGAAGAACATGCCGAAGATATTGGTCTGAAACGTGCGCCGAAGCTGTTGTTCGGTGACGTCGACAATGTCCTTGTCGGGATGCTGTTCGCCGGCATTGTTGACGACGATGTCGATGCGATCGAACGTCGCGACCACGCGCGCGACGGCTTCGTCGCAAAACGCCTTCTCGCCGATGTCGCCAGCGATCACCAGCGCGCGGCGGCCTTCGTGGCGGACGATACGCGCGGTTTCCTCGGCATCGTCATGTTCGTTCAGATACAGGATCGCGACGTCGGCACCTTCGCGGGCATAGAGCGCGGCGACAGCGCGGCCGATGCCGCTGTCGGCGCCGGTGATGATCGCGACCTTGCCCGAAAGCCGGCCCGATCCGGGGTAGCGCGGTTGCCATTGCGGCTTGGGGTCGAGCGCGCTTTCATGGCCGGGCAGCGCGTCTTCATGAATCATCGGGATCGTGTCGGTCATCGCTTCGAAGTCCTGCGGGTCGAAGCGCTCAACCGGTGAAACTGGGGGCGTTCCTTGGTGCCGGCCCTTGTCACTGGCGACGCCGGTCGGCCCGGCGGGGGCTTAAACCGGCGCGCCAGGCGACAAGCCTGGGGTAGGGGTCACGCCGCTCAAACCAGCGTGACCGACGGAGCCGATGCTGCGACCAGCATCGCGGTGAACAGCAGTGCGCCGACGAACGAGATGGCCGAACGCTGGATGGTTTCGAGACGAAGCGACATGGTGAAAACTCCCTGATATTGGCTTGGCCGGACCATCCGGCTGCCGATATCAGGGTCTTTGCATGAGGCGTGCCAATTGCAGAATTGGCGAAAAACCGTGGGTCTTGGGCTAGTCTTCGAAGGGCTTGGTAAATTTCGCTATTTGCGAATAGCGAAAAACCCCAATCAGCAGTGCGTTTCGCTATCGGACAGCACTTTGTTGCGGCCCGCGTCCTTGGCGGCATATAAAAGCCGATCGGCGCGCTGGAAGGCGTCGGTCGCATGTTCCTGCTTGGCCAACGGGGTCACGCCGACCGAAATCGTGATTTCGCCCAGCGGCACATCGGTCTCGCGCAACCGATAGCGTTTCTGCCCAACCTCCAGCCGCGCCGCATCGACGGTGGCGATCGCACTCGACAGCGGACCATAAAACAGCAGGGCAAACTCCTCGCCGCCATAGCGCGCGACCAGATGCCCCTTGCAGGTCTGCGCCAGCGTCTGGCCGATCGCGCGCAGCACGCGGTCGCCCACCGCATGGCCGAACCGATCGTTAACGGTCTTGAAATGATCGACGTCGCAGATCGCGACACAGGCGGGCTGCCCCTTGGCGAGCGCTTCGGCAAAGGCCTGTTCGAACGCCCGGCGGTTGGGCAGGCCGGTCAGCGGATCGCACAGCGCATCGCCGCGCGCCTGTTCGAGCATCTGGCGCAATTCCTGCGTTTCGCGGTGCGCCTGGTCCAATTGTCGCTCGGCAGCATGGACCCGCCCGATCATCGTCGCGGTAATGTGAGTCACATCGTCGAGAAAGCTGATCGATTCATACCCCTCGCGCGAACGCTCCATTGCATCGACGCTCGCCGCCAGGTCGCGGCTGAAATCGCGGGTTTCGGTTCGCACCGTCGTCATGATGTCGGCGAAGCCCGCGACCTGCATTTCGGTCTTGGCCATCAGCGTTTCGGCATTGCGCGCAGCCACCGCGCTCGTGTCGTTCTCTTCGGTGCCGCGCGCGACGCTCGGGCTCAGGTCGACGCCCAGCGCCTCGATGTCGCGCTGGGTCAGCCGAACGCCGCCATCGATGAGTGCCGCCACCGCCGTCGCCAGCGTCCCCTGCGGATCGGTAACCAGGTGATAGGCAAAGGCGTAGTTGACCGGATTTGGCTCAAGCCGCTGATCGAAAAGAAACATTCCGATGCGATCAAAGACCTCACGAGGACCAATCGTCTTCCTGTCGGCCATAGGGGCAAGTGCCGGGGGCATCGGTTCGTGGTTCCTCGTCATTCGAGCGCACGCCGCTAGGGGGCATGACCCTATGGCCAGTCCCCCTTATCGCAACATTGCTAATAATGCCTGAGCAACGCCCCTAATGTGGACCATTATTGCCTTAGCGCTTGGGTTGCAGTTTGCGGACCGCTGCCAGCGTCGTGCGGACATGATCGACCGGGCTCATGTCACTATGCGCAAACGCGATTTTACCGTCGCGACCGATCACATAGCTGGTGCGGTTGCTGATCGCGGCCCCGCCCGGGCGGCGAAGTTCGACGTCATAGCCCTTCAACATGGCGGGCGATGCGGTTGCGACCGCGAATTTCCCCGCGCATAATTCGGTGGAGAATTTCTGGAGCTGGGGGATCGCATCGGCCGACATGCCGATCACGGTGGCGCCCGCTGCCTTGAAATCGGCAACCGCGTCGGCAAACGCCTTTGCTTCGGCATTGCAGCCCGAGGTGAAGGCGGCGGGGAAGAAATACAGCACCACCGGCCCGCGCTTCAATTGCTGCGACAGGCGCAGGTTGAACACCTTGCCCGCCATCGCGCCTTGTGTCGCGAAATCGGGGGCCTGTGCGCCCGGCGCGAGCGCGGCGGAGGCCGGCATCGCCAGCGTCAGGGCAAGGGCGGCGAAGATCGAAGCTGCACGCATGATGATTCCTCCAGAAGATTATTGCGGAGGCTAGCGCGGGCAACGCCGCAAGTCGATCAGCGGGTAAGCGCGACACCAAGTCGTACATGGCTGTCACGCTGGCGATAGTCGTCCAGCACTTCCCCAAAGCCCGTAAAGCCCTGCCCGAAAATATAGAGGCCAAGCCCGCCGCCAAGCCGCGCCATCGGATAGGAAGCAAAGAGTTCGGCGGCACCCTTGCCGGTGCCGGGATTGCCGCGCCCGGTCAGCATCAGCTTCACCCCGTCGGTCTGGCCGATGCTCGCGGCGAGCGAGGTATAGCCCCAATAGCGATCCAGGTCGCGCGTTCGGCCGCGCGCGCCGACATAGAACCAGGCCTGCGGCGCGACTTCGGCATACCAGCGATCGCCAAGGTCGAATCGGTGCGCGATTCGAGCATAGACGCGGTTGACGTCGATCGAGCCGGCGGGGCCGCGCCCGTTCGAATCATGGGCATAGCCGATCGCGGCGACGCTATCCTGCGCCAGCGGTACTTCGTAAAACACCTCGGGGCTGTAATTGGTCGATTGGACCGGGCCAGAGGGCAGGTCGATCCGCCAGAACATCGTCTGGGTCCAGGCGAGGCGCAGGCCGTTGAGCGCGCCATTGGTCTCGAACGGCTGAAACGCGAAGCTCAGTTGCAGCTTGCCGCCTGAATCGCCGGTGCCGAACGCGCCATAGACCGGGCGATAGGGCGCGAAGCGATCGAGGATGCCCGACGCGGTGCCAGCCGATCCCAGCACCACATCTTCGCGCGACGCGGCGATTTCGTCCTGCTGCGGCGTGGTCGGGCGCGCAGCTTCGGCCAGGTCGAGCGGGGCGGGGCGATAGCGAAGCCGGGTGAAACCGCCCGCTGCCACGAACGGCACCGGCACGGTATCGCGCAGCAGGCGAAGGCGGGTGCCGTCGGCGGCAGTGACCTCGATCGTCTCGGGCGGTTTGGGATCGGCGGCGGCGGTGCCGTCGTTGACGAACAACACATCGACCCCGGCTTGCGCGGCATCGGCAGAGGCCGGCTGATCGGCGACCGGGCGGATCTGCGCGGCGGCGGGCGCGGCGACGCAGGACAAAGCGAACGTAGCGAAAGCGAAACGCATGCCGCTTCATGGCATTGCGCCGGGATCGGCGCGAGTCTGAAATATCCGCGCTTGTCTGGGGCTGGTTGTCTGGTCTTGGCGGCGGCGGGGCGTTAGGTGACCCTGCATGCCAGTATCTCAAGCCGACATCGATCTCGCCAACCGCCTCGCCGATGCCGCAGGCGCGGCGATCCGCCCCTTTTATCGCGCCGCATACGGCCTGGAGGTGAAGGACGACGCCTCGCCGGTGACGCTCGCCGACAAAGCGGCCGAGGCGGCGATGCGCCGGCTGATCATCGCCGAACGTCCGATGGACGCGATCGTCGGCGAGGAGGAGGAGGCGCGCGCGGGCAGCAGCAACCGCACCTGGGTGCTCGATCCGATCGACGGCACCCGCGCGTTCATTTCGGGGCGGCCGATTTTCGGGACGCTGATCGCGCTGCTGGTCGATGATTGGCCGGTGCTCGGCGTGATCGACCAGCCGATCATCCAGGAACGCTGGGTGGGCGTCGTCGGACGCGGCACGACGCTCAACGGGGTGCCCGCCAAGACGCGGGTTTGCCGCGAACTGGGCCAGGCATTGCTGGCCACCACCTCGCCCGCGCTGTTCGACGACGGCCAGTTGCATGCGTTCGAGCATCTGGAGGCCGAGACGCAAAGCACCGTGCTCGGCGGTGACTGCTATAATTACGGCTGTCTGGCGTCGGGGCATCTCGACGTGGTGGTCGAGGCGGGGCTGAAGCTGCACGACTTCGCCGCGTTGGTGCCGGTGGTCGAGGGTGCGGGCGGGCGGATGTGCGATTGGGCGGGCGATCCGCTGCACAAGGGATCGTCGGGCGAAGTGATCGCGGCGGGCGATCCGGCGCGGATCGACGACATTCTCGATGCGCTAGGGTGCCGGGGCCATCAACACTGACGTTGCAATCGCCCGCACCTTAAGCTAGGCGCTGCCGCTTCCGCGATCATTTCGAAGGAACCGCCTGGCCAGTGTGGGCTGCCAAGGCGATTCGCGATCGTCGACCCAAGGAGACGAAAATGCCCAAGATGAAGACCAAGAGCGGTGTGAAGAAGCGCTTCAAGTTCACCGCTACCGGCAAGATCAAGCACGGCGTCGCTGGCAAGCGTCACCGTCTGATGAGCCACAATTCCAAATATATTCGCCAGAATCGTGGGACCTCGGTCGTCTCCGATGCCGATGCCGGTCACGTGCGCCTGTGGGCGCCGTACGGCCTGAAGTAAGGGAGCCCGATAGATGGCAAGAGTAAAGCGCGGGGTTACCACCCGTTCGAAGCACAAGCGGATTCTCGATCAGGCGAAGGGCTATTATGGCCGTCGCAAGAACACGATCCGCATCGCCCGCCAGGCAGTCGAAAAGGCCGGCCAGTACGCATATCGCGACCGCAAGGTTAAGAAGCGCACGTTCCGTGGCCTGTGGATCCAGCGTATCAACGCCGGCGTCCGCGCCGAGGGTCTGACCTATTCGCAGTTCATGCACGGGCTGAAGCTTGCGGGCGTCGAACTCGACCGCAAGGTCCTGGCCGACATCGCGATGCACGAGCAAGCAGCGTTTAGCGCGATCATCGCGCAGGCGAAGGCGGCACTGCCCCAGGCCGCCTGAGGCGACCTGGCACGCGATCAAGAGTAAAGGGGCGTCGGTGGCAACACCGGCGCCTTTTTTCGTTTCGGCTTCGGGGGGAGAGCAGCATGGCGATGAAAACCTGGTGGCTGTACGTCACCGCCGTCTTCGTGATCTCGGCGACGCCGGGGCCGAACATGCTGCACGTCATGGTCCAGAGCATCCAGCACGGCCCGCGCCGCGCGCTGGCATCGATGGCGGGGCTGATGACCGCGAACCTGATCTGCCTGGTCGCATCGGCGCTGGGGCTGGGCGCGCTGCTAAAGGCATCGCCGGGGCTGTTCGATGCGCTGCGCTATGCCGGGGTCGCCTATCTGCTGTGGCTCGGCATCAAGGCATGGCGCGCGCCGGTGGGCGTGGGCGTGGGCGAAGGCGCGGCGATGCCCGCCACGCGCCGGTCGCTACGCGTGCTCTATGCCACCGGCTTGGGCACCGGGCTGTCGAACCCCAAGCTGATTGTTTTTGCCGCAGCATTGTTGCCGCAATTCATCGATGTCAGCCGCCCGTTCGTGCCGCAGCTCGCCGTGCTGGTCGTGACCTTTATGGCGATCGAGGTCTTTTGGTTCGGCATCTATGCCACCGGCGGGCGTTCGCTGTCGCGCTGGCTGGCACCTGCCAACCGGCAGCGGCTGTTCAACCGCGTGACGGGGGCGCTGTTCATCGGCTTTGGCGCGGCGCTGCTGGGAAGCCGCGGTTGATCGACGCAAATGCTTGACCTGCGCGCCCGTCTGCGGTTCGAGCCCTTACGCATAGTGAACGGAAAGCCATGACCACCGACCTCGACCAACTGCGATCCGACCTGCTGGGCGCGATCACCGCCGCCGATACCCTTGATGCGATCGAGGCGGTTCGTGTCGCGGCGCTGGGCAAACAGGGCAGTGTCACCGCGTTGCTCAAGACGCTGGGCGGCATGTCGCCCGACGAGCGCCAGACCGCAGGCCCGCTTATCCAGGCGCTGCGCGAAGCGGTGACCGGCGCGATCGCCGATCGCAAGGCCGCGCTCGAACGTGCCGCGCTCGATGCCCGGTTGGCGAGTGAGACGCTCGACATGACGCTGCCCGCCAGCGGCGTCGCGCCCGGCAGCGTCCATCCGGTCAGCCAGGTGATGGACGAGCTGGCCGAAATCTTCGCCGATTTGGGCTTCGCGGTCGCGACCGGGCCTGAGATTGAGGACGATTGGCATAATTTCACCGCGCTCAACATCGCCGAGACGCACCCGGCGCGCGCGATGCACGACACCTTCTATTTCCCCGACGAAGGCGTCCAGCGGATGCTGCTGCGCACGCACACCTCGCCGGTGCAGATCCGCACGATGATGCAGCAAAAGCCGCCGATTCGGATCATCGCGCCTGGCCGCGTCTATCGCAGCGACAGCGATGCGACGCACACGCCGATGTTCCACCAGATCGAGGGGCTGGTGATTGATCGCGGCATCACGCTCGGCCATCTGAAATGGACGCTCGAAACCTTCCTCAAGGCGTTTTTCGAGCGCGACGACATCGTGCTGCGGCTGCGCGCCAGCTATTTCCCCTTCACCGAGCCTTCGGCCGAGGTCGATGTCGGCTACACGATCGAAAAGGGCAAGCGCGTGATCGGCGGATCGGGCGACGATGCCAATGGCGGCTGGATGGAGGTGCTGGGCAGCGGGATGGTGCATCCCAAGGTGATCGCCGCGTGCGGGCTGGATCCCGACGAATGGCAGGGCTTTGCCTTTGGCACCGGGGTCGATCGGCTGGCGATGCTCAAATACGGCATGGATGACCTGCGCGCGTTCTTCGACGGCGATCTGCGCTGGTTGAAGCATTACGGGTTCGGCGCGCTCGACGTGCCCACGATTGCCGGGGGAGTCGGCGCATGAAGTTCACCCTGAATTGGCTGCGCGAGCATCTCGACACCGACGCATCGCTCGACACGATCCTGGTCACGCTGACGCGCATCGGCCTCGAGGTCGAAGGCGTCGAGAATCCTGGCGAGGCGCTGGCGGCGTTCCGCATCGCGCGCGTGCTCACCGCCGAGCGGCATCCGCAGGCCGACAAGCTGCAGGTGCTGTCGGTCGATACCGGCGACGGTGCGCCTTTGCAGGTGGTGTGCGGCGCCGCCAATGCGCGCGCGGGGATGATCGGCGTGCTCGGGCTGCCCGGCGCGGTGGTGCCGTCGAACGGGATGCAGCTAAAGGTGTCGGCGATTCGCGGGGTCGAATCGAACGGCATGATGTGTTCGTCGCGCGAGCTTGAGCTAGGCGACGATCATGACGGCATCATTGAACTGCCAGCCGACGCGCCGGTGGGCATGTCGTTCCCCGATTATGCCGGGATCGACGATCCGGTGATTGACGTGTCGATTACCCCCAATCGCCAGGATTGCATGGGGGTGCGCGGCATCGCCCGCGATCTCGCGGCGGCGGGGCTGGGGACGCTCAAGCCGCTCGCGGTGCCCACGCCCGCGACGACCGGCCCCGGCCCCGATGTCCGCACCGACGACGTAGAGGGCTGCCCCGCTTTCTACGCGCAATCGGTGGCGGGGGTCGTCAACCGTGCCGCGCCCGATTGGATGCAGCGCCGGCTAAAGGCGATCGGGCAGAAGCCGATCTCGGCGCTGGTCGACATCACCAATTATGTGATGATTGATCTGGGGCGGCCGCTGCACGTCTATGACCGCGCCAAATTGTCGGGCGCACTGGTCGCGCGGCGCGCCGTGGCTGGCGAGCAGGTGCTCGCGCTCAACGGCAAGACCTATACGCTGGGCGATGCCATGACGGTGATCGCCGACGATTCGCAGGTGCACGATATTGGCGGCATCATGGGCGGCGAGGATTCGGGGGTGTCCGACACCACCACCGACGTGCTGATCGAATGCGCCTATTTCAGCCCGCAAGCGATCGCGCGCACCGGCCAGAAGCTCAACCTGACGTCGGACGCGCGCGGGCGGTTCGAGCGCGGGGTCGATCCGGCGTTCCTGGACGACGGGCTGGCGATTGCCTGCGCGATGGTGCTCGACCTGTGCGGCGGCACCGCCAGCGGTGTCACCCGCGCCGGGGAGCCGCCGCTGGCGATGCCTAGCTTCGCCTATGATCCGGGGCTGGCGCAGCGGCTGGGCGGCCTGTCGGTCGCGCCCGAACGCCAGCGCGACATTCTGGCGCGGCTGGGCTTCGCGATCACCGAGGATTGGCAGGTGACTCCGCCAAGCTGGCGGCGCGACATCGACGGCCCCGCCGATCTGGTCGAGGAAGTGGTGCGGATCGAAGGGATCGACAATGTCCCGTCGGTGCCGCTGCCACGCCCCGACGGCGTCGCGCGCCCAACCGCCACGCCCGAGCAAAAGATCGAGCGCAAGGTGCGCCGATCGGCTGCGGCGCGCGGGCTGCACGAGGCGGTGACGTGGAGCTTCATTCCGCAGACGCAAGCGGCGGTGTTCGGCGGCGGCGCATGGACGCTCGCCAATCCGATCAGCGAGGATATGAAGGTCATGCGCCCGTCGCTGCTGCCCGGCCTGTTATCGGCGGTGCAGCGTAACCTCAGCCGGGGGGCGAGCAGCGTTCGCTTGTTCGAGGTCGGGCGGCGCTACCTCGCCGATGCGGCGGGCGCGCCCGATGAGCGCGCGACGCTGACCCTGGTGCTGGCGGGCGAGCGTACCCCGCGCGGCTGGCAGGCGGGCAAGCCGCAGCGTTTCGATGCCTTTGATGCCAAGGCCGAGGCGCTGGCGTTGCTTGAGGCGGCAGGCGCGCCGGTGGCGAATTTGCAGGTGATGCCTGTCCTGAGCACGGCCGAAGGAGGTGAGGCGGGCGATGCCTGGCACCCCGGCCAGTCGGCAACGCTGCGGCTGGGGCCAAAGACGGTGCTGGCGCGCTTCGGGATGCTGCATCCCGGCGTCCTCAAGGCGTTCGACATCGCCGGCGACGTCGCGGCGGTCGAACTGTTCCTCGACGCGCTGCCGCCCAAGCGTGCGAGCGGCTTCATGCGCCCGGCGTTCGCGCCGCCGGCGTTGCAGGCGGTGACTCGCGACTTCGCCTTCACCGTCGCGCCCGCGCTGGCGGCGGGCGATCTGGTGCGCGCGATCCGGGGGGCCGACAAGGCGGCGATCGTCGATGCGCGGGTGTTCGACGTGTTCGAGCGCGCGACCGACGAGGGCGTCGAACGCTCAATGGCGGTCGAGGTGACGTTGCAGCCGGGGGAGAAGAGCTTCACCGATGCCGAGCTGAAGGCGGTGGCGGACAAGGTGGTGGCTGCGGCGGCGAAACTGGGGGCGGTGTTGCGGGGTTGACCCGCGCGCTGTCCTACAAGCTCCGGGCTTGCTATGGTTGCCGCATGAACACGCTCCTCCCTTCCCCCGGAATCGCGCTTTATGTCGCGGAAGGGGCGAATCCGGGGGGTACGTAGTGTAGCTTTTGTAGCCTTCCGACCCGAATTGCTGATCCTTCTCCCGCCGGCGGGAGAAGGATACCGAAGCTTGGCT